>CAWDQT010000023.1:0-66595 GCA_963804535.1 uncultured Acidobacteriota bacterium
CCATGATCCAGGGCCGCTTCGGCACGGGCCATGGCCGATGATCCTGCTCAGCGAGAGGGTTCATGCGCGAGGTGGATTCAGGCTCGATGCAGGCGTCCCGAAATCGTGAATTTAGCACAGAGGGCACGGAGACACGGAGTACACAGAGAAAACAAAACCAAGGCAAGTTCAAGCAGGGGAATGGCGGTGAGACGGACAGGGTTCAACGGGAAAACGGGTACATCAGCCAGCCGATTCCGATTGCGACCACCAAAAAAGCGAGGAAGGCCCACACGGCGTAGCGAAGACGTTCGCTCATTTTGTTCTTGGAGAGGAACGCGAAGGCTACCGACACCGTCAGCGCGAAAATCACCATCGCTTGAAAATGATTGAGGATCATCCTGCGGCGTGCCCTTCGTCTTTGGATCCAAAGCCAATTTGCAGCACTTCCAGCACGCACAGCAAATTCAAGACGCCCGCCGTAGCAAAAAGCCGGGTGCCGTAATCGCCGGAAGCTCTCGAAACATCACCGCCCGCGGGATTAATCGTGCCCGCCAGAAAATAAAAGATGCCGCTGCCGATATCAGCGAGAAAGCCGAGCATGTCAAAAGCGTCGGCGGCATTCGAGCTGAACACGTTGCCGCGCATCCAGAGTCCGACAAGCGCCAGAGTTCCGACAGCAAAGAGGTACACGATGGCCTTGTCCCATTTCCGCAGCAAAACGTGGCCCAGGCCGGGCACAAGCCAACCCGCAACAGCGGCAGCGAGCGCCAGCGCGGGATTGATCGGATTCTTTTTTGTCTCCGCCATTTTAGGCGAGCAGCGCGAGGATGCCCTTTTGGATGGGCCCCGTGACACGCGCTTCCTTTCCGTCTATGTAGACGTTCACTTCACTGCGGATACCGAACTCTTTCAGGTAGATTCCCGGTTCGATGGAAAAGCAGGTCTTCGGCAGAATCGTGCGCAGATCGTGCGTCTCGAGACTATCCATATTGGCGCCGTTACCGTGCACTTCCTGACCGATACTGTGGCCAGTGCGATGGACGAAATATTTGCCGTAGCCCGCTTCTGAAATCACACCGCGCGCGACGCGATCGACCTGCCATCCCTTGATTTTTCGGCCTCCGGCGATCTCGCGTTGAATAAACGCAATCGCAGCGTCGCGAGCGTCACGGACATGCCCGAAAATGCGCTCGTACTCGTCAGGAACCTTCGCGCCCAGATAGCCAACCCAGGTGATGTCGTAATAGACGCTGCCGGGGCGCGTGAGCTTTCCCCAGACGTCGAGCAGCAGCAAATCGCCTGCGCGAATGGGCGAAGATTTCGCGGAGGTTGGCTCATAATGCGGATCACCGCTGTGGGGGCCGACGGCAACGATGGGCGGCTCGTCCACGGTGATCGAATTCGCTCGGAATTGCTCCAGGATCCACTGCTGCAAATCGTATTCCGTCAGATTCGCTTTCGCCCGAACCTGCGCGGCCGCACGCGCGAAAGCCTCCTGTACAACTCGGTCGATCACTTTTCCCGCTTCCAGATGCGATTGAAACTGCTCCGCGCTCCAGCAAGCCTCGAATCGCTGCACCAGATCCGCCGAGCTTACGACGGCGCAGCCTTGGGCGCGCACCATCTCCACCGTGCCGGCGTCGACGAGCGAAACGTAAGGTATGGCGTTGCGCGGCGAATATTGCATGGCCACTTTGCGCGCCCGGCCGATCAGGCGCGGCAGGTTTTTGTTCAGTTCGTCGAGGCTGGCATAAACCAACTTCTGCCCCGGCAGGCTATCGAGCGCTCCGGCTTCGATGCGGTGCACCAGCTTCCGAGGCGTACCTCGGCTGGGAATCAGATAAAACCAGCGGCGCGTGCCCATGCCGGCGCCGTTCAGCCCCAATACACGCGAAGCAATCGGATCACGGTGGTGAAAGTCGTAGAAGAGCCACCCGTCCAGCCCCGCGGCGCGCAGCTCTTTTTGTATGGTTTCGATTGGCGGCATTAATTATCGATCGTAGTCATGTGGTTTTTGGCGTGCGAAGATGCGACGGCGCGGATTTGCTCTGCCTTGGCCCCCCGAACTTCGATGCGCTTCAGACGACCGCGCTGGCCCGAAGCGATTTTAACAGCGGCCAGCGGCACATTCAAACAATCGGCCAAAAAGCGCCGCAGAGCCTCATTAGCACGACCCTCCACTGGCGGAACATTCAGGCGAACGCGCAGAGCGCCTTGCCATTCGCCATCGATCTCATTGCGGCTTGCGCGCGGCTGCACGCGAACGAGGAAACTCAATCCACCCTGGCGCTCACGGATTTCGATCATCGGTTATGCCGTGCGCCAAAGAGAGCGGTGCCGATGCGAATTTGCGTGGCGCCTTCCTCGATGGCGAACTCGAAATCGCGCGACATTCCCATGGATAATTCCGGCAATTCACAATGGAATTGCCGCGAGACGGCGTCCCGCATCTCG
This sequence comes from uncultured Acidobacteriota bacterium, assembly GCA_963804535.1. Lineage (GTDB taxonomy): Bacteria > Acidobacteriota > Terriglobia > Acidiferrales > UBA7541 > Palsa-189. The sequence goes on from CAWDQT010000023.1 coordinate 2,437, forward strand.
CGCAACCGGCGAAATACGGGCCGCGCCTGCTGGGGATCCGCCGTCAGTTCCGGAACCGTCATCAGGCCGCGCAATTCCAACCGAGGCATCAGGAGCAGCCCTTCCACAAACCGCGAGAGCTCCGCGGGGTCGCAGCCTGTCTTCGTTGATGTTGGATCGAGCCGCACTTCGATCAGCACGGGCAAGCGGCGGCCTTCTCCGGCGGCGTGACTCAGCTTTTCGGCCAGCGGCAGGTTATCGAGCGAATCGATGGTGTGAAAGAGGCGAATGGCCCGCGCAGCCTTGTTCCTTTGCAGATGGCCAACCAGGTGCCAGGTGGCCGCCAAGCCTTCGACGACGGGCGCCTTCGACTCCCATTCCTGGACCCGATTTTCGCCGAAATGACGGATGCCCGATTCAAAGGCTTCGCGGATTCGTTCCGCGGGGAACGTCTTGGATACGCCCACGATGGTTACGTCGGAAGCTTTGCGCCGCGCGCGAGCGGCGGCCTTTTCTACGCGCTCCTGAAGGGCGGCGACATTCTCTGCCACAACGCTTTGCGAAGTTCCCATTCCGCGGATTCTAGCAGAGTTGCCCGTCCGCCCGTGAAGTGCGTCGCCTGGGGAGTCCCGTTCTCGGAATGAGGCTGCTTGCGTTGCTTGCCTGTTGACCGTCAAACTATCTGCCAAACACGTTTTGTCGGCCCGTGCCATCTGACGCGCTACTCTACTGCCCTACCTGCCTGGCAGGGGAGAAACGATGAGAAAGATCAAAGTGGCCAGCCTCGGCGAAAATGTCATCGACCCGAAGTTTTTCAACTTTGTTGCCCAGGTTGCGCACTTTTTTGCCACGTATGGAATTGTCCTCACCTTCGGCAAATTCTGGCACTGGACCGGAATCGCCGTTGCTGCGGGTCTGTGCGTCGCATACGCAGCGATCCACGAATTCTGGTACGATCCGCGCTATGAAAACCCGGTTACGCGCGGCTCGGATCTTGAAGACTTTCTGTTTCTCATCGCCGGCGTTGCGGCTGCTGTAATCGTGTACGCGGTTTGAGCGGGTGTTTGCGGCCTCAGGCGGCGGGGGTTACACTGGCCGCGCATGGCTCGCCGAAAATTCATCGTCATCGAGGGCATTGATGGCGCCGGCAAGGGAACGCAGACCGATCTGCTTACCCGCGCTTTCGAAGAACGCGGCCTTCCCGTTGCGAAATTTGGCTTCCCCCGATACGAATCTTCGTTTGGCCGCTTGATCGCTCGGTTTCTAAACGGCGAGTTCGGCCCGCTGGCGGCGGTTAACGCGCATTTTTCGGCGCTTCTCTACGCAGGGGACCGCTTTGAGGCGAAGCCCGACTTGGAGGCAGCTCTCGACTCCGGCCGGACAGTTGTGACCGACCGCTATATCGCTTCCAATCTTGCCCATCAGGCGGCGAGAGTGCCTGCAGAGAGTCGCGCCGAATTTATTTCCTGGCTACGCCAGCTCGAATATGGAACTTATGGGCTGCCCGTCGAAGATCTGGTCATTTATCTTCGGGTGCCCGCGGATGAGGGACACCGGCTGGTAGGCCTGAAATCAGCGCGCAGCTACACTGCAAAGTCTCGCGACTTGCAGGAATCGGACGTGCTGCACCTGAAAGAGGCGGCGCTCGTCTACGACGAACTCGCGCAGGCGCCAAACTGGGTCACCATTGAGTGCTTCGACGCCCGGTCGGAAAAACTTCGGTCGCCGGAAGAGATCCATCGAGACGTGCTCGAGGCCGTCGATGCGCGCGTCCTCTCACGCGTGGCCCAACCGTAAGCTACGGGACTACGCCCACGGAGAAGAAAAACCTCAGGTCTTCCCGACAAAAGCAGCCGGGACGACCTGAGCTACAAAAATCTATGCCATTCGCAGAATTTCTAGGCAATCCGCGCATCGTTGCCGCCCTACGCGGCATGCTCGCCACCGGGCGCGTGCCTCACGCGATGCTATTCGCGGGGCCGCGAGGAGTGGGAAAATTCACGCTGGCGCGGATGTTCGCGCAGGCGGCGAATTGCGAGCGGCTGACTGACGATTTCTGCGGCGAATGCGACCGTTGCCGGGCGATCGCCCGGCTGCAAGATACGAAGGCGCTGATAGCGCAGGGGCTTGCCGAGCGCGGCGAAAGCGCGGACTCAGCGACCGTCGAGCGCGTTCCGCTGCTGCTGGAAACGCACCCGGATGTCTGGGCCATCGTTCCCGATCCGGTACGGCTGAAAAACCCTGTGGCTCGGCCCGTCCTGCACGTCGGCCAATTGCGGGCGGTGCAGCGCGCCGCATATTTCAAGCCCCTGGCGAAGCGCCGCGTTTTTATTATCGACGGCGCGGACACAATGCGCTGGGACCACGCCAACATCTTCCTCAAGATCCTCGAAGAGCCTCCCGAAACGGCCACGTTAATTTTGCTGGCTCCGAATCCCTATTTTCTGCTGCCCACAATTCGATCGCGCTGCCTGCAGTTCTTTTTCAGTCCGCTCGCGCAGGAGCAAGTCGAGCAAGTGCTGCGCCAGCGAGACGACCTCACTGCCGTCCAGCGCAAAGCTGCTGCCCAATTGGCCGAGGGCAGTCCCGGCGCGGCGCTGGCCATGAATCTGGCCGAGGCTACCGAACTGCGGAAATCGGCCCTGCAGGTGCTCGCAGCCATGATCGATAAGCGTTCGTCGGCGGATCTTTTTGCGGAGACAGCGCGCCTGACCAAAGGACAAAAGATGCCCTTTGAATCCGTGCTGGAAGTGTTTTATAGTCTGCTGAACGATCTGCTGGAGCTCTCCGCAGGTTTCGCAGGTCAGGGCGTGCGTAACCCTGCGCTCGGGAAAGAGCTCGCCAGACTGAGCCGGCAGGTCGACACCGCGTGGATTACAGCAGCCGTGGAGGCCCTCGATGAGTTGGGCGGCCGCCTGCGGCGAAACGTAAACAGGCAACTCGGGTTGGATGCTATCGCTTTATCGTTAACCGAAGCCCTGCAAAAATAAGCTGATATCTCGTAACTAACCCGCTGCGCTATGCATCTTAACCAGCGAGTCGCGCCGCCCACATTTTATTTTGGAGCACGAAATCATAGAAGGAGATGCGATGGTTAATCGCAAATTATTCCGTCCGACTTTAACTGAGGTTAAGGAACCGCCGACGCCGCGCTCTCATGCGACCGGTCCGCAGCCACACAAAAAGCCCGCACCGCCCGAACAAACGCACGCGGAGAATTTTTATTGGGTCAAGCAGATGCAGGCGCATACGCCCATGACCATCGTTCTGCGCGACGGCGAGACCCTTCGCGGAACAGTGGAGTGGTATGACCGGGATTGCATAAAACTGACCCGCTTTGGAGCGCCCAACCTGCTGATCTACAAGCAGGTGATCAAGTACGTCTACAAAGACGGCGAGGAAGCAGCCCAGGGCGGAACCAACGGGCAATAAACCGCAGCCTCAAATTACAGGCGAGAAGGAAGTTCGATAAGAGCTGAGCGTGTGCTCGCCGCCTGTGCCACAGGCGGGCTCAATTCGCCGCCGCGCCTCGCATCTCCGAAACCAACTCTGGAACTTCGATGCGGATGAGCGTGCCCGCGCCCTGACGGCTGGAAATCTGCATACGGAAGTCATCGCCGTATAGCACGCGCAGGCGCTCGTGGACGTTGCTGATTCCGATGCCGTCAACGTAGACCTGCGGCATGCGCTCTTCCGGTATTCCCGCGCCGTTATCTTCCACCTCGATCACCAACCGTCCGTTGTTCAGCGAGGTGCGAATTGTGATCTGCCCGCCTTCGAGTTTTGCCGCCAGACCGTGTTTGAGCGAGTTTTCGACGATGGGCTGCAGCAGCATGCTTGGGACAAAGGCTTCCAGCGTGTTCTGATCGACGTGCTTGAAAATCTGCAAGTTGTCGCGGCCAAATCGCGCCACCTCGATGTCCAGATAGTCGTCGATGAAGTTAAGCTCCTCCTGCAAGGCCACAAAGGTTTCATGCTTGCGCAGAAGCCGCCGAAGGATATTGCCTAACTTCAAAACGACCACGCGGGCCTGATCGGGATCGTAGCGAATCAGCGAGGCGACCGTATTCAGCGTGTTAAAGAGAAAATGCGGATTGATCTGGCTGGTGAGCGCATCCATGCGCGCCTTGAGCAGCAGCTGCTGATGCTGCTCGAGATTCATCTCGATCCTGGTGTTGTTCCAGATTTTGATGGGCACCGCCACGGCCATTAGGGTCGCCAGCATCAGCAGCAGCACGGACCACCAGCTGTGCGCATCGATAAAGAAGAGCCAGGGGCGGGGCTGTATAGCGTGGCCGAGCAGCAGTCGTCCCACTTCCAGCACGACGCAGCCGGCTAGCGGCAGCACCTCCCATCCTACGTCGGAGCCTTGCATCATGCGCCCGAGCCATCTCGGCAGATTCAAAAACGTAAAGGGCCCGAAGCTCCAAATGTCCTCTTTGTTCGGAATCGCCTGCCGAATCAAGCCGCCCATCAAGCCGGCAAGCGCTGCAAAGGGTGTCGCCAGCCATTCGTGATGAAAGAAAGCGGGGAGGCTGACAATCGAGCCTCCCAACGGCCCCACAACCAGGCCGCCAAGAAGTCCCAGAAGAAAGGAGCCTTCGGCCATGAGGTCAGCGAATTCAAAGGGCGACCCGACTAAGCGCAACAGCACGCTGATGCCCAGCACCGGGGTAAGAAACAGCAGAAGCTTGACCTTCTGATCGGAGTCGCGCACTTCAGTATAGAGGACGCGGCGGAAAACAGCCCAGCGCGCCAGCAGGGCCGCCATGGAGGCAGCGACGCCCACCTTTAGCAGGAGTGTGAAGAGGAGGCCCTGAGTGCTGGAGAGCAGGTTCATGGAGTTACATTTCGTCGCTTATATAAGGGCTTGCTTACGTTAGCCAATCGCCCCCGGCAATGTAAAGCCAGGTTACTGCTATACTAATTCATCCCATGAAGGCCAAGCGTACAAACGGTGCCGGCCGCGGCGCAGAAGGCGTGGGGAAGGTCCGCGTCGTAGCGAAGGCCAACCTGCCTACGCAATACGGCCGCTTCACTATTTTGGGAATCGAGGGCGCCACGCCGGACGAGACTGCTGTCGCTCTCGTTCGCGGGCGCCTGAACAGCGGGTCTATTCCTCTTGTTCGCATCCATTCGCAATGTCTTACCGGCGACGTACTGGGATCGCAGCGATGTGACTGCCGCGCGCAACTGGAGTTATCGCTGCGCAGGATTGCGGCGGCGCGGGCCGGTCTGCTGCTTTATCTTCCGCAGGAGGGCCGCGGGATCGGCCTCATGAATAAGCTGCGCGCGTACGAGCTTCAGGATGGCGGCATGGACACCGTCGAAGCCAACCAGCATTTGGGATTTGCCGCCGATTCGCGGGACTACGGCTTTTCTGCTGCGGCGCTGCACGCCCTTGGCGTCCAGCGAGTTCGCTTGCTTTCCAACAATCCCGATAAGGTCCGCCAGCTCGAAGCGCACGGCATCAAAGTGGTCGAGCGCGTTCCCTGCCAGCCGCGCGGGACGGAAGCCGCGCGAGATTATCTGCTGACAAAATCCACGAAACTTGGCCACCTGCTGGCCGGCTTCTGATTACACGCGTCGAATTCCACGTTTTCAAAAAATAAATTTCAACGCGAATTGAACTTCTCTGGCGTCCTGCGCACTGGTCACGACGCCGAAGTTGGCCGCCCCGAAAATCCGGCCCGGCAGATTGAAGTTGGGACGGTTTAGAGCATTGAAGCCGTCCACGCGGAATTCCAATAGCTGGCTCTCGCGCAGAGTCCATTTCTTTTGCAACGATAGATCAAGGTTAGCCAAACCGGGTCCGACAACGACGTTTCGGCCCGAATTCCCGAAAGCGTATTGCACCGGAAGTCCGAAGGCAGCAGTATCGAACCATTCTGCCGGCGACTTGGAACCGGTATTAGGGTTCGCAACCAGGTTGGGACGCTCCACATTCATTCCATTGATCAAGCCGATGTTTGCGACGTCGTTCGCGGAAGACAGGTTTACCGTAAACGGTGCGCCGCTCTGTACGATCACGATGCCGCTCCCCGTCCAGTCTCCGAGCAGATCGATGCCGCCAGCCCGCAGAGTTTCTCGCAAACGGAAAATCGTACACCGCATTCGCCGTCAGCCGGTGACGGTGGTCGAAACTCGAAGGTCCCGCCTCCAAACCTGGGGCATAAGCGTTCTGCGGCAAATTGTATTCAGCGTTGGTCGTGCCGGCGTCCGAGGCGTCATCCAGCGACTTCGAAAACGTATAGTCGGCATCGAACGACAATCCCGAAGTGAAGCGGCGGGTCACCTTCACCGTGAGCGCATTGAATGTGGCCCAGCCGTCCCAGCGTATCGTGGTGAAAGCCGCTAAGCCCGGATATGGCCGGCGCTGCTGAACGGCTCCTGGCCCGGGAAGAGGAACGTTGATGCTTGTGGCGCTATCGGCATGAACGGTTCGCGAGCCAACGTATTCGGCCTCGACCGCGGTGTTCGGCGTGATGGACCGCTGTGCGCTGAGGTTCCAGACTTCGTTATATTCAATCCGGAAGTCGTGATTGACGCTGTTGGCCCCGATAGCTCCCGTGGGGCTTTGCGCCAGAATATTTTCAGTCGTTAGAGCAGAAGCGCTGGAGTTGGTGACAGTCTTCACCAAAAAGAAAGGCATATTTTCCGCGAGATTCTGAAGAATGCTGTAGGCAGCCTGGTTGGTGTATATCCCAAAGCCCGCGCGCACTACCGTCTCACGCGAGCCCGGAATGCGCCAGGCCAATCCCACTCGGGGAGAGAATCGCAAAGAGCGCGGCGTTAGCAGGCTGTCGTTCCAACCGACGCTTGAGGCAGAAACAATAGGAAGCGGGCTCAGCGAAGCAAGCTGCGCCGCCACAGGCGCCAAACTCGCGGGATTGCCGGCGACCACAAAAGCCGGGCCTCCTGGCGCGAAAAGATCGATGTTCGAAGTTTGATCGGCGCGTGCAACGAGATTAGCGTTGTATTCATAGCGAAGCCCAACGTTGAGCGTGAGGTTGGGAGTGGCCTGCCAGCTATCCTCAAGGTAGAAATGCGCCCAATTCGTGTGAGCGTTTTCGGCGCCGCTACCGATGCCCACCTGACCCTGGGATGGATGGCCCAGCAGGAAATCGGCGAGCGGACTGCCAGTGCCGGCGCCATTTGCTGTGTAGGAGCCACTGTAGGTGTAGACGCCGCGCGCGTCGTTTGGAAAAGAAGGCTGGAAATCGAGGTGGAAGAAGTACGCTCCTGCACGAAAACTGTGGCGGCCACGATGGATCAGGACGTTATCGAAGAGCTCGAAATCGCGATCCGTCCGCGACGTAAAGCCAGCCGGCGACCCGATGGTGCTGAACGCATTGCTCAGCGAAATCTGGGGATAGCCCATGTCCGCCGGATTCGCCGTAACGCCCTGGAGGCCATTCTGCGAGGCGAAAGGATTACCGGCATTGGGATCCCCCTGCCCGCCGGAGACTCGAAGCCAGCCAAAGCGAAATTCATTCACCAGATTGGGAGAGAACGTGTGCGTTTCGGCCGCGGACACATTGACGCTATGCGTCGAAAGAGTACGACCGAAGCCGGGCAGGAGCGCCTCGTTGAGCACGCTGGAACCGAATGGATCGAACTCATTCGCCTGGAAAACGGAGACACGAACGAAGCTGTTATCTCGATCTGAGAATTGATGGTCGATACGCGCGTTGTACTCGTTATTGTCATAGCTCCTTTTCTGCACAGAGATCAGATTGTTCTTACCCGACAAACCAGGAGTGGGCAAAGGCAGCTTGCCAAGCAAAGCCACGGCCGCGGGGTCCAGATGAAGCGCGGGATCGTTGGCAATGTTATTGGCTGGAATGGGCTGATGCGTGACAGGATCGAAAATCGTGGCTGCACCCGAGAAATTCCCGGCGCGCTCCGCCACGGTTGGGACGCTGAATAGGTCGGCCAGCGATTGCCGGGTTCTCTGGCCATCGTAATTGAGGAAGAAAAACGTGCGGTGCTTTAATATCGGGCCGCCCACGGCTCCGCCAAACTGATTCTCGCGAAATGCGGGAGTGGGTCCGGGCAGGTCGAAGAAATTCTTGGCATCGAAGATATCGTTGCGGACGAATTCGTAGGCGCTGCCGTGGAATTGGTCGGTCCCCGATTTCGTGATGAGGTTGATCACCGCGCCCGATTTCCCGCCGAATTCCGCGTCGTAATTGGTCTTGTCGATCATGAATTCGGCCGTCTCGTCCGGGGAGGGATCGAGAACAACGTTGTTGAAGTACTCGTCGGTGACGCTCACCCCGTCTACCAGGAAGAGGTTGTGTCCGGTGCGCTGCCCAAGGACATTGATGAGAGTTCCTGTCTGCTGCAACGAATCGCCGCGGGTGCCTCCCGGGCGGGTTGACTACGCCTTCGCTCAGCACAGTTAACTGGAGAAATTCGCGGTCCTTTAGCGGCAGATCGACCACTTGCTGGTTCTGAATGACGTCCTTGATTTCCGCCGATTCGGTCTGCATCAAACCGGGCAATGCCTGCACAATTACGGATTCCTTGGCATCGCCCAGTTGCAGGGAAAAATCCTGGCGCAGTAGATCGTTTGCATTCAAAGCGACGCGTTCCGCGAGCGCCTGCTTGAATCCTTGCATGTTGGCCGTCAAGGTATATACACCCGGCGGAAGTTGCGACAGGCGGTACTGCCCCGAACCATTCGTGAGCGACTCGAATTTCCGCTGAGTCTCGGCGTTTACCGCATCTACGGAGGCGCCCTCCACTAACGCGCCTGCGGGATCAGTTACGACACCGGTGATATCTCCCGTGTTCATCTGTGCAAACGCGTGAGGAGCGCAGAGGATTCCGACGGCAATCAGCAAAGGCAAAATGCGCATGCGATCGTCTCAAACGACGAAGAAGTCTGCGCATATAGTACGGCAATGGAGAGAATCTTGCGAGGGTAGCTGTTTCCCAGGAAGCTGCTCAGCCGCCGCCCACGAGATGCACGATTTCGAATCGATCGTTTCCGGACACCACCGTCGTTCCCCACTGGGCGCGCGGAAGAAGTTCCAGATTTCGCTCGATGGCCAGCCGATTGGCGGTGAGCCCCAAATGAGCGACCAGCTCAGTGACGCTCAGCCCCTTCGGCACTTCGCGCGGCTCGCCGTTGACCTGTATAGTCACCATCTCGCTCATGATCGGGTCGTTTATCGACTAGGGCGCTTGGGCTTTAGTTGGTAGCGCAACTCCCCTAGGCTTTCGGCCGCATGCGCGCGGATAACCAGCGCAGCCAGCGAAGGCTCGGTGAGATTTGGAAACGGAAACTGCAAAGAGGTGCGGCCTTCTCCATCCGTGTGCGCGAAATGGCTTTCCGGCGCACCCGCTCCGCCTTCGATAAAAGCCTCAACCTTTGCGCCGGTCACGGGTTGGCCTCCGCCCTTCGAACTAACTTCGATATCCAAGGACACATTGCCCGATTCCAGCCAGGAGCCTGAGTTAAGTAGCTTGACGGCGATGCCCTCTTTTTTGGCCGGTGCTGCTTTATCCAACGATAAAGCTCCCGCGCGAAGTGCCTCCAATATGTCCCGGTGCTGCTTTTCCACTCGCGCCCGGAGAATTGCCTGATCCAAGCGCGCCGCTGGCGGCCAAATCCTCGTAGCTCGTGCTGTGCCGGTAGACAACACGGCCTTTGATCAGGACCAGCGTGTCAATGAAGGGATGAGATACGCCACGGTCCTCGGTCTGTACGTCATAAAGGTCCGGGCCGACTTGCGTCTTCGAATTGAAGCCAAATTTCATTTCTGTGGCAGTTTACCCCGGTAAGTCCCTTGATTGACCCTTCTCTGAAGCGTCGCTATTATAGCTTGTGCGCTAATGTCCGGGAACCTAGCCCAAGCTTACGCTCCGCTTTTAATACATCTCCTGGTAGCACTGGGGCTTGCCGCAATCCTCCTTGTCCTTTCGAGTCTGATCGGCCAGCATCGTCCCACGCGTGAGAAAATGCAGCCTTATGAATGCGGTATAACGCCCGTGGGCGATGCTCGCGAGCCATTTGACGTGAAGTTTTACCTGGTAGCCATGGTCTTCATCCTTTTCGACGTCGAAGCCGTCTTCCTGTACCCCTGGGCTTACGTTTTTCGAGAACTGCGGTGGTATGGCTTTACGGAGATGCTCCTGTATATCTTGATCCTGCTGGCGGGCTATGTTTACCTGTGGAAGAAAGGGGCGCTCGATTGGAACCCCTCAACAACGCAGCGGGACCGCCAAAAGTGACGGATAAACCCGTAGAAGAACATCCGATTGTCCAAAACTTACGGGCCTGGGACGAAAGGGCGGTCGCAGAAGTCTCCCAGTTTCGTGGCGAACTCACTATTGTGTTGCCTCCGGAGCACCTTCGGCGGGCCGCGGAATATCTGCCAGGCGGAGCCGGGGTTGCAGTTTGATCTTCTTTCGGATATTTCCGCGGTAGATCGCTTCCCTATCGAACCTCGTTTCGAAGTGAATTATCACCTGGTTTCGATCCCCTTGCGCCAAACGGTGCGGCTGCGCGTCTGGATTTCGGGCCAGGATCCGGTACTCGCTACGATTACCCCCGTGTGGCCCACGGCCAACTGGCACGAGCGCGAAATCTATGATCTTTTCGGCATTCGTTTCGAGGGACACCCGGACCTGCATCGCATCCTGATGCCTGACGATTGGGAGGGCCATCCTCTTCGCAAAGACTATCCGGTGGAAGGGTTCCGCACATGACCACGATTGAGACCGCCGCCGGCACAGCTCAAACGATGGTCCTGAATATGGGACCGCAGCACCCCTCGACGCATGGCGTGCTGCGCGTTGTAGTCGAGCTCGACGGCGAAACTGTGGTCAAAGCGCGACCGGAAATCGGTTATCTCCATACCGGGATCGAGAAAAGCTGCGAAGCGCTCACCTATTCGCAGGCGATTACTCTCACCGATCGCATCGATTACCTGGCGCCGCTTTCCAATAACCTTGGCTATTGCCTGGCTGTGGAGAAGCTGCTCGGACTGGAAGTGCCCAAGCGGGCCCAGTACATCCGCGTTTTGCTGACGGAGATGACGCGGCTCAATTCGCACCTGGTGTGGGTGGGGACGCATGCCATGGATTTGGGTGCGACGTCGGTGATGCTCTATTGCTTCCGCGAGCGCGAGGAAATTCTAAAGATATTCGAGATGGTTTCCGGCCAGCGGATGATGACGAGCTACTTTCGAATCGGCGGCCTGGCGCTGGAACCGCCGCCAGGGTGGTTGGACCGAGTTCGACAATTCATCGACATGCTTCCCTCCCGCATCGAGGAATACGAAAACCTCCTGACGCGAAACAGCATCTGGCTGATGCGTACTCAGGGAGTTGGCATTCTGGAAGGCAAAGACGCAATCGCGCTGGGCGTCACCGGCCCCATGTTGCGAGCTTCCGGCATCGCTTATGACGTACGCAAGTTCTTTCCTTACTCGAGCTACGACGAATTCAACTTTGACGTTCCCATACGCACGGAGTGCGATTCCTATGCGCGTTACCTCGTGCGCGTGGCTGAAATGCGCGAGAGCTTGAAAATTATCCGCCAGGCAATGGACAAAATTCCGCCCGAGGGGCCGATCAAAGCCGACGCGCCGGGCATTATTCCGCCGCCACGCGAAAAGATGAAAACGGAAATGGAGGCGCTGATCTATCACTTCAAGATTTTCACCGAGGGCTTTGCGCCGCCGCCGGGCGAAGTCTATCAGCGCGTGGAATCTCCGCGCGGCGAAGTGGGCTACTTCGTTGTGAGCGACGGTTCGCCGAAGCCCTATCGCGTCAAGGTCCGCGCGCCCTCCTTCGTCAATCTTCAGGCGCTGCCCAGCCTTTCTGAAGGCGGCCTGGTGGCAGATCTGATCGCCTGCATCGGAACCATCGACATCGTCCTAGGAGAAGTGGACCGCTGATGGAGCTGCCTCCGGTACTCGAACAAAAATTTCAGACGCTCATCGAACGTTATCCCTTTAAGCGTTCGGCCCTCGTGCCGATGGCTCTCTACGCGCAAGACGCCTTGGGCTACGTGACCGATGAACTGATCGCGGAAATTGCCAATCGCCTCGACCTGAATTTCCTGCAAGTCAACGAGACGCTCGCCTACTACTCCATGATCCGGCGCAAACCGGCTGGCAAGTATCACGTTCAGGTATGCACCAACGTCTCCTGCATGCTTCGGGGCGGCAATGAGGTCTTCGATTTTGTGCAGAAGAAACTGGAGATCGGAAATAAGCAAGTGACCGCCGATGGCATGTTTTCACTCGAGGAAGTGGAGTGCATCGGCGCCTGCACGGGTGCGCCGGCCATGCAGGTGAATTACGATTTTTACGAAAACCTCACCCAGCGCCGCACCGACGATTTGCTGGACGCTCTCGACAAGGGCGCACGGCCGGCAACCTCAGTCCCGACTTCCGGGTCCGTACATAAGCGCCATCCTGCCGAAGTGCCCGTGATCAGCCGCCTCTTTGACGTTCCAGACTCGCACAAAATCGACGTTTACCTGAAATATGACGGCTACAAGGGACTGGAACGCGCTCTCAAGGAATACACGCCCGAGCAAGTGGTCGAGGAAGTGAAAAAATCAAACTTGCGCGGGCGCGGCGGCGCCGGCTTTCCCACGGGAATGAAGTGGAGTTTCGTCCCGAAGGAATCGGCTAAGCCCAAATACATTCTGTGCAACGCCGACGAAAGCGAACCCGGCACCTGCAAAGACCGCCCGCTGATGGAGTTGGCTCCGCATCAACTCATAGAGGGCATCGTCATCGCCGGCCGCGCCGTCGGCGCTCATCGAGGATATATTTACATTCGCGGCGAGTATCGCTACGTGCTGGAAATCGTCGACGCCGCGATCGAAGAGGCTTATGCCCGTGGTTATCTCGGCAAAAACATCATGGGCAGCGGCTTTGATTTTGATCTCACAACGCATACCGGCGCGGGCGCTTACGAATGCGGCGAAGAGTCCGCGCTCATGGAGTCGCTCGAAGGCAAGCGCGGCTACCCGCGTATTCGGCCGCCCTTCCCTGCTGTCGTCGGGCTTTACGGCTCGCCGACAGTGATCAATAACGTAGAGACGCTAGCGTCTGTTCCTGCGATTCTGCATCGAGGCGGCGAATGGTATTCGGGACTGGGCTCTCCGAAAAACGGCGGAACACGGCTTTTCTGCATCTCGGGGCACGTGAATCGGCCCGGCATTTACGAATTGCCGATGGGATTTAATCTGAAACGCATGATCGATGAAGTGGCGGGGGGAATTCCGGGCGGCCGGAAGTTGAAGGCCGTCATTCCCGGCGGCAGTTCATGTCCGCTGCTAAAGGCCGATGAGGTCGATTTGCCGATGGACTTTGATTCGCTGGCTAAGGCCGGATCGATGCTGGGGTCGGGCGGCGTCGTGGTGATCGACGAATCGGCCTGCATGGTCGATCTGGCGAGGCGCATCATGCATTTCTATGCGCATGAATCGTGCGGCTGGTGCATACCTTGCCGCGAGGGCACGGATTGGCTGCGGAAGATGCTGGACCGCTTTCACTCCGGCGGTGGCCGCCGTGAGGAAATCGCTCTGATCGGCGAACTATCGAAGAACATGCTGGGCAAAACTTTCTGCCCGCTCGGCGATGCGGCGGCATTGCCTACAATAAGCATCGTCAAAAAGTGGACTAGCGAATTCGAGCAGCATCTCTCAGGCAAGTGTCCCTATCAGCCGGCAGAAGTCTTGACCGCAACGCTCGGGTAATCTCAAGACATGGCAGAAGCCCCACAAATAAAGTTCAAGCTGGACGACCGCGAATTGGCGGTGTCCGCGGGCACGCTGGTGATTGAAGCGGCCCGGCTACAAGGTATCGAGGTTCCGTCTTTCTGTTATTACCCGGGACTTTCCCTGCAAGCCGCCTGTCGCATGTGCCTGGTGGAAGTGGAGAAAGCTCCCAAGCTGCAAACCGCCTGCACACTGGTGGCTGTCAATGGCATGGTTGTGCGCACGAATACGCCGCAGGTGCACGAAGCGCGCAAATCCATGCTGGAATTTCTGCTCGCCAATCACCCGCTCGATTGCCCCGTTTGCGATAAAGGCGGCGAATGCGAACTGCAGGATATGACTTTTCGCTACGGCGCGGATCACAGCCGCTTTGTGGAAGAAAAACTTCACGTTCCTGAAGTGAAGTGGTCAAACCTCGTCTATTACGATGCGCCTCGCTGCATCCTGTGCTTCCGGTGCGTGCGCGTATGCGATGAAGGCATGGACGTCAAAGCTCTGGGCGTGGGCCAGCGCGGCGCTAATTCGGTGATCATTCCCAATCGCGAAGACTCTCTCGAATGCGTTGAATGCGGGATGTGCATCGACATATGCCCCGTGGGCGCGCTCACCAGCGGCACTTACCGTTACCACACGCGTCCGTGGGAGATGCAGTACGTCCCTACTGTGTGCGCGCACTGTTCGAACGGCTGTAAGACCACGCTCAGCGTGCGCAATCACGAAATCCTGCGCGCCAATAATCGCGATCTTTCCGGCTACAACGGCGATTTTCTCTGCGCCAAGGGCCGTTTCGCGTTTGACTACACTCGCCATCCCGAGCGTCTGACTCAGCCCTTGATCCGCCTCGCCGGCAGGCTCGAACCCGCGAGTTGGGAAGAGGCGCTGCAAACCGTGGCATCGCGGCTGGCTTCGATACGCAAACAGAACGGTCCGGACGCCATCGCTTTCTACGGCTCCAACCGGACGACAAACGAAGAGAATTATCTCCTCGGGCGCCTCGCGCGCGCCTCGATAGGCACGAACAATGTGGATCATCACCGCACGGCGGATTATGCCGGTCTGATGGCGCTTGCGGCCGATTTGGCAAGCACGTCTGGAACCGGCGGCATTTTCGCCACGATGCGCGATCTGGAATCTGCTCCGGCTTTTCTGCTGATCAGCAACGATGCGACGGAGCAAAATCCGCTTGTCGCCTGGCAGATTCGTACTGGCATCCGGAATCACCGTTCGCGGCTATACATTCTGGATTCGCGCGAACAGAAACTGCACCGTAAAGCGCAGGATTTTGTCCTGATCCCCGCAGGACAGGAAGGCGCGGCGATCGCCAAACTTGCCGCGTGCAGCAAGCGTCGATGCGAATGCGTCTGAAAGCGATTTGGACCGGCGTCTGCGCGCGCTTCGCGCCGCGCTGGCCGGTGAAAACGATCTTATCGTCCTCTTCGGCGCGGCTGTTCAGGGCGCGTGCGCTCGCCCGGCTTGGCGAGTTCGCGCGAGAACGATCCGCGCAGGGCAAGCGCACGCGGTTCATGGCTTTGGGCGATTATGCAAATTCGCGCGGCGCCGCGGATATGGGACTTCTGCCGGACTTGCTGCCCGGATATGCGCCTATCGCGAATCCTGCGGCTCGGCAATTTTTTGGCGACCTCTGGCATGCACCGCTGCCCGAAAAACCGGGGCTCGATGGGCGCGCGATGCTGGAAGCTGCCGCTGCCGGGCGGCTGAAAGCGCTGTATGTCGTGGGCGCAAATCCCGCCAAGAAGACAGACTTCGTCGGATCGAAGCGAATGGGCAAGCTCGATCTGCTCGTGGTTCAGGACTTGTATCTCTCAGACACGGCGCGGCTCGCCGATATCATTTTGCCCGCGCTTTCCGGCTTCGAGAAAAGCGGCACGATGACAAATACTGCCGGCGAAGTTCAGCTTGTGCGCAAGGGCGGGGATTTTATGGGCCCGCGCACGGACTTCGACATTCTGCGCATTCTTTCTTACCAATTGGCGCAGCAACGGATTGGACAGCCGATCGCGTTGCGAACGCCTGACGCCGCATTCGAGGAAATCGCTCGCATCGTGCCCGGATATGACGTCTCTTGGACCGGCCTGCTCACCGGCGCTGCGGAACCGACCCAACCGAAACCCGAAGCCACTAACGGGCATCGTCCCGCGGGTGCGGCGGCGGGTGTCATTTTTTCGAGCAACGATTCGCTTTTCACGAGCGGCAGCCTGACTCCTTATTGCCGGATGATTCGCTCTCTCCGCGAAGCGGGCGCGACGCCGTGAACGATTCTTTAGCGCACTCGATCCTCCTCGTTTCTCTGATTAAGGTCCTGGTGCTGCTGTTTCTGGTCTTAACCGCCGTCGCTTACCTGGTGTGGTTCGAACGCAAAGTTGCCGCGCGTATTCAGGGACGTTGGGGACCTTACCGCGTTGGTCCGCATGGCCTATTGCAGCCGTTGGCGGATGGGGCCAAGTTTCTCCTGAAGGAAGATACGACGCCGGCCGGTGCCGACCGCTTCCTTTATTTCACCGCACCGGTCATCACTCTGACTCTGGCGATCTCCGCCATAGCCATGATTCCGTTTGGCCCCGCATCGGTGCACATACTTGGAGTGGCGACGCCGCTCGTCATCGCGAATATTAACGTCGGGCTGCTGGCGATCTTCGCAATGACGTCGATTGGCGTCTACGGCGTGGCTCTGGCCGGCTGGTCTTCGAACAGCAAATATTCGCTGCTCGGGGGCCTGCGCAGTTCGGCCCAGATGATCAGCTACGAATTATCGCTGACGCTTTCCGTTGTGGGCATCCTGCTGCTGGCGGGCACGTTTAATTTAAGCGAGTTGATCCTGCGGCAGGACGGCTTCACCTGGGGCTACTTGCCAAAATGGAACCTGCTGAATCCGACGTTCCCCCAAGTGCTGGGACTTTTCTGCTATTTCGTTGCCGCCATCGCGGAAACCAATCGCGCGCCCTTCGACCTGGCCGAAGCCGAATCGGAGATCGTGGCCGGCTATCACACCGAATATTCCAGCTTTAAATTCGCCATGTTCTTTATGGGTGAGTATGCCAGCATGATTACGGTCGCATGTCTGGCTTCGATTCTCTTCCTGGGCGGCTGGCTTTCGCCCTTTCCGCAAACGCCGGGTATGGACTGGACCCGCTACATCCCGGCTGCCGTCTTGGCCGCCTCGCGGAGTGGCCTTGATTATGGATGGCCTTCAGCACAGGTCATTCGCACGCATTGTTTTGCCGGTGCTGGGACTGGTCCTCGGTGCGCTATCATTTCTGTGCTCGCAGCCCGGCATAATCGATTATGTTCAGGGGCCCTTCTGGTTTCTGACCAAGGTGCTCCTGGTACTTTTTGTTTACGTTTGGGTGCGCTGGACGCTGCCGCGTTTTCGCTACGATCAACTGATGCGCTTCGGGTGGAAGGTCCTGTTTCCCGTGGCGCTCTTGAATGTGGTCCTGACGAGCCTTGCCGTGGTGATGCGCAGATGACGCCTCAACTGGTGATCTTCCTGATTCTGGCGGCCATTGCGGTCGCCGGGGCCGTGAGCGTAATCCTGCAACGTGAGCCGATCCACAGCGCCATCTCACTGATCACCGTTATGATTGCGCTGGCCGGGCTTTTCCTGCTTCTCGAATCGGAATTCATCGCCGCAGTGCAGATTATCGTGTATGCGGGCGCGATTATGGTGTTGTTCGTGTTTGTAATCATGCTGCTCAATGCCGGCGCCGAAGAGCGCACCAATATGAGCCGCATGGCGCGTTATGTGGGCGTGCCGCTGGCGATCTTCTTGCTAATCGAGCTTGCTTATCAGGTTGGCGCCGCGACTTTGTCGATGACGGCACAGCCAGTGGCCGACGGCGCGACGCGAGGGCTATCGATGCTTTTGTTCCAGGATTTCGTGTTTCCGTTTGAATTGACGTCCATTTTGATCCTCATCGCCATTCTTGGAGCGCTCGTGCTGGCCCAGCGCAGTGAAGGGGCGCCCGCCCAGCGCGCGCAACAATAGATTCGCGAAACGAATGCTCCAATCGGCAGAAGGTAAGGAGAGAAACGTTGGTGCCCATTTCCTATTACCTTGCTCTTAGCGCCGTCCTCTTTGGCCTCGGGGTAATCGGCTTCGTTTTCAAGCGCAACATCGTCACCATTTTTATGTCCATCGAATTGATGCTCAACGCCGTGAACCTTGCGTTCATCGCCTTTGCGCGGGCTCTGGGGCAATTGCAGGGGCAGGTCTTCGTATTCTTTGTAATCGTGGTGGCGGCAGCCGAAGCAGCCGTGGGTTTGGCCATCGTGATCGTGATCGCGCGGAACCGGCAATCCCTAAACGTCGAACGCATCAATCTGCTGAAGCTGTAGAGCCGGAATGCTGATACTCGAGCACCTGTGGATCATTCCGCTGCTGCCCTTGCTGGGCGCAGCCGTCAACGGGATTTTTGCGGCGCGATGGCCGCGCAGTGCGGTCAATGCTATCGCTCTGGGCAGCACCGGGCTTTCTTTCCTTGCCGCCCTCGAAGTCGTACGCGAATTCCTCAGGCTGAACGCGGAGCAGATTCCCTGGACGCGGTCGTATTTCACATGGATCGAGGCAGGCAGCTTTCGCGCTAATTTTGCGCTGCAGATCGATCAGCTTACGCTGATCATGCTGCTTGTCGTGACGGGCGTCGGTTGGCTGATTCATCTTTATTCCGTCGGCTACATGGCCGGACGACACTGGCTATCGCCGATTTTTCTCGTATCTCAACCTGTTCATGTTTTTCATGCTGACGCTCGTCTTGGCGGCAAACTATGTGCTGCTTTTTGTGGGGTGGGAAGGAGTCGGGCTCTGCAGCTACCTGCTGATCGGCTTCTGGTTCTTGAAAAAGACGGCCACGGATGCGGGCAACAAGGCCTTCTGGGTAAACCGCATCGGCGACTTCGGTTTCCTGCTGGGATTATTTTTGCTCTTCCGCCAATTTGGAACGCTCGACTTCGCGCCCATTTTTCATGATGCCGCGGCCGCTACCGGTCGAAACGTCCGGCCACGGCGTTCTCACGGCGGTCGCGCTGCTGCTGCTCGCCGGCGCCACAGGCAAATCGGCGCAACTCCCGCTTTACGTTTGGCTGCCGGACGCCATGGAGGGCCCCACGCCCGTCAGCGCGCTGATCCATGCCGCGACCATGGTGGCCGCGGGCGTGTACATGGTGGCGCGTTCGCACGCGATCTTCATTCATGCGCCGGTGGCAATGTTCGCGGTAGCCGTGATCGGCTGCGCGACGGCGCTTTTCGCCGCCACCATCGCGCTCGTACAAACCGATATCAAGCGGACGCTCGCCTACTCCACCATAAGCCAATTGGGATACATGTTTCTGGGTTGCGGCGTGGGCGCCTTCGGCGCCGGAATGTTTCATCTCATGACGCACGCTTTCTTCAAGGCATTGCTCTTCCTCGGCGCCGGCAGCGTGATGCATGCGATGGGCGGCGAACAGGATATGCGGCGCATGGGCGGCCTGCGCCGAATGGTGCCGTGGACCTACGGCACCATGTTCGTAGCTACTCTGGCAATTTCCGGCACGCCAGGTTTTTCCGGCTTCTTCAGCAAGGAAGAGATTTTGCTCGCCGCGCGCACCGGCCCCTACGCAAATCCCGTGATTTACGGCTTGGGCGTATTTACTGCGGGACTCACCGCCCTTTACATGTTCCGGCTTCTCTTTTTGACTTTTCATGGCGCACCGCGTTTTGATCCCAAGAAAACCCACGTACACGAATCGCCGCGCGTCATGCTTGCCCCGCTCGTTGTGCTGGCGGTCCTTTCGCTGGCGGGCGGCTGGTGGGCTGCTCCGCATTTGGTGGGCGGCCTCAATTACTTCGATAACTTTGTGAAGCCGGTTTTTGCAGCTGGCGAAACATCCAGTTCCACCGAACCAAACACGGGAAGCGGCCAACTGATCGCTACGGTCTTCGGCCCTCCGGTGATAGCAGCATTTATCGGATTCCTGCTTGCCTGGTGGCTGTATCTACGCAGGCCGGAGACACCCAGGCGCCTCGCCGAAAGGTTCCATGCACTCTACAAGCTGTTGGTTGGGAAGTATTTCATCGACGAACTCTACGCCGCCATCATCGTACGACCGCTCTTTTGGGTGTCGACTAATTTCCTCTGGCACGTCGTGGATGAGGAAACCATCGACGGCCTGGTGAACGGCGTCGCTCACGAAGCGGGCGAAGTTGGCGACCGCCTGCGGCATCTCAATTCCGGCAATACACGGAGCTACGCGGCTTGGGTAATTCTGGGAGCCGTAGTGCTCACAACCCTGCTCGCCTGGATGGTGCGCTAGAATGCGCGGTTCCTATCTGCTCACCGTCTTGACCTTCCTTCCGCTCGCGGGAACTCTTGCGCTTTTCATGCTGCGGCCCGACGATCGTGAATGGATTCGCCGTATCGCGCTGGCGATATCGCTTTTCGAATTCGCGCTTTCGCTTCTATTGCTCCGAGGCTTCGTCCTGAATTCGGCGGATTACCAGTTTGTGGAACTTCACAACTGGATTCCTTCGCCGCCCATCCACTATCACCTCGGAGTCGACGGCATCAGCTTATTTCTCGTCCTGCTCACCACTTTTTTGACGCCTATCGCGATGCTGGCTTCCTGGAAATCGATCGAGCAGCGGGTGCGCGGCTTCTTCATCAGCCTGTTGGTGCTCGAAAGCGGGGTGATCGGAGTCTTTGTTTCGCTCGATCTCTTCGAGTTTTTCCTTTTCTGGGAAGTGATGCTGATCCCGATGTACTTCCTGATCGGAATCTGGGGCCATGAACGGCGCATTTATGCCGCCGTCAAATTCATTCTGTATACGATGTTGGGCTCGATTCTGATGCTCGTGGCCATGATCTGGCTCTACGAACTCAGCGGCTCCTTCGATTTGCCGCAGATCCAGAACATGCTCGTGAGCGGCCAGGTGATTCTCTCTCTGCGCACCGAACTGCTTCTTTTTGCCGCTTTTTTCCTGGCGTTTGCCATCAAGGTGCCGCTTTTCCCGCTGCACACCTGGCTTCCAGACGCGCACACCGAAGCGCCCACCGCGGGCTCCGTGATGCTTGCCGGCGTGCTGCTGAAGATGGGGACTTACGGAATGCTGCGTTTCTGCTTGCCGCTTTTCCCCGAAGCGGCTCACCGCTTCGCTCCCTACGTCGCCGTTCTGGCGATCATCGGCATTATTTACGGCGCTCTCGTGGCCATGGTGCAGACCGATCTCAAGCGCCTGGTAGCTTATTCGTCCGTTAGCCACCTTGGGTTTGTAGTGCTCGGGCTGTTTGCCTTTCGATCCCACGGCAGTTCAGGGCGCCTTGTATCAAATGCTGAACCACGGAGTTTCCACAGGTGCGCTTTTCGTGCTGGTCGGAATGCTCTATGACCGCCGGCACACGCACCTGATTCGCGAATTTGGCGGGCTCGCCACTCCCCTGCCGATCATCGCGGCTTTTTTTCTGTTTGTGTCGTTGTCCTCAGCGGGGCTTCCCATGCTGAATGGATTTATCGGCGAGTTCCTGATTTTGGCCGGCACGTTTCTGCATCACGTGAACTGGGCCTCTTACGCAGCTATCGGCATCATTCTTTCCGCCGTTTACCTGCTGTGGGCCTACCAGCGCGTTTTCTTCGGCGAAGTGACGCAGGATAAGAACCGCACGCTGGATGACGCCGACCGCCGCGAACGCGTAGTTCTGGTCGCGATGGCGGCACTCATTTTGTGGATGGGCATCGGCTCGGTGAGCTTCACCCGCCGCACGGAAGCCTCCACGCGAAACGTATTCATGCTCATGCAACGGCCGCAGGTGTATAACGCCCGAGCGGCACTCAGTTCCGCTCGGCCTTCGGCTCCGGGTAGCGTCCGCTAATGTTTCCTCCGCGAGAAGACATCCTGCGCCTGATGCCGGAGATCATTTTGTCCCTTTCGGGCATCCTGCTCATGTTGATCGAGCCGCTGCTCACGCGCTCGCGCCGGAATGTGCTCGTCAGCTTGGCCGCGCTCGGGAGCGGATTGGCGCTCGTCTCCACGATTTATCCGGCGATGCTCCCGGGCACGGCATTTTCCGGTTTGCTGCGCATTGATGGCTTCAGCGTCTTCGTGCACGTTGTAGTCGAGGCGGTCGCGTTCCTGGTGATCATCGGCTCCGCCGATTATCTCGATCGTGAGCACATCCAGCACGGCGAATACTATGCGCTCATTCTTTTCGCCACTGTCGGCATGTGCGTGATGTCCAGCGCCGCCGAACTGATGACAGCGTTCGTTGGCCTTGAGACCAGCTCGATCTCCACCTATATCCTGGCCAGCTATCGCCGCGACGTTCCACGCTCCAACGAATCGGCCCTGAAATATTTCCTGCTGGGCTCCTTCGCCACCGCTTTTTTTCTTTACGGAATCGCTCTCGTTTACGGCGCTACGGGCACGACGCAGCTCGCGCGCATGACTTTTCCCACGACGGCTGGCGGCGAACGTCTCCTCAATCTTGGGCTGGGGCTTATGCTCGTCGGCCTCGCTTTCAAGGTTGCTGCGGCTCCGTTTCAGCTTTGGACTCCAGACGTTTATGAAGGCGCGCCCGCTCCGGTCACTGCGCTGATGGCTTCCGGACCAAAAGCCGCGGCCTTCGCGCTGCTGCTGCGCATTCTCGCTACCGTGGCGGCAGCGGGAACGTTCTGGTTCTGGGCGCTGTGGATCTCGGCGGCGCTGACGATGTTCGTAGGCAATCTGGCGGCGATCGCGCAACACAACGTCAAAAGAATGCTGGCCTACAGCTCCATTTCGCACGCGGGATATATTCTCGTCGCGCTCGCGGCAGCCGCCGCCTCCGATCAGGTGGAGCTCGGCGTCGCCGCTGTGCTCTATTACCTCGCCGTTTACGCGCTCATGAAACTCGGAGCGTTTATTTTGGTTTCTCAGCTTAGCGGCGAATCCGAACGGCACATGGATATCGACGATTTCCGCGGACTGGCGATGCGCCAGCCCGTCGCTGCGGCCTGTTTTGCGCTGTTTCTGCTCTCGCTGCTCGGTCTTCCGGTAACGGCAGGATTCCTCGGGAAGTTCTATATCTTCCATGCGGCCCTCGCGTCGCGCTTGATCTGGCTCGCCGTTCTGCTGGCGATCAACACCATCATCGCTGCGTTTTATTATCTGCGGGTGATCGTGGTGATGTATATGCGCGAGCCCAACCAGACCTGGCCGCCTGTGCCGATGCCGTGGGCCGTAACGTTCGTACTCTCTATCGCCGCAGCCGGAACCTTCTACCTCGGCCTGTTCCCCGGCCGCGTCATGGCCCTCGCCACCCAAGCGGCGCTTTCTCTCCCCGGCCGCTGAGCACCCACTAATACGAACAAGGAACGTGTAGCCCAGCCTTTGCGCCTTCAGCGCGAGCGCCCCTCGCACGCTAAAAGAAATCGAAAAGGCTGGGGTTTTTCTCTGATCGCCTGTGCACGCCTACGTGGTCCGGGCGGCAAAATCTTTACCCGGCCGCTAGCTAAGACGCCGTTCGCGGATACATTTAAGTCGGGCCCAAGCAAAAAAGGCCCGGTAGCGATCGCCACCGGGCCTTTTTTGCTTCCTTTCAAACGACCTTAGCGAAAATGATCACAAGAGTCAGCAGCGCGAGCGTTTCTATAAACACAAGGCCTAAGATCATTGCAGCACGGATGGCTCCAGAAGCGCCGGGATTGCGGGCCATACCCTCGCATGCGGATGCCGCTACGCGAGACTGACCCACCGCCCCTCCAAACGCTGCCAAAGCCATACCAAAGGCTGCAGAAATCGCAACCCAATTCGTCGCCCCAGTTGGTGCGGCGCCGCCCTGAGCAAACACCGCCGGGCTGACCGACATTACTGCTGCGACAACAAACAACGCTGAGAAAACCTTCCTCATAAACTCCTCCTATGAAATTGCCGCCAGGGGGTGGTTCCCGACATCCTCATGCAGTCGGGCTCACACTGAAGCGGTCAGACCATGAAGCCGGATTAGTGCTCCTCCGCCGTAGCAATTCCAATATATATCGACGGAAGCAGCGTAAAAACATAGGTCTGGATGAGCGCCACAAAAATATGAAGTGCGATAAATGCGATTGGGATAATCGCCGGAAAAACACTAAGAATCAGCCCCAATGCAGGCGTTTTCGTCCATCCCCACAGCACTGGCGCAACCAGAAGCGCGAGGAAAATCGTGTACAGGAGATCACTCGCAAAAATATTCGCCCACAGACGGACCGTCAGGGAAAGTATTCGCGCGCAGGTGCTGATAATTTCCACAGGGAACATGAGAGGCGCGAGCCACCAAACCGGCCCAGCGAAATGCTTCAAGTAGCCGAGCACGCCGTGATGTCGAATGCCTTGCCAATTGAAATAAAGAAAGATCACAACTGCGCAACCTAGCGGCACGGTCTTCTCCGCTGTCGGTGCTGAAAACATCGGAAAAACGCTTAACAGATTTGAGAGCAAAATGAATATGGACACCGAGCCGACCAGCGGTAGGTACTTGAGTGCTTCGTGTCCGGCGTTTTCTTCGAGGAGATCCCGAATCCCGAATCCGATCGGATTCGTCAGCAGCATCTCGGCAATCTGTTGTGCCGCCCCTGGGCTCCCCACCGAAAGCCGCGATCGCAACCACAAAGTCCCTACGATACCGATCAAAAACACCACCAACTGCATGACGACAACTTCGGGTATGGGTGTGGAGGGGTCTGCAGGCTTGATGTGCAGCGCTTGGAGGAAGGAGAGGGCCAAACCACCAAGGTAATGATTGACGAGTTGTGTCAGCCAACTGACGTGATGTTCCATCCGTTAATCCGCCGGAGCCAGGATCTCGTAAAGGCTCGCCGAGACACTCGCGAGACCTAAAGCACACAACCCTACTAAGATACTCAAAACCGAAATCTTGAAGACGGAAAAAGTAACATAGACAACGACCGCTATCAAGGCATACCGTCCAAACAGCCGGAAGAAAGCGCCTGCGGGTAGCCGCGCCTCCGCCGAGTCGGCCCGCCCGACGGAAACCTCGACGAGGGCGTCAAGCGCTCCCTCGAGCCATCGAAAATTCAGCCAAGCGAGCATGGCACCAATCCATACGCCCACGCCTACTCGGAATGAGAATAGTAAGCACGCAGAAACGGATGCGACCGCCCCCAAGATCAAGGTAAGTTTCGAGATGCGACGTTCAGTGATCTGATATTGGACAGAACTATGCGTCTCCATTCGTGTCCTTCGATACCCGCCTTAAGACATCGCGAAGACCAGCATAAAAGCCCAGCCCTCCCAAAATCAGCGTCATAATCGGGCGGATATGGAGCCATCGATCAAGAAGGTATCCGAGCAGCCCACCAATTACGATCGCAGAAACTAAAATGAACGGCAACTCAAGCGCTACCGCAAATTGACGCGATTCTGATTTCGGCTCCTTGTGGGGCGGCGGCGTTGACGGCGAAACTGACTTGTTATCGGGCAAAGAGTACGGACGGCAAGGTCAACGAATAAGTTGCCAGACGGATGAACGGCTCGGGATAAATCCCGGCAACCAGCGTGACGACGCACATCACGGCCAGTGCCACCGATTGCCCCGGCGTTACCGTCGTACGCGCCTCGCCGGCCGGCTCGAGCAGCCAGGCGTGCACGACGATGCGGAAATAATAATAGAGCGCCGGAACGATATACAGCGCGCCAAACAGCGCCAGATAATAATGTCCCGTCTCGATCAACGAGAGCAAGATGTAATACTTCCCCACAAAACCGGCCAGCGGCGGAATGCCGGCAAGAGACAGCATAAAAATGAGCAACAGCACCGCCGATGCCGGGCTCCGCTTGTAGAGGCCGTTCAGGTCGTCCAGTTCGTCGCCAATCAAGCCTTGCCGCCGCAGCACAATAATGATGGCAAAGGCACCGATGGTCATGAACGCATAGACGAAAAGATAGAAGGCGATGCCCTTCAGCCCGGTCTCATTGCCCTCAGGACCGCTCATCGCCGCTACCAGGCCCAGCAGGATGTAGCCAACGTGCGAGATCGAAGAATAAGCGAGCAATCGTTTGACGTTGGTCTGCGTGATCGCGGCGAAATTGCCGAGCGTAAGCGATGCAATCGCCACCGCCGCGATGATGCCCACCCAGTTCACGCGCACCGGCCAGAAGGCATAAAGGAACAGCCGCAGCAGCAGCGCGAAACTCGCCGTTTTCGAAGCCACGCTGACGTAAGCCGTGACCGTGGTCGGAGCGCCTTCGTAAACGTCCGGCGCCCATTGGTGGAACGGCACCGCCGCCACCTTGAAGAAAAGTCCCGCCGCCACGGTCACTATGGCCAGAATTACCAGCAAATCGGTCGGTCCGCGCAGCTCGAGTGCCGTGCGTATCACGTCAATATTCGTGCGCGGCACCTGCAGCGGCAATCCCAGCGGCCCATTAATCTGCGCCATGGCGCTGATTCCATAGAGAAGCGAAAAGCCATAGGCCAGCAGGCCCGAGCTGAAGGCCCCAAGCAACAGATATTTCACCGCAGCTTCATTCGAACGCCGCTGATGCCGCAAAAAGCCCACGAGGATATAAAAGCTGATCGCCATGGTCTCCAGGCCGAGAAACTGCACGATCAGGTCGTATCCCGAGGCCATGAACATCATTCCCACGGTGGCAAACAGAAGCAGCGCGTAATATTCCCCGTGATGCTCGTTTTCGATTTGCAGGTAGCGCACCGAAAGCAGGATCACCAGCGCCGTGGCGATCAGGAAGATCATCCCGAAAAACAGGAAAAATGGATCGACCACAATCGAGCTATTGAATCCGCCCACCGCTTCCGGACCCAATGACCGCAGCCTGTAAAGCGAAATGCCGCTGAAGATCACGCCGAGCATCGCAAAGACGGCGTTGCCGGCTTTGTCCTTTACGCCCAGCATGAAGTCGAAAAGCAGAATCGCCAGGCCGAAAAGCGCGAGCTCCACCTCCGGCAGGATCAGGAAGAAATCGTGGCGAAATGTGGCAGTATCCATGCGATTAGCGGTTCGCCGCTGTGTTCGCGGCCGTAGACGCGGAAGCCGCGGCAATTATCGCGGTCAGCAGCTGGCTTCACCGGCTTTTCAGGTTTCGTCGAATCGGACTTGGCCGGAGCGGTTGCCGTCACAATCGCGACCGGTGGCTTTTCGCCCCAGCGCTGCGCAGTTGCCGAGTTGTAATAGTTCGGATTCACCTGCTCCACGATCTGCCGCACCGGAGCGTCCAGAACGCGAAATAGCGGCTTGGGATAAATGCCGATCCAGAACGCGAGCAGCACCAGAGGCACGAGGGTCGCGTATTCGCGCATATTCAAATCCGGCAGGTGCTCGTTCGCGGGATTCGTAACCGGCCCGAACATGACCCGCTGATAAAGCCACAGGAGATACGCCGCGCCGAGAACGATGCCGACCACGGCCCATGCCGTCCAGCTCGTGTTCACCTGAAAAATGCCGCTCAGGATCGTGAATTCACCGATGAAGCCATTGAGCAGCGGCAAACCCAGCGAACTCAGCGTGGCAATCAGATAAATCGCCGCGAAATTCGGCATGGGCGTCGAAAGCCCGCCAAACTCCGAAATCAGCCGCGTATGCCGCCTTTCGTACAGCACTCCGATAATCAAGAAGAGCGCGCCAGTGGAAATTCCGTGGTTGATCTGCTGGATGACGCTGCCGGAGAGGCCGTGCGGATTCAGGGCGAAAATCCCCAGCGTGCAGAAGCCCAAGTGGCTCACCGAGCTGTAAGCGATGAGCTTCTTCATGTCTTTTTGCATCATGCAGACGAGCGCGCCGTAGATGATGCCCACGATCGAAAGCACCATCAGGATATTGATGATGTGCTGCCGCGCGACGGCGTCGGTCGGCAAAAGAGGCAATGAGAAGCGGATGAATCCGTAGGTGCCCATCTTCAGCAGCACGCCGGCCAGGATCACCGAGCCTGCCGTGGGAGCCTCGGTATGCGCATCGGGAAGCCAAGTGTGGAACGGAAACATCGGCACCTTGATGGCAAAAGCAAAGAAGAAGCCCCAGAACAGAAGCCGCTGCAGGGTGGTCGAAAATTGCGGGACCGCGCCGAGCAGCGTAGGAATGTCAAACGTGTAAGCGGCTCCGGCGCCCGCCACCTCATGCGCGCGATAGTAAAGCGCCAGAATCGCCAGCAGCATCAGCACCGATCCGGCCAGCGTGTAGAGGAAAAACTTGATCGCCGCATAGAGCCGCCGGTCGCTGCCCCACACGCCGATCAGGAAGTACATCGGCACCAGCATCACTTCCCAGAACAGGTAGAACAAAAAGAAATCGAGCGCCATGAAGACGCCCAGCATGCCCGTCTGCAGCAGCAGAAAGAGAATGTAGTATTCCTTCTTGCGAGTCTGAATGGCGCTCCACGACGAGAGAATCGAAATCGCTCCCAGAATCGTGGTCAGCATCACCAGCAGGAAGCTGATGCCGTCGATTCCCAACGAATAGTGCGCGCCGATGGAAGGAATCCAGTCGTAAGTTTCGCGGAACTGATAGCCCGGCGTTCCAATCTGGAATCGCCAGATCAGCGGCAAGCGAGACAACCAGGCCGAGCATTCCGAATACATTCCCGATCACGCGCTGCGCGTTATCCCATTCGCGCGGCACAAACAGCAGCACAATGGCACCAATGACCGGCGTGAATAGAATCCAGCTCAGGATATGAGTTTGGTTCACTTGCGCTCTCCCTCGCCTTCTAGTGCAGCATGCTGTGCAGCGTCACGCCGGTCAATCGCAGGTAATAGCCCAAAAAGACCAGCACGCCCAAAACAATCAGCAGCGCGTAATTCGAAACGCGCCCGCTCTGAATCATTCTTACCGGATAGCTGAAAATCCACACGATGCGCGCCGCCAGGTTCACCAGCCCATCGATGATCCATTTGTCCCAAACCATGGAAATGCTCGAGAACGCGCGCGTCACCCATCCCGCGCCATTCACGCCCAGCCCATCGATCACGTCGCGATCAAACGCGCCCAGCGTCGTGCCCAAATCCTTCGTCCGGTTCACAAACATGGCGTCGTAGATCTGGTCCACGTAATACTTGTTGTAAAGCAAGCGGTACAGCCCGCCCGATCTTGCCGCGAGCGTTCCGGGTATCCTGGGCCGGCGCAGATAGAAAACCCAAGCCAAGCTGATGCCAATTAGGCCCACAAGCACCGAAGCCGCCATTAACTCATACTCGCTGGCGCGCTGCGTCGCCTCGGGAACCGCAGCGATCACTTCCGCATGCCGCGCGATCACCGGGTCGAGGAACTTCGCAAAATGGTCGCTGCCGCCCAAAGACTCCGGCCAGCCGATCCAGCCGCCCACTACGGAAAGCAAGCGCCAGGATCATCAGCGGCACGGTCATCGAGCGCGGCGATTCGTGAATGTGGTGCTCCACGTCGTGCGGCACGCGCGATTCGCCGAAAAACGTTAGAAACACCAGCCGGAACATATAGAAAGCCGTCATCCCCGCGGTTACGATCCCGATTGCCCAAAGCAACGGCCGCGCGTTGAACGAAGCCGCCAGAATCGCGTCTTTGCTCACGAATCCGGCCAGCGGAGGAATTCCCGAAATAGCGATCGTGGCGAGCAAAAACGTCCACGCCGTAATGGGAATCTTGCTCCACAGCCCGCCCATCTTGCGCATGTCCTGTTCGCCGCCGAGCGCGTGGATCACGCTGCCCGAACCAAGGAAGAGCAGCGCCTTGAAGAACGCGTGCGTCATCAAGTGAAAGATTCCCGCCGTGAACGCGCCCACGCCCAGCGCCAGAAACATGTAGCCAAGCTGGCTGACGGTCGAGTAAGCCAGCACGCGCTTGATGTCGTTCTGCACCAGGCCCATGCTGGCCGCATAGATTGCCGTCACCGCGCCAACCGTGGCGACCGCCGCCAAAGCTACTGGCGCAAGCTGAAAGACCACGTTCATCCGCGTGATCATGTACACGCCCGCCGTCACCATCGTCGCCGCATGAATCAACGCGCTCACCGGCGTGGGCCCTTCCATCGCGTCCGGCAGCCAGACGTACAGCGGAATTTGCGCCGACTTCCCCGTCGCGCCCACGAAAAGCAGCAGCGCAATCGCGGTCATCACGCCATTGCCCACGGTGAATCCGCCCGCCTCGATGGCCGGGCCAATTTCCGTGAAGCGCAGCGTGCCGATCGCGTTCAGCAGAAGCAATAGTCCCAGAACGAACCCCGCGTCGCCGATCCGATTGACGATGAACGCCTTCTTGCCCGCGTCCGATGCGGATTTGCGCAGGAAATAAAAGCCAATCAGCAGATAACTGCAAAGTCCCACGCCTTCCCATCCGACGAAAAGCAGCAGCAGATTATTCCCCAGCACCAGAACCAGCATGGAGAACATGAACAGATTCAGATAGCCAAAGAAGCGGTAATAGCCGCCCTCGTGCGCCATGTAGCCGGTGGAATAAACGTGGATGAGAAAGCCGACGCCGGTCACCACGCCCAGCATCACCGCCGAAAGCGGATCGAGCAGCATGGCCCATTGCGCGTTGAAGTTCACGAGATGCCCGGACATCGTGTGCATTGCGCCGGCGGGCACCCAATCGAACAGCACAATCTCAACCAGGCGCTGTGCCGGTTCTCGCGCAATGAGCTGCAGGATCGCTCCAAAAGCAAAGATCATCGACAGCCCAACGCTGCCCACGCCAACCGCGTTCACCGCTCCGTTCGAAAGGCGTCGCCCGATGAAAAACATCGTCGCCGCGCCCGCTAGCGGGAAAAG
Source organism: uncultured Acidobacteriota bacterium (assembly GCA_963804535.1). GTDB lineage: Bacteria > Acidobacteriota > Terriglobia > Acidiferrales > UBA7541 > Palsa-189. The sequence continues at coordinate 32,893 of CAWDQT010000023.1, forward strand.
CGGGATCAGCCAAATGCTTCGCAGAAAGAATTCAGTCGGCATACGCGAATCCTCGAGAATCCGCCGCTTCCCTGCCGCTTACCATTTGAGAATGTCCATTTCGTCCGCCAATACCGTTTCGCGATTGCGGAAGAAGGCGATGATGATGCCCAGCCCCACGGCCGCCTCTGCCGCTGCATCGGTAATAATAAAGATGGCGAAGATCTGCCCTTCCACCGAGCCTACCAGCCGCGAGAAAGCCACGAGATTGATATTGACCGCGTTCAGTATCAATTCAACGGACATCAGAATGATGATCACGTTGCGCCGCGTCACAATTCCCACGATGCCGATGGCCAGCATGGCCACGCTCAGAAAGATGTAATGTCCGATCGGGACCATCGCTCACACCCTCTTTTTGGCCATGACCACCGCGCCAACCATGGCCACCAGCAGCAGGATCGAGGCAATCTCAAAAGGCAGCATATAGGTATGGAACAAATAGAACGCCACGCGCTCGGTATTGGGCTCGAGTGTTTCCGGCGGCGCCGCCGGCATCGTGTATAGCGAGTGCCGGCTGACCGCAATCGCCGCGGTCACCTGCGCCGCCAGCACTGCCGAGATGATCAGCGCCACAAACCATTGCCGGTTGAACTGCACCTGATGCAGCGCCACATCCAGATTCACGAGCATGATCACGAAAACAAACAGCACCATGATCCCGCCCGCGTAGAGGATCACCTGCACGATAAAGAGAAACTCCGCGTTCAGGTTCAGGAAGATCCCCGCCGTCGCGAGCAGCGCCGTCACCAGAAAAATCGCGCTCTGCACAGCGTTTCGCCGCGTCACAACAAGAATCGCCGAAACGATTGCCAGCGCCGCGAAGAAGTAGAAGACTGCCTGATCAAGCATGGACGGGCGTCTCCTCCTCTTGCCCTTCTCCCTCTTCGCCAACGAACGGATGTTCGTGTTTCTCACCCATTGCCAAAAGAAAGCCGCCCGCGATCAGCGTCAGCACGATACACACGGGAAACGAAATCCAATTCGGCCAGCCAAATTGGCGATGCAGCGCGAGGGCCAGGCCGATCATCATCACGTTCACGATTGAAAGCGGCACCAGGAATTGCCAGCCCAGCCGCATTAATTGATCGAACCGATATCGCGGAAACGTAAACCGCAGCCACATGAACACGTAGATATATGCGGCAACTTTGAAGAGGAACCAGAAAGCTCCGTGTATGCCGGGTTTCGACGTGGCCAGAAAGGAGTCGCGCGGTACGGCCAGCGGCATGATCAGCACCAGCGCCACCACGATGCAGAGCAATCCCACTGCAGCCATGAACATCTTCTGCACCTGCACGGGCTGCTTCGGCGTGCGCCGGAAGCAATATCCGGCCACCAAAAACATCAGCAGCGGCGGCAGGTAATCGAGGAAATTGAATGCGCGCGTATTCGCAAAGGGCCGCATCCAGCCGCCCAGAAACAGGGTTGTAGCGATGGACGCCACCACGACCATATTTGTGTATTCGGCCAGGAAATAGAGCGCCCAGCGGAAGCCGCTGTATTCGGTCATGTACCCGGCGACAAGTTCCGATTCCGCCTCCGGCATATCGAACGGAGCGCGATTGGTTTCCGCGATCGACGCCACGAGGTAGATAAAAAATCCCACTGGCGCGACAAAGATGAACCACCAGCCCGTATCCGATTGCTCCTGCACGATTCCGCGCGTCGAGAGCGTTCCCGCCAGCAGCAGCGCGCCGACAATTGCCATTCCGGCCGAAGTCTCGTAGCTCACCAGTTGCGCCGCGCTCCGCAGCGCTCCCATCAGCGAATAGTGGCTGTTCGAAGCCCAGCCGCCCAGCACGATTCCGAAGATTCCGAGCGAACTGATGCCGAGGATATAAAGCAGACCGATGTTCAGGTCGGCAATCTGAAAGAAAGGACCGATCGGCAGCGCGGCCAGCGCCAGCATCGCCGCAGTCACCGAAATCAGTGGCGCGCCCCAGAACACCAGCTGGTCGGCGCTCTCCGGGATGATGTCTTCCTTGAGCAGCAACTTGACGGCGTCGGCAATCGGCTGCAGCAATCCGTGCGGACCGACGCGCATCGGCCCCAGGCGAACCTGCATGTCCGCCATCACCTTGCGCTCCACCAGCACGATATAGCCCGCCACCAACGGCAGCAGCGCCACAATCACCAGCGCAAACAGCACAGGAAGAATGTAAGGAATGATCGCGTTCAAGTTCATCAGCGATCGACCTCGCCCAGCACAATGTCGAGCGTCCCAATGATGGCTACCACGTCCGCCACCAGATGCCCGCGGATCATCTGATCGAGCGCTTCCAAATTGATTAGTGACGGCGGACGAATCCGCACGCGGTAGGGCTGCGTCGTGCCATCGCTCACGATGTAGTAACCCAGTTCGCCTTTGGGCGCTTCGATCGAGTGATATACCTCGCCGGGCGGCGGCTTCAGCACTTTGCCTACTTTGCCGAGGATCGGCCCGGCCGGAATATTCTCGATACCCTGCAGGCAGATCTTGCGCGATTGCCGCATCTCTTCCATGCGCACCAGGTAACGGTCGTAGGTGTCGCCGTTTTTCCCTGTCGGTATGCTGAACTCGTACTGATCATAAGCCGCATACGGCATCGCCTTGCGAATGTCCCACTGCACTCCGCTCGCGCGCAGCACGGGGCCGGTAACGCCCATGGCAATCGCCGCCTCGGCGGTCAGAATTCCGATGCCCTTCGTTCGGCCCACCCAGATGCGATTTTCGGTGAGCAGCGATTCGTATTCGTCGACGCGCCTGTCGAAATCCTTGCAGAATCGCTCGACGTCCTTTTCGAGCTCATCGTAGGCTTCGTATTGCAAGCCGCCGATGCGGAAGGCGTGCGTAGTGAGCCGCGCGCCGCAATACTTCTCGAAAATTTTCAGGATTTCTTCCCGTTCGCGCAGGCAATAAAACAGTGGCGTAAGCGCGCCGATATCCAGCGCGTGCGTGCCCAGCCAAAACAGATGGCTCGCGATCCGCTGCAGTTCGGTGAGAATCGTGCGGATCACGCGCGCCCGCGGCGGCGCTTCCACCTGCATCAGCTTTTCGACCGCCTCGCAATAGCCCAGGCCGTTCGAGACCGCCGCCACGTAATCCATGCGGTCCACATACGGCGCGAACTGCTGATAGCTGCGATGCTCCGCGATCTTTTCCACGCCGCGGTGCAAGTAGCCGATCACGCATTCCGAACCGACCACCTTCTCGCCATCCAGGCGCAGCTTCACGCGCAGCACTCCGTGCGTGGAGGGATGCTGCGGCCCCATGTTGAGGATGATTTCGTCCGCGCCAAGAACCGTGGTCTCGACGTTCACCCCGCCCCCACTGTATCGGTCCGCCATGACGCTATTGCCCGCTCTCGATGCCCAGGTTTTCGCGCACCCAGGCCTCATCCTGCTGCAGAATGTCGTAATCCTTCCGCAGCGGATGGCCCTGCCATTCTTCCGGCAGCAGCAAACGCTTCAGATTCGAATGCCCTTCAAAAACGATGCCGAACATGTCGTAGACTTCGCGCTCCAGCCAATTGGCCGTCGGCCAGATGCTCTCCACGCTTGCCACCGGCTCGTTTTCCCCAAGCAACGCCTTGATGCGCAGGCGCTCATTCTTCGGAAACGAGTAGAGGAAAAGCACTAAATCAAATCGCTTCTCGCGCTTGGGCCAATCCACGGCCGTCAGGTCCACCAATAAATCGAAGCCTTCCTCGTCGCGGCTGTAGCGCGCAATTTCCAGCAGCCGGTCCGCTGCAACCACGAGAATTGCCTGCTTGCGGTCGAGCCAGGCTTCCGCAATTCCGCCGCCAAAACGCGCCTTGTAGCGCTTCACCAAATCATTATCGAGCGGCACTGGCTTGGGTGGCGCTTCCTTCGGAGGCGGCGGTGGCCCGGGCGGTTTCGCTGGGCGCCCCAGGAGCCGCTGGCTTCGGCGGAGCTGCAGCCGCCGGCGGTTTTGCTGGAGCCGCGGGAGCAGGCGGAGGAGCCGGCTTGCCGGGCGTCTCACCCGGCGGTGTTCCGCCCGAAGCAGAAGGGGAAGCGGAAGGTGCAGCAGGTGTACCCGCAGGCTTTTCTGCCTCGGGTGGGCGAGGCGGCTGCTTTTCCTCAGAATCGTTGGTCATGAGCCCGAAAGGAGTGCAAAAGCTTCATTCATGCCAAGCCCTCGCAGCGCCAAAATTCCGCGCACACACGCACAAATCCGGTGCAAATCGAACCGTAACTTCTAACACACGCCACTACACAAGGCAACCGCGCAAAAAAATTCCCGGCCGCCAAATCCTGCCGGGAAAGCCATGCTCTATGCTGGTGGTTTATACCCACTCCAGCGCGCCTTTGCGATAAAGCCATACGTAACCGACGATTAGTATTCCCAGAAAGACAAACATGCTTGCCAGGCCATACAGCGGCGTCAGCCGGAAGCCTTCCTCATGCGTGGAATATAAGACGGCCCATGGAAACAGAAAAATCGTCTCCACGTCGAAGATCACGAATAGGATGGCGACAATATAGAAGCGCACCGAATAGCGGCCGCGCGCGTCGCCTTCCGCTGGAATGCCGCATTCGTAGGGCTTCAGTTTAGCCCCCGTTGCGCGTGAGTCCGGCCGAATGAATTTGAAAAGGACCAGGGTAACGGCGGGAAACGCCATCGCCAGAAAGGCAAAAATCAGAATGGGGATATATTGTCTGGGCATCTTGTTAAGCCGCACATCCTAACACAAGCCAGCCTCATCCACACTGGGGTATCAAAGTAGAGTAAAAATTTTCACGATCGATCCAAGATAGATCCGAGCTTGACAAGCCGAAGATGGCTGGCATAGCTTGCTTGCGCGAAGGCAAGTTCAAAAACGGAATAGGGAAGCCCACCGCTACAAAAAAGGAGCGAGCCAATGACTGATCAAAAGCATGATTCCGAGCAAAGGGACGAGGCGAACAGCGATCTTTCGCGGCGCAATTTCATCGCCATGTCGATGGCCGCCGGCATTGCCGCCACGGCGACTTCGGCGTCAGCCGCCGCGATGCCGGTTGTCGAGACTGATGTAACCGTCAAAACGCCCGACGGCATGTGCGACGCCGCATTCATTCATCCGAGCACCGGTTCGCACCCGGGTGTCATCATCTGGGCGGATGCGTTCGGTTTGCGCCCGACGATGCGCGACATCGGCAAGCGCATTGCTGCCGAAGGCTATTCGGTGCTTGTGCCGAACCCCTTCTATCGTGTAGCCAAGGCGCCCGTGATCCCGGAAGAGCAAGTTTCCTCCTTCAACTTTCAGACGGACATGCAAAAAATCATGCCGCTCATGGCTTCGATCAATGCACCGGGCAACGCGGAGAAAGATGCCATGGCCTTCGTCGCGTTCCTCGATGCGCAGAAAGAAGTCAACAAGGGCAAGAAAATTGGCACCCAAGGCTACTGCATGGGCGGGCCGTTAGTCGTGAAGACGTGCGCCGCAGTGTCGAATCGCGTTGGCGCCGGAGGCTCGTTCCACGGCGGCGGCTTAGTGACCGACAAGCCCGATAGCCCGCACCTGCTCGCTTCAAAGATCAAGGGGCGAATGTATTTCGGAATCGCCTCGAACGACGACATGCGCCAACCGGACGCAAAGGACAAGCTGAAGGAATCTTTCGCCGCTGCGAAAGTTCCGGCGGAGATTGAAGTCTATTCATCCAAGCACGGCTGGTGCGTTTCGGATATGCCGCATGATGCCCAGGGACCGATCTACAACATGTCCGACGCGGAAAAAGCCTGGGGCAAGCTCGTCGCTTTATACAAGACGGCCCTCGCTTAGAAGCGGTGGGCGGTCTCTGAGCTGATTTGTGACGCCATAGATCGGGCAAGCCGCCGGCGGAGTTACGCTACTAAAGTCCAGTAACGACTACCGTCGGCGGCTCTGCCGGCCGGGCTGATTCGTCTACCTTCCAGCCACGTAGCTTGCAAACCCATGTTTCGCTTACAATCCGGCATGCGAAGTCTAACGAAGAGCAATGAGCACAATCCGGCCGAGTAAACCATCTTTACCCATGCTGAAATTCAGCGCTCTGCTCGTTGTGGGCGGGATGGTCGTCGGCTTGGGTGTTAAGACCGCCTTGACCGCCGACACGCCCTTTGGACCCAACAATCCCTTCTACGCGCCCAGCACGTTGCCATTCCAGGCGCCGCCGTTCGACAAGATCAAGGACGGCGACTACCAGCCCGCGATCGAAGCAGGCATGGCGCAGCAGCGCAAGGAAATGCAGGCTATCGCGGAGAATCCAGCCCCGCCAACTTTTGACAACACGATTGTCGCGATGGAGAAGACGGGCCGGTTGTTAGACCGCGTAATGGGGGCTTTTAACGCCGTCAGTTCGGCGAACCTCAATCCTGAATTACAGAAAGTGAAAGATCGAGAGGCGCCCAAACTGGCCGCGCACCAGGATGCCATCTTCCTCGACTCCAAGCTGTTCGCGCGCGTTGCAGCGGTCTATAACCAGCGCCTCTCGCTAAAGCTCGATCCCGAATCCCAGCGGCTCGTGGAGTTCGACTACAAGAAATTTGTGCATTCCGGGGCCAATCTCTCTGCCTCCGACAAAGCCAAACTGAAAAAGCTTAACGAGGAGGAATCGACACTTTCCACCGCGTTCGAGTCCAAGTTACTTGCTGCGGCCAAAGCCGCCGCTTATGTCACCGCGGACAAGAACGCGCTTGCCGGGCTTAGCGACGCGCAAATCGCAGCGGCTGCGCAAGCAGCGAAGGAGCGCAAGCTGAACGGCTATCTAATTGCTCTCCAAAACACCACGCAGCAGCCCGACTTGGCCATGCTGAGCCTGCGTTCAACCCGCCAAGCCATCTTCGAAAATTCCTGGACGCGCGCCGAGAGGGGCGCTCCCAACGATACACGTGACACCATCGCTCGTTTGGCCCAGCTCCGCGCTGAGAAAGCTAAGCTGCTTGGCTTTCCGAACTACGCAGCCTGGAAACTGGAAGACCAAATGGCCAAGAACCCCGACGCCGCGCTGAAATTTATGAATGCTTTGGTCCCAGGAGCAACGGCGAAAGCCGTCAGCGAGGCAACGGATATCCAGGCAGTGATCGACGCACAGCAGGGCGGGTTTAAATTGCAGCCGTGGGATTGGGACTTCTATTCCGAGCAAGTCCGTAAGCACAAATACGACCTGGATGAAGCGCAGATCAAACCGTATCTCGAGTTAAACAATGTGCTCCAGAATGGCGTGTTCTACGCCGCCAGTCAGCTTTACGGGCTCACTTTCAAGGAACGCCACGACGTTCCGGTGTACCAGCCGGATGTGCGTGTATTCGAGGTAACCGATTCCAATGGCAAACCGCTGGCGCTTTGGTATTGCGATTATTTCAAGCGTGATAACAAAAATGGCGGAGCCTGGATGGACGAATTTGTTGAAGGTTCCAAGCTGCTCGGCACCCTGCCGGTAGTCTATAACGTCGCCAACTTCGCCAAGCCCGTGGACGGCCAGCCGGTCCTCCTCACCTTTGACGACGTAATTGCCATGTTCCACGAATTCGGCCACGCGCTCCATGGCATGTTCGCCGATACCGAGTACCCAAGTCTTGCAGGTGTCGCGGTGCCGCGCGATTTCGTGGAGTTTCCATCGCAATTCAACGAACACTGGGCGAGCTATCCGGCGGTGTTCAGTAATTATGCCAAGCATTACCAGACCGGCGCGCCGATGCCGGCGGAACTCGCCGCCAAGATCAAAAAGTCGGAAACGTTCAACCAGGGTTATGCACTCACCGAGATTTTGGCCGCGGCAGAACTCGATATGCAGTGGCACACACTTCAGCCCGGTGCGCCGTTGCAGAACCCCGACGAGTTTCAGACGCAAGCCTTGCGGAAGGCACAGATCTCGCTAAGTTACGTGCCGCCGCGTTACCGCTCCACCTATTTCCTGCATATTTGGGGTGACGAACTATGCGGCCGGGTACTACGCCTATTTGTGGAGCGAAATGCTGGATGACAACGCCTTCCGGTGGTTCGAAGATCATGGCGGCTTGACTCGAGCTAACGGCGATCGCTTCCGCCAGATGGTGCTCTCCAGGGGCAATACTGAAGACCTCGCCAAGATGTATGCTGCCTGGCTTGGCGCAGAACCGAGCATCGATCCGATGCTGAAGTACCGCGGTCTCACGCCTTCCGACGCTTCGAACTAAGGCGATTCACCACTCACACGGCGTCGAACATCAATTCTTTCGCTCGCTCCGTGGCCTTTACGATCGCCTTGATCAGGGTCACGCGGACTTTGCCGTCTTCCAGTTCCATGATGCCGTCGATGGTGCAGCCCGCCGGCGTGGTCACTGCGTCTTTCAGCAGCGCCGGATGATCGCCCGTCTCCAGCACGGTTCGCGCCGCGCCTTGCATCGTCTGCGCGGCGAGTAGCGTAGCCACGTCGCGCGGCAGCCCCACTTTCACCCCGCCTTCTGCCAGCGACTCCAGGATAATGTAGACAAACGCCGCGCCGCTCGCCGAAAGTCCCGTTACCGCGTCCATGTGCTTCTCGTCCAGAACCACAGCCCGCCCGACAGCCTCAAACATGGCCTTAGCCATCTCGACATGCGCCGCGCTGGCATGGCTGCCGCGGGCGATTCCCGTCATTCCGTACCCAATAGCGCACGGGGTATTGGGCATGGCGCGCACCACTGCGACTTCGCGCCCCAGATGCTGCTCGATAAATTTCGTTGGCACCGAAGCCGCTATGGAGACGAGCACGCTCCCGGCCTTCAGCTCCGCCTGAATCTCCTGCAACACTTCGGCCACCTGCATCGGCTTCACTGCTAGCAGCACCACGTCCGCGCCGTGCACCGCCGCGCGATTGTCGGTTCCAATGCGAATGCCCAGTTCCGTGTTGAGTTTTTCGGCACGGTCCGCGTGCCGCACCGTCGCGGCCACGTGTCCGGGCGACACCAGCTTCTGATTCAGAAATGCGCGCAGCAGAATGCCGCCCATCTTCCCTGCGCCGATTACCGCCAAACGCTTGTGTGACAGAGGATTGGTCATAGGGCGAGTATTCTTAGGCAGATTGCCACTGCGGTCAATCGCCGATCCGATCAAGATCGGCGTCCCAAGGGAAGCCGTAGAGTTCAAGCGGGAAACTAGCTTGCGGGTTTGGCGCGCAGCCAATTGGTTTCGGAGCCGACACGCTGTGCGGAGGCCGCGGTGCTCTTACCACTTACGCGCGATTCACCCTCGCATTTCTTGTGCGGCGATTCGACGCGGCTTTATACTTTTTGACGCGGCGCAGTCTTTTCTATTCATGAACTCGCCGCTACCCGCGCATGCAGCACAAACAACTGGCCGCTTGCCCGTTCGTAATCGAATCTTCCGCCTTTTTCCTGCGGCCCGCCTACTGATGCCACGTTCCCGCCGCTCGCCAGCAGCACGTTCGACCGCCGGCAAAACCATTCGCCGGCGCCTTTCAGCCGCTGCCGAGTCCTGGATCAAGCGCACGCTCGCAAAAATGAGCCTGGAGGAAAAACTTGGGCAGCTCGTCATGCTGCCATTCCAGGGCGAATTCACGTCCTTCGATAGCCCGGAATATAAGGCAGTTGCTGCGCGCCATCGAGCAAAACCACAGTCGGTGGATTCATGCTGGGCACGCGTGCCGGCCCCTTCGGAATCGAACGCGGTAAACCATACGCGACGGCGGCGCTGATCAATCTCCTGCAGAAAGCATCGCGCATCCCGTTGCTCTTTGCGGCGGATTTCGAACGCGGCACTGCCATGCGGCTCGAGGATGGCACGTCTTTTCCTCATGCCATGGCCGTCGCTGCGACCGGCCGTCCCGAAGACGCCTTTGCCGTCGGCCGCATTACCGCGGCTGAAGCGCGGGCTGTTGGCGTTCATTTGATTTTCGCGCCCGTTGCGGACGTAAACAGCAACCCCGAGAATCCCATCATCAACGTGCGTTCTTTCGGCGAAGATCCGCAGCGGGTTTCTGCCTTCGTCGAAGCGTATGTGCGCGGCGTCGAAGAAAACGGCGCGCTTTCCACGGCCAAGCATTTTCCCGGCCACGGCGATACTCAGATCGACTCGCACCTCGACTTGCCCGTCGTCTCGAGCGACCGTGCCCATCTCAACTCGGTGGAGTTGCCACCCTTTCGCGCAGCCATTTACTGCCGGAGCCAGCACGGTCATGACCGGGCATCTCGCGGTGCCGGCGCTCGAACCCGAAACTGGCAGGCCCGCGACACTCTCACAGAGAATTATTGGCGGTCTGCTCCGCGATGAACTCGGCTTCGATGGGCTCGTAGTCACCGACGCGATGGATATGGGAGGCGTTGCGCGGCACTATACTCCCGGCGAAGCCGCCGTACAGGCCGTTCTCGCCGGAGCGGATTTGATTTTGCAGCCGCCCGTGCCCGACGCGGCGTTGGCAGCACTCAAGGAAGCGGCAGATTCGGGCCGTCTGCCGCTCGCGCGAATCGATCAGGCCGTGACCCGCGTTCTTCGCGCGAAAGCGCGAGTCGGATTACATCAGAATAGATTCGTCGATCTCGAGTCTCTTCCGAAACTGCTGGCCCGCGGCGAATTCCGCCAAGCAGCGGACGAAATTGCGAATCGCGGTGTCACGCTGCTTCGCGAGACGAAACGCATTTTGCCTCTCGACGCAACACGGCCCCTAAAATTGTTGCTCGTAAATATCGCCGGCGATCCCGACGCCCAGGCCGGCCGATTCTTTGAAAACGAACTCCGCTGGCGTGTCGATTCGCTCGAAACTTTGCGCTTTGATACTCGGTACAATCCGATCGGCAATCTCGATTTCTCCAAAGTTTCAGCCTACGACGCGGTGATCCTGGCGCTTTTTGTTCGTGTGGCCGACCGCAAAGGCAGCGTGGCCCTGCCTGAGGAGCAAGCGTCGGCAGTTCATCGCCTCCTGACCATTGATAAACCGGTGATCGTAGCCTGCTTCGGCAGCCCTTACGTGATCAAACACTACCCTGAAGCAAAAACATGGGTGGGCATTTTCAGTAACGCAGACGTGGCCCAACGCGCCGCCGCTCGCGCAATTTTCGGCCAAGCAGCAATCTCTGGCCGGATTCCCGTCAACGTCCCGGGAGCAGTCCCCATAGGCGCCGGCATGGTTCTCCCGGCCAATCCGATGAAGCTTGCTTCGGCAAGCGACGAGACTCGCGCAAAGCTCACGTCTGCCTCTGCCCTGCTCGATCGAGGCATTGCAGATCGCGCCTACCCAGGCGGCGTGCTCGCGGTGGGATACAAGGGCGAGCTATTCACTCAAGTCTTCGGACGGCAGAGTTACGCCGCACATGCCGCGAGCGTTAACGAGAAGACGATTTACGATACGGCTTCGCTGACCAAGCCTGTCGTCACAACTACGCTTTGCGCCATGCTGAGCGAATCGGGGCAATTGGATATCAATGCTCCAATCGGCCGCTATCTTGCCGGCTGGGCTTACGGAGCCGACCACGCCCGGCGAGAGCGCGTGACGGTCGCTCATCTTCTCACCCACTCTTCGGGACTCCCCGCTCACCAGGATTATTTTCTGAAGCTCAAGGGCCGAAGCGAAATTCTCGCGCGCGCTGCGGCCGAACCCCTTGTGTATGAACCTGGCGCCGAATCGATCTATTCCGATATTGGCTTCATCCTCCTGGCCGCGATTATCGAGCGACTGACCGGCAGGCCTCTCGACGAATTAGCCCAGGAGCGCATTTTTGTCCCGCTCGGCATGACAGACACGATGTTTCGTCCGCCAAAACCTTTGGGCGCACGCATTGCTTCGACGGAAAGACTCTCTGGCGCCCGCAAGCGGGTGGTTCACGGTGAGGTCCATGATGAAAACGCCGCGGCCATGGGCGGAATCGCAGGCCACGCGGGGATGTTCTCTACTGGCCCCGACCTGGCAATCTTCTGCCAGATGATGCTGAACGGAGGCATCTACGCGCATCAGCGCGTCCTCCGGCGCCAAACAATCACGCAATTCACCTCGCCGGCCCCGCTGGCGAAAAACACACGCACGCTGGGCTGGAATGTGCCCACGGAACCCTCTTCCAGCGGCCGGTATTTTTCCAAGCAGAGCTTCGGCCATACCGGGTTCACCGGCACCTCCATATGGATCGATCCACAAAAGGACCTTTTCGTTGTGCTGCTGACGAATGCAAATCGAACCCATGCCAATCCCGACGACGATGAAATCCGTCGCGTGCAGCCGGCGATTCACAATGCAATCGTGGAGTGCTTAGGCTTGGTACCTCGAGCGAAGCGATGAATGCGGCACGCCCACTCGCGTCAGCATCACCGATTTTCGTGTCTCAGTCACATTACGTACCCAGCGGCAAATACAAGTTCGCGAATTGAGAAACACCTCCCCAAAATTGGCGGCCACAGAGCGGCGCAATCCGCTCTCGCAGAGCCTCGATCAAATGACCACGCGCGCTCTGCTGAAGTTGATCAATCGCGAAGACCACCTCGTCCCCCGAGCCGTCGAACGAGAGCTTCCTTCGATCGAGCGCGCCGTGGAGCCGTCGCCAAATCGATCGAACAGGGCGGGCGTTTGATCTACGTGGGCGCGGGCACGAGCGGCCGTCTGGCTGCCCTCGACGCCGCAGAATGCCCTCCTACATTTGGCGTCTCCTCTCGCCTTGTCCAGGCCGTGGTCGCGGGAGGCCGCCGCGCCCTGACCCGCGCGGCCGAAGACGTGGAAGATTCGGCTCCCCAGGGCGCCCGTGATCTTGCCGCCCGAAAGATTGTCGCGCGCGATGTCGTCATTGGCGTGACGGCCAGCGGCCGTACGCCGTATGTTCTTGGGGCCCTTCGATTCGCGCACAAACGCGGCGCCACCACCGTGCTGCTGACTTCAAACCGGAATTCGCCGGCCGCCCAGTTGGCAGATATCCGTATTGCTCCGCAAACCGGTGCCGAGGTAATCGCCGGCTCGACCCGCATGAAGGCGGGCACCGCCCAGAAACTGATTCTGAACATGCTCAGCACGGCCGCGATGATTCGTCTCGGGCGCGTTTACAATAACTGGATGGTTGACGTCAGCATGACCAATGAGAAGCTGCGCGGCCGAGGCCTGCGAATCCTCGAGCAGGCCACTGGCGCAAGCACTCCGGAGGCAAAACGCGCCCTCGCTCAGTCCGGCAGCCTGCGCGTAGCGCTCGTTATGCTGAAAACCGGCATGTCGGCGTCCGAGTCGCGTCGCTGGCTGCAACGATCTGGAACAAATCTGTCGGAAGCATTGGCGCTGGATTCAGCTCGCCGGCATAAACAAACGAAAGCGAGCCGCTCAGTCAAAACCAACCCGCGGAAGAAGGGCTGATGGACCGTTTTCACATCGAAGGCGGCGCTCGTCTCCAGGGCACAGTGCGCATCAGCGGCGCGAAAAATTCCGCGCTGCCGGCGATGGCCGCGGCGCTGCTGACTGCGGACCCCGTGCACTTGAAGAATATTCCCCGCGTGCGCGACATCATCACGATGGGACGCCTGCTGGCGCACATGAGCGCGCGGGTGGAAACTCGGGAGTTGCCGCCTACCGATATCACCATTCAAGCCGAGAAGATTTCCGATGCCGAAGCGCCTTACGAGCTTGTGCGCACCATGCGCGCCTCGATTCTCACTCTCGGGCCGCTCATCGGCCGCTTGGGTTACGCGCGCGTTTCTCTTCCGGGAGGCTGTGCCATCGGCGCTCGGCCCGGTGGATTTGCATCTGAAGGCACTCGAACAAATGGGCGCCGAAATTTCCACTGAGCACGGCTATGTGGCCGCCAGGGTCCCGCAAGGCCGCCGATTGCCCGGAGGCCAGGTCATCTTTGAAAAAATAACCGTCACCGGCACGGAGAACATCCTGATGGCGGCGGTGCTCGCCGATGGAGAAACCTGCATCGAAAACGCCGCGCTGGAACCGGAAGTTACCGACCTCATCGAGTTGCTCGCGAAGATGGGGGCTCGAATCGAAGGCGCGGGAACGTCCTCACTTCGCGTGCAAGGCGTTCAGAAGTTGGGCGGCGCGACCCACACCATCATTCCCGACCGAATCGAGGCGGGAACCTTTCTGGTCGCAGGGGCGATAACAAAAGGCGCAGTGGAGTTAACCGATTGCGCGCCGCATCATCTCACGTCACTCATTGCCAAGCTCCGCGAAACCGGCGTCGATATTCAGCAACCCGACGATCACACTCTGCGCGTTTGCGGCGCACGCAAACTCGTCGCCGCCGATGTGAGAACGGAAGAGTATCCCGGCTTCGCTACCGACATGCAGGCCCAATTCATGGCCCTGGCCACGCAAGCCGAAGGGGCTTCGGTAATCACCGAAACGATTTTCGAGAATCGCTTCATGCATGCCAGCGAAATGACGCGCATGGGCGCGAATATCGCAATTGATGGCCGCAAAGCCATCGTCCGCGGACCCACCGCGCTTCAAGGCAGCACTGTGATTGCCTCTGATTTGCGCGCCAGCGCTTCTCTGGTTCTCGCCGCGCTTGTCGCTCAGGGCGAGAGCTACGTCGACCGCGTCTACCACATCGACCGCGGCTACGAGCGCATCGAAGAAAAACTCAGCCGCCTCGGCGCCCACATCGAGCGCATCGGCTCAACGCCATCCTGAAACATAGCCCCCTGGTGAAAACCGGGAATGGGCAGTTTTTCGAAGCGCCGCCTTGTCGGGAACTACCCAGCTTGCGATGCAACGGTTGTTTCCAATGAATCGCGTCGACAGGTAAATGAATCCAATGCTTCTGGGAGTGTCGGACTCTTTTGGCCAAGAGATTTGCTTACCACATTCGGATAGTCGTCGGCTCCGCCTTGTCGTAGGCTTTCAGTCCGAGGGCAATAACATGGCTGCCATCACTGATCCATTCTGCAGTCACAACTCGAGGAGCGCAAACGGCGTCTCGAGAGCGCGCTCGTGGGGAATGCTGAAAACCCTTCGTTATCTCGGCTCCTGGAGGAAGTGGATTTGGCACTGATTCGTATCGAGCGCGGCACGTACGGCATCTGTGAGGAGTGCCACGAGTCAATTGAGAGCGATCGCCTGCTGGCCGATCCGCTCGTGCGGCTCTGCCTTGATCACTTGAGTGTCCCTCAGCGGCGTCGGCTCGAAGAGGACCTCGAACTCGCGTCACGCGTCCAGCAAAAGCTCTTGCCGCCTCGGCCTCTGAGGTGGCATGGTTGGCGGGCGCATTATCATTATGAACCCCTCGGCGTGGTCAGCGGCGATTACTGCGATTTGATTCCCTCCGAAAGTGGCGCAGAAGGCCTTCTATTCTTGCTCGGAGACGTTTCTGGAAAAGGCGTCGCCGCTTCCCTGCTCATGACCCATCTCCACGCGATGTTTCGTAGCTTGGCCACCGTCGGTTTGCCGCTTGCGGAAATGATGGGGCGGGCGAATCGACTATTGTGTGAGAGCACGACAGCAGGCCAGTTCGCGACACTGGTCTGCGGACGCGCAGCACAGTCAGGCGAGGTCGAGATCAGCAGCGCGGGCCACTGTCCCGTTCTAACTCGCCGCGATGGCGAGGTTGCGCGCTTTGAATCGACGGGTATGCCTCTGGGAATGTTTTGTGACGGCGCTTATCCCACGCAACAGATCAAACTCGAACCTGGCGATTCCCTCTTCCTCTTCACCGACGGCGCATCTGAAGCACGCGATGTCTCAGGCGTCGAGTATGGCGTGGATCGCCTGGCCAAACTCATCGGCTGCCAGCGTGCGCTCGCTCCCGAAGCTTTGACGGCCGCCTGCCTGAAAGAACTCCGCAATTTCTCTTCAGGCGCACCGAAGACAGATGACCTCACACTCCTCGTACTGCGTCGCGAGAACTAACCATCCATCAGCCGGGCGGATTCTCATCGATCAACTCCCGACAAACGGGATTCTCGGATAACCAGCAAAAAGGGAGGCAACTTCGCCTCCCTTTTTGCTTAAAAGCACTATTCGCCGTTCGGCTTTACTGTGCGCTCGCCTCGCGCTTCTGTTTCTCGCGTTGCTCGCGCAGGATAGCTTTCCGCGAGAGGCGAATCTTGTTCCCCTCGATCGCCAGAACCTTCACGAGCACCTGATCGCCGAGTTTCAGCTCGTCGCGAACATCGCGAATGCGCTGTTCGGAGATCTCGCTGATGTGCAGCAGTCCGTCGGTGCCGGGGAAAATCTCCACGAAGGCGCCGAAATCCGCCAGCCGGACAACTTTACCGAGGTAAGTCTTGCCCACCTCGGCGGTGGCCGTAACATCACGGATCATGCGCAGTGCCGATTCAGCCGACTCTCCGTCGGAAGCAAAAACGTGCACTTTGCCATCGTCCATGACGTCAATCTTCACGCCGGTAGCCTCGATGATAGAGCGAATCTTCTTTCCGCCCGGGCCGATCAGATCGCGAATCTTGTCGGTGGGAATGGTCAACTGGAAGAGTCTGCGGCGCATATTGCGACATCGTCCCGCGGTGCTCGGTGAGCGTGCGATCCATGATGTCGAGAATCTCGAGCCGCGCCTTTCGGGCTTGCTCGAGCGCCTTCCGCATCACGCCAACGCTCACGCCGCCGACCTTGATGTCCATCTGCAGCGCCGTAATTCCGGCTCGCGTCCCGGCAACCTTGAAATCCATATCGCCGTAGTGATCCTCGGCTCCGGCGATATCCGTCAGCACGGCGGTGTTGTCTCCCTCGATGACCAGGCCCATGGCAATGCCCGCACACGCAGAGCGCAGCGGCACCCCGGCGTCCATGAGCGCCAGCGAACCGCCACATACACTGGCCATCGACGACGAACCATTGGATTCCAGAATGTCCGAGACAAGCCGCATCGCGTACGGGAAATCGTTCTCGGACGGAAGCAAGGCAACCAACGCCCGTTCGGCCAGCGCTCCGTGCCCAATCTCGCGCCGCCCTGGCCCGCGAAGAAACTTGACTTCGCCCACCGAAAACGGCGGGAAGTTGTAATGCAGCATAAAGCGCTTGAAGGCTTCATCCTCGAAAAGCAGGTCCAGCCGCTGCATGTCTTCCTTGGTGCCCAGCGTCAACGTGGCCAGCGCTTGCGTCTCGCCCCGCGTGAAAAGCGCCGAACCATGCACCCGCGGCAGTAATCCCACCTCACAGGAGATTGGCCGGATCTGATCGAACGCTCGCCCATCCGGACGCCGGTGGTGGTTAAGCACGTCATCGCGGAAATACTTCTCGCGTAGGCGTTCAAACGCTCGTAGGGCCTCCTTCTGTAACTCCTCGTCCTCTTCCGGGATCGTGGCCAGCACTTCATTTTTCAGTTCGTCCACGCGCCGGTAACTTTCTTTCTTCGGATACTTGGCGGTGTCCAGTGCGTCGTGCAGTTTCTGGCCGAACCGCTTCTCGATGCCCTTCATCACTTCTTCGTTGAAAGCCAGTGGCGGGACGACGACCTTCTTTGGCCGAACAAGATCGTGCAATTGGCGTATAGCAGCGATGATGCGGCGAATCTGGTCGTGACCGAAACTGAGCGCATCCGCGATCGTGTCTTCGGACACTTCCAGCGCGCCTGCCTCGATCATCACAATTGCATCTTCGCTGCCTGCGACCACGATATTGAGCAGGCTCTTCTTCTGTTCGGCCACAGTGGGATTGGCGACCAGTTGGCCCTCCAGCAAACCCACGCGTACCGCTGCAATCGGTTTGTCAAAAGGCAGATCGGAAATGAACGCGGCCGCCGATGCCCCCGTCACCGCAATGACGTCAGGATCATTCTCGCTATCGGCGGATAGCACCAAACCGACGATTTGGGTTTCATTGCGCCAAGCCTCGGGAAAAAGAGGCCGGAGCGGGCGGTCAATCAACCGCGAAATAAGAATTTCGCGCTCCGAGGGACGCCCCTCGCGCTTGAAGAATCCTCCGGGAATTTTGCCTGCCGAATAGGTGTACTCCCGATAATCGACCGTCAGAGGCAAAAAATCGCGGTCGTTCGGATGCGAATCCATGCACGCCGTAACGAGCAGTTGGGTGTCTCCATACTTGAGGACAACGGCCCCATTCGCCTGCTTGGCCAGTTTTCCGGTTTCAAGCGTCAGCGTGCGTCCGCCAACTTCAACTTGTACTTGATGTGGCCCAGATTGCGACATAACTTCGATTCCTTTCGCCGCATAAATCGCGGCTTTCCCTGCATTGGGTAAGTAAATTCAATTTGTCGGAGAGAAAACGGAAGAGCCTGGGAGGAGTACGAAATGCGGCAAAAATTAAAAATCGCTAAACCACCTAGCGAACTTGCCTGACTTCGAATGCCGCCTTCGCGGGACGCCAAAAATCTGAGGAAGCAGTCGCAACTACTTTCGCAGACTCAATCGTTCGACAATCTCGCGGTACCGATCGGGATCACGACGGTTCAAATAATCCAGCAGACGCCGGCGCCGGTTCACCATCATGATCAATCCGCGGCGCGAGGCGTGGTCTTTCGCGTGAGACTTGAGATGCGAGGTCAGATAGTTGATTCGTTCACTGAGCAGTGCGATTTGTACTTCGGGTGATCCGGTGTCTTTTGGATGGCTTCGATATTGCTCGATCAACATTGACTTTGCTTCTCTCAAGACTTTCTCCGTCGTTTCCCTACTCTCTCATTTTCTGTTCTCTTCGACGCTCTTAGCGTACCACACGCATCATCAGCCGCCTAAGGGGAATTTAGGATAATCGAGCCGCCATAATCCCAGAAATCCCTTACCAGTCCGTCGCCAACGGCGCCGAGTTTTCCACAGGCAGACCGGCCGATAGAGGCCTTTTAATTGCCCTAGATCGAGCGTCGGCCGATCAGCGATAAGAATTCCTCACGCGTCTGCTGATTCTCGCGGAAGGCCCCCAGCATCGCGCTCGTTATCGTCTCGGTGCGATGTTTCTCCACGCCGCGCATGACCATGCACAAATGGCGCGCCTCGATAACTACGCCCACGCCCAGCGGTTGAGTGGCTTTCTGAATCGCCTGCGCGATTTGGTTCGTCAGCCGCTCCTGAATCTGCAATCGCCGCGAAAACATATTCACCAGCCGCGGAATCTTGGAAAGCCCCACCACGCGCTTATCCGGCAGATACGCCACGTGGCACTTCCCGAAAAACGGAAGGATGTGGTGCTCGCACAAACTGAAAAGATCGATATCTTTGACCACCACCATCTGGTCGTAGGAGACCGAAAACATCGCTCCGTTCAAAACTTTTTCCGGATCCTGATGGTAGCCGCTGGTCAGGTAACGCAGCGCGCGTTCAAACCGCTCCGGCGTGCGCCGCAGTCCCTTCACGGGACGGATCCTCCCCGATCCGCGCGAGCATCACGCGCACCAGATCGGCGATGCTCTCTTCCTTGTCATCCGGAAGCTCATCGCCCAGTTTGAGCTCTTCTATCTTCTTCGGCGAATCAGTCATGTTCATCACCATTCCGTTTTTCACATTCGGTGCCGGCATATTCGAAACTGTTGCGGCCAGTCTCCTCGAGCCGGATACGTACCAAACGCGCACCGGGGAACCGCTTCAAGCGCTCAAAAATCTCCATGCAGAAATTCTCCGTCGTCGGCACGCGGTCTCGGAAAGCCTCCACGTCTTTATTCAAGTACGTATGGTCGAATGGCTCGATAATCTCCCGCGTCACGTAACTGTCCAGATCGCCAAGATGCGCGATCATGCCCGTAGCAGGATCAACCGGCCCCGTAACGGTTACCTCCACGACGTAGTTGTGCCCGTGCCCGTAAGGGTTGTTGCACTTGCCATAGATGCGCTGATTTTCGGCTTCGTCTAAATGCGGGCTGTGCAGCCGGTGCGAAGCCGCCAGCGCGTAACGCCGCGTCAGTTCCAGCCTCACCGCGCACCGTCCCCATAGCAATCGACGTAAAGATCGGAGGACTCCCACAGCCGCACGCGCGTCAGCCGCCCCTTGTTAATTTTTGGCGCCAGCAGCTTCCAGATCAGCGCGGCTATGTTCTCGCAAGTCGGAATCTGGTCCGCCAACTCCGGCACCTCATAATTCAGAAATCGATGATCCATGCGATTCATGATCTCGCGCTCGAGAATTTCCTTCAGTTCCTTCAAATCCAGCACCATTCCCGTTCGCGGATCCGTTTCTCCGCCCACGGTAACTTCGAGCACGTAATTATGGCCGTGCCCATTCGGGTTGTTGCATTTGCCGAAGATTCGCCGGTTCTCTTCCGCCGAAAACGCCGGATTGTGGTACCGGTGCGCGGCCGAAAACTCGATTTTGCGCGTCAGATAGACCATCGGTTCATGACCTGCGGGCTGGCGTGGCGACCGAATATTCTCGCCCTTTCCACGCTATCTTCCCGCGTGCGTATCCCCAATCCGATGCAAGCAAAGCGGCGCAATATAGGACCACGCCTACCAAATAGTATAAGACGCTGGACAGCGGGAATCGATTCTTCCGCAGCAGCGCGGCATAGCTCGCATGGCGGCCTGCGAGCAGGAAGATACCGAGGGCTCCGAAAACCAGGTGAAACGGCGTAAGTAACAGGCATAGCAACGGAATCCACGGCATCACCGAAAACAGCTCGCGAGTCACTCTCTGGCCGGACCACCTGACCAGCGGAAGCAAATTCTTCGACCAGCCTTCCCACATCGCTTTGAAGCTTGAGTACATCCGAACGCGGCAGATCTCGTCGCCCGGCCCGAAATGCAACCGAAACCCGGCCGACTTTGCGAGGCGCGCCAGCGCCACGTCCTCGAGCACTTCTTCGCGGACGGCCGCATGGCCCCCGATCTTTTCGTACACATTCCGCCGAATTAGCAGATATTGGCCGTTGGCCGCTGCCGCAGGCGACTTCGGATCATTTATGGCCGTGTAAGAATACAGTTGCGAAAGCCGGCAAAAAACGAAAGGAATCAGCGCCCGCTCCCACCACGTATGCATCTCCTGCCCCGGAGAATAGGAAATCAGATCTGCGCCGAAAGATTCTGCCTCAGCGAGCGCTCGAGCCGTCGATCCCGGGAGATGCACCGCATCCGCATCCGTAAAAAGCAGCCAATCGCATCCGGCCTTCTCCGCGCCGAGCCATGCCGCGTGGTTCTTCCCCACCCAGCCGGCCGGCAGAGCTCCCGCCTCAAACGCGCGCAGCTTCGGCTGCTCGGCCGCAAGCCGCCGCAATATATCGCCGGTGCCATCGCTCGACTGATCGTCAATAACCACGATTTCCCTAACCTCAGGCTGTTCGGCCACCGACCTCACGGCTTGCGCAATCGTGCGCTCCTCGTTTCTCGCGGGAATGATCGCGGATACGCATGCGTCTGGATTCATTGTGTGGGAAGGATGAAAGTCGCGCGGGCCCGACCGGCGAGTTATTATAACTGACGATGCGACCAGCATCGTCATCCCGAGCCAATAGCCCGGGTCACCCAGAGCACGCCGCTTTTGCGTGTGCGGGGTCGGGTGAGCGAGGGATCTCTCATGAGAATGTGTCGTAAGTTTTATGCCACTCACGGTCAGTTTGTAAGGGAAAGCTACTGATGAAACAAAAACTCCTCGGCGGCCTGGCGATGGTGGGAGCTATCGCGGTGTTGTACGTCTTCACCATGCCGAGTTACCGCCAGGGCGAACCCAGCGTGGCCGGGCGCCGCGCTCCCGACTTCGCGATCGCAACCGACGGAAAGCAATTCCATCTCTCCGATCTTCGCGGCAAAGTCGTTGTGCTCGATTTCTGGGCTTCCTGGTGCCCGCCCTGTGTCGAAGAGGCGTCCTCAATGAATGCTCTTCAGCAACGCATTTCCACCCAAGGCGGAACGGTTTTGGGCATTAGCTGGGATGACGATCCCGCCGCGTATCAGAAATTCCTTCAAGAACATGGAGTCAACTTCCCCACCTATCGCGATGACAACAGAAAAATCGGAACCAACTACGGCACCGTGATGATTCCCGAAGCCTATCTGATCAGCCGCGACGGCCGCATCGCCCGCAAAATCGTTGGCCAGCAGGATTGGACCAGCCCCGAACTCACTGCCGCCCTCGACGCCCTCCTCCACTCAAACTGATTTCGCTCCATTCCGCGATTGTCATTCTGAGCGGAGTAGCCGCGCGTATTTTCTCCGGACTAGCCGACCTATTTAGAAGTTAGTTGTCATCACGAGGAGCGCATCCAGCACGCCCATTCTGGGCGCGATGGATGAAAGCGACGAGGGGTCTGCTTTTTCTTACGCATTTTGTAGCTCAGGTCATGCCGACGATTTCTGTCTTATGACCTGAGGCCTTTGATCTGCGCGGCTACCCCGTTGTCATTCTGAGCGAAGTGGTCGCGCCCATTTTCTTCGGCTAGCAGTTGGTCCGCGCGGCCACGAAGTCGAAGACTCTTGATTTGCACTTGTCGAGCGTTGTCGTTCTCAAATCGCCGCCTTCCGCAATCGCAAAGCATTCGTGATCACCGACACCGAACTGAAGCTCATCGCCGCCGCCGCAATCATCGGACTCAGCAAAAGCCCAAAGAACGGATAAAGGGCTCCCGCGGCAATCGGCACTCCAATAGCGTTGTAGATGAAAGCCCAAAAAAGGTTCTGTTTGATGTTGCGCATCGTCGCCCGGCTCAGCAGCCGCGCCCGAATAATCCCCCGCAGGTCGCCCTTAACCAACGTCACGCCCGCGCTCTCCATCGCCACGTCGGTGCCGGTCCCCATGGCAATCCCGACCTGCGCCTGGGCGAGTGCAGGCGCGTCGTTGATTCCGTCTCCCGCCATAGCGACGAAGCGCCCTTCACTCTGCAGCCGCTTCACTACGTCCAGCTTTTTATCGGGCAACACTTCGGCGATCACTTCATCGATTCCCAGTTTGCGCCCCACAGCTTCTGCCGTCGTTCGACTGTCTCCTGTCAGCATCACGATGCGGATGCCATCCCTGTGAAGCTGTTCGATCGCCTCCGGAGTGCTTTGCTTGATCGGGTCCGCCACGCCAAGCAATCCTGCTACTCGATCGTTCACGACCACAAACATTACCGTTTGCCCGTCCCGGCGTAACGCCTCCGCGCGTTCCGCCACAGCGCCGGCATCGATGCCCAGATCATCGAGAAGCTTCCGATTACCCAGGACAACTTGAAGGCCACCGACACGCCCGCGCACCCCTTGCCCCGTGATCGATTCAAATCCGTCAGCGGATCCGAGCGCGATCCCTCGTTCCTCCGCGCCTTTCACAATCGCAGCCGCCAAAGGATGCTCGCTTCCGCGCTCGAGCGTGGCCGCAAGCCGCAAAAGCTTTTGCCCCTCAAAATCATCGGCCGGCTCGATGGAAACCAGTTTCGGCTTGCCCTCCGTCAGCGTCCCGGTCTTGTCCACGACCAGCGTGTCCACCTTGCGCATAAGTTCAATCGCTTCGGCGTTCTTGAAAAGAACGCCTGCGTGCGCGCCGCGCCCCATGGCCACCATGATGGACATCGGCGTCGCCAGCCCCAGCGCGCACGGGCACGCAATGATCAGAACTGCCACGGCGTTCACGAGAGCATGCGCGAGCCGAGGCGCCGGCCCCCACAGACCCCAAATCACAAAGGTCAAAACCGCGGCGCCCACCACGATGGGAACGAAGTACCCCGAAACTTGATCGGCTAGCTTCTGGATCGGCGCCCGGCTCCGCTGCGCTTCGGCGACCATGCGCACGATTTGCGCCAGCAGCGTTTCGCCGCCCACGCGTTCGGCGCGCATGATCAAAGAACCCGTGCCGTTCACCGTCGCGCCCGTCACCCGATCACCTTTTTGCTTCTCCACAGGTATCGGTTCGCCTGTGATCATCGATTCATCTACGCTGCTCTTCCCTTCCAAAACGATTCCGTCCACGGGAATCTTTTCGCCCGGCCTCACGCGCAGCCGATCCCCTGGTATCACTTGTTCCAGCGGCACATCTTTTTCCGATCCGTCTTCTCCCACCAGGCGGGCCGTCTTCGGTGCCAGGCCCAGCAGCGCTCGAATCGCCGCCCCCGTTCGGCTCCGTGCTCGCAACTCCATTACTTGCCCCAAAAGCACAAGCGTCGTGATAACCGCGGCAGCCTCGAAATAAACTCCCACCTGGCCCGAAGCATCTCGAAACGATGGCGGAAAGATTCCGGGAGCCAGCGCCGCAACAAGGCTGTATCCATACGCCACCGCCACTCCCAGGCCGATCAGCGTAAACATATTCAAGCTGCGATTGATAATCGACTGCCAGCCGCGAACAAAAAACGGCCAGCCGCCCCACAGAACCACCGGCGTCGCCAGAATCAACTCAACCCAAGTGAGGGCGCGCACAGAAATCAGCTTCTCCAGTGGTGCACCCGGAAGATATGCGCCCATTGCGGCGAGTAGGATCGGCGCCGTCAGCGCGACGCTAACCCAGAAGCGCCGCGTCATGCTCGTTAACTCCGGGTTCTCCTCCTCTACAGCGGTGACGACGCGCGGCTCGAGCGCCATCCCGCAAATTGGGCACGAGCCCGGCTCAGGCCGCACGATTTGCGGATGCATCGGGCACACATATTCGGTTTTGGTCGATGGAGCTGCGGGAACCGCTGGTTCCAACGCCATTCCGCATTTCGGACAAGCCCCCGGCTTGTTCTCGTGTACCTCGGGGTCCATCGGACAGACGTAATCGGCCACCGCGGCCTTGGGGCTGGGAGCAGCGGCTGCGCTGGCACCCGCAGCAGGAGCCGCGTTCGGATGCATGGGAACAGTGTTCCGGACCGGCGCCGCGGGCGCAGCGGCCGGCGAGATCATGGTCAGCATCGGTCCAGAAGGCGTCGGCCGCGGCTTCAGGTATTGTTCCGGCGCCGCTTCAAATTTCTTCGCGCATCCTGCGCAGCAGAAAAAATAGCTCTTCCCGCCGTACTCAGCTTTGGCGCGAGCCGACGCAGGGTCCACCTGCATGCCGCAGACCGGATCTCGCTCCATCACTTTCTGCTCAGCCATTTTCTCCGCCAGCCCCAGCGTGCCACTACCCGAGCACGACTATATCGCGAACGCACATGGCTATATAGATGACGCGACGATGCGCGACGCTTCATATCGCTGCCGGAACCGTCCTCCGGCAACTCAAATCCAGAGAGTTGCTATAATCCACCCATGACCCTGGTCGAAGTAACCTACGAATTGCAAAGCCCGCTTCATCCCGAGCAGCTCCGCACCCTCGGTCTATTCGCCAATACCTACGGTTTGCGCCGCTTTCGCGTCGACGAACAGACCAATCGCCTCTCTTTCGAGTATGACGCCTCGCGCCTGAAGGAATCCGAAGTCGCTCACGTCTTGCGCATGGCGCGAATCCCCGTCCAGCGCCGCGTCTGAGCACGTCCTCGAAACTCCTTCGCGGCAAGCATTCCGTTTCAAGACTGAGATTAGCCTGGCGAGTGTTTCAGATCATGAGCGAGTCGCTGCGATGTAGCGCTCGGAGCCTTTAAACCGCGATGGCGACGTTAATTGGGTGTCTTCCCACATTTTGCCGCCGCCATCGCTAAACGAAAATCAGAAAAGCCGTAGACTCGGCCTATTTCGCTTTGCCGCCTTTGGCCGCTTTCTTGGTTGCCTTTTTCTTGGCCATCGTGCCTCCTTTCCCCGAGGATGGGACCTAACGCGCGAAGACAGTTGATGCTGCCCACAAAATTTAACCGGCGCCATCATTCGTAAATTCGCGCTACTCCGCGAACCTTACCACAGCTTGCGCGCCGATTCTCACATAACTTGCGAGCGATCGCACCTCGAGGCTTGGCAGATCCCGTCCACGTCCGTGTATCTCGGTTGATCCAGGGACTAACGTGCCGGCGTGAGAAACGCAATCAGCAGGAGGAAGATAATTATTTGTCCGTCAGCGGATGGCGTTGCGTAGACTCTGCGATCCACTAAAGGTCAAGAGTCTTATTCGCGCGGTGGAGGTTGAAAGACAGCGGAGGAGAAGAAATAATTCTTTAGCCGAAGAGAGAGTGGGTGCATTCCGATTTTCCGGCTGTTTCCAGCCGGCGCGTGGGGTCATCCACTAGCTTCCCTCTCAGAGGCAGGTGGGGACGTCCTGCTTCAGTCGGCGAGTAAGCCCCTTCCCCCTCACTCGCCTTCCTCTACAAAACGTCACTTTTGGAATGCACCCTCGCTCCCTATATTGCAAGTCGCTCGCCAGTTTCACGGGCTTGCCCGCTACGAACAAGCCCCCCGTAATCAGTGCATTTCCTCAGCCCTTACGGTCGGGCGCCTGGGAAGCACTTCCAAAAAGGGACGCCAGCCACGGCACCAATCCCTCATCGGGAAAAACCTGTAAGCGCCCGAAGTCTTTTGGGTCCTCCGAACGCTCGCCTCAATCCCGCCCGGCGTATTCGCGCAAGAGCAATCGAGCTCAGCGCGCACGACTTTAGAGCGCTTGACGATTCCGGTTGCCGCACACCATCGCCGGGGCATATGATGGTTGTGCCGCACGTAAGCTGTCAGTGGCGCTAAGTCTTCACAAAATCAAGCTACACAGGCGGAATCATCCCTATGAAAGCGCTTCTTGTGTATCCGGAGTGGCCCGATACGTATTGGAGTTTCAAGCACGCCCTGCCCTTTGAAGGTAAGAGATCTGTCTTTCCCCCACTGGGCTTGCTGACGGTTGCTTCGCTGCTGCCGAAAAGTTGGGAACAGCGTCTGGTTGACATCAATATTCGCCCGGTGAGCGATGCCGACTTGGAATGGGCGGATGTCGTTCTGATCAGCGCCATGCTGGTGCAGAAAGAGGGCATGCTGCGGATCTTGTCCCGGTGCCGCGCGCGCGGGTTGCGCACTGTGGTTGGCGGGCCAATCAGCAGTTGCATGCTGGATCTCCCGCTGTATGCGGACCACGTCGTCGTAGGAGAAGCGGAAGAATTGGTTGCGGACCTCGCCGCGGGTCTCGAGCGCGGCGACGCCAAGCCGCTCTACCAGGCCAAGGAATTTCCCGGCCTGAACACGACGCCCCTTCCCAAGCTCGATCTGATCAATGCGAAATATTACAGTTCCATGGCCATCCAGTATTCCCGCGGCTGTCCCTTCAATTGCGAGTTTTGCGACATTATCGAGATCTATGGCCGCAAACCGCGCGCGAAATCGCCGGCGCAGATGGTGGCCGAACTTGAACTGCTTTACGCGCGCAAATGGCGCGGCCCGGTTTTCATCGTGGACGATAATTTCATCGGAAATAAGCGCAAGGTGAAGGAGCTTCTGCCGGTGATGGCGGAATGGAATGTCCGGCATGGCCGTCCTTTCAGGTTTTATACCGAAGCCTCGGTAAATCTCGCCGACGATCAAGAGCTGTTGCAAATGATGAAAGACGCCAACTTCGATCGCGTCTTTCTTGGCATCGAAACGCCCGCGGAAGAGAGCCTCAAAGAGGCGCAGAAGATGCAGAACACGCACCGCAGTCTCCTCGAGAACGTCCGCCGCATCCAGCACTACGGCATGGAAGTCATGGCCGGCTTCATCGTTGGATTCGATAACGATCCGGAAGACATCTTCGATCGACAGGTGAAGTTCATTCAGGAGAGCGCCATTCCGCTCGCCATGGTCGGCCTGTTGCAAGCGCTTCCGGGTACGCAGCTCTATCGCCGGCTGCAGAAGGAAGGCCGCATCGTATGCGATGGCGACGGAAACAATTTCGATTTGCGGCTTAATTTCAAACCGCGTATGGATGCTCAGCGGCTTGTGGACGGCTATCGCTCCATCCTGCAGCGCATCTATCGGCCCGATATCTATTACGCGCGCGTGCGCAAATTCCTCGCCCAGTATCAGCCGCATACGGGCGGCCACACGCATCTCTCGTTATCCGATATTCAGGCCCTGGTGCGATCGATTCTCAGACAGGGAATTTTCAGCAGGCACGCCTTCTCTTATTGGCGCCTGTTCATCGCCGCCAGCACACGCTATCGCCAGTCCTTTGGCGCTGCGATTCGCCTGGCGATCATGGGCTATCACTTCCAGAAGCTCACGCAAATGACGATGAACCGCGAATAGACTGCGCTCTTCCAGTTCGCGCTTCGCGACGCGCAGCAAAGCGAAATTCACACCCGCAGGAATCCCCAAGATGCCGGCGCCGGCGATGGTCAACCGTAGACACTCGTGTTCGGTCTAAGAGGTAAGCGCGCGAAGCGTGAGAGTATCGGGCCGCAGGCTGCGCCGATCTTCCAACTGCAGCTTACTGAGAATATTCGATACGTGGAATTTGACGGTCCGCTCCGAGATCGCCAGCGCTCTGGAAATCTCCTTATTGGCTAGACGTCGCATCAATAATTGAAGAACCTGCCCCTCTCGGGCCGTTAAGCCTTGGCCCGGCGCAAGCTGGGTATCGAGCATCGCTCTCATCTGCGTAACATAGGCCGCCGTAACTGCCCGAGGCACCCAGACATGTCCCTTCAGAATGCTGCGAATGGCGTGAGGCAGGTCCGATTGCCAAGTCTTGTGCAAGACCACAAAACCGTCGATGCCCCAGAAAAATAACCGCAGCATTTCCTCCTCACCGCTATTTTCGGGAGGGAGCAGCACCAGAAATTTGCTTCCGGGGGCTTGTGCACGGCACCTCTGCACCAGCCGGCCCAGGTCGCAGCGCAAGGAACAGCCGTCCAGAAGGAAAAGCCGCGGCGAATCTCCGTAACTCATCGCCTGTTCCTCAGTCGCAGCCGCCGGCAAATTTCGCACCGAAAAGCCTTTCACCTCGCCGAGAAGCTCCTCAACCGCCCAGGGAAGTAATGGGTGAGAACTCAGTACCTGAACCTGTGGAGCCACGCGCCTGCTTTCTGCGGTCATACCATACGAACATTTCAAGAGCGGGGCTGGGGGAGAAACGTCTGTTCGGCACCCGCACGCGAGAACTTGAGCCATAGTAGCCATCCAAAGATGAATGGCAATGGTACGTGGGGTCATAAGCCGTACAGGTCTTAATTTTGTCTAATTTTGTCTCCCTGTACTTCCGCGGGTCGCCGCTGGACAGGAAAACCTGCCCTTGAGATTCCCTCCTGGGGCCGTTGTGCCGGAGCGGACCGAAGCGATAAGTTCTTGCGCGCCCGGCAAGGAGAATTTCATGAAAGCGATTAAATTATTTTCACTTCTTGCAGCATTCGCGTTGTCTCTCCTGCCCAAGATCGCATTTGCTCAAATAGATCCGGGAGTTCAAGGGGGCGCGGCACGCGCCGGCTTGCCCCTGCCTTCGGTAACCGCAACTGACGGCAGTTTGCAATTCTTTCAGAACGGTCAGAGTCGCTTCCAAGACGTAGAGTCTGTTTCCAACAGCCCCACTGGAAACAACGGCCTTGGACCGCGTTTTAACTTCGTACAGTGCTCAGGATGCCACGCGCAGCCGGCCGTTGGGGGAACCGGTCCGGCCGAAAATCCCCAATTTCGGGTGATTGCCAACGGATTCGTAGATCGGGTCCACGAACGGTATTCCTTCGTTCATCACGTCTAACGGCCCGACCCGCGAAGTGCGCTTTCCGTTCTTTTTCGACCCGTCCGGCAATCCCAATCCAAATGCCCCAAACGGAGGAGTGGAAGATCTATTTACCGTCTCGGGTCGTACCGATGCCGGTAGCTGTAGCCTGCCGCAGCCCCGCTTCGCCCTGGCGCAGTAGACAAATAACATCATCTTCCGAATTCCTACGCCGGTGTTTGGTGCTGGTTTGATCGAAAACCTGGATGACTCAACGCTGCTCGCCAATCAAGAGGCCCATGAAAACAACACTTTTGGCATTAGCGGCACGTTTAACCGTAACGGCAACGACGGCACCATCAGCCGTTTCGGCTGGAAGGCTCAAAATAAGTCGCTCGAGCTATTTGCCGGCGAGGCCTACAACGTCGAGATGGGCATCTCCAACGAAATCTTTCCCCAGGATCGTCCGCTGCCGGGCGAGGAAATGCGCACCGGACTGCCGCCAAGTTGCCTGAACCTTAGCGGCTCTGGCTATCCAGAGGACACGACGAACTATACGGCAAAACCGGCGCGGACCAGTATGCGACCAACGCCTCGATTCCGAGCGACGTCGTGCAATTTGCCATGTTCATGCGCTTGCTGGCAGCGCCGACGCCATCCAGCCACCACGCCAGGCGGGACCACTTCTATCAATAATGGCCGCGCGTTGTTCAGTGCTATCGGATGCGCGACGTGCCACACGCCGACGGTTGGCAATACGCAAGTATCCAACTTCACTAATTCGCTCAGCAACGCGCCGGTCAACGCGTTTTCCGATCTCGAGATCCATCACATGGGCACAGGATTAGCCGACAACGTCTCGCAAGGAGGCGCGGGCGGCGACCAGTTCCGCACGGCTCCGTTGTGGGGGCTGTCGCAGCGGATTTTCCTGCTGCACGATGGCCGTACCACGAACCTCATGCGCGCGATTGAGGCTCACCAAAGCAGCGGCTCGGAAGCCACTCAGGTGGAAGAGAACTTCGATCTGCTTTCACCCGCGCAGAAACAGGACCTACTGAATTTTCTGCGCTCGTTATAGCGGCTTGACGGCGTTTTGTCGGGCGAGATGATTCCTCTCGCCCGCTTCGCCGTTTGGCCGACACCCCAGTCGAAGACCGCCCTCGTTTCGAGGTGGAATGTGCATTCAGCATTTTCGCGCTTTTTCGTGCCTCTGAGTTTATGCGTCACGCTTTCTTGCCTCGGCATCAGCACAACGCCCGCCGCAGAACGGAGGCGACTTTTCGCAGAATCCACAAGCTAGACCGCTGCCCGCGGATACGATTCTGGTGAAGGGTGCCTGGGCGAGCGCCAGCGATTCCGTGACGCCTTTGCCTGACGGCGGAAGCGTGGCTGAAAACGCCTACACGAATAAATATTTCGCCCTTAATTACCCTCTGCCCCCAGGCTGGACGCAGAAATATTACGGGCCGCCTCCCTCCGATACTGGCTATTACGTCCTTGCTCAGATTCGACCTGGAAACACAGACAAAGTAACAAGCGGAGGCACGATCCTGATCGCCGCTCAGGATCTCTTTTTCACGTTGAAGCCCGCTGCGAATGCGTTCGAGTTGGTCACCTATGCCGAGAAGGCGTTGCAAGCGGATTACAAAGTGGAGCGATCCGTGACGCCGGTCAGTATCGCCAATCACTCCTTCGTCCGCTTTGACTATTTCTCGCCCGTGGCCGAACTCCATTGGTACGTCGTGGCAACGCAAATCCGCTGCCATATGATCCAATTCGTCTTCGCCGGCCGCGACACGAAATCGATGGAGAGCCTTATCCAGGAAATGGACAAAATGAAGCTGCCGGCGGAGGCCAGTCCTATCTTGGGGACTGGCGGGGATGACGTCCCTGTTTGCATCAAGGACTACGCACGCTCCGAAAACGTCATCGAAAGGGTCGATCCGATCTTTACCGAGCGCAGATTCAACCCAATTCCTGTGCGGATCATCATCGGGAAAGACGGCAAGGTAAAGCACGTCCATTTCCTCGCTGCGTTTCCAGATCAGGCAAAAAGCATTACAGAGGCGCTATCGCAGTGGCGGTTCAAGCCCTACCTGCGCGACGGACGGCCGACGGAGGTGGAAACCGGCATTATGTTCGGACACGCGCCAAGTCCGATGACGCACTCAGCAACCGATGCGGTGAACGAATGATGATATTGGCGCGGTCGCGACGTCGGTTGCCCGCGAGCGAACGCAGGCTTACGTTTGGCCGCGCAGGATCTTGGCAGCGCGGGCGATGTTCGGCTCGTTGTCCGCAGCTTCGCCTTCGCCATCGCCATTCGTCGCGGCAGTATCTCCAGACGAATCGCCCGGACTATCTCCCCCTTCGCCGGGAGCGAGAAACAGGTTCGCCTGCAAGCCGTGCTGTTTCGTGTAAAGCTCAAAATAGCGGCCGCCCCGCGCATAGAGCGATTCGTGCGTGCCCTGCTCGATGATTCTGCCTGCCTCGATCACCAGGATTTGGTCCGCTCTGCGAATCGTCGATAGCCGGTGAGCAATCACAAATGTCGTGCGACCCTGCATGAGATAAGAGAGGCCCTGCTGAATCAGCGCCTCCGATTCAGAATCGAGGCTCGAAGTCGCTTCGTCCAGGATCAGAATTCGCGGATCGGCGAGAATTGCGCGCGCGATGGAGATGCGCTGGCGCTGGCCGCCGGAAAGCTTGACGCCGCGCTCGCCGACGACCGTGTCGTAACCTTGCGGGAACGATTCGGCGAATTCGTCCACCCGCGCAATGCGGCAAGCAGCTTTCATCTCCTCTTCGCTTGCGTCTGGCCGGGAGAAGCTCACATTTTCGCGGATACTTCCGTCGAACAGAAACGTCTCCTGTAGAACAACGCCGAGCTGCGTGCGATAGCTGCTGAGCCGCACGGTGGAAAGATCGATGCCATCCACCAAAACGCGTCCCGACGTGGGCGTATAAAACGCCGCGATCAAGCCGATGATCGTTGACTTGCCGGCGCCGGAAGGACCCACCAGCGCAGTACACTGTTCCTGGCCGCGCGCGGAAGCTGACTTCGTGCAGCACCGGTTTTCCTTCGGCGTAAGCGAAATCCACATTCTCGAAGGCGACTTCACCCTCGATTTTTCCAATGGAAACCGTGCGCTTGGGGTCCTGGTCTTCCGGTCTTTCCGCCAGAATGTCGGTGGTGCGCTCGAGTCCGGCCATTCCCTCAGTAAGCTGCGTCCCAATGCTCACAATTTGCGAAACCGGCGCGATCAGCATGGCCAGAAATGCGACGTAAGTGAGAAACGTTCCGAGCGTCATCGTTCCGGCTACGATGCGCATGGTGCCGAGGTACAGGATCAACGCGCTCACGATTCCAAACAGAACCGTGGACGACAGGCTCATCACCGAAGTGGCGGTTAGGGTCTTCAAAATGTTCTCGAGCAGCCGCTGCACTCCGCCGGCGAAAACTTCTTCTTCCCTTCCCTCGGCGTGATACCCCTTGACCACGCGAACGCCGCCCAACGACTCCGTGAGCCGCCCGGTGACTTCAGCATTTAATTTCGAGCGTGCACGAAAGATCGGGCGGATCGTGCCAATGGCTTTGTTTAGCGCAAATCCAAAAGCGACCAAGATCGCGAAAGCCACGGCCGTCATGAAGGCGCTGATTCGCAGCAGCACGACCAGCGCGAACGAGGCGGTCATCAAGCTGCCGACGAGTTCCACCAGGCCCGTGCCCATCAGGTTGCGCAGGCCCTCGACATCGCTCATGATCCGCGACACGAGATTTCCCGTCTTGTTCCCATCGTGAAAAGCGATGGACAGGCGCCCGATATGCGCCTGCACCTGCTTGCGAAGTTGCGCGATCATCCGCTGAGCCGCTTTGGAGAGCAGTTGCGTCAGCGCGAAGGAGGTCACGCCTTGAATCGCGGTAGCGGCGATGATGGCCAGCGCCAGCGGAGCGAGCAGATGGACCTGGCGTTTGCCGATGACGTTGTCGACCAGAAACTTTGTCGAAGCGGGCAGAACCAGACCGGCCAGCCGATTGATGGCCATCAGGACCAGACCGAAGAGTAAGAGCATCCGCTGCGGACGGAGGAATGGCCAGGCCTCCTTTAACAGACGCAGGAGCCCCGCGGATTTTCCCTTTACGGGCTGCCTTGATTCCGACGCGCGTTCGCGGCCTGAGGTGCTCTCGCGGGCCCGTACCGGAGAGCCCGTCCTGCCGGGAATTCCTGTCATCGCCATAGCTTCTCTGTCGTCACCATCGCTTCTATTGTCGTATATCTCATGACGAAATGCCCGTCAGCCAGATTTCGGTTGATCCGCACCTGGGTACCCCCCCACCCATTTTTGTGTAAGTGTTCATTTCACTAGGCTTAGCGAACGCGGTCGCAAGCGGCACTTTCCAGTGCCGCCAAAAGCAGATCCCTCGCTC
>CAWDQT010000024.1:0-30899 GCA_963804535.1 uncultured Acidobacteriota bacterium
TGTGGGTCAGGGCTTTTTCGCGAGGGCGGAGTCCTGGGGCTGTTCCGGGATTTTGAAGATCATCTCGCCGGGGCGGGCGAGGCCCATCTCTTCGCGAGCGATGCGTTCGACGGCCTTGGGATCGGTGCGCAGCGCCTGGACCTGCTTATTGAGTTGAGTGTTTTGCTGATTCAGCCGGTCGATCTCTCCGCGTAATTCCTGCACCTGTGCTTGCGTGCGACGCATGGCGAGCAGGCCGTGGCTTCCGAAAATGTCGTGAATGGCCAAAAGAAAAAGCGCGAGGCCCAGAATTGTACGGGCATGGCGGCTCCAAAACGACTGCGGCTCCTCCGCATTCGACTTTCGCAACCTTTAGCCTCCTGCCGCTGCGGCAAAAACCCACTTGCGAGCGGCCTCCGCAAGTTGGGCGGATTCTTTCGCTGTGGCGCTCTCCGTATAGACGCGCATCAACGGCTCGGTCCCGGAGAGGCGCAACAGGATCCAGGAGCCGTCATCGAAAACGAGTTTGAGCCCGTCGGTGCGATCCGATTGCGCCACACGCTTACCGATAAATTCCGAGAAATCGCTCTTCAGCCGTTCCACGGCGCGCGCCATTACGTCTTCCGTCAGATGCAGATTCGTGCGCAAGGGCCAATACTCGCGGCCGACGCGGCGGAAAAGCGCACTCAATTGCTCGTCCAGCGGCGCCTGGCGAGCCGCGATCATTTCGGCCACCAGCAGGCAGGCGAGGATGCCGTCTTTTTCGGGAATGTGCCCGCGAATGGAAAGCCCGGCGCTCTCTTCGCCTCCGAGCGCGATGGCGTCCTGCAGAATCAAGTGGCCGATGTATTTGAATCCGACGGGAGTCTGGCGGACTTTGCGGCCATGTTTGGCGGCGACGGCATCGAGCAGATGCGAGGTGGCGACGCTGCGCGCGGCGTCGAGATTCCAGCCCCGGCTTTCGATCAGGTAGTCGTAGAGCAAGCCGAGAATATGATTCGGCGAAATCCAGCGGCCCTGCGCATCGACGACTCCGAAGCGATCCGCATCGCCATCGGTGGCCAGGCCGATCTGCGCTTTGTGCGAGATGACGGCTTCGGAGAGGCGCTTGAGATTTTCCTCGGAGACATCGGGGCCGGAGCCTTCGAATAGAACATCGCGCTCGGCGCGAATCGTTTCGCTTCCGGCGACGCCGTGCTCTTGCAGCGCGCGATCGAGATATCCCGCGCCACATCCGTGCAGCGCGTCGTAAACGATGCGCGGCGCTTTTTTCTTTTTCAATTCGTCGAAGCGAACCAGTTCGCCGAGGCGCGCGAGGTAAGGCGGGGCGATGTCTACTTGCTCGAAGGTGCGCGTGTCGTGCGGCGAAGGGAAAGCTGAAGTTTTCTCCGCCGGCCGAGCGAAAAGCTTTGCGGCGCGAGCTTCGATATCGCGCGTGACTTCGGGCAGCGCGGGGCCGCCGTCGGCAGCCGAAAATTTCAGGCCGTGATATTCCGCCGGATTGTGGCTGGCGGTGAAGTTGATGGCGCCGTCGATTTTGCGGCGCCGAATCTCGCAGGCCACGGCGGGCGTGGGCGTCGCTCCGGTGCAGAGCAGCGGATGCACGCCGCGATTATCGAGCTCAGTGGCCGCTGCGCGCGCGAACTCTTCGGAAAAGAAGCGCGTGTCGTGCGCCACAAGCAGCGTGGGACGCCGATTACGGGTTAAGACATGGTCAGCGATAGCGGCGACGGCGATGCGCACGTTGGGGAACGTGAAATCTTCGGCGATGATGCCGCGCCAGCCGGAGGTGCCGAATTTTATGGGCGAGGCCGCCATTTTGTTTTGTGCCGGGCCGTATTGTATCTTGGCGGCGAAAATACATTGCAACAAAGCGCACACACGGAAGCAAAAAGTTAAGAGGCGTGAAGGCGAGTAGCGAAGCGGCGATGCCGAAAAAGAGTGCAGGGAAGTACGTCGTGGTGCTGGTGACGTGCGGTTCGCGGGCCGAGGCGCAGCGAATTGCGCGAGAAATCGTCTCGCGGCGGCTGGCTGCGTGCGCCAATCTGCTGGATATTCCTGTGCAGTCTGTGTATCGGTGGAAAGGGAAAGTGGAGAAGGCTCGGGAGTTCCTGCTGCTGATCAAGACTTCCGCGCGGCGCCTGCGGGCGCTGCAGGCCGAAGTCGAACGGCTGCACAGCTACGATGTGCCGGAATTTATCGCCCTGCCGATCATGGCAGGCTCGCCGAAATATATGGCATGGCTCGGCGAATGCGTGAATCCCGAAGATAAATAATAGTGTGCTCGCAGATTGCGTCCTGCCGCTGGCACGGGAAAAACCTCAGGTCTCCCGCCACAAATCGGCGGGACGACCTGAGCTACAAATAGGCGCACTACGAAAGATCGAAAAGCAGATCCCTCGCTCGCACCCATCGCGCGCAGGAGAGCGTGAAGGGGTACCGCTCGCTCGGGATGACAACGAAGGAAACGTCGCGTCGCCGGAATCAAACCTTCACGAGGGCGGCCGCCGAAGGGGAGCTGAAAAATCCCCGCCCTTTACGACGACTCTAATCCACGGGACCGTCGGTCGCGGAAAAAGCACGAAAACCCCCAGCCTTTGCGGAAAAACGCAAAGGCTGGGCTACACGTTTTAGCATCAATCTTTCTGTAGCCCACCTGCTAGACCTTTTCGAGGGCGGCGTCGAGGTCGGCGATCAAGTCTTCGACGTCTTCGATCCTACCGAAAGGCGCACGAGGCCGTCGGTGATGCCGATCTGCCGGCGAACTTCCGGCGGGATCGATGCGTGCGTCATTGTTGCGGGATGCGA
This sequence comes from uncultured Acidobacteriota bacterium, assembly GCA_963804535.1. Lineage (GTDB taxonomy): Bacteria > Acidobacteriota > Terriglobia > Acidiferrales > UBA7541 > Palsa-189. The sequence goes on from CAWDQT010000024.1 coordinate 2,788, forward strand.
GATCAGCGTCTCGACTCCGCCAAGGCTTTCCGCCAGCGAACAGATTTTCACGTGATTGAGCAGGCGCCGCGCGGATTCGAGCGTGCCCAAGTCGAACGACAGCATGGCGCCGAAACCGCGCTGCTGCCTGCGCGCCAGATCGTGGTGCGGATGCGAAGGCAGGCCGGGGTAAAGCACGCGTTTCACCTTGGGGTGGTCTTCCAGATAGCGCGCGAGGGCCATGCCGTTGGCGTCGTGCTGAGCCATGCGCACGGCCAGCGTTTTGATGCCGCGCGAGACAAGGAAGCAATCCATCGGCGCCAGGCCTGCGCCCGTGGAGCGCTGCAGGAAATAGATTTTCTCCGCGTCGCCCGGTCGCGTGAGGATTACCGCGCCGCCGGTGGCGTCGCTATGCCCGTTGAGATACTTGGTCATGGAATGCACCACGATGTGCGCACCGAGTTCGAGCGGACGCTGCAAATAGGGGCTCAGGAACGTGTTGTCCACGGTCACGGTGATATTTCGCTCGTTGGCGATTTCGGCAATCGCCGCGATGTCGCTGACGATCATGGTGGGATTGGTGGGCGTCTCCACGTAAATCATTCTCGTATTCGGCCGCAGCGATTTCCGCACACATTCGAGATCCGACGTATCGACGAAGGTGAACTCCATGCCGAACTGGCAAAGGAACTGCGTTGTGAGCCGGTAGACGCCGCCGTAGACGGCGCGTGAAATCAGGGTGTGGTCGCCGGGGCGCAGCAGCCGAAACATGGCATCGATCGCGGCCATTCCCGAGGTGAAGACGTAGGCGGCCTGTCCGCCTTCCAGGCGAGCGACGCAGCGCTCCAGCGCGCGGCGGTTCGGGTGTGCTGTGCGCGCGTAGTCGTAGCCTTTATCCTTGCCCAGCTCCTCCTGCACGTATGTGGAGGTCTGAAAAATCGGCGCGACGATGGCGCCCGTAGCCGGTTCCGGCTCTTGTCCAACGTGGATCGCGTCGGTGGCGAATCCCATGCAGTCTTCCTCCTCAGGCGGCGTGGCACGCCACGCGCAAGCACCGCGCGGCAGCACGCGCAAGCACAATGATCAGCACTCTAGCCTAACCCAGACTGTCGGATGGTCGCTTGCCAATTTGCTATGGGTGGAGTAAACAGTGGAGAGGTTCGCTGCGGCTGCACGCGACGGTTGGCAGCGCGTAGATGTCGGAGATGCGGGTATGCTAAAGAGAAGTTCGTTTCGGGTTTCGCTTGTTCTGTTGGCGATGCTTTTCGGGCCGGCCCTGTTGACGCCGGCGCTCACCGCGCAATCCGATAAGGCTCCTGCCGCTGCGGACAAACGCAACGGGACCAGCCGCCTGCGGATCGAGCTCACCGGCGGCGACGAGAACAAACCCGTCGCCGATGCCAGCATTTATCTCCGGTTTCCCGACCAGAAAAAAGTTGAGCTCGACCTGAAGACGAATCAGGAGGGCATCGCGCGTTCGCCGGAAATACGGCAGGGCAAGGTCCTGATTCAGGTTGTCGCGCAGGGCTGGAAGACTTATGGCGAGTATCACGACGTCACCGAGAGCGAGCAGACCATCCAGATTCATCTCGTAAAGCCGCCGATCAGGTGGTACTGAGGCGGATGCCGCTGGGCGGGTGGGCTCCGGCTAGGCAGATTCGGCTAAACTGATCCCATCCACTCAAGACGCGTAAGGTGCCGGTCGCGCACAACGAATTCCCCCCGATCAGGCCAAAGGAGACAAACGATGAAGGGATGCACGCACATGAATCAGATTAAGGAGGTGCAGCCGCACACGCGCGGCTGCGAAGAGTGCCTGAAAATGGGCGACACATGGGTGCACCTGCGCCTGTGCTTGATCTGCGGACACGTGGGCTGCTGCGATTCCTCCAAAAACAAGCACGCCACGAAGCATTTCCATTCCTCCAAGCACCCCATCATGAAGTCGTTCGAACGCGGCGAGGATTGGGGTTGGTGCTACATCGACGAGGTCGAGCTTGACTTCGCCTGACTGGCCGCCGCTGCCTTATGCCGAGTGGGAAAGCACGCTCGACACTCTGCACATGTGGACGCAGATCGTGGGCAAGACGCGCAGAGAGCTTACGCCGCTGGTGAATCACTGGTGGAACGTAACGCTCTACGTTACGCCGCGCGGCCTGACCACTTCCACGATTCCGTTTGGACACGAGGCGTTCGAAGTCGACTTCGATTTTATCGCGCATCGCCTGCTCATCGAGACGAGCAAAGGCGACGAGCGCAGCATCGAACTGCGGCCCCGTTCTGTGGCCGATTTCTACAAAGAATACATGTCCACCCTGCGATCGCTCGGAATTGAAGCGAAAATTCACACCATGCCCGACGAGTTTGATGACAAGATTCCATTTGAGCAGGACACCAAGCACGCATCGTACGATCGGAAATACGTAGAGAGCTTTCGCCGAATCCTGCTGAGCGCGGACCGCGTGTTCAAGGAATTTCGGGCGCCTTTTCTGGGCAAATGCAGCCCGGTGCAGTTCTTCTGGGGTTCGATGGACCTGGCGGTGACGCGTTTTTCCGGGCGGCGCGGTTCGCTGCCAAAAGGCGCCGATGCCATGACGCGCGAGGCGTATTCGCACGAAGTCAGCAGCTGCGGATTCTGGCCCGGAGACCGGCGCTACAAGCAAGCCGCCTTTTATTCTTATACGATGCCTGCGCCGGCGGGATTCGAGAAGGAGAAGGTTCGTCCGAGCGCCGCATATTGGGATACGCAATTAGGGGAATTTCTCCTCAAGTATGACGACGTGCGCGCGGCGGATTCGCCGGAGAAGGCGATTCTCGATTTCTGCCAAAGTACGTACGAAGCTGGCGCGAACCTAGCGAAGTGGGACCGCAAGGCGCTGGAGCGCGGCGGGTAGACCGCCGAAGAGTTGAGGAGAGGTCCCTCCGGTTTGTCACTCGGGACGACGATCCCTCCGAGATAGGCTGCCCAAAAGCAAGAGAGGTCCCTCGTTCACGATGTTCACTCGGGACGACGATTTTGATCGGATGCGCGTTTTCCACAGGGACGTTGGCAACCGCTGGCATTATCGTGAATCTATGGCTAGCCGACGGGCGGCTTCCAGCCGCGCCCGCGGAAGTGAAAAATAGCGGACACATTCCGCGAGGAGACATCGCATGTACGTTGTAATTGGCGCCACGGGACATACCGGAAGCGTAGTTGCCGAAAAACTGCTGGCGAAGCGCGAAAAAGTTCGCGTGGTCGGCAGGGATGAGAGGAGGCTCGATCGATTCAAGCAAGGAGGTGCGGAAGCATTCGTTGGGGACGTGAGCGATGCGAGCGCGATGGCGAGGGCATTTTCGGGTGCGGAGGCAGCTTACGTGATGACTCCACCAAACATATCATCGCCGAACGTACTCGGTTATCAGCAGCGCGTAAGCGAGACGCTGGCCGCGGCGCTCGAGAATAACGGAGTACGGCACGCTGTCGTGCTCAGCAGCTACGGCGCAGATAAAGCGGACAAGACCGGCCCCGTAGTCGGGCTGCACACATTGGAAAAGAAGCTGGATGCGATTACCGGTCTGAATGTCCTCTTCATCCGCGCGGGCTACTTCATGGAGAATATTCTGCCGCAGGTCAATGTCATTCCATCCGTAGGAAGCATGGCGGGACCTGTGCGGTCGGATCTGGCGCTGCCGATGATCGCTACACGCGACATCGGTGACTTTGCGGCTGACGCGCTATCGCGACGCGATTTTCAGGGGAAGCAGCGGCGGGAATTGCTCGGCGCGCGCGACGTGACCTATACCCAGGTCGCCAAAGTAGTTGGTGCGGCAATCGGAAAGCCGGATCTGACGTATAAGCAACTTCAGGCGGCACAATTGAAGCCAGCACTGACGCAAATGGGAATGTCTCCGAATATGGCTGACCTTATACTCGAGATGGCCGAGGCCCTGAATTCGGGCCACATGCGCCCGCTCGAACCGCGTTCACCACAAAACACTGCGCCGACAACGATCGAAACGTTTGTCACTGAAGTTTTTGCGCCGGCGTACAGAGCCAAGGCGGCTCGGGCCTAGACTCGCGAACATCGCTCCAACCGTTTGCAGGGGTGAGCGCTGTCTGCCCCAGGCGAACCGCGCTCACCCACTATCATCTTCTGGATCCTGCTTCTGAAAGAATCTGCCCGAATCGTGGGAGCGCCCAGCCTCCTTTCTATTTCCGTCCCAAGGCGCTAATTTTCGATCCATGACTGTGCGGCTCTCCCTGTACTCAAGGACAGCTATTCGTTTGACAATCGGAAGCTTCCGCAGGCCTGCGATGCGCCGCGCGCGTGCCATACAATCGACATAGCAAATTCCCACGGTTCACGTTCACCACACGATCTTGCACTTTGGAGGGAGCGTCGCGATGACGGGACTACTGGACCACGGAATTCTCTCACTATTGCTGAAGATATATGGCGTGCTGTTTGTACTGAGCCCTATCGTCCTGCGAGGCACCTTTCGGTACAAAGCCACTGTTAATCCCCAATCGGTTCCCCTTGAGACGCTCCCGCAGGACGTGCGGGAATTCATGACCAAGCGCTTGCCGGGTATAACGGCTTTGGGGTTCGAGCCTGTCGGTTACGTAAACCTGGGAAGCCTAGCGCCGAATACGCAGTCGTATATGGCGCTGTTGAGCAATTCTAAGACCGCGGAATGGGCCGATGTCAGCGTGGTAAAGGCCCCGACGAAGATGCGCGGCTATACCGAATTCATAACGCGCTGTTCCGACGACTCACAGGTAGACACGAATACCAATTCCACTGCTCCTGTCTTGTTTCCTTCGCCCTCCTATCATGTGTTTCGCTTTCCGCAAATCAAGGATGCCTTCACTCTGTACCGCGCGCACCGAATGCTCGTGCAAGAGAAGATCGGGGGATCGCGGCCGGAATTGCCCTCCCAGGGGCAGGAATTAAACGAGCTCAAACGGCGCCTGGAGCGCTATGGCCCGCGCCAGCAGGAGCGCGGATACATGTACCGCGAAGCTGATGGTCAGACCTACCGCCTTACCTGGAAGGGCGCAATTTTGGGCGCCTGGCGATCCATATGGCCGATTTCCGTAGTGCGGGGCTGGTGGATGCAAAATCGAAGCCAAGTGCGGCTGAAGTCCCTGGGAGTCGCGGAATATCGCCCGACTTAGACGGTTGAGTCAGGTCGACGCATAGGACACACACTGTAAGTCTTACACTTTAGTAGCGCAGACTTTCTAAATACAAACCTGTATCTTTATCTCTATCCCATTGCTAATCAGCTTCTTATGCCTGGCCAGAAGCGTGCCATGAGTTTCTCGCGGACACCGGGATTACTCAAGGCCTTAGTGCGTTTGGCGGGGAGGTGAAGAGCCGCTCTTGGGTTTCGAAGCCACTTATCGCAGCTAAAACCATACATGTTCAGAGAGAGGACGAAGCGCAATGGCGAGACAATTGGAAGACAGGGGGCCTGATCAGGCATTTTTAGAAGCTGTGGCTCGTACGATGCAGATGCTCGACCAGCACGTAAATCAATACATCGCCAGGCGTCTTGCGGAAAACAACATTCGCACAGACGCGGCCTTGCAGCTCTCGGCTCGGGAGCGCGAAGTTTTCGGGCTCATCTTGCGAGGACTCACCAATAAAGAGATTGCCGCGCGGCTCAGCATCAGCGAAAGTACGGCCAAGTTCCACGTCAGCTCGATTCTCAAGAAATGCGGCGCACGGAGCAGGCTGGACATCATGAGGGAGCACAAGATCGCGCCGGCACTGCAACTTGTTGCCAGCTAACGTCGCAGTCGCGAACATTTCACTTCGGTGCCAAGTCTCGATATACACCAAGGCGGGGCGGTGCAGGATCGTCCCGCAAGGCCGGGATTCTCTGCGGCCCCGCAGCGACCGCGCTCAGGTATCCGCTGAGTGAACTCAGCGCCGGGTCAGCAAGGGCGTCGAGAAGGCGACGGCGCAAGTGCTGGCCGGAAGGTCAGTTTCCGGCCCGGAAACCTGCCACACGGCGCGATTGTTTCGCCCCCTTCCGGAAGCTAGAGTGGTCTCCAGCAATTCCGGCATGCGCCGCCCAGCGGTTCCGTGCAAATCGAACCAAAAAAGTCGCGGCTTGGGCCGCGAAAGCTGTTGGAATTGGTTCGCCTGTGTTCCTGGAGAGTTGCGGCTATGGACCTGGAGATCATAAAAGCGGAAAAGATAGCGACGCGGCGGCCCGCGGTACATTCGGCCAAAGTCGACCTAGAAGTCATCCTCGAGCAACATCGCGATTGGGTGAAATCGAATGGGCGCAGTGGCCGTCAGGCCGACGTTTCTCGCCTAAACCTGGAAGGCGCGGACCTGACCGACACAAATTTGCAAGGCGCGTTGCTGAATGACACGGTTTTGAAAGGCGCCGATCTGCTCTTGACCGATCTGCAGGGCGCTAGCCTGCTACAGGCAAATCTCGCAGGTGCGAACCTGCTGGGCGCGCGATTGCGCGAGGCGAATCTACAAGGCGCCACTCTGGAGGGCGCCACAGGGTTATTGGCCGCAGAGCTGGCTGGGACTAATCTGACGTTCGCCAAATTGCCGGCCGAGGTGGCGGCCGCCGAGGATTTGAAATACGTAAGGCGGCGGGGCCAACATGCGAAATGGCTGATCAGCGCATTGATGTTGCTTAACGCGCTGGCGTGTTGGAGGATCGTCACTGTTTCGGACACGCAAATTCTGAGAAACGCCGCTTTACTTCCGTTCCCGGTGCTGCGAAATGGAGTGCCGCTCGCAGAATTCTTTCTTCTGTGCCCCGTGTTGATTGGCGCGCTGTACCTCTGGCTGCACGTGTATTTGCAGCGCTTTTGGGAGGTGACAGGGGCCATGCCGGCAATTTTCGAGAACGGCCGGCGCCTGGACAAGAGCTTGCCGTGGATTGTGAGTTGGCCCGCTTCAAGCTATTTCAGATGGCTGCGGGAACGGCGGTCGGCAATGGCCGGAGTGGAGAAAGCGATTTGCATTCTTTTGCTGTACTGGGTCACGCCCGCAACAATGACCCTGTTTTGGGGACGGTATCTGACGCTGCAGGATCTGCGCGGCACGATCCTGCACGCGGCGCTGATCGCGGCAGCCACGACTGCGGCGATTCATTTTCCGCGCTCCGCCGCCCGCGCTTTCCGAAGCGATGAGTCGGGCTTATTTTCCGAGATGCGGAACGAATCCGCGCAGCAAGCGCCAGCTGAAGGTGAGAACGCATTGGCGGACGCTTCGCCGGTATCTTCGACTCCGACCGCACTTTCAGACCCGCAGCCGCGCCGCACTTGGAACAAAAAGCCTTGGGGCAAAAAGACCGGATCGTTACGCATTCCGATCGGTGCCGGATTGGGCTTGATTTTGTGCCTGCTTTCCATCGGGACAATCGGCGGCGCTCCGCACGGCGGAAATCCGGCGCAGGGAATTAGCTCCGGAAGTCCCTGGACCTGGGCTGCCGACGCGCTTTGGGTGGTTGGCTACAATCCCTACGCGCGGGTGATCGAAGCGGAAATTTCGCGAAAGCCTGCTGGTTGGACGGAAACTGAAGGCGAGTTGAGCCACGTTCAAGGCGCGAATCTAAATGGATCGCGCCTGCGCTATATGCAGGGTTACAGCGCATTCCTGGTGAGGGCGCGTTTGCGGCAAGCGGATCTAAGTTATGCCTACTTGTCGGAAGCCGATTTGCGCCTGGCGAATCTGCGTCAGGCGAGCCTGCGATTTGCGGCAATGGACCAAGTAAAGCTGAATGGCGCGGCGCTGCAATCGGCCGATCTCGAAAGGGCCAACCTGATTCGGGCGGACCTGGAGAAAGCCGACCTCTCGTTTGCTTCGCTTAACGCGGCGGTTCTGCTGGATGCCAAACTTGACGGCGCCGTGCTTTATGGCGCCGACCTGCGCAATGCCTGGCTCGAGAGGGCCAGCCTCGGACAGGCTGATCTGCGGCAAGCCAATCTGGAAGGCGCCAATCTCAAGATGACCGATTTGCGGAGTGCGTATCTGTCTACGGCGAAAATGGCCGGTGCCAAGCTCGAGGAGAGCCAGTTGAACGCGGCAATCCTGATGGGCGCGGACCTGCGGCACGCGGATTTGAGCAACGCCAATCTTCAAGGAGCGGTGCTGAGCGGTGCTGACCTGGCCGGCGCCAACCTGCAGAATGCCGATCTGCGGGGAGTGGTCGGGCTGAACGCAACGCAAATTTGTGCTGCGGCAAACGCGCACCAGACGCAGTTGGACGATTCGCTGGCAACCGACGTCAGTTCGCGCTGCAGCGCGAACCGCTAAACCCTATCTCTGGTGTTTCGGTAGTTAGTGCAGGCGGGAGTATTCGGCGCGGGCCTGCTGCAAGACGGGAATCTCCGGATCGGCATCCTTCCATAAAGCCAAGAAATCCTGGTAGGCCATGCGACTTGCTGACGAATCGCCGGCAAGGCTGCGCGCACGCGCGAGACCGAGGATCGCCAGTGCGGCGTAGGGGCGGCCCGCCGCGATCCCACGGTGATCGACAAGCTTCTGGAACTCTGCTTCTGCCGCTTTGCCGTCTCCAGCGCGGAGGTAGGCTTGTCCGCGAAGGTAGGGCGCGTAAAGGGAAGTCACATGGAGGCCTTTGCTGAGATCGAAGGGCAGCGCTGGCTGAAGAAGCCGGATGGCCGCACCTGGGTTCCCGCGGCTCAATTCAACCGCCGCGCGAATGGTAGGAAGATCCAAGGCGTTGAAGAGAGTGTCGGATGGGAAGCGCTGGGCCAAATCGGTGGCGATGGTGTCAGCAGCTGACCCGTCTCCGGAGCGCGCGAGAGCCAACGCCGCGATGGACTGGGTCTCGGGGCCATTAACGGCGTTTAATGACGCCTTAGCTAACTGCCCAGCCTCATGGGGGCGGCCGAATTCTGCCTCCACGAGAGCGGCAAACGCTTGTGCTTCGGCAGCGGATTCTTTGCGTCCATAATGCCGCGCAGAGTCTTCGGCCTGCTGGAATAATCCTTCCGCGTTGCGCAGGTGGCCGGTGTAAGCCGCAATGGAAGCATCGAACTCGAGCAGTCCGCCACGGTTCGGCTTGTCGGCGGCCCAAGCCATTTGCTGCCTCATGGTCTGAGCATCGCCTTCGAGGAAGGCGACGATGTAACGGCCGATGTGAAAGTCTGCAGCATCGAGCCCGCGAGCAATGGCCTGGTCGAAAGTGGCTTTGGCCTCATCCAGGCGATTCAAATCGAGGTAAGCAAATACAAGATTGCCGTAAACGAAGGCGCTATCCGGATCGAGGCGCCTGGCGTCCAGGAGTTCGACAACGGCTTTGTCCGGGTGGCCGAGTGAGATGTAGAGAGCTCCGAGGTTAATGGCCGGGACGACGTCTCGCGGGTAGGTGTTCCGCCACAGTTCGTAGATCTGGGTGGTGCGGTCCAAATCCCGAGTGACATTTTCGTAGTAGTGGGACGAAATATAGAGGTTTTCGCGTTCGCTGGCCCGCTCACGGCGATCGAAGGACTTTTGCGTGTACTCGACAGAAAGCGCATTCTCCCCGAGATTCGAATATTCCTGTCCCAAGACGGCGTAAGCCATGGCGAAATTCGGGTCGAGCTCGATGGCATTCTGGAAATAGGGAAGCGACTCGGACTCCATGCCGCGATTTCGTGCGGCTTGGCCGAGGGAAAACGCTTTCAGGGCTTCCAGCGATGTAGTGGTCGCCTGCTCGATGGGCACGTCGTTTTTCTTAATCGAGCTGAGCGACTCGCCGAGCTTGCGCCGGATATCCATGGCGGTACCGTCAAGCGCCTTGAGTACGCCGCCCTTGCCGACGGCTTCGGCACCGGCACGGGCCAGTAAATCGCCGGTAGCGCAATTGGTCGCCTGCCAAGAGGATCGAATAGTGATCGTCCAATTGGGTAATCGAGCCGGAGAGCATGGCTTTGCTGGATAACCGCTGGCAGACCTCCCGTGCGTTGGCTGTCGTCAATCTCTCGTCGGGCGAACGGCCCATAAACCGCAAGGTGTCGCGCATGCGGTCTTCGGGAACGATATTGAGGAATGGGGAATCGATGAGTTTGACCTCCAGCGCTTGCCGGAGCGTGTTGTCGAAAACAGGGTCGGAGGTTGAATTGGTGAAGTCTGCCAGCACAATGGAATCGGTTTCAGTGAGCGCATGTGCGGGGCGTAAATAGTAAGAAGTATCCAGCCGAAGCTCTAGCACAACCGCCGCAAAATGGCCAGCTGCCAGCGAACGGCGCCGTCGGAGGCGGGTAGCGCCGGAAGACGGCGCAACGACCTGCGGCGCGGCAGGTCGAGGCCAGCCTGCGTAACAAGATGCGCATTTACTGAGCGAACTGCCGCTGCCATTAACCGCGGCGGTTGGCCGGAGCTGTGGCGGCTGCGCCCCTCGACGGAGACGATCAGGCGATAGCCACGCCGCGGCAACGTCTCGATATAGTGCGGGCTGTCCGCCGAATCGCCCAACGCGTCGCGAAGCCGGGCGACAGCCGAGTTCACCCCATGTTCGAAATCGACGAAAGTGTCGCCGGGCCAAAGTCTGCTGCGCAAGTCCTCCCGCGTGATGATCTGAGCCCGGCCGCTCGAGCAACATCGCCAGAATTTGGAACGGCTGTTCCTGCAGCCGAATCCTCGAGCCACCTTTGCGCAATTCTCCGGCGGTCAAGTCCGCTTCGAAGATCCCAAAACGAATACGGCGGGGGTTTGAGGTTTGGGTAGGCGTGGACTGCATTTTTGAGTTTTCCGGGATCGCTAGATTCTAGCACCTCCCGTCAATTTCTTTGGTGCAATAATCGCGTTACCTGTGGAGGTAACCTTCTCGAACGATGTGGTTTAGCGCGTTACCAACATTTTACATTCGGTGCATTGAGGTACCTGGCCCCCGAGTGCATTTTTCGTGCGCCGGCCGAGAGTCCGGCTCGGGCGCAGGCGGGACGTGCAGGTTCACGGTAGCCGCTGGGTCCGAGATCAAGAGAGGATTTCAGGAGGGGAAAATGAAAAGTAACGGATATCGTGGAAATGCGTTGGCGATGGTAGCGATTTTCCTTGGTGTGTGCCTTTCCGCAACGGCGGCAAACTCGCACACCGTTTCGGTCAAGACTCCCGTCAGCCTGAATGGGACCGAAATTACCCCCGGATTTTACGTCGTCGAGTGGGTGACGCACAGTCCGGAGGCGACCGTGACATTTACAAGGAACGGCCAAGTGGTGGTTACGGCCCCAGGCAAAATGGTGGAGCGGGATAGCAAGTCCCTAGCCGATGCTGTGGTCTATACCAACAATGCAGACGGGTCGCACACACTCAAGGAGATAAGATTTGCCGGCAAGAAGCAGGTGCTGGTGTTTGGAGAAGCCTAAAGGTCCAGCCCGCCTATCGAGCCTCCAGGCGTGAGCTTGGAGGCTCGATACCCTCGCGGGTCGCGGCCCATGGGGCAAGCTTGCGCCACAGGACGTTCCACGCCAGGATAAGGGCAGTGACGGAAAGGGAAGCGCCTCCCAGCAGCAGAAGGATCACCGCAATATCCCACGCGGGCCGGTATTTATAAAGCCAGGGCAGATTGAGCGAATGAAGGCCGTGATAGAGCCAGCGATTCCAGCGCGAATTGGAATTGTAGCTTTGCACGATGCGCGCCGTTTTGGGGTCGATGTAGTAGGCCGAGCGCGCCGGGTCGTTCAGTTGCACGAAAATCGCCGGGAGAGGCAACTCATTGCTGCGGTCCAGATAGTACGATTCATACACAGACACAGTCCGCACTTGCGATGAGCAGATACGGACGCGCGGCTCTTTCTAGAGCCGCGAAGATCCGATCGCGATTGAATTCGTATGTCGGCCGGCCGAGCACAGGAATCACGCGCGTCTCCTTCGGCCCCAGGACAGCCACGTAAGCCGGCTCTCCCGCGCCGGAAGTGAGTTCCAGTTGTTTCACCGCGGATCCGAAAGCGGTTTCGGCCTCAGCCAAGACCAACTGCGGTGGCTTCGCGGTGAAGACTTCAAGCGGCGGCATCTCGCGCAGCGCTGCGGCCAACCGAGCGCCAGGTCCATCGTCTGCGCCTTCCTGCAATTTGGGGAAAGGATCCATCGACAGCATTCCGCTAAAAGCCCAGGTGAAGCGCGAAAAGTCCGAAGAAGAGGCCGAGGATCGCATGCCAGCGCTTCTGCCCATGATAAGGAAAGCTGGCGGGCGCTCCCGCGTAACGATAGGTTCTCGAAGGCGAATACATCCAAAGTCCCACCGTGATGCCGAGCATGGCCGCGATGGTTCCGAGTCCAGACGACCAGATGACCACACGACTCCATTGCTGGCCGCGCCTACGCAGTGGCGTAAAGTAGAGCCAATGCGGGATCGCGCCGAAATAGGCTGCGAGGCGCGAGCCGCGCGTGGTGTATTGCACGACGTCGCCCGTCACGGTGGAGACGTAGACCTGTTGCCCGTCGGGCCAGCTGTATTTGCGCAACGGCCGGAGCTCTGCGAATTCCTCGGAGACGGTCCACTGATCTTCTTCGGTGTTGTCTTCTTCCTTAGCGGCGCTGGGAGGCTGGCCCGTCCAGGCCGAGGCAATGCGCAGGGTTAGTTCCGGCGGAAAATCTTCCTGGGACTCCCCGCTATCGGCATAGACGATGGAGACATCGCCAAGGCCGATGCGAAAGCGATAGGCGGGGCGTCCATCGAAAGTGACAAGCTGCGCCCCTATTGGAGGGCTATCGATTTCGAGCCGGGCGTAGGCCTGCTGAGGCAAGACATGGATTCGGGAAGCGTCGAGCGCGGGCGCCCGGCTCAAGCGATCTCTCGCAGAGACCTGCGGATATTGCCAATACATCATTACGATTCCGGAAGCGAACCACGTGAGGAACAGCAGACAAAAAAGCACGCCCATCCAGCGATGGACGAAGATCAGAGCTCTTTTGAATTGCGCGCCAACGGCTGGCATGAGCGTTTTAGCTCGGCGGCGAGATGTTAACGCGGAGCCGCACGGAAGAACAGGTGGCAGCAGGCGATCTCACTGAGCAGACCTAGTGAGAGATTCTTCGTTCCGCATGGCGGAACTCAGAATGACAAACTGGTGAGGTCTAGTAGTAGGTCAACGACCAGCCGAGGAGGGTCATCGCCAGCAGAACGAATAGCGTCGCTATGCTGATCAGGCTCAAAATCCTGCCGTGGCCGAGCAGGGAATCGCGCGTCGCAGGATTCCAGACGAGCAGGATGAGCACGAGGGTGACTGTGAGCCAGGCGAGGCTCGAAGGCAGCCCCGGATAGCGCGATATGCGGGCGACGAAGCTATCCGGCGGCTGGCCCGCAGGAATCCACCAGGGAAGAAGCGGAGTCACGGATGTGACCAGCACAAACGTGAGGACCTTTCGCGTGATCCAGCCTTTGATTTTGTGCCCGGTCTGCTTGGCACGCCGCGAGCGGCGCCAGATGAAGTAGTCCCAGGCCAATATGGCCATGATGATCGGCGCCCAGCCATAAATCGAAGCCTTTTCATCCAGCCAGAGCCAGCCTCGAAAGACCTGCGCATTTCGTACACTCACCAGCCGCGGCAGCAGAAACCAGCAAACCAGCGCATTGCAGAACGCCGCCAGTACAAACACCATAAGGCTTGTGAGTTGAAGCCAATGGCGTGCCGGCGTCGCTCCGCAGCCGACACACACGGGTTTCTTCGGGGCAAAAGCCTCGCCGCAACGGTCGCAGAAGATGCTGTCTTCGATGGAAGCGGCGGCGGAACCCATAGATTACGCTCCTGGTAAATGGCGCGAGCGTCTCAGGATAATTCGCGCCGGCGATTCCGCTCTACTGGCCTCCCGTCCCGAGAAAGAACAGCTTTTCCCTACCTGTCCGGGAGGGCAGAGAGCGGCTGTACCTCGGGGCGACAAATAGGCAAGTCATGACGAATTTTTGGATGAATTGGCTCACGTTTTGCTTGGGCATTCACCACGGTGACACCTTTCGTACATCTTTAACGGTATGGTTTTGCGGTAGACGCTGAGGTATTTAATGGAGGCAAGTGGCACAGCAGAGTGCTTGTGCGAATTGTCCTGCAAGACAGCGTCGCCACACTTAGACGTGGCACTTCGCTAGGAGCCCACAAGACTCAGGAAAAGAGGAGAAGTCACACTGAGTCCAACGAGAAGACGTTAGCCAATGCTTACCGGCCCGGCAGCAGCTCTCGCTCGCGATCATAACCAAAACTCCCGACGAAGCCGGCAAGCAAAATTCAGAACTGATCCCGAAATCGCGGCAGCACCGCCCGATTTCGAATCATCGAATAAATTTCAACAGCCGCGTGCAACAGACTGGTTCTGCAGTCAGCGTGCGGCGAGGAAGTGGGATGAGATTTAGTCTGCGGCTGATGCTCCCGGTAATCGCGTGTCTCGCGCTGATCTCCGGACTGTTTGCCTATTACCAGGTGCAGGACCAGGAAGAAGCGCTGCACAAGGAGCTGAACCAGCGCGCTAGCTTAGCGGCGCAGAGCTTGGCCGATAACCTGCAACCGCTGCTGGATAAAAACGCCTCCGCAACGGAGCTGCGACGCGCGCTCAATCGGCTCAGCACGCGCGAGCGCATTCTGGGCGCGGCGATCTTCGACGATGCGGGCAAGACTGTTGCCATGACAGATCGCCTGCCGGCATCGCTGGAAAACACCTTCCCTTCATTGACTCCAACGATCGATTCCGAAAACCCGGAAGGACACGGAATTTTTCTTACGCTGGGAACGAGGTATTACCACGCAGAAACGCTCTCGATGCGCCGCGCCGATGGGAAAGCGATGGGCCTGGCGGTCTTTCACGATGCCGGCTTCATTCGCGAACAAAGCGCCGTTATCTGGCGGCAGACGCTGATCCACGTTTCGCTGGAAGTTCTGCTCATCGTGCTGATCACGTTCCTGGTGATCCGCTGGAGCCTGGTGAGCCCGATCACCAAGGCCGCCCAGTGGCTGAAGGCTTTACGCAGCGGAAAGTCCGGCGATGTGGCTGCGCCGCGCAGCGAGCTGCTGGGTCCCCTGGCGAAAGAGATGGAAGGCGTGGTGAAGTCTTTGCAGGAAGCGCGCGCTGCGGCAGAACGAGAAGCGCACCTGCGGGAGACGGCGGAGTCGCTGTGGACCTCCGACCGCTTGTCCGTGCATGTGCGCAAGCGGCTGCAGCAGAGGCGCCTCGTGGTAGTGTCAAATCGCGAGCCTTATATCCACACGCGGCAGAACGGCAACCTCGAAATCATGATTCCGGCCAGCGGCTTGGTGACCGCGCTCGAGCCCATTCTGCGTTCTTGCGACGGGACATGGATTGCCGAGGCCAGCGGCGACGCCGATCGCGAAACCGTAGACGAGCACGATCGCCTGCGCGTGCCGCCGGCCGAGCCGCAATATACTCTGCGACGCGTTTGGCTCAACAAGGAAGAGGAAAACGGCTATTACTTCGGCTTCGCCAACGAGGGTCTCTGGCCGCTTTGCCATATCGCACACACACGGCCGATCTTTCGCTCCGAGAATTGGGAATACTACCAGCAGGTGAACCGCAAGTTCGCCGACGCCGTACTCGAAGAGATTGCGGACACGCAAAAGCCCTTCATCCTGGCGCAGGATTATCACTTCGCCTTGCTTCCGCGGATGATCAAAAACGAGCGGCCCGACGCTCGCGTGGCGATTTTCTGGCATATTCCGTGGCCCAATGCGGAGGCTTTCGGAATCTGCCCTTGGGAACGCGAGCTCGTCGATGGGTTGCTGGGCGCCGACCTGGTCGGCTTCCATATCCAGAACCACTGCAACAATTTTCTCGAGACCGTCGATCATGCCGTGGAGTGCCGCATCGAGCGGGAGAGCTTGACGGTGAATCGCGGCGGCCATCTGACGCGCGTTCGGCCGTTTCCGATCAGCATCGATTTCACCGATGGACGCGATACCGAGAGCCGCGAATCGCCCTACGTGGATCGCGCCGCGCTGCTGGCCGGAGTCGGCGTGCAGGCCAAGTTCATGGGCGTGGGCGTGGACCGCGTCGATTACACCAAAGGAATTCTCGAGCGCTTTTACGGGATCGAACGCTTTCTCGAGAAGTATCCCTATTATCAGGGCAAATTCGCGTTCGTGCAGATCGGCGCTCCCAGCCGCATGCAGATCAAGCGCTATCTGGAGCTTTACGCGGACGTGGAAGCCGAAGCGAATCGCATCAACCGGCGCTTCCAGACCAATCAATGGAAGCCGATTGTTCTGCTCAAGCGCCTCCACACGCATCAGGAGATCGAGCGCTTTTATCGCGCCTCGGATTTGTGCCTGGTCACTTCACTGCACGATGGCATGAACCTCGTAGCTAAAGAGTATGTGGCCGCGCGCGATGATGAACGCGGCGTGCTCATCCTGAGCCGCTTTGCCGGAGCCAGCCGAGAGCTTCACGATGCGCTCATCGTGAATCCCTACGATACCGAGTCGATTGCCGACGCCATCAACACCGCGCTGGAAATGCCCTCCCCGGAGATCGAAAGGCGGATGCAAGCGCTGCGCCGCACCGTGCGCGAGCACAATGTCTATCGCTGGGCGGCCAATCTGATCAGCGAACTCTCGGAGATTCGCATGGCCCCGCCGGAGCCCGCCGCGTCCAGGCCGGCAACTGTGCCCGCTCCCGTGGAAATCGACGCCGCCTCGCTTTAGCCGTCTGCCAAGGCAACGGATTTTCGATTCGGCATTACCGCGCCCGCAGCGCGCCCTCTTTGGGTCCGCAACGGCCATCTGATAGATGGGAGCGCTGGCCCGGTGACTTAATCGCGGCGCTCTGCCTGGCTTTACCGCTGCGACTGAGGTTGGGCTGGCACCTTGATGTTCGGGTCCGTGCCCGCCGGATCGCCCACCGCTTTCAGATATTCGATCGTGTCTGACGGTATGCAGAGCTTCTCGTCGAAGAGCTGGCCGGGAACCCAGCGGAAATAAACCGTGCCGAGCGAGAAGGGCTTTGTATACATCTTCGGGTCTTCAACAGTAAGCGTCACCTTGAGATCGTTGTGGTCGGTCCGCACCCATCGCTCCTCGATTCGGGCTTCCATGGTGTGTGGATAGCCGCTCTTCGTCAGCCAGGTGTTCTCGTCCAGGCCAGTTGTCTGCACAACAAGCGTGTTGTCATTCTCCCAATGGCCAACGGAATATCCGTAGTAGCGCGGGTCGGGCGCACTCTTTTCTGTGCCACCGACGTTCTTGGGGAGTTCTCGCCCATCCATCCAGATTTCGCGCCAAACCTGCTGGAACTGGTACATCACCACAATGCGATTCGGCATGTTTCCAAACTGTACGTGGCGGATTTCGTCGAGCGCGGCGCGCGGAAATCCAAAGGGATCGCAGGTCCTGAAGTTTGCGTCGTTCGTGCCGGCGGGACTGTACTTGCCGATGGGCCGATTGGCAGCAAACAGCTTTTGTCCCATGGGCGTGAAGGAAGGCACTTCCGACTGCGGCAGGCCCGGCACACCTGATCCAGACTGCGGGCCGGCCCACGTCCCAGTCAGATCATGGACGGGCGCGGGTCCACCTGTGCCAACGATCCGGTCGCGGCCATTGTATTTCCACGGCCACTGTTCCGCGGTTTCTTTCTGAGCTTGGGGCGCTTGGGCCATGGAAAGTAACGAAAAGGCCAGCGCGGCCGCAATACCCACGATTGCGCGCGTGCAGCGAATACCCATTTTTAGGAATCCTCCGAATATCAAACCAATGGCGCCTACGTAGTTATATGCGAACGCAAATAATCTTACCCACTTGCAGCATCGCTTTCATGATTTTCTTGGTCTTGGACGGATTAAATAGGAAGAGAGTTACCGACGAAGAGGCGCGAAACTCCCGGCGCGTTGCCGGAGGGAGTTTGGTGGGGCATGCGGGGGCGCTTAGGCAGCTTGCCCCAGAGCGCGAAGATGACGACCAGGGCCAACAGCAGCACGCCGATCGTCATCCACGGAACTGATTTCCGTCCGGTGTCTTCGCTGCGCCGTGGACTGACTTCAGTGGCAATCCGTCTGTGAGCGACCGGAGGGGCCGCAGCGATGATACGTCTGGGCTGAGCCATGTTTTTCCCCGCTATTCGTTAGATGGGGAAAAGGCTGAGAGGAGCCTCAGAAAATGGGTACTCAGGATTAGGACTGGCTTACAGCCGCGGCCGCGGCGCGCTTCTGCATCTCTTCGAGAGAGACGTCCTCTTTGTGAGTGGCAATTGTCCACTGATGACCGAAAGGATCAGTCAAGGTGCCGGTCCGATCCCCATAGAATTGATCTTTGACCGGGCGCAGCATTTTTGCGCCGGCGGCAAGGGCCCGCGTCGTGACGGCATCCACATCATCGACATAAAGCAAGATGCTTACAGGCGTGCCGCCCAGTGACAGAGGGCTGCGCGCGCCGCATCTCCGGGAATTCATCGGCCAGCATGATGCGCGAATCGCCCATCTGCAGTTCGGCATGACCCACACGTCCGTCGGGATGCGGTATGCGCATCACTTCTTTGGCGCCGAAAGCGTGTTTGTAGAATTCGATTGCACTCGCCGCGCCCGTAACGATCAGATAAGGCGTTACGCTGTGATATCCCTCAGGAATCGGTCTGGGAGCCATGGCTTCCTCTCGTGAGTGACTTCAGTATTGCCCGACGGGCGTCCGCTTAAGACTTCTCGCGGTCGGTGCACCGTACTCCCATTCTAGTGATGATGGCCGCCGGGCGAAAGAGCCGGAAAACTGCGGCTGCGTATACGGAAACCCTCTCGCGGTTTGCAAGGTGGCGGTTCAGCGTCCGCCAAAGGTATATCCGACGGAGCCGGTGTACTGCGGCACCAGGTTACGGCCAAATTGGTCCGTAAAGTTAAATACGTAATGTAGATCGAACTGCGGCTTGATGAATATGTTCCCTCTGACATAAAACTTCAGTCCGGCTCCAAAATGCAACTGCGCGTGATTGGGTCTCGACCCTGCCGGGAAGCTGGATGTGTTCGTAATGCCTGTAATCGGCGTTGTCGACGTGGAACGCAGGCCTAGCCTGGCGCCGCCGGCACCGCCTTCCAAAAGCGGGAGCAATGCGCTTGCCGGCGACCCGCATCCACATCACATTCACATCGTAGAATGCCGGACGCATGTTCAAGCTGTCGTCGGGCAGAAAGGGCACCTGCTTAAAGTGGAACGTATATTCGGCGTTAATACCAAGGTGCCGTTTGAACCTGACGTCCACGCCAAAGACGCCGAATAGACCGCCGATCGTCGGTCCGGGCTCGCAGATTAAGCCATCAAAAAGCTGCCCCGTCTGACAAGCGTTCGTCGAGTTGCTTGTGGTTCCCGCTCTGTCTTTTGCGCTGCCTAAACCAAAATATGCGCTGACGCGCTGCGCGTGAGCGCCGTTCACGCCTCCGAAGAGCAATAGGGCGAGCAGCATAATGGTCCGGAGCGTAAACTTGGGCAAAAAACTCTCCAATTTGAGAATCTCGTATCTATGTTTCTGGTCAGGCTTCTCATGCAGCGCGAGATGCTCCCAGGCCCCCTTCCGCGATCCAAGATTATTACGGAAACCGGGGAATGAGGAGCGCTTCGCCGCTAGCAAGTGTCGCGTTTAACGCTCTCCGAAGGTGTAGCCGACAGCGACGGTATATTGCGGAACCCAGTCACGTCCGAACTGGTCGGTCAAATGAGTTACATAGTGGATATCAAACTGCGGCTTGATGAAAATATTGCCTTTCACGTAAAGCTTCACGCCGACGGCGGCATGCACTTGAAAGTGATTCGCATTCAGGCCGGCCGGGATCGTAAAGGTGCTGGTGATGCCTGTGATCGATACTGTCTGCGTTTGATAAAGGGCAATTCTAGCGCCGCCGATACCGCCTTCCACGAGCGGAACAATGCGCTTGCCGGAAAGAGGCTGGTAGACAACGTTGAAATCGTAAAAGCCAGGCCGGAAGTTCAATCCTGCAAGCGGCAAATAGGGCGCTTGAGCGAAGCGGAAAGCGTATTCACCGTTGAAGCCCAGGTGTGCCTTTAACATGAAATCCACGCCAAATACGCCAAATACGCCGCCAATGGTGGGTCCAGGTTCGCAGGCGCCAGTTGATGTTATCGAAAACGTTCCCCGGAGCACAGGATGTTCCAGTAGTGTCACAGGTTGAAGCCAGTCCCCGCGCTATCGGTGGCCGAGCCCAAACCAAAATAGGGGCTGACGCTCTGTGCGTGCGCATAATTCAAACTTCCCAACAACAGAGAAGATAGCAGCAGAATTGTTCCAATCGTCAGTTTGGACAAGAAACTCTCCTTTTGAGCTCCGCTTTTAATCTCGCATTTACCTCTGGGAATTAGAGCCAGAACGTGATTCACGGGTTGCACGAATCCGCGCGCCCAACCGCCTGTTTGTATCCGAGAATGTGACCGTCGCAACGCATCGCGCGGGATCGTGGCGGACACTAGAATAACGAATTACCGCGCCTCTGCCAATCCGGTACGCTCCTGCACACGGCGGCTGTGCCTGCGTAAGGCAATTGAGGGGCGTCGCCCATCACAGTCTTCCCCAGAAAGCAAACGCCACCGCCCCTAGCAGGCAAAGAAAGGCCCCGCCGTACCTCCAGGTGATTTCCTCTCCGAGGTAGACCCAGGCGAAAGCCGTGAAGACGCACAGCGTAATGACTTCTTGAATGATCTTCAGTTGAAATCCGGTGAATTGGCCATAGCCAATGCGATTAGCAGGCACCTGAAAACAATATTCCAGGAAGGCAATCAGCCAGCTCACCACGATCACCGTGACCAGCGGAGCTCGGCGGTATTTCAGATGGCCGTACCAGGCGATGGTCATGAATATATTCGAGCAAAGCAGAAGCAGCACAGTTTTCATGGCGGGTCGAAATCCTATCACGAGCGAACGGCAAAATTAGCCTTTCATCCGATGGCGAAAGCCGTGTAAGATGGCCTTGCAAGCTTCAGCTGAAAGAAGCAACTCGGCCCATCCCCGCGGCTGACCGTAATACGCATGAAGCAAATCTAATCGTACGAGTTGTAGATTTCTTGGACGATTCGAAGCGTGGGGCTATGGGACCTTTACATTTAACGAGATTTTTCTCGCGGTCTGTTTTTTCTATCCGTTCTATCCGTCTGATCACACTTATCACTGGAGCTTTAGTGGCGATTGTGCCGTTTGCCGCGCGAGCACACGAAAACTTGCGTCCGAGCACGGACGATCCCGCTACCATCAGCGGCGTCGCGGACGTGCGCCTCACTGCCTCTGAGAAGGCCTCGCTCGAGCAGGAGTTGCGCTCCCTTGATCACACCCTGATTCAGGCCATCGTCACGAACGATGGGTTGGCGCCGGCGCGCCTGCTCGATGCCGAATTCACCTGGATCGATCGCGATGGCCGGAGCAGGAGTAAATCGGATCTCGTGAATCGAATCGGCTTGCTCTCCGCGGGCGCGGACACAAACCTCACGCTGCAGACGTACGGACGGGTGGCCCTGGTCACAGGCACGCACCGGCTCATGCCCGATAATGCGCCGGCGTTTTTCGCGCGAGTTTGGATACGCCAGGCCTCCGGCTGGCGACTTCTGCTCTACCAGGAGACCGCGGCGCCGGATTCCTCGGTGAAAGACGCGCACTACACAGTCAGCCACGCCGACTGGCCGGAGCGGTGCGAAAACCCCTGCCGCTCGCTGCCGTATAAACCACTTTCCTCCGAAGCGCAGGAAATCGTTGCATCGTTCATGGCAGGGCAAAAAGCTGTATTCGATGACGACGCCGAGACCGCCAGCCGGATCCTAGGCGATGACGTTCTGTTTGTCAGGCCTGACCGCGAGCAGCCCATGGACAAAACGGAGCGCATCGCCCTCATGCGCAGCTTCAGACATACGGGGCCGCCGTGCCACCGCCCGCGGTTGCTTCGATGGCCCTGTGGGTATTCGGCAATGCCGCCGTCATGTCCGCGGATCAGGAATCGCAGTCCGGAGAAATGCTGCGGACCACGCGTATCTGGGCCAAGCGCGGCGCCCAGTGGCAACTCACCTTCAGCCAGCAGACCCTCGTGCAGTGACCGGCTGGCATCTTTCTTGACCGCGCCCCGGGTTTGCGTCCCCGTGCATTTTTTGCTCGCTTCTTTTTGCTTACGAGCTGCGGGCCCACTAGCCACGATCACTATAAAAAAGGCTCCGACGCACGTGATTGGGAGTATGCTCCTGCTGGCTCAGGATGCAAACGGGAAACCGGACATCGCAAAGGAGGAGAAATGCGCAAACAAGGTTTCATCCGCCTGGTTACGTGCGCCGTGGTGGCCGCTATGCCCATGATCTTTCCCGTGATTACGACCGGGCAAGCGCAAACTCCTCCGCCTGCCGCCGCGCCCACGCCGCCTCCGCCTCAAATGCCACCTTCCCTCGTACCTGCGAAAGTGGTCGACCTGATGACAGCTGAAGGATCAGCGGTATTCGGCGCGCAGTGGAAGACCATGGAGGCAAAGATCGTCGAAGGACCACCGATCGCCAATGCCATGCCCGGGTATAAGACGTCGTACGACATCCAGCCTCACGCCGGTGAGCCGGGTTTCGATGATTCGTCTTGGCCGATCATCGGCGCGAAGGGGCTGGCCGACCGGCGCGGCGGCGGCAAAGTGTCTTTTATCTGGTACCGCGCAAATCTGACGATACCGGCAAAAATCGGGGACTTCGACACGTCAGGCGCCACGGTGGTGCTGACGGCGTACGTCGATGACTACGCGGAAGTGTGGGTCAATGGGCAGATGCCGCGCCGCGCCGGCTACCCCAGCCCTGCCGCGATACAAGGCTTCAACATGCCCAATCGCGTGGTGCTCGCCGATGCTGTCAAGCCGGGCGACAAGTTCCAGATCGCTGTCTTCGGCGTCAACGGGCCGATTTCGGTCGCGCCGATGAATTTCGTGTGGTTCCGCGAGGCGAAGATCGAATTTTTCCGCTAAGCGATTTCAGACTTAGCCTAATGCCCACCGGCTTTCTGCTGTTCGTCTAAAAGCGCGTGGAACATGGCCTCCTCGATGTCTGCTTCGTTTCTGCATCCGGCGCGGTCGATGAAGGGGTTCGGCGCGCCCTTCTGAAGCTTCGAATATTTTTCTTGCATGCTGTACTGCGCAGGATGATCGCCGAGCGGCACGTCACATGCGAGCGAACGCACGACCGGGAACGTATGATTGAACTCGGCGATTACCTCCGGCGTTAGCGTCGCGGGCGGACGCAAGCTGCAGCCGATGACTACGTCGTACATCTTTCCGCCTTCCTGTGCCTTCATGGTCCAGGTTGTGCAGCCGTGGGTGTGACCCGCAGTCAGGTGCGCGGTCAGCGTCGTACCGCCGAGCGTCACCGTCTCTCCGTCGTGCAACGTCTTGTCAATCGGGTGCTCTTTGCCGCCGGGCTTCATGGCCTGGAGCGCCGGCACATCCTCGGCCATCGCCATCGTTTGCGCGCCCGTCAGTTGTTTGACCAAGGCGTCGCCTTCCTGATGATCGTTGTGTGCATGCGTCCCGAGCAGGATCTTGATGTCGGAAAATTTGAATCCCAATTGTTGGACCGATTTCTGAATCGTCGGCACGTTCCGCTCGTACGTGCTGTTGATGAGAATGTTGCCTTGCGGTGTAACAATGAGGAACGAGCTCAGCGTTCTCGTCCCCACGTAGTAGAGGTTGCCGATTATTTTGTGCGGAGGGAATTGCGTAGTTTGATCCTCCGGCGTGCCCATGTTGCGTTCGAGGATGGATCGCGGCGTATATTTACGCCCGTGCACCGTGATCTCGGGATGATCGGCGGGTGGCGGCGCCGTCTGCGCCCAGCCCGAGTTCATGCTTGCGCCCAAAATAGCCGCTGCCCCAATAAAGCTGGCAAGGCTGATAAGCATGACCAGCGTCACCCGGCGTATGCTGTCGTTCATGGTGGCCTCCGGAGGGCGAAACAGCGTGTGCATTGTACTCCAGAGTTTCGTGATACTTTCGGGGTTACCGGTCCCGGCGAAGCGGCAACTCACGCCGGAGATCAATCATGAAGATGCGAAATCCGCTCACGCGCGCACTCGCCGGCTTGGCTGCAGTTCTGATTTTTTCCTCCATTGCAGTGGCGCAGGATCAGCAGGGAACTCACAAAGCTTCCGTGTGGAAATATGACGGCGGCAACAGAGCCGTCGGCTCGGGCGGCCCCGCACCTCTTCACGATCTCAGCGGAAGCTGGGCCGGTCCGCGCTCCGGGGCAGGAGTGCCGGATTCCAAACCGGGAGATGTGCCACCGCTGACGGCGCTGGGCCAACAGCTCTTCGGCGGCAGGAAGAGCCTGCAGAAATACGACCCCGCGGGAACAAATGATCCCGTGGTGAGGACCTGCGATCCCTTAGGATTTCCACGCGCTGACCGGTATTCCATCATGGCGATGGCGTTCGCCACGATGTCTGACCGAATCGTCGTGCTGTACCCGTTCCAGCAGCAATGGCGCGAAATCTGGATGGACGGCCGCCCGCTTCCCAAAAACGTGGGAGCGTCAGGAAAAGACGCACCCGACCCGCGATATTACGGTTATTCAGTGGGCCATTGGGAAGGCGACAACACACTTGTTGTCGATACCACGGGTCTCGATGAAAACACTTGGCTCACGGACGCCGGGTATCCGCATAGCATCGATGCGCACGTGCAGGAACGCTTCACTCGCAGGGATCACAATGATTTGGAGCTGACCCTGACGGTTGACGATCCGAAGTTTTACACGAAGCCTTTTTCTCTCGGCACGGAATATTTCCGGTGGGTCCCCGATCAGCTTCTCGACGAGAGGCTTTGCATTCCGTCGAATGTGATCGAATACTTGAAGGCAGTTGGCGATCCCGCCGGTAAGCAGCCCTGACGCGCAGCCTCGTTAGGCCCGCACGTTAAACGAAATTTTTCACGGCGCGCTGGCTGCTGGTGTAGCATCACTCCTGCCGATCTTCGATAGGCAGGGGGCTAAGCAGGGAAGGGAACATGAAAACATTGAAAGTTGGCGCCATTCTCATCCTGGTTATCCTGGCCGCAACACTCCTAACGCTGCGCGCGACCGGTCTCGAGCCGGAATACCTCGACTTGAACCAGCTCCGCGCCCACCACATGATCGCCCGGCCGGGCCTATGGCTGAAAGGCGAAGTCGTAACCACGCCCGTCACGGATTGGTCGTTCGTCGACAAAGTGGAGCATCCCGGACGCAGCATCAACACCGTCCTGGTGGAGACGCGAACGCCGTATTTCATTCCACATTCGGTGCGCACGATGCCTTTCGTCCGCAACGGCGTGCTCTATATTCGTTCGCATCAGGATCGAATGGACGTGCAGTTTCCACATGACAAGTCCTGGACAGCCAACGTAGCGCGCGATCCCCGCGTGCGTATCAAGATCGGCGACAAATTGTACGAAGCCACCATGGTATTGGTCGCCGATCGCGCTCAAGCGATCGCCCTATTAGGCAGAAACCCTGAAGTTCGAGAGACGGGTCCCGACGGGCAAGAACATGTCGTCGGGATATGACCACGTCTTTCGCGTGTTCCAACGCGACATCCCCGAGCACGGCGGCGATCAGCCATCGCCCAGTGTGGCAGGCCTTGTTCCTGAGAATAAGTCTTAGCCACTGAGGCGGGAGCTTGTTTCCCCCCAACTGCGCGTGCGGCCACGCAGCTTCCCTGGATAGGCTAGCGGCTAGTCGATTTCGAGCTGTTTGGGTTTGGCGTACTTGTGAGCGCTGTAGCGGAGTATCGATATCGCTGCGGCGAGCGCGACGACCGTGCCAGCCAGCAGCCCGAGTTCCACCAACATGTTGTGGAATTGCCCGGATTGCGCCTCCAGTTGCGTTGAAGTTGCGGTAATCACCAGCATTCGCCGAATTCCGGCGATCACCCCGATGATCAGGAAAGGCTCCGCGTCCAGCGTGTGCGACTTGAGCGAGATCGCGACCGTGTAAACGATCTCTATGGTCATCATGACCAGAAGCACGGTGTTCAGGATATCGATCGCCTTGAGCTCGATTTGGCCCGGCCCGCGATGCACCGCTTCGTTGAGGTCGTACATGCTCGAATAGAGAAGCAGAACGGCAACCGAGACGAGCGCCAAGCCAATCAGCACCAGCAAGACGCTCTCTAAGGTGCTGAATAGCGACGCGGCGTGGGATGTCCAAGCGGCCTGGTGGCGACGTCCCTCGCCTCGTTCGTCATCGCTCATTGGTAGGGAATCGCGGTTTCTGCTGAGGATGTCTAAGGTTTGGGCCAAAAAGGCCGGGGCATGCCGGGTTTCCAGTCGGGAATAGCGGCGCCATCAGCATTTGGCATTTTGACCTTGGGAAGACTCTGCTGGTCGAGGACGTCGTCCTCGCCGCCGATCACTCCGTTTTTGTACAGGATGAACGCAGTCAGGGCGTAGACCTCGTCAGGTTTCAGCGAGCCCTCCTGTTTGAAAGGCATTCCGCGGTTGATGAAGTCCCAGATTACCGTGGCGAAGGGCGCATGCATCGCCATTACGTTTCCGTCTCGGATGCACGGCGCAAGGCAAGGTCCGGGATTAGCAGGAGGATTTTGGCGCTTGATCACCATGGGAGCCGGGCCTTCCGATCCTGTTGCGCCGTGGCATATCGAACATTTCTGCGTATAGACCTGCGCGCCTTCCTTAGCCGTTCCGTGACCCGGAGGAAGTTCCTTTCCCGTAGGACTGATCGAAATGTCCCAGGCGCGGATCTCGTCTTCAGTCGGAGTTTTTCCCAAACCATAGGTGGGCGACTGTGCCCACCCAGCCTGGCAAACCGCCAGCGCCACCAGAGGCAGGAAAAACCTAAACGAGCGCATTGTGGACGCTCCCATCGCTCGCCACCCGCCACGGTTGGATCATGTTGTCGGTACCTTGCACGCCGTGTGTCTTGTAATAGTCGGGAGGCTCGTGAAAGTGTTGTGCGAGTTGCGAGCGCATCGGCTGCAACTGGCCCAATTCATCGGTGCAGCGCGACATCAGCGTGCACTCTTGTCCATCCCATTTCCAGTTCAGTCCAAATCGGGTGTGGGCCTTGGAATGCACTTCGCCGGGAATCTCGGCCTCTTTCCAGGTCTGCCCGCCGTCGGTGGATATTTCCACCTTGCGCACCTTGCCGCCGCCGGACCATGCCAAGCCGGTGATCTGGTATACGCCGGGCGCCGGGCAGTTGCTGTCCGCCGGAAGGAAAAGTGATGACCGATTTCGGTCCCCACTGGACCGTCATGGCGGCGATTTCTTCCTCTTTCTGGATGTGGCCGTAATCGTTATAAGTCATGTAATAGCGGTCGACGACCTTGACCCGCCGCAGCCACTTGGTGTTGTACACCCCTTCGAAACCAGGAACGATCAGCCGCAGCGGGAAACCTTGCTGAGGACGCAGCGGCTCTCCATTCTGGCCATAAGCCACCATCATGTCGTCCATGGCTTTGGCCAGCCTGATGCTGCCTCCTCCTTTAACCTCCTCTAATCCTTCCGAAACGATCCAAGCCGCGCCCTTTTGCACGCCGCATTCCTTGAGCAGCAGAGACATGGGAACGCCGGTCCATTCGCTGCAACTGGTCAAGGCCGTGAGTCTCCTGGACTGTCTTGTATTCGGGCTTTGAGTGGTTCCCGAGGCACTCGATGAAATGAATGCGAGATACGGAAGGAAAGCGTTTCAACTCGTCCACGGTGAACTCCAACGGGCGGTCTACCATGCCGTGGATCATGAACTTATGCTCTTTCGGATCGAGGTCCGGAACAATTGCGCCGCGATGGGTGCCCACAAAATGGAGCGAGGATGGCGTGATATTCCCCACCTGCTCTTGAAGCGGGGTCAATATGTGAAAGATCAACCCGAATTGATCCGGCGAAGGCCGGTCCACCACCGGTACGCGTACGGAGGTGACGAAACGGGAGCGCTCGCCATAGGCGACGAGGTCCTTGAGACTTTTTTGCGGTTGCGCTTGCGGCAGCGCCGCCTGAGCCACTGTGGTTTTCATGGCACCGACCGCGGCTGCCGCCGCGCCGGCTTTCAGGAATTTCCTTCGACTAGCTTTTTTCGAAGCCATTGTTTCTCCTTCGCAGCTTTCGTTGCACCTGCGGAATGCGCCCGTTTTGAAATTTCCGATTTCAGCACTTCTTCCTGAGCTCGTGCGGCCAACACCTTGGCGCAATGTACGCTAGTCTGCCCAATCAAATCAAGCTCAGCTTGCCGGGACTGCCCA
>CAWDQT010000025.1:0-48252 GCA_963804535.1 uncultured Acidobacteriota bacterium
GCGACTTTCGAGGAGTGAACCGCCATAGGGATACATCCCTACCGGCGTGCAGTTCACTATGGTATCGAAAGATCGCCGGGCAATTTCCCGGCGTTCCACAGCCTCGCCGCCAACCGCACGCGCCAAAGCGCGAGCCCGCCGCGAACGGCGCGCCCAGATACTCACCGCGGCGCCCGCGCGCGCCAGCGCGAAGGCGGCTGCGCGTGCCGATCCGCCCGCACCGATCAGCAATACAGAACTCGAGGCAGGCGGCAGGCGCCGCTCTATTGCCCGCAGGACACCCGTGAAATCGGTATTGTAACCGTATAGCTTACCGGCGCGCACAACCACCGTATTCACTGCACCGATCTCCGCCGCGAGGGGATCGCAGCGTTCAAGATACGGCAGAATGCGTTCCTTGTGCGGCAGCGTCACGCTGAATCCGGCGATCTGGAAGGGCTTGATCGTTGCGATAAAGTCGGCCAAGTCGCGCACGTGAAAAGGCACATAGATAGCGTCTATTTGGCCCTCCGCGAAGGCGGCATTGTGCATCAGTGGCGAAAGGGAATGGGCAATAGGGTCACCAATGACGCCGTAAAGACGGGTCCGCGGATTAACACCAGCCTTCGATCTGCCGAAACGACGCCTGAGACGGTAGACGGGTTCGATTTCGTCAAAAGCGATTTGGCCCGGCGCCGTGCTCCGGGCCACAGGGGCATAAGCGAGCGCACTGCCCTGACGAAGGGCGAGGATGCGTGCCGCCGGCATGCCGTCGCCCATGGGAACAGCCACAACGTCGAGTCGGCCGCACACGAGTTCTAAAAGCCGGCGGACATCGGCCAACGAGCGCGACGCCGCGGCTATCTTTATCGCGTCTCCGTCAAAGGCGTCGAGTCGTCTCATTAACGTGGGCAGGTTTTCCGGCAGCCGCTTAAAGTTGTGCGCGGAGATCAGTAGCTGGGCCGGAGCGAGCGCATTCTTCAGTTCACCTGCGCCAATCTTTTCGGCAGTTTCGATCTCGACGTCGCACCATCGGCAGCCCGCCGCTACCGCCTCCTTAAGGAGGCTGATTTCGTCATCCGCGCTGCCCCTCAAGTGCCCTCCCGCCTCGCGGCGTCGACATGTTGCGATAAGGGTCGGCATTTCATGTTGACGGCCTATCCAGCGGAGTAAACTGGCAATTTCGGCCCGGCTTGAGAGAAAGTCGAGGCGCAATTCGACAAGATGAGCTCTTACCGGTGCGGGTGTTATGACCTTTATTTGGCCTATAGCCTCGGCGGCAGTTCGAGCGGCAACTACGGCGCAAATCCGATCGTTTCCGAAGACACTAGCATGGGGCGGCTGCCTCACCACCCCAGATTCAATGTGACGGGAACGAAGCGTGTTAACCTCAAGACTAGCAGTAATATACGCCTCCGCGCGTTTAGTGTGCCGATGATTGGTGTTGGCGAAAGTCGACCGCTTCTATCATGCAGTATCGAAAGTGTAAAGCAAGCTGCCGGAGTGCTTGACCAGTCCTAGTACCGGCTGCTAATTTCGACTCGACGCACCTTCTCCGACTTGGGACCAATTGGACAGGAGCAGAAACATGATACGCAGACTTGCCTTTTTACTTGGTTTAGTGGGGCTTACCGCTTCCCTGGCACATGCTCAAACAGCATCCTTCACGCCCCTTGAAAACCAGATATATTGCAGCGGAATCGTGACTTCGGATCCTGTCCCCACAGACACTTACGTCATCACGGGGGAAGAGTCTTACTTTAACATCATCTACAGCGACGGTAACTTTGTCTTTCTAAACAAGGGAGCATCGCAAGGCGTGAAGGTGGGCGACCAGTTCGAAGTGGTACGTTCCGTGCCAGCTGACCTAGTCCCCCATGAATGGTTTAAGTCACAGAATCTACTTCTAAAGGCCATGGGAACGACCTATGAAGACGAGGCGCGTCTGACGGTTGTTAACGTGCAGCGGGACACTTCGACTGCACAAGTAGTTTTCTCCTGCGGCTATGTGCAAAGAGCAGACATAGCGCTGCCGTTTACACCCCGGCCCGCTCCCATGCTGAAATCCGATGAGAATTTCGATATCTTTGCGCCCCCTAGCGGTAAATCCAAGGCCATGATTGTCACTACCAGGTACTTTGGGGAATTGGTAGGCAACGGAAGGATCGTTTACGTGAATCTGGGTAGCGCCCAAGGCGTCAAGGTCGGCGACTACTTCCGGGTCTTTCGCTTTCAAGGCAATAGCAGCGAATACGTATATCAGACGCCTCGTGTCGCCTATCAGATTTATGGCTTGGGCTCGACTCCGCGGCCTTACGACCCCGAGGAATTGCCACGTGACGTGCTGGGCGAAGGCATCGTGCTGCGAGTGGCCAAGAACGCCTCGACGGTAATGATCACGCTGAGCAAGAAGCAAATGTACCCAGGCGATTACGTCGAGATCGAATAGTCAGCCCAATCCTACCTCTTGGTTCTCCGAGTGTCCGCGAGATTAGGCGGGAGGTTGAATTTATCTCCCGGTCGGCTGTTCGTAGTGAAGGCGCCGGCATCCGAAAACACTTCTGCCGTAAATGCAAACAGCTTCGTTTCTGGTTCGCGCCATGCGCCCGCTTCCAGGCCCGCTTTTCGGCAGGCTGCCTCAAGAAGTTGGGTTACGGACCAATTGCGTTCGCGGGCCACTTGCGGCAACAATAGGCCGCGTCTGCCTCCGTCAGTCACGACGATTCCGTGGATTCCCAGTTCGATCTCTTCCGGCCGTACCGGGTGAAAGCTCGGAAAGAACCGAAATCTCAATTTCCAACTCGACAGTCTCTTCCGCCTGGAGAGGCCTGAAACGCGGATCCCGCAAAGCTGCCGTGATTGCGCATTGCACAACAGTCTCTGCCAGCCCATGCGCGGCATCAGGTTGACCGATACAACCGCGCAGCTTGCCATTCCAGCGGAGGGTTACAAACGCCCCCCGGGGTTCAGCTAAGCGCCCTGCAACCCGCAACAGATCGGGAAAACTCGAGGAAGAGACAGTTTCGAGGATGGCTTGGCGGGTCCGTGCGAGCAGCGCGCGCCGATCCTCCTCCGAAAGCAGAAGATCAGAGCGTTGGTGCATCCTGGGCTTTTCTGCGGCGTTCAAGCAGGCGCAGGTGCCGCCGTTGCTTGACGCGGTCGTCCACGTGACTCCAGAACTTTGAAAAATATTGAACCGCTGACGCTACTGCGCTCATCACCACCAGCCAAACGAGAATCGTGCCCAGAGGACGGACCTCGGTGTGTTTGGCTCCCAAAATCACCGCGCAAACGGCGATCACCTGCAGCACCATCTTTGTCTTTCCCAATGCCGAGGCGGGAATCGTGAAACCTTCGGCGGAGGCGATATTCCGCAGGCCGAGGACCGTGATCTCTCTGCCAATGATGATGACCACCATCCAGCCCGGGACGAGATGCATCTCTACGAGGGAAATAAAGGCGGCCGAGATCAGAAGCTTGTCTGCAATTG
Source organism: uncultured Acidobacteriota bacterium (assembly GCA_963804535.1). Taxonomy (GTDB): domain Bacteria; phylum Acidobacteriota; class Terriglobia; order Acidiferrales; family UBA7541; genus Palsa-189. Next base: position 3,470 of record CAWDQT010000025.1, read on the forward strand.
GGTCGAGCAGAATCCCCAGGGTTGTCACCTGTTCCCTGCGGCGCGCGTAGAATCCATCGGCCCAATCGGTTGCTGCCGCGAGCAGCAAGATCAAGACGCCCCAGACCGCAAAGTTCATGGGAACACTTAGGAAAACGACGTTTGGCTGGCGCGTAAGCAGCACTACAACCAAAAGCGGTATAAAAAAGATGCGAAGGATCGTGAGGCTGTTTGGAAGGTTCATGGAGCACCCAGGCCAAGCACATCCGGCGGACGCGTCAACCCAGTCTGAATGCCATTTCACTATAGTCTGCCATCACTCCGGCAGTCAACGACGGCCATCGAAGCCGATTGGCAGCGCGCGGCCTTCGTGTCCGTTATGTGGATCACACATGACCATGGTGGCGGGTATTGCTTGTACTTAAATTGTTAATAGGTGGAGGTCGATAAAGCCACGAAATGCGCCAAAATCGTACTATTACGCACGTGTTAACGTATCGCGCGCATAGAAATCGCCTCAAAATCTGTGGATTTTCGTGTGGAAATCGCAGTTTACTCTAGAGTTAATGGCGTCAAGAGTCACGGCCCGATAGGTGTGGCGCGCCAGCCTGAATAGCTCGTAATCTACAGATCTTGAGGGACTTACCTATGACCAGCGGCTCCATGCGGGCGACCTTCAGCATAAGAATTAGCGTCAGAGGCACATTGCCGATTTGCACAGAAGTACAGCAATTCCCCGAAGCTGCTTTTGGGCTGTAACAACAGCGAAACAAAGCCACGGGAGCGGTCACAGCCCCAATTTATGGTTCTCCAGCGGGCGCGAGACCTAGGCGCCGGACCAGTGATTCAGGCACCTCGGCATCAATAAACATCTTTGAATCTCGAAGCTCGCTATGCAAGACGCGCCCCAGGCCATGCACCAAGGCCAGGGTGCGGCCATCGGCGAGAGGCACCGAAAAGCGCAGCCTCCTTATCGGATCAACCGCCATTGATTCGTCGACGCGGCGAAGCAGGTCATCGAGGCCGACACCCTCGAGTGCGGACACGTAGACATGGCCATTGCTCGCGGACAGGGCTCGCCGAGCATCCGTATCCAAGCGATCAACTTTGTTGAACACGTGCAGGCGTGCATGCTCGCTCATTCCAAGCTGTGCCAGCACCTTCTCGACTTCGGCATCCTGTTCCGCATGATGTGGGTTAGATATATCCGTGACATGGAGAACCACGGCTGCCTGCTGCACTTCCTCCAGCGTCGCCCGAAAGGCCGCCAGCAACCCCTTCGGCAAATCGCGAATGAAGCCAACCGTGTCGGAAAATAAAACCTTGCGATTCGAGGGAAGGCGCACGGCACGGACCGTAGGATCGAGTGTCGCGAACATTTTGGAGGAAACTACCACGTCGGCGCGGCTGAGTGCATTAAAGAGCGTCGATTTCCCGGCGTTGGTATAACCGACCAGCGCGACCGTTCCCAGGGGGACCGACTCCCGCGCATTGCGCCGCAGAGCGCGCTGCCGCCGCAGCGTTTCGATTGCAGCCCCGATGCGCCGAACCCGTTCGCGAATGCGGCGCCGGTCGGTTTCGAGCTTTTGTTCGCCGGGACCTCGCGTGCCAATGCCGCCGCCAAGGCGAGAAAGTTCGGAACTGGCCCCTGCCAACCTCGGCAAAAGATAGTTCAGCTGAGCCAATTCGACTTGCAGTTGCCCCTCGCGGCTGCGCGCGTGGCGAGCGAAGATATCCAAAATTAATTGCGTGCGATCGATCACGCGCCCCTCGATGCCTCTTTCCAGATTGCGCTGCTGCCCGGGCGTGAGCTCGCGGTCGAAGATAATCAGCGGCGCTTGCCGCGCTTGAGCTTCGGCCCGGATCTCCTCGAGTTTGCCTCGTCCTACTACGCTTGCGGGATCAATGGCGTCACGCATTTGGAGAACACTGCCAGTCACAACGGCGCCCGCGCTCCGCGCCAATTCAGCAAGTTCCTCAAGCGATTCGCGGGCTGTCTCGTCAGAGGAATGGCCGGGTACGTGAGGGGCGCGCTTCAAACCCAATCCGACCAGAAGCGCGCGCTCCCGAATATCTGTTGTCCTTGGAGTCTTCATGCGTTGAAAAGAGATATGCCCGGATTGGATGCAGCAGAGGCCGACAGAAGAGAAAGCACCCCGTTTCCCCCGTAATAGCCACTGACTTAATTATACCGCTCGCGCCCACTCGTCTGCGCGGCGCTACTTTTGAGATTGCGTCAGCAAAGGTTCGAGATAATCCAGAGCTGCTGAGAGCGTTTCTGGCGCATCCCCGAAACCGGCGAACCATTGGACGCCCGATTCGCGGCGAAACCACGTGAGCTGACGTTTTGCGTAGCGACGAGTCGCTTGCGCGATGGCCTCGACCGTATTGGATAGCGACTCGCACGTTTCAAGATGCGTTCGAAGCTCCCGGTAGCCGATGAATTCGAAGGCTCTCGCATTCTGCGGCGCACCCTCCGCGAGCATTGCCGCCACTTCCTCGCTCCAGCCATGATCGAGCATGAGATGGACGCGCTTTTCGATGCGCTCATAAAGCGCTTGGCGGGGAGGATTGAGACCAACTTTCAAGGCGGCGTAACCCTGCAAGCCTCGACGGCCCTCTCGATGCAATTCCGTCAAAGGGCGTCCCGCCAGCAGGCACACTTCTAGCGCTCGGATGAGCTTTTGCCGGTCATTTACCGAAATGCGTTGGGCTGCGATGGGATCAAGCCGGCGAAGAATTTTGTGCAAGTGCGCGCCGCCGTGCCTTATAGCAGTTGCATCGAGTCTTGCGCGCAGCCGCTCCGAGCGGGTTGGCGCATCGGCTAAGCCCTCCATGAGGGCACGGAAATAGAGTCCGGTTCCGACCGTAAAAATCGGCAGACGGTGACGAAGGCGCAAATCCGCGAGCACTTCGAGCGCGTGCCGGCGATATTCACCCGCGGTGAAGACTTCTGCGGCCGAGACCAGATCGATCATGTGGTGGCGAATCTCGCGGCGCTCGGCGGCGGACGGCTTCGCCGTCCCGATATCAAAACCGCGATACACCTGCGTCGAATCGCAGGCGATGACCTCTCCACCCAATTTTTCGGCTATGGCGACCGCCAGCGACGATTTCCCCGAAGCCGTTGGTCCGAAAATCGCCACCAGGGGCAATGTAGCTGGCTGCACAGGCGCTTTGGGGAGCACTGCCGAAGAGTCCGCGGGAATTACTGAACTGGTCAAATCAGCTTCCAGTAGCGAATCAGCAGATAAACCAAAAATAGCGCGGCAATAAGAAGCGACCCCAGAGCCTGAGCTCCGCGGGGCTTCACTGAGCGCTCAACGGCAAATTGTATAGAAAAATGAAGCGCAATTCGATAAATGGGCCGCTGAAGGCGGACGGCAGGGGCTCAAAGGGAGAAGAGCTGCGGATGGAAGAGTATGCGGCACGATCGAGCGGTTCCTTGCCGGAGGAGGACATCAACTGGGGCTCGGCATCCGGGACGGTGCCCTTGCTCATAATTTTGAATTGCAGGATGACGCGGCCTTTTTCGCCCAAGTACACCGATTCTGGCATTACTGAGTACCAGTTCAACTTCACCCTGGCCACCACGCGTGCCAGATAATCGTTAAAGTCCACGCCTTCGGTCGGCGTGAGCAGCTCCACCCCGCCGTAGGCCTCGCCGCCTCCCCCGCCGCCACCATAACTCGGCGCACCACCGCCGGGGAGCCGTCCGCCGAACCCTTCAACGGTGCTGCCGCCGCTTTGCCGGGACTGCTGCGCTGATTGCTCGAGCGCGCGCCCCGGAGAACTCATGCGTGGCAAGATCAAACGATTTTGCGCCTCAGTTTGAGGCTGGGGCTTCGGAGTATCGATCGGCGCCTGCGCTTGCGGTTGCGGCTTGGGAGCTGCAGGTAATTCCGGTGCCGCTTCCGTGGGCGTGTCGCGCACCACGTGCTCCGGCTCCTTTAGTCCAGGCAGCGGTTGCGGAACAACAGGCGGAGCCATTTGGCGCAATATCTTCGGATCGATGCGCATTTGCGGGCTGCGCGGCGCTGGCGGCGTCGGCGGCAGGCCGCGCACGTCCGGCGGCATATAGATGAAATTGAGCTGCTGACGCGCGAGATCGATCTGCGACTGCGTAGGAGGACGATAAGGAAAGATCTTGGTCTGCAGCAAAAGAAAAGTGATGAACAGGACGTGAAAAGCGATCGACCCCGAACGCCCGAGCCAGTTCCAATCTCTCGGCGGCGTTTCCACCGGCGCCACCATGAGGTTGACGTCACCGGTGGTGAGAACGTCGGGTTTGAGAACGTCAGGCAACTCGTACGCGGAGACGGGTCCTTTCGGTTGGAGTTCCACTACCGGCAAAGCCACCGGCACGGTGAACCGCTGATCGAGCACGGTAAGCGGCGCGTAATCGGGATGGACCATCGCAGGATCGAAGGGCGTCGCCGGAGTATCGCGGGGGACAACGACGCGAGAGGCCAGCACATCGAGAGGCAGGTGCGTAGGGATGGTGCTGTGCGTTTGCAGTTCCGCGCGAGGCAGATTTGCGGCGACAACAGTGCGTTCATCGAGAAGCGTCGTCAGACGACGCGGAGGCGCAGCAGCCGGTGTTTCAGCCGCGGGCCGTACGTCACGCGGAACGAGACTTCTCGGAATCATTTAATTTGCTCGAGGGGGTGCGAAGGCACCCAGTTGGACGCGTTGATTGTGTTCCAGGATGCCTGCCATAACTTTGTCAGCCAGTTCCAATGCGCGGCGCCCGGCGCGCGCATCAACCAGGGGCTGCTTCCGATTGCGTACAGCGTCCACGAACGCGCGCAGCTCTGCTTCGAGAGGTTCTTCATGCCGGGTGGGAATGGGCTCAAAGTCGAATTCCGGTTGAGGAGCGGGTTTTCGGACGCGAATGCGCAATGCATCCTGTCGCGTATAATCCAGCGAAATATATTCATGCTCCTGAAAAAACCGGAGCTTCCGCACGCGCTCGGTGGAAACGCGGCTCGCCGTCAGGTTGGCCACGGCACCCGACGCAAACTCGAGACGCGCGTGCGCGATATCAACTTTGTCCGTAATGACCGGAATTCCGAGGGAATGAATCGACTCCACCGGCGAATCGGCTAGTGCTAAAAGGATATCCAGGTCGTGGATCATCACGTCATACACCACATCAATATCGAGGCTACGCGGGCTGAACACTCCTAGGCGATGTACTTCAAAGTATAGCGGTTCCTTGATTATGGGCAAGACCGCGACGATCGCGGGATTGAACCGCTCCAAGTGGCCGATCTGCAATACGCGTGCGTATTGCCGGGCTGCATCGATGAGCAGGTCGGCTTCTGCAACTGATGCGGCAATGGGCTTTTCCACCAACACGTCAATGCCTCTTGAGAGCAGGAGGCAGCCGATGCGCGCGTGCTCGCTTGTGGGCACGGCGAGGCTGACGGCGTCCACTCGCCCCGTCAGAGAATCAAGATCGGGCAGTATCCCCGTGCCAAATTCGTCGGCGACACTCCGGGCGCGTTCAGAATTCCGGTCCACGACGCCGACCAGCTCCACACCTTCGAGCCGACGATAGACGCGCGCGTGGTTACGCCCGAAATCGCCAACACCGATTACTGCCACGCGAACGGGTCGCTCGGTCATCCGGCCTTTGCTCCAGAGGGATCGTTCGGGGAAGCATTCGGGGCATTGGGCAGACCACTGGGTTGAGTTTCCGGTGCAAAGGCTTGTATGGCGATTCCCGCTTCGTCGGCCGCCTCAATCAGCCGCGGACGATCGAAAAGCAGAGTGCGGCAGGCATCGATCGCGAGCGCGGTGGCCCGGGAACGTCTCATCGTTTCGACGGTCTGCAGTCCCACCACGGGTACATCGAAACGCATATCCTGGCGTGGCTTGGCGACCTTTACCACAACCAGGGGCTTGCCGGCCGCAAGACGTGCCGCCCGTTCGATAGTCTCATCGGTCCCTTCCATGGCCTCGACAGCTACGCAAGCGCGGTCGCTGATGACCACGGTCTGGCCCAAATCCAGCCCGGCAATATGCCGGGCGATCTCGCGACCGTATGCAATATCGCCCGATTCGCGAACGTCGGGAGCGCGCCGAGTCAAAACGCCGGCTTCCGGCAATAGTGGTTTCAGAAAGGCCGTTGAATCCACGAGCTGGATGCCTTCGTCTTCGAGCACGCGAGCCACGGCGCCGATCAAAGAATCCGTATTTTTCCTCGGCAGGGAAAAGATCAGCTTCGCCAGCTTCCAGTCCGGCCGAATCGAGCTGAAAATCTTTGTGTGCTTCACCTGGCCGGCCATTACAGCTCGCGTGACACCCTCCTGATGAAGCAACTCCAGAGCGCGGCTCAATTCGCCCAGGCTCACCCAATGGAGCCGCTTGGCGATCCCCTCCAATTCCGGAGAAGCCTCCTCCCGCAGCGCAATCACTGCCATTTCGATTCCCTGGCTTCGCGCTGCTTCGAGGACTAAGAAGGGAAACCTGCCGTTTCCCGCAATCAAACCCCATTTCCCCGGGAGGGTTGCGCCTGATGACGACATATTTTCTTCGGAAGGATAACCCACTACTTCATTACACCACGCTCGCTGGATTCGATGAAGCGCATCAGCTCGGCGACGTCCGCGGAGCCCTTGAGTGTTAGCCGCATTTGTTCGAGGGCTTGGCTGGTGTTGAGTTTCGAAGTCAAAAGCAGGCGATAGGCGCTTTCAATGGCGCGAATGCGTTCCGTGCTAAAGCCGCGGCGCTCCAATCCGACGCTATTCACGCCGAAACACCGCGTATTCCGCTTGGTGACGATCAACGAGAAGGGTGGGACGTCTTGAGTAATCACGGTTGAGGCGCCGATATACGCATGGCTGCCGATGCGGCAGAATTGATGCACAGGAGAAAATGCGCCAATCGTGGAGTAATCCTCGACCGTCACGTGCCCGGCCAGAGTGGCGCCATTGGCGAAAATCGTGTGGTCGCCCACAACGCAATCGTGAGCTATATGAGCCGAAGTCATAATGAGGTTATCGTTTCCTATGCGCGTTACGCCTCCACCTTGGACGGTTCCCCGGCTCACCGTAACGCACTCGCGAAAGACATTCCGGTCGCCGACTTCCAGCCGTGTGCGCTCCCCCGCGTACTTCAGATCCTGGGGTTCGCCGCCAATTCTGCAAAACGGATGAAGCACGTTGCTGCGGCCCAGGCGAGCCGGGCCGTCTACGACAGCATGAGGGTGCAGAATGCAACCCTCGCCGAGCTGAACGTCGTCGCCGACAACTGCGTAGGCTCCGATGCTGACTCCAGCTCCTATTCGAGCTCCTGGCGCAATGACCGCGCGAGGGTCGACTTCGACCGTGGCCGTGGCTCGATCTGCCGTTTCGCTCATTCTCGATGTCCGGCGACACCAGCGGGCTGAACTACCGGGGGCGTTTCTACAGAATCGCGGTCGACCATTTTGCACATCAGCGTCGCCTCTGCCGCGAGCACACCATCGACGCTGGCCATCCCACGCAATTTGCAAAAATTGGCGCGCCAGGAAATCACTTCCACTTCAATCCGCAGCTGATCTCCTGGAACCACAGGGCGGCGAAAACGCGCGTCATCTACCGCGACAAAGTAGAGCAATTTAGTGTCTCGCTCAGGGACTTCTTTCAAAAGTAATAACCCGCCGGTCTGGGCCATGGCTTCTATGATCAAGACCCCCGGCATGATGGGCTTACCGGGAAAGTGGCCCTGAAAAAAGCCCTCATTAATGCTGACGTTTTTCACTCCGACAATGCGCTTAAATTGCTCCATTTCCAGGATGGCGTCGACCATCAGAAATGGGTAGCGGTGCGGTAGGATTTTCTGGATGCCATTGCTGTCCAGAATCATCGCAGTTCCTCAATTCCGCCAAAAGGCTGCACGACACGCGCAAAACTAATCGAAGCATTATATGCGAAAGGGCGAAGACGCGGGAACCGCGTTGCCGCGGAAGAGCCCGGCTGCTAGCATACGCCGGCGATGGGCTCAGCCGAAAAATCGCGCGAAATGCTGGCATTTTTGCGAAGGCGCCGGCCCGCGATGCTGCGTTTACTCAAACGCTTCGTCCTGTGCGAATCGCCTACGGATTCAAAGCTCGCGGTCGATCGTTTCGGGCGCCTGGTCGCGGCGGAATGGGAAAAGCGCGGAGCGAAAATTGAATTCCTTCCGCAAAAAAGAGCAGGCAATCACGTGCGAGTCGATTGGCCCGCAATCCTCGCGCACCGGCCCGGGATTTCTGCTCGCGCGGGTCAAATTCTGGTTCTCGGACATTTGGATACCGTCTATGAGCTTCGGCACGATTAAGAAGATGCCTTTTCACGTCAGTCGGGGACGTGCCTTTGGTCCGGGCATTTTCGATATGAAGGGTGGGCTCGTCATCGCGCTGTTTGCTGCGGAAGCACTCGCGCATGCGGGGTGGCTGCCGCGACGTCGTATTGTTTTTCTGTGGACCTCGGACGAGGAGACCGGAAGCAAAAGCTCACGCGAGGTGATCGAGCGGGAAGCGCGGCGCAGCTTGGCGGTGCTGGTCCTCGAGCCGGCGAACGGACCGAAGGGAAAGCTCAAAACGCGGCGCAAAGCTGTCGGAACAGCTGAGCTCATCATCACCGGCCGCGCGGCGCATGCCGGTCTGGACCCAGGAGCGGGCGTCAATGCGGTTCATGAACTGGCATTGCAAGCTGCGCGGCTGACGCGCCTGAATAATCCTCGCCGCGGAATCACCGTGAACCCGACCATCGCGCAAGGAGGCACGCGCAGCAACGTCATTCCCGCGGAAGCGCGTCTGACCATCGACCTGCGTGCCGAAACGATCGCAGATATGCGCCGGATCGAACGCAAGCTGAAGACCCTTCGGCCGATTTTGCCCGGCGCGCGCGTCGCAGTGCAGGGCGGATTCTCACGTCCCCCTCTCGAACGCCGCGCTAGCGCCGCACTCTTTTCTCAAGCGCGGGAACTCGCGCACCAACTGGGATTTTCCGTTGACGAATGCCTCGCAGGAGGCGGCTCCGACGGCAACTTCACAGCGGCCCTGGGCGTGCCCACACTCGATGGCTTGGGCGCCGTCGGCGAGGCCGCTCACAGTCCCGCCGAGCAGGTGATCATTTCGGCCCTTCCCGCTCGCGCCGCCCTTCTCGCCGGCTTATTGGCCACGCTTATAGGAAGCCCTGGTGATCAATCAGTGGAGCTTGCGGAGGTAGTCGGCAGTGGCGGTATTCAAATCCGCGTAGGTCAGGTGCAGCGCGGCACGCACTGCATTCTCAGGTGACGCACCCTCATCGAGCCGGTCAAGAATTCGTTCCAAATCGCCCGGGCTAGTCGATTCGATTGTCTCGACTACCGCAAGCGACCATTCGTAAGCAATGCGGGCGAAGCCGGATTGCAGATTAGTCCAGACAGGCTCCAGGACGCTAAGAGAAGGCTCCTCATGTCGGTCATACATTGCCAAGAAGCTCAGCGGCTGAATTTCTGTCGGTGCGCCTTCCCTCCATCCACTGGGCCGCCCCTTCCTGCAGCCAGGTAGGGCAGTGGCCATGCGTTTTTTCGTTTATGAAGCTATGGGTCAACTCGTGCTTGAGGACGTGCGCAAGTTCCGGCGATACGTGATCGAGTCCTTGCACAGGGACGCGAATGCGGCCATCGTTGAGCGCTCCGGCCCAACTGGGTGCTCGCGTGATGTCTTCGAAGAGCTGATTGGTGTAAAGCGTGACGGAAATAGGTTCTTTCGGCGTGTAATTGAGCGTGGCGGAAATGTCCTCGAAATCGCTCTCTAACGCGCGAAGAACGTCGCGCGCCAACTCCGGTGCCGCCTCGCCATAATAGTGCAAATCGAAATGCGCGCTGCGGTTCTCACGGTAGCTATTCTCCACGTCCAAGTCGCGCTGTGCCTTCTCTAACGCGCGCGCCACGTCAGCATCGGGATGCTGTTGCTGCGAACGCTTCCATTCTGCTACGGCCTCCGGCAGACGATTCAGACCGTAATAGGCCCAACCGGTCAGCTTGGCAATGTCGGACGAATTAGGATCGTTGCGCCGAGCTTTTTCGAGTGCGTCCAGTGCAGATTGGTATTCAGCTCGTCGCAGATGCAGATATGCCACGTTGAGAAGCAGCGGAACCTGATCGGGCGCGAAACCCAGCGCGCGCTCGCCATGCTGTAGGGCAGCGCCGAAATTATTTCGGTCCATCTCAAAATGGCTGGCCGCCAATTCCGCTTCCGCAGCCCGAGCCAGCGCGTCGGCATTATGCGTTGATGCTTTCGCGTCGATCTGGGCCAGGGCCTCCTGATCTATGGCGCCATTTCGCGTGATCGACTGTAACGTCGGAGCCGCGTCGCTCGAGGAGGGGGGAGCCATCGACAATTCTGCCGCCGCAGAACTCGTGTTCTTTTGCGGACCGATCGGCGGGTCCCCGCTCACGATGCGGTCGACCAGCGATTCGGGCACGCTCATGGTGCCCGCCGCAGTCTCGAACGTCACCTTCCCATTTTTCCTGACTGTGTTTGTGCCCTGAATCTGGCGGCCGTTCTTGAGGTAGATCGTGTCGGCATGAGCAAAAAGAGGGCACAACGAAGCCAGAAGTAGCCCTGTCCAAATTGGCTTAAGTGCCCTATTCACAAAGCCTCTCCGGAAAGCCTCAGGAAAGCCCCCTCAGAAAAGAACGCTTGCTGATTTACGTTAGAAATAAGACATGTAACTGTCAATTGTACGAGCGGAGTTTTGTTTCCAGCGGGTACATGCGCGACAGCGCACACATGGAAGGTCCGGGCTATGCGCTGAGGTACAATAAGTGCTTGGCATCTACTTATCGCTCGGCTGAACCCAAGAGAACATCGTGATTCACCGCTATATATCGCACAATGGCCTCATCGTCCCGGTTGAGCAGGCGCACCTTTCGCCAGGCCAGGCTGGGCTGCTCAATGGTTGGGGACTTTTCACCACGATGCGCGTTTTTCGAGGCGAGCCCTTTGCCTTTGAGCGGCACTGGAAGAGGCTGCAAAAGGATGCAGGACGGACGCGCACGCCGTTCTCATTCGATTCCGCCGAAGTGCGGTCCAATTTGCGCGAACTGATTCAGCGCAACGACGTGCGGGAAGGCACGGCGAGAATTTATGCCGTCTACAACAAGGTGGGATTCTGGCAAAGCGGCGAGGACATGCCGGACGTTGACCTGTTGCTCTTCACTGCGGGACTTCCATCGTATCGCGAGCCGGTTCGTTTGAGTCTCTGCGAGAATAGCCGTCACGCCGCATCGCCCCTCGCCGGTGTGAAAGTTACGTCGTGGATCTTCAATGTTTGGACTTTGCAAGGAGCCCAGCAGCGCGGTTTTGATGAGGCTCTGCTTCTGAACGAACGTGGCGAAATAGCGGAGTGCACGGCTGCCAATGTCTTCTGTGCGCGCAATGGGCGAGTATTCACGCCCCCGCTCTCTTCCGGATGTCTTGAAGGCGTCACCCGCGGCATCTTGCTGGACATTGCGCCGGCAACTGGAATTCCGGTGGAGGAGAAAACGCTGCGGCCCGAAGATTTATATGCTGCCGACGAAGTGTTCATTAGCTCCACCAACCGCAGCCTCATCGGCGTCTCAGAGGTCGAAGGCCATAAGTTTGCCGATGCGCCCGGCCCCATTACTCAGCGGCTCGAGCAAGCATTCAACAATCACATGATCGATTATGTGAGTCGCATCGCCCACCCTGCAGCCGCAAAGCTCTGAAAAGGTCTAACGTCTAGGGCAACTTTATCTTCGAAGCCGGTTTTTACGGTATAGGAGCGGCGCTATAGTCCAGGTGAGCCGTGGCTCCTTCCGGCTGCAAATTCGTGACTCGGCATTCGGCCTCCGTTCTCACCAAAATGCGCGCCGTCTTCGCGTCCCTTCTCTTGCTATCTGCAGGCTCTTCGCAGGCGCAGATGGGCGCTCCGCGCTCGCGCCGTGATTCCCAGATTGATGCGGCCGTCGATTCTCGAATTCACGCTGATGCCGCGCCCCAGGCACTCGATCCCGCCTTCAGAGGCAAGTTGCCCATTTCCGAGCTAACCGAAGACGAAGCCATCGTGCACGCCCTCAATCGACTGGGCTACGGCCCGCGTCCCGGAGATTTGGATCGCGTCAAACGTATGGGCCTCGAGAATTGGATCGAACACCAGCTTCACCCTGAAAAAATCGCCGAGCCCGCGTTACAAGCTCGCCTGGCGCAATTGCCTGCGGCGAATCTGACTGCGCAAGCGTTGCTCGCCGAATATCCGCAGCCGGACGCCGCCGCCAAGCGCCTGGGAATAAGTGTCGAAGAGTATCGAAGGCAGATGGATGCGGAATCGCATCCTCCGCAAGGAGTGCGTCCAAAACCAAGCAGACTGCCGCAGGAGGCGCTCAGTCAACTCCAGCAGGCCAAAATGTTGCAAGCCATTTACAGCGAACGTCAGTTGCAGGAACAGCTGACCGATTTTTGGTTCAATCACTTCAACATCTTCGCCAACAAGGATCTTGATCTTTGGCTGCTAGCCTCTTACGAAAACGACGTCATTCGGCCGCACGTCCTGGGCCGGTTTCGCGATCTGCTCGGCGCCACCGCCAAAAGCCCAGCCATGCTCTTTTATCTGGACAATTACCTCAGCGCTGATCCCCAGTCCGCCCAGCGGCTCAAAGGCCATCCCGAAAAGCTTCGAGGCCGCCAAAATGCCCAACTGCCGCCCATAGGCAAACGTGGGCTCAACGAGAATTATGGGCGCGAACTGATGGAACTACACACGCTGGGCGTCGACGGCGGCTACACACAGCAAGATGTGATCGAAGTCGCTCGTTGTTTTACCGGCTGGACCATCCGCAATGCGCGAACCAAGCCAGAATTCGCCTTTGACGACCGCGTCCATGATCCCCAGCCCAGGCGCGTGCTAGGCAAGAAAATTCATGCGGGTGGAATCAGGGATGGCGAACAGGTGCTCGATCTGCTCGCGCGAGACCCACACACTGCGCACCACATCGCGCTCGAACTTGCCGGTCATTTCGTTTCAGATAATCCGCCCGGCCCTTTGGTTGATCGTATGGCCGTGGCGTTTCGAAAATCGGGAGGCGATCTGCGTGAGGTGATGCGCGCGATGATCTACTCGCCGGAATTTTGGTCCAGGGCCGCTTATCGGGCGAAGATCAAGACACCGTTCGAATTGGTGGTTTCGTCCGCGCGCGCCCTGGGCGCGGACGTTGATACGGCTTTGCCACTGGTCAATTGGGTCACGCGCATCGGCGAGCCGCTTTACCAATGCTTGCCGCCCACGGGCTATTCCGATAAAGCCTCGGCCTGGGTGAATGCTGGAGCGTTGCTGAATCGCCTGAACTTTGCCCTTGCGCTGGCAGGCAATCGCGTCGCCGGCAGCCAGGTACAGATAGCGCCCCTCCTCGGCGCGCTATCGGAAGCAGATCCGTACCAGGCGCTCGAACGCGCTCTAAATGTGTTCTTAGCCGGGCAAATCTCTGCCACCACCAGGTCTACCCTGGAGAGGCAATCTGCCGATCCGCAGGTCGTCCAAATCAGGTCGGGCGGAACGACCCAGGTTAATCTCGGCATCATCACAGGGCTCGTGCTCGGAGCCCCTGAATTTCAACAGCGGTAAGTAAATCTCATAAAAAAGGGGCAGTCCGAAGACTGCCCCCGAAAGGTTTGTATTTTGCTTCCTTGCGTTCTTGCGCTTAGTGCTTGTCGTAGTCCATCGCCATATGGAGTTCCTTCAATGCCTGATCGAGGTGTTCGACGGCCTTCGCGCGGTGTCCGCCGAAATCGCGGTCGGCGTAATCCTGAAGGTCGTGCCGTGCGCCCTCGATTTTCTCGATCGACTCACGAATGACGGGATGCCGTTCATGCTCCTGCGGCGCTGGCTTCGGCTGTGGTCCTGCAGAGACAAGCACCGGAGCGGCCAGCACTCCCGCCAAGAGTATTCCCCCGAACGCCTTTAAGACATTTTTGCGCATCTATGCCTCCTGTGAATTGGTGTCCTGCATCGGGCCACAACGATTCTTGCATCGTCCTATAAAACCCTGACCGCGAGAAAAGGTTTCGGTTGTCTTTTCTCATAGCTGGCCCTGTGTACAGGTCTTTTGTAGCGGTTGAGAAAGCTCTGATAGAATGCGCCTGCCATGCCTTCCAAATGGCCTCTGTTGCTGGCAGCCGTTTTTCTTTTCGCCTGCGCCATTCTTTCCCGCGCCGTTTTAAGACAAACCGGCTCAGGAAACACCCCGCGGCCGCCCGCCCGCGATTTGCAGGCCGCTCCCGATTTGAATGAAAGATTGGCGAAATTCCGCCGTGTCCCCATGCCTTTTCATTCGCAAGGCCTAAGCGCGCGGGAACAAGCTTTGGTCAAAAAATTGGTCGAGGCGTCCCAATATCTCGAACAGATTTATTGGCGTCAGAGCGATCCGGAGGGACTCGCATTGCTGCGCTCGCTCGAGTCCAGCAAAGCGCCGGCAGATGTCGCTCTGCGCCGCTTTTTGATCATCAACGGCAGCCGTTACGACCTCATTCGCAATAACGAGCCCTTCGTGGGCGCGGCCCCTATGTCGCCGGATCACGGCCTATTTCCTGCGGGACTAACGCGCGAGCAGATGGAAACCTACGTGCGCCAGCATCCCGAACAGAAACCGGCGCTCTATGCGCCTCAAACCGTGGTTCGGCGCGAAGGCGATCGGCTCAGTCGCTGTGCCCTACCATGTCGTCTATAGAGAATGGCTCGAGCCCGCCGCGCGAGCGCTTAATGAAGCCGCGGCACTCAGCGACGACGCGAAATTTGCAAATTTCCTCCGCCTGCGAGCCAAGGCCCTGCTCGATGACGATTACTATGCGAGTGATCTCGCCTGGCTGGAACTCGAGAACCCGAAATTCGATGTCATCTTCGCCCCCTACGAAGTCTATTTGGACGATCTTCTGGGCGTGAAGACTTCCTACGGCGCGGCAGTTATGATCCGCAACGAAGAAGAGAGCCGGAAACTGGAGCTTTTCCAAAAGTACGTTGCGGCGATACAAGACGCGCTTCCCCTCGCTCCGGAAGACCGGCCTTCGAAGGCCGGCCATCGCTCGCCGATGGAAGTGATGGATACTCCGTTTCGCGCCGGTGATCTGCGCCATGGCTATCAGGCTGTTGCTGATAATCTGCCCAACGATCCGCGCATTCATCAGGAGAAAGGTTCGAAGAAAATCTTTTTCAAGAATTTTATGGATGCACGCGTGGATTATGTCGTTCTTCCTATAGCGAAGCGGCTCTTACGCGCGGACCAGGCCGCGCAGGCCTCCGGCGACGGCTATCTGGCCACGACGATGATGCATGAAATATCGCACGAGCTTGGCCCGGCGTATTCGCGCACGCCAAACGGCCGCGCGCAGATCAATGAGGCGATTGGGCCCGCTTACTCCGGCCTCGAAGAGGCCAAAGCGGACGTAGTGGGCATGTTCGGCCTCGATTGGCTGATCGAGCATGGCGACATGCCCAAAGAGAAACGGACCGAATATTACGCCTCCTACGTTGGCGGAATCTTTCGCACCGTGCGTTTTGGCTTCGTCGAAGCGCATGGCCGTGCGGAAATGATGGAGTTCAATTATCTGGTCGAGAAAGGCGCCGTCGCCCGCGATCCGGGCACGGGACGCTACGCCATCAACATCGAGCGAATGCCAGCCACGATCGTTTCCCTCGCAAAGGAACTGTTGGAAATGGAGGCCACCGGCGACCGCGGGCGCGTGGAGGCTTGGTTCACAAAATACGACCGTATGCCCGACGATTTGGCGAAGTCCCTGGCGGCCAGCAGCGATATTCCTGTAGATGTAGACCCCGTATTCTCGTTTCCCGAAACTGTTCGATAAATTCGCCATCCGGCGGAAAGCGAGGAGGCCAAACCCATGGCTAAAGAGAAAGCGCAAAGCTTTGAGAATCATAACAGGGTAGTTCCCCCTTACCACATGGTCGCGATTCCAATTTTTATGATTAATTTGATATGGCGGCTCGTCCAGCTAAAGGTACGGGATTACTTTCGCTTCCATCATGAACGTGCTGCTCGCCATCGCCTTCTTGATTGTCGTTCTTTACGCCCGTTTGTTCACGCTCACGGTTCAGGACCGCGTGATTCGTCTGGAGATGCGCCTGCGCTTGGAGCGCCTGCTGCCAATGGATCTGCGCTCTCGAATCCCGGAGTTCACCACTCCGCAACTGATTTCTCTCCGCTTTGCTGGAGATGAGGAATTGGCGGCCCTTGCACGGCAAGTGCTGGACGAACGGCTGAACGACCGCAAATCGATCAAGCGGCGCATTAAAAATTGGCAGGCTGACTTGTTGCGCGCCTAGCGCGAATCACAGAGGCGTCTAAAAAAAGAGCGCCACCAGGCCCACTAGCGCCAGAGCCGATAGCAAGACCAACGCCTGCACCCCGGTTCGCCGGTCGGCGAAGCCGAAGGCATAGAGTCCCTTCACCACATTGTTGCTGGACGCGGCGATCGCGATGGCGTGAGCCGCGAAAGCGGAGGCTTGACCCGACTGCGTCATTCCCAATACAAAGGGATCTATATCCGTCATGCCCGCGATCGCGGCAAGGCCGTAGATCCCGCCTCGCCCGAAGTGTTCGAGCGCATAATGCGAGGCCGCCAACAAGACCATGAACATCCCCGCAAAGAGAAACGCGGCCGATAGTTCCAGAGGATTCTTGACGGGCAGGTTCACCTGGCCGCCCTTGCCGCTGGAAGCGGGTACGCGCCCCCAATACCACCCAAAACCCAAGGCGCCCATTCCCGCAATTAGAAAGGGCCATAAGAGACTTGCCGCCAGCCCGCGATTGAACAGCGCCAGTAAAATCAGCAACCGCAGATACATGGTTCCCGAAGCCATTAGTATGCTGCCTGCGCAAACCCGCGGCGCATGCGCTTCCCGCGCGCGCTTCGCCAAAATCACTGTCGTTACCGTGGAGGAATAGGCGCCGCCTAACAGCGCCGATAAGAACATGCCCCCGCGTCCTCCGCTCGCCTTTTGCAGAAGGTAGCTGCCGTAGGAGATGCCGCTCGCGGCCACCACAATCAGCCATGCCTTGAACGGATTAAATCCAAATGAGCCGAACGTGCGGTTGGGAACGATGGGCAGAATAACCGCCGTCAGAAACAAGAATTTCGCGAACGCCAGGATTTCTTCTCTCGGCACACGACGCGACAGATTTTCGAGCGCTGTTTTCAGCTCGAGCAAAAGAACACTCGTAACGGCGATCGTCGTAGCAATCCACAATTGGCCGTGCGAAACGAGCACGCCGACGAGATAGGTCACCAGTCCGGAGGTCTCTGTAGTGACTCCGGCACTTTTATATGTAGCGAGTTTGTGTTGGTAAGAGAGCCACAAAAATGCGCCAATCACCGCGAAGCCTACGGTCGGCGGAACCAAATTGTCGCCGGAAACCAGGCTCAAGGCGTAGCCGATGAGCCCCAGTAGAGGAAACGTTCGCACGCCGCCAAAAGCGTATCGTTCCGCGCCATTGGGATCGGCATAATGTTCTTCGCGTTCGAAACCGATAAGGAAGGAAAGAAACAGAACCAGGATGATCTTGAGGCCCTCGGTTGGCACCAAGCTCGTCAGCCAAGCTGGCAAGCCAAGCCTCCATCCCGCAGAATTAGTCTAAAGAACGCCGAACGGCGCCGGATCAATGCGTCCTGCAGGCCGCGATGCCGTGTTTCTCGAAATAGCGCTGGTGGTATTCCTCGGCGCGCCAGAAATCGGTCGCCGGTACGATTTGCGTCACGATCTTCCGAGGGAAGCGCCCTGCGCGGTCGAGTTCATCTTTGATTTTTTGCGCCGCTCGCTCTTGCTCAGCGTCGTGAAAGAAAATTACGGAGCGGTATTGCTTACCGTAGTCCGGCCCCTGACGATTCAGAGTTGTGGGATCGTGTAGATCGAAAAAAGCCCGAAGCAATTGCTCGTAGGAAATTTGTTGGGGATCGTAATCGAGTTGCACAACCTCGGCATGGCCGGTGCGATCGGTGCACACATCCTGGTAAGTAGGATTGGCCAGCGTGCCGCCCATGTAACCCACGGCGGCGTCGGTCACCCCCTTTAGTTCCCGGAAAGCGCTCTCCACACCCCAAAAACATCCCGCACCGAATGTTGCTTTGGCCATGGTCTCCTCCTCTGCTGGCAGCTTATTCATGTTGCCATACCCTGCCAACCCGCACAATTGCAGCCTCAATCGTTCCGGATGGTTAGCACGTGCTGGACGCCCTCCGAAATCGAGGTGTATCTTAGCCCGCGCAACAGGCAAAAAAATCGGAGGGGTTTCATGCTAAGACGCGCGCTAATTTTGGCGGCCGTTGAAGTGGCCTTTAATCGTGCCTTTCACTCATAAGCTCGCATCAGAATAAATGCATGGGGCATCCTCGCGGCAAAGGTGTATAAGTCTAGCCAGTCCTTCGGGGTAAAGATGCGAAAGCGGGCCGGTCTCCTAGCTCTTATTTTCATCCTCGGTTCGGGATATTGCTTCCCGGCCAACGCCCAAAAGAGTCGCTATTTGCCGTCGCGCCTTCTCACTGCAAAACTCATTTATTTCGAGGACCAAACTGGATTCGCCGCCGTCGGCGGAGATGCCGTCCGCGAGTTGGAAAAATGGGGCCGATTCCAGGTAGTTCAAAGCCGCGATCAGGCGGAATTGGTGTTTGTGCTCTCCTCGGAAGATGAGTCCCGAAGTATTGCTAATCCTGAGGGCGACAGGCGCTTTGGTCCTGATTTGTCCTTTCATTTTCGCTATAGGCCGGCCAACGCCTATCTCACCGTGGACGACGCCATCACCGGCGAAAGGCTTTGGAGCGGCCGGCACATCTGGGGCGGCCTGTTGACCGGCTTCAACAGCGCAGGCAGGCGTCTGGTCCACAAGCTGCGCAACCAGATCGAGCATTAGACCGCCAAACATTGCATTCCGGGCGAAATACCCGTTACCTCGCTATTAATCCTTCGTGAACGCCGCTAAGCGCACCGATTGACCCCTGCCACAGGCATAGGAAAATTGATGTCAGCCAAGCAGGGCAGCCGCCAAGTCTCAATTTTTGCGGAAGTTTGCGGCATTCTCCCGAATTCCTCTGAGCGTGAGGCTGAGGGTAAACAAGAGAATGAGCCGGATTTCCATCGGTGTCAGACTAGCTATTGCCTTCACTTTTCTGGTCTCCATTCTCATTGTCGTTGGTTGGTTGGGGCTCAGCCGCATGGCCCGGATAAATGCCGACCTCAACGACATTAGTTACCGGCGCTGGTCCAAAGTTCAGTTGGCACAAGAGGCGCTCACGTATGTCAATATGAACGGTCGGCTTCTTCAGTCATCAATTCTTTCGCGCCGGCCGGAAGATCTCCAGTCCCTGCTCGACCGGCGGGAATCCAACATCAAGCGCGTTACGGACATAATCCAGACACTCAATCAACGGTCTGAATCCCCGAAAGAACGGGAGCTGTTGCGGCAGGTCGATCAGGCGCGAGCTGCCAGCTTGGACGCGGTCGTTCGAATTACCGACATGCTGAAGGGCGGTAAATTCGAGCAAGCAAGACTCGTGATGACGAACGAAGTGAATCCTTACATCGACACGCTGCGCGATGCCTGGAACGACTTCAGCCAGTTCGAAACCGTGCAGATGCAGCGGGCGCGCGATGAAAGCCAGGCAAACTACACGAATGCTCGGCGCCAAACCACTTGGCTGATCCTGCTGGCATTCTTCATAGCTATGTCCATGGGCATACTCGCAACGCGTGCCGTCGTGCAGGAGGTGGAGCAACGCGAGCGCACCAAGCAGGAAGCGCGCAAGCTCAACGATGACTTGGAAAGGAAAGTAGCCGAGCGCACCGAAGAATTGGCGCGGGCTATTCGCCACCTGGAAAGCGAGGCCACCGAACGAAGACGTAAGGAGGAAGATCTCCGTCGCCTGGCGGCTATCGTGGAATGTTCTGACGACGCCATTGTCGCGGCCGATCTGGACGGGAAGATCACCGACTGGAACGCGGGGGCCGAGAAGATGTTCGGCTACTCCCGCGCGGAGGCCGCTGGAATGCCAGTGAGCATCATCGCTGGCCCCGATCGAAAGCATGAACCCAAGGAAATCCTGGCGAGGATTCGCAAAGGAGCCGGGGTCATGAATCAGGAGACGGTGCGCATAAGACAGGATGGCAAACACGTACACGTCTCGCTCAGTGTTTCGCCGATAAGGAATCAGTCGGGACGACTGACTGGCTCTGCCGCCATTGTGCGAGATATTACCGAACGCATCGAGATGGAAGCAGCTCTGCGCCGCTCGGAGGCAAATTTCCGCTCGGTGATCGAAAACTCGCCCTACGGGGCTCTTCGAACCATGCTGGACGGACGAATCCTGCTCGCCAATCCGGCGGTGGTCCGAATGCTCGGCTACAGCTCTGAGAGCGATCTCCTCAGTTTGAATATGAATGCGGACGTCTACCGGAATCCGGTCGATCGCGAGCGAGTCATCGAGCAGTCGCGAAATACGGAATATCCCAAAGATATCGAGGTGGAGTGGAAGCACAGAACCGGATCGCCGATCATGGTGCGCTTCAGCAGCCATGTCGTGAGGAACCAAGCCGGCGAGATTGACCATTTCGATCTGATGGTGCAGGACATCACCAGGCAGCGCAATCTCGAGGATCAGTTGCGGCAAGCGCAAAAAATGGAAGCCATCGGCCGCCTGGCCGGTGGCGTGGCGCATGATTTTAACAATTTGCTCGGAGTCATCATTGGTTACAGCGAATTGGCTTTGGATCGAATCGAGCCGGCGAGTCCCGTCCGCGGCCAAGTGGAGCAGATCCGCAGAGCAGGCGAACGCGCGAGCGCTCTGACGCGCCAGCTTTTGGCCTTTAGCCGGCAGCAGGTTTTGGATACCAAAACACTCAATCTAAACGCCATCATTTCAGACATGGCTCAGATGCTGCTTCGCTTGATTGGCGAGGATATTGAGCTGCAAACGAAGCTGGACCCGGAGTTGCACTCCATCCGTGGTGATCAGGGCCAAATCGAGCAGGTCATCATGAATCTCGCGGTGAACGCTCGCGACGCCATGCCCCAGGGCGGCAAATTGATGATCGAGACGCACAATCTGATGATCGAAGAAGACGAGCTGCAGCGGCGCACGCCCATGGTCCCTGGCGATTACATCCTGCTCACCATCTCAGACACCGGCATGGGCATGGACGCCGAGACGCAGGCTCATATCTTCGAGCCCTTCTTCACAACCAAGGCTCGAGGAAAGGGCACTGGCCTGGGTCTCGCCACGGTATATGGCGTCGTCAAGCAAAGCGGAGGCTATATTTGGGTCTATAGCGAACCCGGACTCGGGGCAACATTCAAGCTCTATCTGCCGCGAGTGCTCGATGAAGTCCAAGCGAGCCGTCCGCCCGAGACCGCCACCTCCCAACAGCGCTCGGCGACGGTCTTGGTCGTCGAGGACGAAGTCTCGCTCAGAACATTCACTTGCACATTGCTTCAAGAGAACGGGTACACAGTGATGGAAGCCGGGGATGGGGAAGAAGCCCTCGCTTTGGCGGGCCAGTATAAACAGCCGATCCATCTTCTTTTGACGGACATGATCATGCCTGGGATGAATGGGCCCGCGGTGGCGGAAAGGCTTGCTTCTCTGCATCCGGAAGCCAAGGTGCTGTTTATGTCCGGCTATACCGGGTTCGTGAGCCGAGGGCTCGTCGATCCTCATGCTGTGCTGGTTTCGAAGCCGTTTACGCGCGACGAATTGCTTCGCAAAATCCACCAGGTATTGAGCTCACGGACCTTAGCACCTGCAAATGAAAGCACTACGCGCGTCTGAAATACCTGCTTTTTCGAGCAATACTGGCACCGCTTTTCCATGCTTCCGATTCGAAACGCCGGGGAAGAGCTAAACTCCGGCAGGAAGCGCCGGAGGTAGTTTCTTAATCTTGTCTTCAGCTTCGGCCGCACAAACTTCCACAGCCTGCCGTAAAAGGGAGTTCACATGTTACAAGAAGCTTCGCGGAACAGATGGCAGAAGTTTTTGCCTGCAGTGCTCGGCGCCCTTGTAGTCGCCGCCATTGTCGGCTTTCCTTCAGGGCGAGATCTCTTGGGACGATTCTTCCGGTCCCTCCGGATGCAAAAGGTCCAGGCGGTGAACGTGAATCTCTCCGCTTTCACCGACCCCAATGCGAATCCGGCCTTGCACCAGATGATCGCGCAGATGATTTCCGATGACGTCGTGGTAGCCGCCAACGAGCCGGATCAGCCGGCGGCGGACGCCGCTGCCGCAGCGCAGTTAAGTGGCTTTGACGTATCTGTGATAAGCGACCGAAAAGACCCGCCCAAATTTGTAGTTACCGGCCGCCATGCTTTTGATATGACTCTGAATCGCGACCGTCTGCAAACCGTGTTCAGTCAGGCGGGACACCCGGAAATGTCTGTTCCGCAGGCGCTCAATGGCGCGCCGCTCAAAGTGGAAATTCCTAGGGCCGTAGAAATCCAATACGGGCACTGCCCGACTCCGGCAAGCACCAGCCAGACCCTCGCCAATAACATTAGCGGACCCACCCCATCCTCCACCGAATATAGCGATTGCCTGCGCTTGCGGGAAGGGCCGAACCCGATCGTAAACGTTCCGCAAGGAGTCGACGTCGAGAAATTGGCGGAAATCGGGCTCGAAACCGCAGGCATGAACCCGAGCCAGGCTCGAGAATTTCTGCAAACAGTGAATTGGCAATCCACATTGGTAATCGCCGTGCCTCGTTTTCTTCGCTCTTACGAGGCGGTGAAGGTGGCTGGCGCAAAAGGCACCCTCTTGAGCATGGCCGGAAGGCGCGGTCCGGGCTATGCCCTGATCTGGGCGAAAAACGGAACAGGCTATCTGCTCACGGGTTTTGGAGATTCCAGCCATGCCGTCGACTTGGCGGACTCGGTGAAATGAGCGCCTGTTTTTTAGAGGGACGGTCTAGAGGAACGCCCTGACTCAGCCCAATAGCTTTGCCATCGAAACGCGCAATCTGCGTAAGGTTTTCGGCGACAAGATCGCTGTGCGGAACTTGTCGCTCAGCGTTCCGCGTGGCGAAATCTTTGGATTCCTGGGTCCCAACGGAGCCGGCAAGAGCACGTCCATAAAAATGCTGCTAGGGCTGGTGAGCCCAAGCGGCGGCGAAGCTTTTGTTCTCGGGGCGCCTTCCGGCGACGTGGAAATCCGCCGCAAAATCGGATTCCTGCCTGAAGATTTCCGTTTTTATCAGTGGCTCACGGCAACCGAGCTTCTCGAATTTCACGGCCGTCTCTGCGGCATGGATGCGGGAAAGCTGCGCGAGCGAGTGCCTTATCTTCTCGATCTCGTCGGGCTCGCGCCCCATCCGCGGCAAGCGTTTGCAGGGCTTTTCGAAAGGCATGCTTCAGCGCATCGGCTTGGCCCAGGCGCTCATTCACGATCCTGAAGTCATTTTTCTGGATGAACCCACTTCGGGACTGGACCCTATGGGGCGCCGCCTCGTCCGCGACATCATCCGCGCGCAACGTGATCGCGGCGCAACAGTCTTCCTGAATTCCCACCTGCTGAGCGAAATCGAAGTCACCTGCGATCAAGTCGTCTTCATCCGTGACGGAGAGATCGTCACCACGCGCGATCTTCGCAGCCAGCGGGACGAAAACGTGCGCGTAACCGTGCGCGCGCGGAAGATGACCCCGCAAACAATTGCGGGCCTCTCGCAATGGGCAACCTGCAGTCAGCTCGATGGCGAAAGCCTCACCCTCACTGCCAATTCACGCGAAGAGCTGCCGGAAATCCTTGGCTATCTCGTCCAATCCGGCAGCGCGCCTTTCGAATTTACGCCCCAGCGTATTTCCCTCGAGGATCTCTTTATGGAAATCGTGGGCGAGGATCGCGGCTTATGAATCCGGTTTGGGTCATCGCCTCCATCACATTTCGCGAAGCGGCTCGAAAAAAAATTCTCTGGACTGCCCTCGTTGTGGGTATCGGCTTCGTAATTGTATTTGGCGCGGGCCTCTACTATCAGCTGACGGATTTGCGAAACAGCAACATCGCGCCATTTTTACGTTACCAACTCTTGAGCGCCACCCTCATGATCGGTCTCTACACAGTCGATCTGCTGGCCGTAGTCATGACTATCCTCACCTCCTTGGACACGATTTCCGGAGAGATCGCTTCCGGTACGATTCAGGCCATCGCCACCAAGCCGGTCGCCCGCTGGCAGGTACTGATCGGCAAATGGGCCGGATTTGTGGCCATGCTGGCAGTTTACGTAGGTGCGATGTTCAGCGGGACTCTGGCAGCCGGCTACTGGATTGCTGGCGTAACACTTCAAAATCCGATTAGCGGCGGAATCCTCGTATATCTCGAATGCCTGCTCGTGTTGACGGCTACTTTCCTCGTGGGCACATGGTTCTCCACGCTCACGAACGGAGTAATCGTGCTCGGTCTCCACGGAGCTGGCCTTTCTCGGCGGGTGGCTCGAGCAAATGAGCGGATTCGCGCAGGGATCGGGGCTGGTGACGCTCGGCGTGGTTTCGAGCCTGATCATGCCCACGGAAGCAATTTGGCGCCGGGCGGCATTTCTGATGCAGCCCCCATTGGCGGGCGCATTGCAGTCTTCACCATTTGCGAACGTTTCCGTGCCCAGCGGCGCGATGGTTGGATATGCCGGTTTTTACATGCTGCTTATGCTTGCGTTAGCCATTTACCATTTTCAGCGTCGCGATCTGTAGAACGCCTTTCGCGATTTCTCGTACTCCTTCCACCCGCGCAACCGTGTTTAGACAGCAGGTCACCGGAGAATCTGCCGGACCGCGATATTCAAAAGGCTCAGAATAATCGCGCCCCAGAAGGCCGCCGCGAATCCTTGAACGTAAAATCCAGGCACCAATAAAGACGCAAACTTAAGCATCAGCGCATTAATGATGAACCAGAAGATTCCAAACGTGAGCACGATCAGTGGAAACGTGAGGATTTTCAGCAACAGGCCGATCGTGCCGTTCACGAAGCCGATGATCACCGCCGCCAGAAGCGCCGCGCCAAATCCCTGCACCACAATTCCGGGCACAAATCGGGCTACCACCAGAATGCACAGTGCGCTCAAGACCCAGTGTGCGAGCAGTCTCACCATTGCACGCCTCGATTCCTGCTATCAAAATATGTAGCTCAGAATATGCGTTGCCCGGTTGTCTTCCTCAATACGATTCGGTCAAAGCTTCGAAGCCATTTCAAATAACGTACCTACGGTCTTCCAGTTTCGGGTCGTGGTTCCCATTGACAGCGCCTTCTCAAAGGCCGTGTTGGAAAGCTTCGTCTTGCCGTAGCCGCCGGGACAGTAGAGATAGATTTCCTGTCGGCCAACGTAAAACCGATCTGGTTTCGTGGGAAATCGTCTCTAGACTTTTCAGCGCGTCTTTCGACGCGGCCTCCGAAAGGAAAGTCACATGCAACTTCGATGGATCGATGCCCGTTTCCTTCAGGAATGGATTGCGCTTGATCACTTCCCCCATCTCTTTTGCTGTTTTGACGAGAACCGGTACGCGGAATCCAAAATCACCGAGAATAGCTTCGCTGATACTCTTCGAAAGATTCGAAGGCGATTTCTTCTCGTCAAGGAAAACTATATTACCGCTCTGGACGTACGTTTCGATGCTGCGAAATCCCAGCGCCGCGCACGATTCGCGAAGTTGTTCCATCCGGACCGGTTTTTGTCCCCCGACATTGATCCCTCGTAACATCGCAATATACGCTGGCACGATTTCGCAACCGATAAAAAAACACTATACACGCGGAATTGCCCGTAAGTCTTGGCTTAGGTCTTTTGGGTTTGCACCGATTCAGCCGAACTGCTGAGTCTCGGAGCCGTTTCGGGACACATCTCATGGAAGAGCGGCGGGACGTTTCTCGATTCAGAGCGGGAGTGGTGTGCCAAGCATCACGCAGACGGGGATCACTCTAAGGATAAGGCGTACGACCATTACTGCGACATTGAGCAGCACTGAGGTGCTTTGCAGACACAGGGTTTCAGTCCCCTTAACTGTGACCTCAGATACTTTCACCCGTTGATCGTTGACCTTACCATCCCGCCCGAGAGGTTCAGAGCACCACCCGCATATCGCTGGAGGTCCCCCCGGATGCCGGGACATAGCACTTCAGCGTGTAGTCCATGACCATGCGATCGGCGCTGAACCGCCACCCCAGCGTGCGAATTGCGCGCTTCATGCGCTTGATCCAGCCTCGCGGCAAACCGTCGCGGTCGCGCTGGTAATAGAGCGGGATCACTTCCTCACGCAGCACTCGATAGAGATCTTCTCCGTCTCGTGCGTCGTGCAGGCCGATGTTGGAATGAGTTTTGCCGGTGCCGATAGCGAACCCGTTCAATCCGTCGTACGCTTCCGCCCACCAGCCGTCCAGAACCGAGAGATTCAGTCCGCCGTTCAAAACCATCTTTTGACCGCTGGTACCGGATGCCTCCAGGGGGCGCCGCGGGTTAT
The DNA here is from genome assembly GCA_963804535.1 of uncultured Acidobacteriota bacterium. GTDB lineage: Bacteria > Acidobacteriota > Terriglobia > Acidiferrales > UBA7541 > Palsa-189. Next base: position 29,915 of record CAWDQT010000025.1, read on the forward strand.
TCAGCCACACGTCAACGCCCTGGACGAAATGGCGTCCGACGTTAATGTCGTAGTCCTCCACGAATACGAATTTGTCCGCGAATTGCGCGTCGCGCATCATCTCCGCGATCTGCTGTAGCAGGCGCTTGCCGGGATCATCCCGCGGATGCGCTTTTCCGGCGAACACAAATTGCACGGGGCGCTTCGGGTCATTGACCATGGACGCGAGCCGTTCGATATCTGCGAGAATCAGGTTGGCCCGCTTGTACGTAGCAAACCGGCGCGCAAACCCGATGGTCAGCGCGTCGGGGCTCAGTATCCGGCCGAGTCTCCGCAGAATTTCCGGCGGCTCTCCTCGCCGTTCCGCCTGTTCTACTACGCGCAGGCGAACGAATTCGAGCAGGCGCGACTTCAGGCTGAGGTGCGTCTCCCAGAGTTCGGCATCGTTGATATTTTCGACGGCATCCCAAAGGCTGGCCTTCCCGCCGTGTTCCTGCCAGCCGCTGCCCAGGTGGCGGTCGTAGAGACGAAACATCTGCGGCGCAAGCCATGAGGGCACGTGCACACCATTGGTGATGTGTCCGATCGGGACCTCCTCTTCCTGCTTCCCGGGATAGAGTCCTTTCCACATCGACCGCGAAACTTCGCCGTGCAAGCTCGATACCGCGTTGGCGCGACGCGAGAAGCGCAGGCCGACAACGGTCATGCAAAAATCCTCGCACGAATCCTCGGGATTCTCGCGCGCAAGCTGCATTAACTTTTGATGCGAAAGCCCCAGACCCTCGCGTAGGGGCCCCAGGTGCTCCTCGACTAGTTCCGAGGAAAAACGGTCGTGACCGGCCGGTACGGGCGTATGTGTTGTGAATACTACTTCACGCGCCACGCGGATAGCCGCGCGCTCGAAATCCAGGCCCTCGTCCTGCATGCGGTAGTGAATCGCCTCCAAAATAGCGAAGGCGCTATGCCCTTCATTCAGGTGCAGGACCCCTGGAGTCAGTCCCATAGCACGTAGAGCGCGCAAACCTCCCACACCGAGCAGTAATTCCTGCCGGATCCTCGTGCGCCTATCTCCTCCGTATAGCCGCGAAGTCAACTCCCGATCCTCGGGCGCATTACCTTCAACATTCGAATCGAGAAGCAAAAGATCGCAGCGGCCAACCTTGATTCGCCAGATTTTCGCGCGAATGGCCCCGCTGCGCGTTTCGATCTTGACGGTCACGGGCTCGCCCTTGCGTCCGATGGCCGGCTCCATGGGTAATTGATTGATATCGGCGGATAGGTACTCTTCCCGCTGCCAGCCATTTCGATCCAAACGCTGGCGGAAATAGCCTTGGCCATAAAACAAACCGATGCCGATCAGGGGAATGCCCAAATCCGATGCGCTCTTGATGTGATCGCCGGCGAGCACGCCCAACCCGCCCGAATAGATGGGCATCGATTCATGCAATCCGAACTCAGCCGAAAAGTAAGCTACTGGACGCGTCCGCAAGACGCCGGCATGCCGTGCTCCCCAGGTGCGATCTGCCTCCAGATATTCTCGCTGGCGGCGATAGGCATAATTGATGCGGCTATGCAGGACCATCTCTCTCGCGCGACGCTCGATCCCGGCAAACGGAATTTCCGTCAGAAGCGAGATGGGGTTCTGATTCAACTGCCACCAGTGCGCGGGATCGAATTCGTGGAATAAGCTCGTGGAATCGTGATCCCAACTCCACCACAAATTGCGGGCCAGGGCCCAAAGCCGCTCTTGTGCTGGAGCGATAAAGCGATCCAGTGTGCGCGCCTCGCTGACCACCGGCGCCACCTGTGCCGCGGCTTGCACCAGCATTTGAATCTCGTCTTCCCTAAAGGCGCGCGTCCCGATGGTTTGCACCACGAGCACGCCTTGCAAAACCCCTCGGTCGATCAGCGGAACGCCCAGGAATGACTGATACGGCTCCTCGCCTGCCTCACTGAAATATTTAAAACGCGGATGATTTTTGACTTGTTCCACAGCCACTGGTCGCAACTGCTCCGCTACCAGTCCCGCCAGCCCTTCGTTCAGCGCCATGCGAAGATTTCCCACACAGCTCGGGCGCAGTCCGAGCGTTGCGGCCAGAACGAGATTGGCGCGGTCCGGTTCCAAGCAGATACGCTGAGCACACATCCGTCTGAAAGCGCCTCGCGATCAGCGCCACCACGTTCATCAGCGTTTCTGCCGGCTTGCCGCTTTCCGCCGTCAGGTTATCGATTTCATCGAAAGTCAGTACCTGACCGTTGCCGGCAGGGCGTACGCCGACGCTCTGCGCATCATCATCACGTTCTCGCTTACTGGGCCTACCAATGCCATGAGCGACACCCTCCAGGGGACGTTAGCTTAACCGCGCCGGAGACAAATGTGTGAGGAAAGAAGTGATTGAGCGCATCGAAAGTATGACTGGCTGTGAAAAGGGCGAGGAAAGCTTGTGAAAAATGCCAGCCAACCACGGTGCTGGCCGCGTCCTGCATTGCTGTCCCCATCTAGCTCATCCGATGCTCCAGAAATTTCTCGGGGATTGGGGCTGGCAATGTAGTTCCGCGTGGGTGAAAATACTTAGCTGGAACCTGAGCGAAACGCGGCTTTTCTTTGCCGCTTCCACTCCAGCGGCGACAGCAGCAAACGATGGCAGACGAAGAAAACGAACAGGAAGCGCCAGAACCTAGGCTATTTACGCTCACCGAGGCCGAGAGTACCCGGCGCGAGATCGAGCCTGTCCTCGTCGAGGCCATCGATTTGCGCAAAAAGCTCGCCCCGCTGGTCGAAGAACTCGGAGCCATTTCTGCCCACATTCAGTGGGTGGGCGGCTCCGTGATCCCTTACGAGAAAACAGCTCGGCTGCGTTTCGAGCACGATAAACTCGCCGAATCTCTCAAAGCCGCCCTTGAGCGCATTCAGTCTACAGGCTGTCTGATAAAGGATCTTGATACGGGCCTGCTCGATTTTCCTGCCATCATTAACAACGAAGAGGTTTATCTCTGCTGGCGTTTGGGGGAAGAGCGCATTCGCTTCTGGCATCGTCAGAACGAAGGCTTCGCCGGCCGCAAGCCCCTTAACCCGGGCGATGCGGGCCCGAATAATCCCGTGCAGTGAGGCTTATTTAGGAAGAAACTTGAGCGCTGACCAAACCAATCGCCTTGCAAATTCCGTCAGCCCCTACCTGCGCTCGGCCGCCCACCAGCCCGTGGAATGGTACGAATGGGGCGAAGAAGCCTTTGCCCGCGCCCGCGCCGAAGATAAGCCCATCCTGCTCGATATCGGCGCCGTGTGGTGCCACTGGTGCCACGTCATCGACCGCGAAAGCTACGAAGATCCCGCGCTCGCCGCCCTCATCAATAAGAAGTTCGTTCCTGTAAAAGTTGATCGCGACGAGCGGCCCGATGTCGATGCCCGCTATCAAACCGCGATCAGCGCGGTCTCCGGCCAGGGCGGTTGGCCGCTCACCGGTTTTCTGCTAGCCGATGGCCGGCCCTTTTACGGCGGCACTTACTTCCCCCCGCAGGACTCCATGGGCCGCCCCAGCTTTCGCCGCGTGCTCGAAAGTATCGCCGAGGCTTTTGCCACGCGCCGTGATGAAATCGAAAAAGCCGCTGGCGCTCTGGTCGGAGCCGTACAGCAGGCAGAGCTTTTTGCAGGAGCCCGCGGCGGATGGACTCCTGCGCTGGTTGACGAGCTGACGGATTCCATCCGCCAGCATTTTGATCCGCACCACGGAGGATTCGGCAGCGGCCCCAAATTCCCTCATTCCGCCGCCATTGACCTGCTCCTCGAACGCCACCAGGGCACTCACGATCCGCAGTTGCTGCTCATGGCGCAGACCACGCTCGAAAAAATGGCTCGCGGCGGCGTCTACGATCAGCTCGGCGGCGGATTCCATCGCTATTCCGTTGACGAGCGCTGGCTCGTGCCCCATTTCGAGAAAATGTCTTACGATAATTCGGAGCTCCTGAAAAATTATCTCCACGGCTACGCTGTCACGCGCAACCCTGTTTTCCGCGAAACCGCCATTGGCATCATTCGTTGGGTCGATACCGTGCTTTCCGACCGCGAGCATGGCGGCTTTTACGCCAGCCAGGACGCCGATATCTCCCTGGATGACGATGGCGATTACTTCACCTGGACGCTCGACGAAGTCCGCGCCGTCCTCAGCCCTGAGTTCTCGCGTGTCATCGAACTCTATTACGACGTCGGACCTCGCGGCGAAATGCACCACAATCCCGCGAAGAATGTTCTTTGGGTCGCCCGCGAACCCCAAGCCATTGCCGAAGCGCTCGGCACATCTGTCGACGACGTCACGCAAAAGCTCGAAACCGCCCGCCGCGAATTGTTTGCCGCGCGCCAAAAGCGTACCGCGCCATACGTCGACACCACGATCTATACCAGTTGGAACGCCATGTTCATTTCCGCTTACCTCGAGGCAGCTCAGGTGCTCGGCGGCACGGAGGGCTACGGCTGTCGCATTTTCGCTCTCGGCACCCTCGACCGCCTCATCGAGGAAGGATGGGACGACCGCCGCGGTTTTTCTCACCGCCTCGGCTCAGGCGGCCGTCTGGAAGGCACTCTCGACGATCAGGTTTTCGCCGCCGCCGCTCTGCTCGATGGCTTCGAAGCCACGCTCAATATGCGCTACTTCGATCTGGCCGAGCGCGCCATGCGGCTGGTTCTTGAGAAGTACGCCGATAATGAAAACGGAGGATTTTTCGACCGCGCGTCCGACGCCCCGCCGCTCGGCGGCTTCGATGTGCGCCGCAAGCCGATTCAGGATGCGCCGACGCCCGCCGGTGATCCCGTTGCGATCATAGTCCTCGACCGTCTGTACGAATTCACCGGTAAGAACGAATATCGCGAGCAGGCCCAAATCGCACTCGAAGCGTTTTCGGATATCGCCTCGCGCTACGGAATGTTCGCGTCGACCTACGGCCTGGCCTCGGTGCTCCACGCCCGCCACCCCTTGCAAATCGTGATCACCGGCACCCACGACGACGAAGCGGCTTCACAACTCGAGCGAGCCGCCTCGCTCTTTTATCGTTTTGGCAAAGCTGTTCTGCGCGTCGCTCCAAAGCCGAATTTCGAAGCGTTGCCCCGCGCCTTGCGCGAAACCCTGCCGGAGCTTCATGCCGAAAAAACGCAGGCCTTTGTCTGCACCGGCGGCACGTGCTTTCCGCCACTCACCGATCCCCAAAAACTCACCGACCTTCTCGCCCACATCGGCGTCGGCACCGGCGCCGCCGCTGTTTAGAGAATCTCGCATGAAAAGTGTCATCCCGAGCGAACGGTACTGTCCGTTACATCCCAAATGGGCCGCTGCATCATCGAAAGACCAGTACCCAGGAGGAATGCCACATTCAGCGGCCTTACGGCATGTGTTTGTGCCCGTGAAACTGCAGACACATGCTCATCCTTCAGCCCCGGCTTTGCGCCCGCCGGATGATAAAATGAAAGCGTCAAGGTACCCCATTTGAACGTATTCAGTGTCTTGCGGCTCGCCGTTGCTGTTCCTCTCCTGCTGCTCTTCCTGTGGGCGCAGGTGTATTGGTTTCGGCTTCTCTGGCGATTCAGCGGCCGCATTCAATTCCAAAACCTGCGCCGCGCTCTTCGTTCGCTGATGGCGATGGGTCTTGCCTTTGTGGCTACCGTGCTCCTGGCCACATTCTTTGTGGGACGCCGGGATCTGGTCTGGGGTCTCCCCGGAACTGTAGGCGTCGTCGGCCTGTGGATTACCACCGCATTCATGTCTTGGGTTCTCATCAGCCTCGTCTCCGGCATAAGTTGGATCGCGCGGCGCGCTCGCCGTGTTCCTGTCCGAACTCCTGACCGCGCTGGCCCGGCACTCCATTCGCCCAGCGATCCGCCGTTACGCGCTCAGCCCGATGAGGTTCGCCTGGACCGCCGCCGATTCGTCCAGGCCGCCACGGCACTCGCCGGAGCGATTCCCTTCGGAGTAGGCGCCTATGGATTTCTCATCGGCCGGCACGATTATCGCGTGCATCAGGTCGATTTGCCGGTCAGCGGACTGCCGCAGGAGCTCGATGGCTTGCGCATCGCCCAGCTTAGCGACATCCACATCGGCAGTTACATGTCTGCTGCCGAAGTGCGCCGCGCCGTCGGCCTCGCCAATGAACTCAAACCTCATCTTTCGGTCGTAACCGGAGACTTCGTCACCGGTCCGAATGATCCCCTCGAAAGCTGCATTTCTGAGTTGGCGCGCCTGCAGGCGCCGCTGGGCGTCTGGGGTTGCAACGGAAATCACGAGATCTACGCGAAGGCTCAAGAAAGGTCCGCCGAGCTCTTCGCGGATCATGGGATGAAGCTTCTTCGTCAGGAGAACGCGGAGATCGGCTGGCGCGGCGCAAAATTCAATCTGATCGGCGTCGATTACCAACTGGCCCGAAGCTTCCACGGCCAGCGCCTGATCATGCTGGCGCGCACCGGCGCGCTGGTGCGCCGCGATATCCCCAATATCCTTCTTTCCCACAATCCCAATTCATTCCCGCGTGCGGCGGAACTTGGCATCGAGCTGATGCTCACCGGCCACACCCACGGCGGCCAGGTGCGCGTGGAGATTCTGGATCACGATTTCAGCCCGGCGCATTTCATGACTCCCTACGTGGCTGGCTTGTATAAGCGGCCCCTCGGCTGCGACAGCGCACTCGGCGATCAAGAAGTATCAACCGCCACCTCCGCCGCGCCGGCCGCGCTCGTCTACGTCAATCGCGGCTTGGGCACCATCGGCGCTCCCGTCCGCCTCGGCGTCCCCCCGGAAATCTCCCTGCTCACTCTCCGCTGCGCCTGACTCGGTTGAAAACCCGGATTCCAGAAATTGTTTTCACCGTAACATCGTTCGAAACGTTGAGCATACGCACGCACTCCTGTCATCCTGAGGGCGCTTTTCGCCCGAAGGATCTCTCCGACTCCTAGCCTGCAGTCCGCGCACACAGTGCCAGCAATTGCCTTTTCGGATATCTCCGTCCGCAGAAAATCCCGCACTCTCCCTCTGTGACCCTAAAATAAAAAAAGGGGAAATATGTTGACGTACATTCTTGGGCCCCTCTTCTCTATTTTCCCCAAGCGCTGGCGTGAAGCCTTGCCGTTCTCAGGCCATGTGCGCTGGGCGCGTGCCACTGCCATAAGCGGGATTGCTGAGTCGGCGGCTGCGCTCGTCGTGCTTTCGCATTGGTATTTCTACGCGATGAACACTTGGGTCGGACGCGGAGTCGACGTGGCTCTGAACGGAGCTCTAAGCGGGAAGTCCGGGCCCGAGCTGCGGCCTCAAGATATCGGCGGTGTAGCGCTTATCGTCTGGGCCAGCCATCCTCTGACGTGGCTCATCGGATACTTCGGTCTGGAGGGCGCTTTGCGGCTGGGCGCGGCGTTCACCGGCACCGGTCTCGGCACGCTTCCATTCTTTCTGGTCGACAGGATCTTTCTCTTTGTATTCGGGGGTGGCAAGCCCGGCCTCATGAGCGAAGCTGCTTCTGCCGGCAACTTTTCTTCCGAGACTGGCAGTATCCGCGGACGGATCGCCGGAGCTGGGCTTCGATCGGTTTCGGACGAACTCTGCTTCAGGCGCGATGGTGGCGTGGAATTTCTGGAGATTTGTGCTTCGCAGAAGAAAGATGGCTGGGATCCGCCCGCGCACCGTGCGCTACCAGGGTACCTATTACCGTTTGGAGGCCGCATCGTTGGGAGTCAGGCCTCGCCCTTTCCGCTATGTCCTGCGGCGTCTGTCCGCAGGCGCGCCCGGACGCACTGTTCTCTTATACGCCCCCGCAGACGCCGTAATCAGAGAAACCCGCTGACGCCGTTTTATTTCTGCTCCCGATCGGCGCATCCGCGGAAAAGCGCCGGCGCTACGCTTTGCTCAGCGACTGGCTCAGCGCCGCCTTCACGCGTTCTGGGGTAAAGGGAACCTGCCGGATACGTGCGCCCGTAGCATCGAAGATGGCATTTGCAATCGCCGCGGCCACGATGGTGATGGAGGTCTCGCCCGCGCCGGTTGCATTTTCGTCCGGCCGATTGATCAGCTTCACCTTGAACTCCGGTATCTCGAAGCCCAAAGGCAGGCTGTGGTAGCTTGCCCAGTCGACCGAAGTCACCTTCTGATCGTCCCAGGTAACCTCTTCACCCATGGCGCGGCTCATGCCCTGCAAAGCGCCGCCTTCGATCTGATTCCGCAGGCCGTCTGGATTCGAGATCGGGCCGGACTCATTGCTGAAAAATATTCGCTTCACCGTCACTTTTCCGGTGTCCTGATTGACTTCGACGTCTGCCGCCATGGCGGCCCACCCATTTTCTCCTTCGTAGGCCACGCACGAAAATCCGCGCCCAGTAACCACGCCCGTCCTGCTGTTCTGAGGCTTCGGCGAAGGCCGCGCTTCCCAGTTCGCCAGCGCCGCTGCTTCTTTCACCACGTCGATCAATCGCGGATCGCTCAGGTGTCGCAGCCGGAAAGCTACAGGGTCGGCCTTGGCTCGCGCCGCGAGTTCATCCATGAAACACTCATGAGCAAACGTATTCTGTAGCCGCGCGGGCGAGCGCAATGGCGCCGTAAATAACGGCGACGCAATATTGTGCGTAAGCGAACGTTCGGACTTCACCGTTCCGCTGCCCTCGGCTTTGCCGCCGACGTTGCCGGCCACGTAAGAAGGCACGCCATTGCTGTTGTTCTGATAGGTGCGCGGTTCCGGCGCAGGACTTCTGGGCGCAAATGGTTCCGGCGAAAAGCCGGCCAGCGTGCCGGTGATCACGTTTCCCGGAGTGTTGTAGCCGGGCCGGTTCCCCAGATTGGCCGACCAGGATTCGTGATCCCACGCCACGATGTTGCCCTGTGGGTCCAAACCCGCGCGTTCATCCATCACAAACGCAAATCCGTAATTTTCGCCCCAGGCCATTTCGTCTTTCCGGCTCAGTTGCACGCGTACCGGCTTGCCCACGGCCTGCGAGAGCAGCGCCGCGTCGTAAGTAACCGTATCGGCGCCGTTCAGTCCGTAGCAGCCGGAACCCCGCCGGAAGATTACGTGAACATTTTCAGGCTTCAGGCCCAGCAGGATGGCGGTGCTGTTTCGCACCGGCCACACGCCCTGAGTCGGCGAATAGATCGTGGCCTTTTCGCCTTGAACGTCTGCCACAGCGCACGAAGTCCCCAGCGAGCCGTGCATCTGGTTCGGATAGTAGTACGTCGCCTTCACCACCGTCGCGGCTTGCCCCAGCTTCTCGTCCACGTCTTTCGAGTTGACAAGCAGTGTGTCTCTCGTCGGCTGCTGCGTTCGCAAATAGTTGTAGAAATCCGCATGGCTCGGCATCCCGGTGCCCGCGCTCCAGTTGACCTTCAATTTATTCGCCGCCTGAATCGCCTGCCAGGGCTTTTCCGCAACCACGCCCACGAAATTTTTCTTGACCACTACTTTCACCAGCCCGGGCATGCCTTGCACCGAGCTTTCATCCACACTGACGACGCTCGCGCCGACAGCCGGTGGTCTCACCACGCGGCCGTGCAGCATTCCTGGCACTCGCACGTTATGCACAAACTCAAATTGCCCGGTGACCAGCGCCGGCAAATCCGGACGCTGCGCCGGCGTCCCCAGCACCGTCCACTCACTCGCGGGCTTGCGCTTTGCGTTCGGGTCTAGCTTGATTTCGAATTTCTTCCCGCCGACGAGTTCGCCATAACCTACTTTCTTCGAAGCGTCGCTCTTCGCGCTGATCGCGCCATCCGCAGCTACAAGTTGATCTGCCGGTACGCCCAGCCGCATCGAAGCCAATTCCACCAGCGCCTCGCGCGCGGTCGCCGCAGCCTGCGCCAGATTCTTCTGATTGAAGTTCGTCGGATGCGACTGGCTGCCCGACGTAATTCCCTGATCGGGAGTAAGCGCCGTGTCGCTGTAAATCAGCTTCACGCGATTGAACGGCACACACAGTTCTTCCGCAACCAACTGGATTTGCGCCGTCGAAATTCCTTGCCCCAATTCTGATTTGCCCGTGTACGCGGTCACGCCGCCGTCCGCCGCAATGGCAATCCACGAATCGAGTTGGTTGAGCGGCGGCGAACCGGCCGTCCCTCCTTCGAAAGCGCCCTGAGCTAATGCGGTCTGCACCGCGCCTTTCATGCTGAAGCTCACGACCAGCGCTCCCGCGCCTGCTAGAAAAGATCTGCGTGAAAATCCGGCCCGGTCTAATGCCGCCACGCCATCTTCGGTGAGCGTGCGTTTGCGCGCGACTTCTGAGTGTTTACTCATTTCGCCGCCACCTCCTTCGCACGCCCTTCCCTCACACGATTTATCGCGCGCAGCATTCGCACGTGCGTAAAGCAGCGGCAGAGCACGCCCGACATGGCTTGATGGATTTCCTGCTCGGTCGCTTTCGGATTCTTGTCCAGAAACGCTTTGGCGGTCATGATCACGCCGTTGATGCAAAAGCCGCACTGCGCAGCCTGCTCTTCGATGAACGCTGCCTGCAGGGGATGGGGCTTGTCGATCGTGCCGATGCCTTCGAGCGTCGTGATCTCGGCGCCCTCGACGGACTTCACGGGCGTGATGCACGATCGGATCGCCTGCCCTTTCACGATCACCGTGCAGGCTCCGCACTGCCCTAGCCCGCAGCCAAACTTCGGCCCGTTCAGTGCCAGATCGTCGCTCAACACATACAAAAGCGGCGTCGTCGGATCGACGTCCACCGCGTGAACCTTGCCATTTACCTTCAAATTGATCGCGCTCATATCTTGAAGGTATTGCCGGGACCCGCTCGTCGTCAAGTCCTCTATCCGAATTACGGTTTTACGGGTGCCGTCGTTTTTACGTGTGGGTGCCTCGACATGCCTCGGCGAAGCGCGATTCTTTGTAGCCCAGGCCGCTGCTGTTTGCGGGGCCCTGGGATTTTCTTAGGCTTTCAGCACCGCGCCGCCCACCGCCATCACCGGCCGTCCAAACGTTGCGTTCGTCACTTCCGCGAACGAAAGATACAGCGCATCGAGGCCGGTAATCATGCCCATCCAACCGCCCGCTGTGCGCCAACCTGATCCCATCCCCAGATCGGCCCCGGCAAGCAGAAAAAACGTGATCCACAGCAGCAGGAAAATCGACCACAGTGTGAAGTTCGTTCGAAACGTCGGTATCCACATGTAAAGCGTGAACACTCCCCACATCAGCAGCGCCACTCCCACGCCCCTGGATCTGGCGTCTTGATCCAACCCGCTCCCACGGTCCAGTTCAGGAACGCGTACCACCACCAAAACGCCCCATACGAAGTGAAGGCCACCATCCCGAATGTGTTGCCGTTTCCATACTCCATGAAGCCCGGCGATGATTTGCGCCAGGCCCCCAAAGGAAAACGCTAGCGGCACAACCGCCGGCACCGCCTCGGCGGCAGTAACCCGGCGTTGATTGTGCTCAGTACAACCGTAGTCAGCCCGAATGCAGCAAGGCCCAATGGCGCGGGATTCGAAACCTTACCAGACGGCGGATATTGCGTCTTTCGCAGTGCGGTTAGCTGGGCCATAGCGGTCTCCTTTCAGTGAGTTTTTCGCGTGGAATAGGCCGCGCGACCTGGAAAACTCGCGCGTGTCGGGCTGGTGTATACCCCATTTCGCTGCGCCGCACCAGCCCCGGGTACTGCCCCTCGGGCAATGCTCCGTAGCCCGCCTAACCGGTTTCTTTGTGCGCAACTTACAGGTAATTTATTGCGCAAGGGTCATACGATCTGGCTCCCCACCCACGTAGGTCGTTGTTAACCTATGGTCAAGCAAAGCCACTAGAACGGCCCCAAGTGCGAGCGCAGGTCGATTTCGGCGCTTGCCATAAACCCAAATTCGAACGAGTAGGAGCCAACTGTGAAAATCGGCAATGTACTTCTCAAACCGGCGGCAATCTTGGTGATTTGCTTAGGCCCGGCCCTTACCGGCGCCGTGGCCCAAACCCCCTCACCCGCAGCGGGCGCGCCCCGCAGCACGACGGACGCGAACGCCATTTCCCATACCACTAAGGCCATGAACTATCGCCGCGCCGGCGGTTCGGCCAAGGTCAGCTACGCGGGCACCAAGCTCATGCCCACCGCCTCAGGCGAGGCCGAGGTTAAGGTCAAAAACAACCGCATGGAGATCGAAGCGAAATTCGACGGCATGGAAGACGCCACCAAATTCGGCCTCGAATATCTGACTTACGTCTTTTGGGCCGTCTCGCCCCAGGGCCGCGCCGAAAATCTCGGCGAAATCACGGTGAAAAATGGCATGGCCGAAATCAAAGCCGATACGGACATGCAGACCTTCGGCATGATCGTCACTGCGGAGCCCTATTTTGCGGTTACGCAGCCGGGCAACATGGTCGTTCTGGAAAATAGCTTCTCCAGCCTTCCTTCCGGGAAGGTCGAAAACATCGATGCCACTTACCAATTGCTGGGCCCCGGCGCCTATTCCTCTTCCAACACAAAGATTGACAACGCCATTTTCGGCATCGACCGCAAGACGCCGCTCGAGCTTTTCGAAGCGCGCAACGCTATTCGCGTCGCGCACAACGCCAACGCCGACAAATATGCCCCTGCCGCATGGGCCAAGGCGCAGCAGCAGTTAGCCGCCGCCGAAGACACCTACCGCCAGAAGCGCGATCGCAAGCTCGTCGACTCCGCCGCGAAAGACGCTACGGAAACGGCCGAGGAAGCCCGCGTGATGGCCGTCAAGCAGAAGGGTGAGGAGGACGCGCAGGCCAAGATCGCCGCCGAAAAACAAGCTGCCGAGCAGCGCGAAGCCCAGGCTCGTGCTGACGCCGCTGCCCAAGCGCAGCGCCGCCAGCAAGCCGAGCAGGAACGCCTTCAGGCCGAGCAAGCCAAGGCGGAAGCCGAGCGCATGAAGCAGGAGGCCCAGCAAGCCGCGCAGGAGGCCGCCAGGCAGCAACAGCAGGCCGAAGCCGCTCGCCAGGCCGCTCTCGCTCAGCAGCAAGTCGCCGAAAACCAGGCCCAGCAGGCCGCACAGGCTCGGGCAGCCGCGGAAGCGGAAACCGAAAAGGCCCGACAGGCAGCCGCGCAAAGCCGAAGCCGAAAAAGCGCAGTTGCGGGCGCAGCTCCTGCAGCAGTTGAACGCCGTCTTGCAGACGCGTGACTCCGCTCGCGGCCTGATCGTCAATATGTCCGACGTGCTCTTCGATACCGGCAGCGCCGATCTAAAGCCCGGCGCCCGCGAAAAGCTCGCCAAAATTTCCGGCATCGTGCTGGCGCATCCCGGGCTCTCGCTTCAAATCGAAGGGCACACCGATAGCGTGGGCTCCGACGATTTCAATCAGGAACTCTCCGGCCGCCGCGCCGATGGAGTGCGGGATTATCTTGCCCAGGAAGGCGTTCCCGCATCCTCTATGAGCGCCAAGGGATTCGGCAAGACCCAGCCGGTCGCTTCCAACGACACAGCCGACGGCCGCCAGCGCAACCGCCGCGTCGAGTTGGTCGTCAACGGCGCCGCCATCGGCAACTCCGCCGGGAACAGTGGTGCGCCTGCCCCTGCCGCTAACCCGGCTGGAGGCAGCCTCCGCGGCGTCTCCGCCACCCAACCCAACTAAACCAGCGACATCTCTTTCACGATACAGTCAAGGGCGCCCGAGCTCTGCCGCGCAGGGCCCCGGGGATCGCAGCGGGTGTCCCATCCTAACGTTTGAAGCGATGGATTCGTGTGCCTTTCTGCCACGTAGGCGTTCCAGCACTCGCCTCCGAACGGGTCTACTCCTCTCGCCCCAAGCATCTTTCAACTACAGAGGCTGATCGGAATCGCCTTGCGTCATCTCAAGCAGTTGTAGCTCAGGTCGCCCGACGAATTTGGTCGGGAGACCTGAGGCCTTTGGGGCTCGCGGTCTTCTTATCGTGAGCGCCGCGAAATCCACAGCCCGCGACATTTACGCCGTTCAGATCAGAACGCCCTTAAGCCGCTGGAGTCTCCATTCACTCCCTGGCTATAACTTGGGCACAACCGTGCAACGCACATTCGGCCCCAGGCGTCTATCTCTCCACGGATATAGCCATGCATTCAACGACAAGGGCCCTTCATCTTGCCGCTCGCATATTCTTAATTTTCGCTGCATGTGTCTTGCTGCGCTCGGTTGCGCGCGCTGAAGCCGCGCCGCAGCCGCCGAATCCCCAGCAGGCCCCGGCGCAAACCGCCAAGCAGGTTCTTGGCGCCATCCAAGCCATTCAGGGCAGCACGATTACGCTCAAGCCCGATACGGGACCCGCCGTTAACGTCGTCGTTCAAGGCGCAGTTCGCATTCTTCGCGTCGCTCCCGGACAAACCGATCTGAAAAACGCAGCGGCCATCCAGTTCGCCGATCTCCAGATCGGCGACCGCATCCTGGTGCGCGGTATTCCCTCCGCAGATGGCCAATCCTTGACGGCTTCCTACTGTCATTGCCATGAAGCGCTCTGACGTCGAAGCCAAGCAGCAGCAGGAGCGCGAGGATTGGCAAAAGCGCGGTACCGGCGGCCTCGTAAGCGCCGTCGACCCGGCGTCCGGCACGATAACAATTTCCGTCCCGGCGCCAGGGGGAACCAGAACCGTCGCCGTTCACACGACCAAGGACACCATCATCCGCCGCTACGCTCCCGATTCCGTGCAATTCGACGATGCCAAGCCTAGCTCCCTGAGCGAGGTCAAGCCGGGAGACCAGCTCCGCGCGCGTGGTGCGCGCAGCGCCGACGGAAGCGAGTTTGCCGCTGAGGAGATCGTGTCCGGCGCGTTCCGCAATATCTCCGGCACGGTTAGTAATCTCGATGCCGCCGCGAACACTCTTACCGTGGCGGATTTGGCCACCAAGAAGCCGGTCGTGGTGAAAATCAGCGCGCAATCGCAAGTTCTAAAGTTGCCGCCGCAAATCGCGCAGGGCCTCGCCTTCCAGATGAAAGGCGGCGCGAGAGGCGCAGCCTCGGGCGCTCCGGGCGGCACCGCAGGCGGCACGCCGCCTCCAGGCACAGCCCCCGGCGAAGGCGGCAACGCCCGCCCCGGCCGCGCCGCGGATTTGCAGCAAGTCTTGAATCGGCTGCCAAAAGCTTCGCTTGCCGATTTGCAAAAGGGCGACGCCGTCATGATCGTCTCCACCGAAGGCACAGCCTCCGGCGGCGTCACCGCGATTACGCTTTTGGCGGGAGTCGAACCCATCCTGCAAGCTTCGCCGGGCGGCGCGCAAGCAATGACTCTTTCGCCTTGGAATATTGGCGGGGCTGGCGGAGAGGCGGGCGACGCCAATCCCTAGCGGCGTAAAGCCCCGCACGTGCCACGAACTGGCGCCACGAACTAAGGTATGATCGCGCCCACTGGGAGTAAGCTCTGAGACCCAAAATGAAAAATCGTCTGGCCACCCTTCACATTCGTCTCGCCCTCACCCTGGCGTCCGTCTTGAGCCTCGCCGGCGCGCAGGTTCTGCTGGCCCAAAACGCCACAGGCTCGCTCCACGGTCAGGTCATCGACCCTTCCGGCGGCGCTGTGCCCAACGCCCCGCTCCAGCTGACAACTCCCGCCGGGCAAACTTTGACGGCTAAAACCAATGCTGCCGGCGCATACGAAATAAACAATTTGGCGCCTGGAAAATACACCGTCGAAGTCACGGTGAAAGGTTTCGCGCCTTACAACAAAGAAGCAGTCGAGATCGTCGCCGGCCAGGCCGCGCAACTTAATGTCACTCTTTCCATCGCTGCCGAAAAACAAGAAGTAACGGTTTCCGACGAAGTCCAGTCCGTTGACACCGCGCCTTCAGCCAACGCCAGCGCCGTGGTGCTCACGGAAAAAGAACTCGAAGCCCTCCCCGACGACCCTGACGAATTGCAGCAGGACCTACAAGCGCTCGCGGGCCCGTCCGCCGGCCCCAACGGCGGCCAGATGTACATCGACGGCTTCACCGCCGGCCAGCTTCCGCCGAAATCCTCGATTCGCGAAATTCGCATCAACCAGAATCCATTTGCCGCCGAATTCGACAAAGTCGGCTACGGGCGCATTGAAATTTTCACCAAGCCCGGCACCAACCAATGGCACGGCCAGATTTCCGTCAATGAAAACGATGCCGCCCTGAACGCGCGAGATCCTTTCGCCACCACCAACGCCGGTTTCAAGTCCACGCAAGTCGAAGGGAATATCGGCGGGCCGCTGGGTAAAAACGCTTCCCTTTTCTTCAATATCGAGAACCGCGACATTCACGATCAGGCTTTGGTCAACGCTTTTACTTTGGGCGCGAATTGCAACCAGGGCGTCTCGCTTCTGCAGGTTCCCTGCAGTCAATCGCTCTCCAGCCCTCGCGCGCGCCTGAATGGCGGCCCGCGGATCGACTATCAGCTGACCAAAAACAACACATTCTCTGGGCGCTACCAATTCTTTCGCAATCGCGCCACAGACAACGGCATCGGCGGCCTCACGCTGCCTTCCGATGCTTACAACGTCCTCACCACCGAGCAGACCCTGCAACTCACCGATACGCAAGTGATCGGCTCGAAAGTCATCAACGAGACGCATTTTCAGTATCGCCGCGAAGGCGGCACCGAAAATCCCTTCAGCACGCTGCCCGAAATTGATGTAATCGGCGCCTTCAACGGCGGCGGAAATTCGCTCGGAACGAATAACGATCACGAAAATCTTTACGAGCTGCAGAACTATACGTCCATCGTCCACGGCAAACACTTTGTGAAATTCGGCGCGCGAGTGCGCGCCATGACCGACTCCAACACCTCCACCGGAAACCAGGCCACCGGTTTCAACGGCGCTTTCACATTTTCTTCCTTGAACGCCTACGCCATCACCGAACAAGGCCTCGCCAACGGCTTGTCCATCGCCGCGATTCGCGCTTTGGGAGGCGGCCCCAGCCAATTCTCGATTATCACCGGCACTCCCTCTGCCAGCGTCACCATGTACGACCTCTCGCCCTACGTGCAAGACGATTGGCGCCTGCGCCCCAATCTGACCGTCAGCGGTGGCCTGCGCTTGGAAACCCAGAACCACATCGCCGATCACGCCGATTGGGCGCCCCGTCTGGGCGTTGCCTGGGGCGTCGGCGGTGCCAAGCCCAAATTCGTCCTCCGCGCCGGATGGGGAATTTTCTACGACCGCTTCCCTCCCAATCTCGTCCTCCAGTCGGAACGCCAGAACGGCTCCACTGAACAGGAATTCGTGATCGCGCAGCCGGATTTCTTCTGCCCCAATTCCCTGGCGGCTTGCCCTTCGATTGGCACGTTGCAAAGCACATCCGTTCCCACGATCTATCGGATCTCGCCGAACCTCCGCTCGCCGATGCTCATGCAATCGGCTGTCAGCGTGGAGAGGCAATTAACGAAAAGCGCCAACATCTCCATCTCTTACCTCAACTCGCGCGGCTGGGACCAGTTGGTCACCAACAACGTCAATTCCCCGGTCCTTCCGGGTACTCTCATTCCCGCGAGCCCCGCGCGTGGAGGCGTCTACCCCAACGGAATCGCCGAAAATATCTATCAGTACCAATCGGCCGGCATTTTCCGGCAGAACCAGTTGATGTTCAACACCAGCATCCGCGCTGGAGCGAGACTCTCGCTGAATGCTTTTTACTCCCTGAACTTCGCCCATAGCGATACCGCGGGCGCCAATAGCTTTTCCTCCGATCCCTACAATCTGATGGCCGACTATGGTCGCGCCGCTTTCGATATCCGCAGCAGGGTCTTTTTCGGCGGCACAGTCGGACTGCCCTACGGCCTGCGCCTCAGCCCGTTTCTTGTGGCCAGTTCCGGAGCGCCTTACAACGTCACCCTGGGCCAGGATTTGATCGGCTCGTCGATTTTCAATCAGCGCCCCGCGTTCGCCGGCGCGTTATCGAATCCGGCAAACGTGGTCGTTACGCCAATCGGCGCCTTCGATACGGTCCCTCAGCCCGGCGAAACGCTTGTCCCCGTCAACTTTCTCACTGGGCCAAGCCAGTTCTCCTTGAACTTGCGGCTCGCCAAAACCTTCAGCTTCGGGCGGCTTCCCGAAGGTTCGGCGGGACAGGTGGGCGCTCGTCAGAATGGCGGTGGTGGCGGAGGGCGACGCGGCCCCGGAGGTGGAGCTCCCCCGGTGGCCGGCGGCGGCTTTGGCGGAGGCGGCGGCGCGCCAACCGCGGGCCGTTACAGCATCGTGCTCAGCATCAACGTTCGCAACATCTTCAACAACGTGAATTTGTCCACGCCCATCGGAAATCTCGGCTCGCCGTTGTTCGGTGAATCCACTGGCTTATCCAATGGCGGATTCGGTTTTGGTGGCGGAGCCCAGACCAGCGGTGCCGGCGCCACTGCCGGCCTGCCCAGCGCAGCCGGCGGCGCCCCCGCCGCCAATCGCCAAATCTTTTTGCAAGCCACCTTCGGCTTCTAACTGCGGACGTTTCGCCTTCAG
>CAWDQT010000026.1:0-114672 GCA_963804535.1 uncultured Acidobacteriota bacterium
ACACGCGCCTAAACACCGAAAGGAGCCGTGTAATGAAGCTTCGGACGAAATCCGCCGTAAACAAATCGCTTAGAAGAGCGAATTTATCCGTGTGGCTCCTCGGAGCGCTAGTTGTGGCTCTGGTCCTTGCGCTGAACGGGCTCCCGAGCGTCGCTGCTCGTCCGAAGCCAAGTCCGAAAAAGCCAGTCAAACTTCTCGGTGGCATCTTACTGCCCGGTAATCCTCTGCGTTTTGACATCAGCTGGGTTGATCAAGCGACGGGCAGGTACTACCTGGCGGAAGCGGGAAACGCCGCTGTCGACGTCATTGATGCCGAGAACGACTTGTATCTGGGCCGCATTACCGGTTTTCATGGGTTGGGTCTTCCTGACGATCCCTGCGGCGCAATCGAAGGAATGGGCCCGAACGGCATCGTCGTCACGCCGAACAACCAACTCTGGGCTGACGATGCGCACGGCACTGTGAAGGTGTTTGATCTGAACAAGGCCGAGCCGCCGTTCAGTAACGTCATGCCGATTGCCACGATCTCCACCGGGGCGAATTGCCGCGCGGATGAAATCGGATTCGATCCCAAAGACCATCTCATCATCGTTGGCAATCCAGAGGAGAAGCCTCCCTACGCCTCAATCATCTCTTCCGATCCGCCCTACACCGTGCTTGGCAAAGTTCCATTCGAAGGTGCGCGTGGATTCGAGCAGCCACTCTGGGATCCGGAATTGAAGGGGGGCCGCATGCTCGCGACGGTGCCGGGCATGGGCGAGACATCCAAAGTGGTCGTCTTCAACCTGAAGGACCCAAAGTCACCGTCGATCGAAGCGACCTATCCCACCGGCAACTGCGGCTCCGGTTTGGTGCTCGGTCCTTCACAGCATTTGCTCGTCGGATGCGGAGGCGGGAAGCCGCTGATCGTCATAGACGCACTGACAGGCAAGATGCTGGCCGCGGTTGAAGGAACAAAAGGCGCGGACGAGGTTTGGTATAACCCCGGGGATAACAACTACTACGCTCCGGCCGGCTTCGGCGGCATGCCGACGCTCAGCGTGATCGATGCCGCAACCAACAAACTCGTGAACACTCTGCCTGCGGGACCGGGTTCGCATTCCGTGGCGGCTTATCGAGAAAACAATCACGTCTTCGTTCCGATAGCGATTCCGACTAACGCAGCGCCAACAGACGTATGCAACACCATGTTTGGCTTCCCGGAAAAACGCGGTTGCATCGCCGTCTACGCTCACGAAAACTAAGTTCGTAACGAGGGTTTGATCAAATTAGTCGCGTGCCGCGAGTTGCTGCTTGCGCGGCACCAGCACTTCCTACGCCCGCGAGTCGCCAGGAATATTCAAACCGTTGTTAAGCACGGCGAAACTGAGAGTATCATCGGACGACATACTTCTAGGGAGGCCATATATGAAGCGCTATGCGGCTATTGCGGTGCTCGCGTTAATCGGGATCGTTCCTTTATTCGCACAGGTACCCAAGGATTGGAAGCTGCGGATTGATCGCAGCACCAGCGCCGAAGATCCGGATGCCGCGGGCACGATTAAATTGATGTCTGCGGGATCGGGCCTTCACGTCATCACTCCTCAGGCAGCCGTTTTCTGGAATCCGGCAAATACGGCGACGGGTAACTACACGCTCAAAGGCACCTTTACGCTGACGAAATCGACTGGCTACCTCGAGTATTACGGACTCATATTCGGAGGCAGCAATCTCGAGGGTGCTGGGCAGGAGTATCTCTATTTTGTGATCACAGACGATGGGACGTGGCTTGTCAAACGCCGAATGGGCGGTTCGGCGCAGGAAGTCTCTGACAAAACATCGAGCCCCGCTGTGAAGAAGCCCGACGCCAAGGGAACCTGCACGAATGCCCTCGAAGTACGCGTGATGGCTGACAAGATCGATTTCGTCATCAATGGCATGGTCGTGAAGTCGCTGCCCAAAACCGGAGCGGCCGCGAAAACCGACGGAATCTACGGACTGCGCGTCAACCACCATCTTGACGTTCAGGTCGACGGTTTGGGCGTCTCGAAGAATCCGGCCTGAGCAGATCGGTCACCTTGACATGATCGAACGGGCGGACGTATGTTTTGGCCGATTCCCATTCCCTTAGAAAGAGGCTTTCAAATGCTTCATCGCTTCAGGGATTCACTCATTATCCTGATGTCGGCGTTGGTCTTGTCATCAGTGGCAACGGCGCAAAACGAGCGGCCACAACAGTCAACTGCGGCGAAGGAGCAAAAAGCAGCGACGGTCGCGGATCAGAAGACGGCTCCGGCTCCGCGCCACGACATTTCGGGAACTTGGGAGCCCGCTAATGGACCCAGTGACGGGATCCAGGCCGACGGCGTGAAGGCGATGCCGAACGACGGCAAGCCACAACATCAGTTGCCTTACACTCCTTACGGAGAGCAAGTGTATAAGTCCCATCACGCGCTCGAAGGGGCCGACGCCGTGCTCCCTGGTGAATTCAATGATCCTCGGGACAAGTGCGAGCCGATGGGCTTTCCCCGAATGAATTTTTATAACCTGAGGGAAACGCAAATCCTGCAAAACGAATACAAGATCGCGATGCTGTATGAGTATGCAACCACCTGGAGGGTCATCTGGACCGATGGCCGCGAGCTCCCGAAGTTGGTAGATGGCGGTGTAATGATCGGAAAGGAAACCAAGGAGCCTCGATATTACGGATACTCCGTGGGAAAGTGGGTGGACGACACCACGCTCGTGATTCAGACGACTGGAATGATGGGGGAGGAGAGAGTCTGGCTGGATACTGCGGGTCGCCCGATCAGCGATCAGTTGCGCGTCGAAGAGCGGCTACATCGGGTCGACCACGACCACTTGGAGTGGTCCGTGACGATTGATGATCCCAAAATGTACACAAAGCCCTGGATTGCCATGAACAAGTTCCCGATGAGGCTAGAAAATCCCCACAAGGACGTTATGGAGCAGTACTGCTCGCCGTCGGAGATGGAGCGCTATAACAAAATATTTGGCGATCCTTCCAGCGGCGCTGGAAAGCACTAATGACGAATGCCGCACTGAAAATAGCATCGACTTAATGTAAGAGAAGGTCTCAGCAAAGCTCTTTCAACTCAATTGGAAGCTTTCTGCGGTTCTTTGGCAGAGGCCTTTTCCGTCGCACGAGCTCCCGCCAGTATGTTAACGATGCCGTTGTTCCCCTCGTTACACGCGTATTCGAACATTGGCCCGTCGATGTGGCTCAGAGGAACAATTGCGGACCAAGGCTTAGTCCACGTCGTGGGGTCATCGATAGTGAATTTGTATTCGATCGTGCCCGCATCGATGCGCGTAAAACGTTCGGTGATCTTCAAGGTGTTCGGATTAGCGTTTTGGAAGGTAGCGCCCCGCCGGAAATTGGTGGTCTCCACGACGAGCGTATTGCCCTCCCAATGACCGCGGGAGTCGCCATGCCATCGATGTATGTTTTGTGAGAGGGATGGGCGCCCGTCCAATGGGATTACGCGAACCTCGCTATTCCACTCGTATTCGATCATCACGTATCCCGCGCCTTGAACGATGTGGACATCGCTATTGTAAGCGGCAGGAAGGATTGGTGGTCCGCCAAACGAAAGGCATCGTACACCGAGAGTCAGATCGTCCGGGTCATCGGCTTGCACGGGTCCTTGTGTTTCAATGTTTTCGTTAGCGGTAGGAATTTTCTTCATCGCTGCTCTGGCCTTCTGCCCCTCCAAGGTCAATGGAGGAATTCTGCCGTCGGGCGGATCGACAACCAGCGAGGTTCGCCGGTTCGGTTGAACACCGTTTTGCCACGCCCCCAGCGCATAAACAGTCGCGTCATAAACCGGGGTCTCCGCGGAATTGGCGTAGGTAAACTCGTAAGCGTGCTGCACGCCCGACTTGAACACTTCAGCCATTTCTTCGTCGGTCAAGAACTCTCTTCCGCCATATTTGGAGAGACGCTCCATCGGCGTAAAGCTCAGGCTCGTCCAATATCCCTGCAGATCCGGCTGGCCGTCCGGAGTACGTGGCAGATTCCGGGTTGTTGATTTTGCTGCCGCTGGCGTGAGTTTAGCCGACTGCGTCTGAGCCGCGAGGAAGGTAGGCGCCAACAGTACGGCCATCACGGCTGTCAAAACGCTCGATGAGACCCAAAAACGGTGTGTCATAAGAACACCCTCGAGTTATTTGATGTTGGGAGTCGGTATGGGCCAAGAGTAGCGCTGCATGAGATGCCTGTAAAGACCGCCGTACCCGCAATGGCAAGCGCAAACCTGCTGATCAGATTCCGCCGGCGAACGGCCTAATCCGTAGCGGAGTGAATCGGAGCCGCCGGTTCCGGCGGAGCGTCAAGGCGGTGCAGGCGCTTTCCACCGCTGGCCCAGGCACGGAAGCGATCGAGATATAGATAAACCACCGGGGTCGTGTACAGCGTGAGCATCTGGCTCACGATCAGGCCTCCGCAAATGGCAATACCCAAAGGCCGGCGCACCTCGGCGCCGTTACCCTGGCTGATGGCGATCGGAACGGCGCCCAAAAGCGCGGCCATGGTCGTCATCATGATGGGCCTGAAGCGCAGCAGGCAAGCCTGGTAGATGGATTGTTCCGGGCTATTGCCTTCGTTGCGTTCGGCCTGAATGGCGAAATCGATCATGAGAATGGCGTTTTTCTTTACGATGCCAATCAGCAGGATGATGCCAATCAAGGCAATGATATCGAGCTGGCTGTTGGTGACCAGGATAGCGAGCAGCGCTCCCACACCGGCGGAGGGAAGGGTGGAGAGGATCGTGAGCGGATGCACATAGTTCTCATAGAGGATTCCGAGGACGATATACACCGTGGCCAAGGCGGCGAGAATCAGGAGCGGCTCGGTAGAAAGTGAGTCCTGGAAAGCTTGCGCGGTACCCTGGAAACCGGCGTGGATGCTGGAGGGCAAGCCGACGGCGCGCTCTATATTTTGAATCGCAGCGACCGCATCGCCCAGCGGGATACTCGGATCCAGGTTGAAAGTAATCGTCACTGCGGGGAACACGCCCTGATGATTGACTTGCAGGTAGGTATTGCCTTGACCGAGATGACTAAAGGCGCTGAGAGGAACCGGAGTGCCCGTGCTGGAGGGCACGTAGATGTTATTGAGCGCCTCGGGATCCTGCTGGAACCTCGGATCGATCTCCATGACCACGTGGTATTGATTGATGCCCTCGTACATCACCGAGACCTGACGCTGGCCGAATGCGTCATAAAGGATATTGTCAATGTCACTGGCCCCAACACCCAAGCGGCTGGCCGTGTCACGGTCAATGACCAGATTTGTTTCCAAGCCGCGATTCTGCAGGTCAGTATTCACATCCTGAAGCATGCGAACCTGCTTTCATCTTTGATTCCATGAGCGGGGCCCAGTAGAGGAGGTCCTTGAGGTTATCGGCGATCAGCGTGTATTGGAACGAAGCGTTGCCAAGGCGCCCGCCGATCTGAATCTCCTGGGACGGCTGCAGGAATAATGTGGCGCCCGGAATGGTCGCCAGTTTCGGGCGTAGCCGGTTCACCACCTGGAAGGCGCTGACCTTGCGTTCCGAGAGAGGTTTCAGGGTGATATTGAAATTGGCCGTATTTACGGCGCGGCCACCGGTGAAGCCATTAATATTGTCCACGGCCGGATCGGCCTGAACGATGGCGGCGTACTCCAGAAACTTCTGCCGCATGGTCTGGAAGGAGACATCTTCGCCGGCGCGGGCTTGGCCGAAGATGCGGCCGTTATCCTGCTGAGGGAAAAAGCCCTTGGGAACGACGATATACAGGTAGATGGCCAGGCAGACAGTGGCGCCCGTGACACCCAGCATAAAAAGCTGGTTCCGCAACACCCAGCGAAGACTTTCGGCGTAGGCTTGATGCAGATGATCAAAGATGCCTTCGCTGAAGCGATACAGCCAATTGTGCTTTTGGCCCTTGTCTGATTTCAGAAGCTTGGCGCACATGGCGGGAGTGGTGGTCAGAGAGACAATCATGGAAATGGCGACCGCTACACTCAGGGTGGCGGCGAATTCCCGGAACATGCGGCCAACGATCCCGCCCATCAGGAGGATGGGAATAAAGACGGCGATGAGCGAAGTGCTCATCGATAGCACGGTGAAGCCGATTTCGCGCGAGCCTTCAAGGGCCGCTTCGAACGGTTTCATGCCTTTTTCGATATAGCGAGTGATGTTTTCGACCACTACGATGGCGTCGTCCACCACGAAACCGGTGCAGATGGTCAGCGCCATAAGGGAAAGGTTGTCAATAGTGTAGCCGGCCAGGTACATGACACCGAACGTCCCGACCAAGGACAGAGGCACGGCAATGCTAGGGATGGACGTGGCCCAGATGCTGCGCAGGAACGCGAAGACGACCAGAATGACCAGCAGAACCGAGATGATCAGCGTCACTTCGATATCGTGGACAGAAGCCCGAATAGTGGTGGAGCGGTCCTGGGCCACGCCGATGCGGATGGACGGCGGGATGGAGGCCTGCAACAACGGCATGATGGCCATGATGCCGTCCACCGTATCAATGATGTTTGCCTGCGGCTGCCGATAAATGTTCAACAGAACAGAAGGCTTGCCATTTACGGTGCCGGCGTTGCGGGTGTCCTCCTGAGAATCCACCACGGTGGCTACGTCCGAGAGCCGGACGGGTGCTTTATTGCGATAGGCAATGATCAGCGGCGCGTATTGTTTAGCAAGAAAGAGCTGGTCATTGTCATTCAGGACGTGCATATGCTCGTTATCGGCAAGAGCGCCCTTGGGCCTGTTGGCATTCGCGGCGGCAAGCGCAGCACGAACATCCTCAAGGCCAAGGCCGAGCTTGCTCAACAAAAGCGGATTGACCTCGGCGCGCACTGCGGGCCGCGAGCTGCCGCCGACCTGCACCAATCCAACGCCATCGACCTGGGCAATTTTCTGCGCGAGGATGGAATCGGCGAAGTCATACATTTGCGGTGGGGTAGCTGTATCGGAGGTCAGGCTCAGCACCAGGATGGCCGACTCAGCGGGGTTTACCTTGCGCCAGTTAGGATTGCTCGGCAAATTCGCCGGCAATTGCCCGCGTGCCGCGTTGATCGCGGCCTGCACGTCACGCGCGGCGCCATCGATATCGCGCCCGAGATCAAAGACCAAAACGATCTGAGTCGAGCCAAGCTGGCTCGAGGAAGTCATCTGCGTGATGCCGGCGATGCGGCCAAACATGCGCTCGAGCGGTGTGGCCACCGCGGAGGCCATGGTTTCCGGACTCGCTCCCGGCAAATTGGTCTGGACATAGATGACGGGATACACCACGTTCGGCATAGGAGAGACAGGAAGCATGCGGTAGGCCAGCGCTCCAGATAAAAGGAGCGCAATCGTGAGTAGCGAAGTGGCTACCGGGCGGCGGATGAATGGGGCGGAGATGTTCATTGGTAGTGGTTGTTAAATGCACCGCTTACCGTAGAGTAAGACGTTTCCGTTAATCGCCGGGTTGCGGGGCCTCCAAGTGGCCGTGAACGGGTTGCGCACTTCGACGGAAGCGGCTGGCTAGGCGATCAAACCAGATATACACCACGGGAGTCGTGTAAAGCGTGAGCAACTGACTGATCAGCAGTCCGCCGACGATGCAAATGCCGAGCGGCTGGCGCAACTCCGAACCAGTACCGCGACCCATAGCCAGCGGCAAAGCCCCGAACAGAGCGGCCATGGTCGTCATCATAATGGGCCGGAAGCGCAACAGGCACGCCTGATAGATGGCTTCGTCAGCAGGCAGATGCTCCCCTCGTTCGGCTTCCAGAGCGAAGTCGATCATCATGATGGCGTTCTTCTTCACGATACCGATCAACAGAATGATTCCAATCAGCGCGATGACGCCTAAATCCAGATGAAAGAGCTGCAGCGCGAGAATCGCGCCGACACCTGCCGATGGCAGAGTGGAGAGGATCGTCAGGGGGTGAATGTAGCTCTCGTACAAAACTCCCAGCACGATGTAAACCGTTACGACAGCGGCCAGCAGCAACCAGCTTTCATTGGCGAGCGAATTACGAAAAGCGGCAGCCGTGCCTTGAAAGCTCGCGGCGATGCTCTGGGGCATGCCAATTTCGCGTCCTGCGTTCTCAATCTCCTGTACGGCATCCCCCAAGGAAGCGTCCGGAGCAAGATTGAAGGAGATGGTCGTCGAGGGGAACTGGCCTTGGTGATTGAGCATAAGTGACGCGGTGTTCGGCTCGAAATGAGTAAATGCGCTCAAAGGGACCTGTTGTCCGGTCGCGGATTTGACATAAAGGCTGCTGAGCGCGTCCGGGCTTTTGCGGAATTCAGGCGCCACTTCCAAAACCACGTGGTACTGATTGATCTGAGTGAACATGATCGAGACCAGGCGCTGCCCAAAAGCGTCGTACAGGGTGTTATCGATGGCGGCCGTGGTTATGCCCAGCCGCGAAGCGGTATCGCGATCCACGACCAAATCCTCTTCCAGGGCATGATTCTGCTGATCGGTGGCCACATCCCGCAAATTGGGCAACGCTTGCAACTTTTGCACGAGTATGGGCACCCAGGTGGCCAATTCGTTGGCGTCGGCCGCTTCCAGGCTGTACTGATATTGCGTACGGCTCACACGATCTTCCACCGTGAGGTCCTGAACGGCCTGCATGTACAACTGGATGCCCTCAACCGATTGCACCTTATCGGAGAGGCGGCGAATGATTTGCGAGACATCGGATGAGCGTTGATCGCGGGGCTTCAGGTTAATCTGGATGCGCCCGGCGTTCGGGGTCATGTTGGTGCCGTCCACACCGATAAACGAAGAGAGGCTCACCACATCGGGATCTTGCAAGATTACACGGGCGAGTTGCCGCTGCTTTTCCGACATGCCTTCAAACGAGGTGGTCTCCGGAGCTTGAGAGATGCCTAGGATGACTCCGGTATCCTGCACGGGGAAAAAGCCCTTTGGCACAACCACATACATGTACAAGGTCAAAATCAGCGTACCAAGAGTGACGAAGAGCGTAATGGTCTGGTGCCGCAAAACGACTCGCAGGCTCCCTGCATATCGGTTGATCACCCACTGCCAGCCTCGTTCAGAGAGGCGATAAAACGCTCCCTGGCTGGCTAAGGGGCGGTGACGCAGCAATTTCGAACACATCATGGGGGTAAGCGTCAGCGAGACCCCGGCCGAGATTAAGATCGTCACGCTCAGCGTGATCGCGAATTCGCGGAACAGGCGGCCCACGATATCGCCCATGAAGAGCAGCGGAATAAGCACGGCGATGAGCGACACCGTCAACGAAATAATGGTGAAACCGATTTGTCCGGAGCCCTTAAGCGCGGCATCGAGCGGCGAATACCCGTCTTCCAGATAGCGGTCGATGTTTTCGATCATGACGATCGCGTCGTCCACAACGAAGCCTGTGGAGATGGTGAGCGCCATAAGAGAAAGATTGTCGAGCGAAAATCCCAGCATATACATCACCGCAAACGTGCCCACGATGGACAAGGGCACAGCCACGCTGGGGATAATCGTCGCCGAAAGATTGCGCAGGAACACGAAAATGACCATGACGACCAAAGCCACGGTCAGGATTAATTCGAACTGCACATCCTTGACGGACGCGCGAATCGTGGTGGTGCGGTCGGTCAGAATAGACACCTGAATGGCGGGTGGGAGAGAAGCCTTTAGCTGGGGCAGCAGCGCTACGATTCGATCGACGACGTTGATGATATTGGCGCCGGGCTGTCGTTGAATGTTGAGGATCACGGCCGGTGTGTCATTGAACCACGCAGCCTGGGTGGTGTTTTCAACACTGTCGACTACGTTGGCAACGTCTTGGACGCGGACCGGCGCGCCATTCTTGTATCCGATGATGATGGGCTTGTATTCGGCGCTGCTGAAGATTTGATCGTTCGCGCCAATGGTGTAAGCCTGTCGTGGGCCGTCAATATTGCCTTTGGCTTGGTCTTGATTGGCATTGGCCAAAGCGGTACGCAGGTCTTCGAGACTTAACCCATAGGAAGCGAGCGCCGTCGGATTGGCCTGTACGCGGACGGCCGGCTTCTGGCCGCCGCTGATGGTCACCAAGCCGACGCCGGGAAGTTGCGAAATTTTCTGCGCCAGAGTTGTATCGGCCAAGTCCTCCACTTTTTGGAGAGGCATGGTGTCGCAGCTCAGCGCCAAGGTCAGAATAGGCGCGTCGGCCGGATTCACTTTGCTGTAAATCGGTGGATTGGGCAGGTCGGTGGGAAGAAACGTGCCGCCGGCATTGATAGCGGCTTGCACCTGCTGTTCCTCAACGTCGATGTTCTGATCGAGATCGAATTGCAAAACAATCAGGGATGCGCCAAAAGTGCTCGTGGAGGTCATCTGTTTCAGACCCGGCACTTGGCCAAACTGCCTTTCGAGAGGTGCGGTGACTGAAGACACCATCACGCTGGGACCGGCGCCCGGGTACATCGTCAGCACCTGAATGGTCGGATAGTCCACCTGGGGAAGCGCTGACACCGGCAGTTGCCGATAAGCTACAAAGCCAGCAAGCATTACGGCGGTCATTAAAAGCGTGGTGGCCACCGGCCGGAGGATGAAAATGCGAGACGGACTCATTGCTACGGGTTGCGGCGATTCTTGTTTTCTGTTCGTGATCCTTCAGAATTACTGGATTGACCGTTTGGCTGGTTGCCCTGTAGACCTGGGCTCCTGAACGACTGAGAGCCGGCCGGAGGTTGAGATTGGCGGCGTGGTGCACCCAGGCAAACTCGGGGGGACGGAACCTTGCGGCGCGCTCGCGGGAGGGTTGGTCGCATCAGTTGGTCGCGTATCGGTGCGTGGATCGACTCGCGCTCCAGGACGCAACCGATCCTGCCCGTCGGTAACGACGAGATCGTTGGCAGAAAGGCCGCTCTCGATCGAAGCGAGAGTGCCCTCGGTCACCCCTACGGTTACAGGCACCACCTCGGCCGTATTGTCCGAAGGGTTCACGCGATAAACGTAGGAGCCCTGATCACCGCGCTGAACGGCGGCAACGGGAATGATCGTGGCATTCTTTTTGACGTCGGTCAGCAGGCGCGCATTGACGAACTGATTGGGCCACAAAGCACGATCCTTGTTGTCAAAGACCGCCTTCAACCGATAGGTGCCGGTGCTCTGATCGATCTGGTTGTCGATCGTGAGCAAAGTGCCCGAGGCGATTTGCATTCCATCGTCGCGGCTCAGGGCCTTTACCTGCAAAGTCATGCCGGATCGCATACGGCCGTTTACGACGGGCAGCGTATCCTCGGGCAGTGTAAAAACAATCGCGATTGGCTCCATTTGGGTGATCACAACCAGGCCATTTGCGTCCGATGCATGGACAATGTTGCCTGGATCAACCAGTCTTAAGCCCACGCGCCCGTCAGTCGGAGAAGTGATATGGCAGTAATCGATATTTAGCGTGGCGTTATCGATCTGGGCCTGATCGGCTGCGACCGCTCCCTCCAATTGACTTGCAAGGGCGCGCTGAGTGTCGTACTGCTGCTGCGGGATTACACCGTCCTTGACGAGTTGGCTGTATCGGTCGACATTTAGTTTTGCGTCTGCGAGTTGCGCTTTATCCTTGGCGAGATTGGCTTGGGCTTGGGCCAGGGCTACCTCATAAGGGCGAGGATCGATAATGGCAAGCAAATCGCCCTTCTTAACCTCCTGACCTTCCTTGAAGCGCACCTCCATCATTTCCCCGTCCACACGGCTTTTCAGCGTAACCGTGCTTAATGGCTCTACAGAGCCAAGCCCATCCAGATACACGGGCAGATCACGCCGCTGCGCAGGGGTTACAGCCACAGGAATTCGCGCGTTGCCATCCGCATTGCGGTCGCCTCGGCCTCGTCCGGCCGCGGCGGTGGTTTGCGGTTTGTGCGTGCTGCGCCAGAGGAAAAAGCCTCCGGCTAAAATGGCGATTAGAAACAGAATTCCGATGGAACGAGCTGAAGACCGCTTTTTGCCGGGTTTGGGATTCGGATCGTCCGCATGGAGTTTCAGCGCGATCTCAGAGCGCGTGGGAGCTTCTGTAATTTTGTCGTGCATGACCCTCTCGATGGATAACTTCGATCTGGTGATTTAGATCCAGATTAGATGAGCGCTTCGAGCCGCACCCTTCTCGGCGGATCCAGGCAATCTGCCCCCTTTCATCCAGGGCAGAGCCCGGCTGTCCCAAGTGTACCAGACAACCTATGCCTCTCAATTAGACGAGTGAACGCGCAGGATCGTTTCGCCGATGCGGGGATGGTTTCCTGGCAATCCATTTTGATACGGGGAGGGCCCATTCGGAGGGACATGGCTGTAGCTGTACACGTTGGCAGCCGAACTTAAAGAGATTTAGCTGGTTAAGCAGCGCGTATAAGCGAGATTTCCTGGCGGCGGTATGATTTTTTCGCTAGTCTTCGTAAGTATGCAGCGTAGGTGCCTTAACCATAATGGCGCCTCGAGAGTGGCCTGACCGATAGTGGCAACAGAATTATGGCTTACGATCACCATCGATGCGGTATAGCGCCGGCAGTGTTGGCGATCGCTGGCATGCTCGTTCTAGGCGCCTTGCTAACTGCTGCTGGTCAATCGAAGCGTCCGACGCGGCCGGCATCGGCTACAGAAACGAAACGGCCCGCGCGCGACGCTGCTGTTCCTTTTAATCCCGGCGAGCGCCTGTCTTTTCGGGTGATCTGGTCGAAATTCTCTGTGAATGCGGCCACGATCCAGCTCGCTGTGATCGAGCGGCGCGATTTTTTCGGCCGCATGGCCTGGCACTTCCGCGCCCTGGCTCAGACCATTGACACCATGCACATAATTTATCCGCTCGACGACCAGTTGGATTCCTATACCGACGCGGCGCAGCTCAATTCAATTCAATACGAGATGTACCTGCACGAGCAGGGCAAACAGCAGACCAATTCGTGGAGGTTGATCAGCGACGGGTCCCCCGCTCCCGCCAACGTCACCGCGGCCCGCGTCTCGCCGGGCACACGCGATCCGATTGGTTTGCTCTACCTGCTCCGTGCGGCTGATTGGAAGAGTGCGCCGCAATTGCGCGCGCCCGTCTTCGACGGCAAAAATCTCTACGAGGTTGTGGCCCACCTGGAATCCTCCTCCGAACAGGCCATCGTTCCTGCCGGGCAGTTCTCTGCCTCTAAGATCAGCGTGCGAGTTTACGATCACGGCCAGGAACTCAGCAGTACACACTTTAACGTGTGGCTGGCACAGGACGCCACGCGTACACCGGTGCTCGTGGAAACTGAACTACCGATTGGCACAGCGCGTCTGGAAATGACTGCAAAGAACTGATCAGGGTTTCGAAGCTTTTACGGGAGTGGGTATCGAACTCTTTGTTGGGCCTACAGACGGCTTCGTCGGAGCGGTTACGACAGGTTTTGCTCCTTTTTCACCCTCCTCAGGAACCGGCGTCCAATTCTCAGGTGGAAAAGCGACGTGCCAGAAATTCGGTGCGGGTTTGAGGAATTCAACGCCCACTTGCGTCTGGCCCTGCACGCTCGGGCCGATGTAGACCACTTTGCACGATTGCGGCTCAGGATTCGAAGCGCTCTTCAGTTCCAGCTGCTGGTTCTGCGTCACCTTCGCCGCCAATGTAATCAGGGCTCCGTGGGCATTCACGACCAGAGTCTTGGTTTCCTCTGTGAACTTTCCCTTCGGACCGGTGCCAGAAACGCTTACCGGAACGCTCAGGATCACCCTCTGGCTGCGGCGTCGATTTGCATCAGGACCGGCGGTCGACCACGTGTTCATTAATTCCAAACTAGGCGACCGGGCGCATTGGCGCAAGGTCGGAAAATACACAATTTCCTATGATTAACTGCTAACTAACTGTTCTACGGCAGCAGGCCCAACCTGGGAAGTCGACCGCACTTCCGATACGTAATCTACTTCCCGCGAGGGCGAATCTAGCAGAGCACGATCTTGTTGCGGTTTCGCGCGATCCGCCGCGTGGCGTTACGCGTATCCACAACGAGTGGCGATGCTTCCACAATCGCTTGGTAGTCGTACGAAGTGTGATCGGTGGCGATGACTACGCAATCGAAGGTACCCAGGTTGCTGGGAGTCAGCTCGACGGACCGCATTTGCGAGTAGTCGTAATGCCGCATTTTGTGAAGCTGCGGGAAGTAAGGATCATTGTATTCGACGCGGGCGCCGTGTTCGATAAGCAGCTGCATGATCTTTAAAGTGGGCGATTCCCGCAAATCGTCCACGTCTTTCTTATAGGCTACGCCAAGAACCAAAATCCGCGAGCCCTTGAGCGCCTTCTGCCGGTCATTCAGCGCATTACCGATGGCCTCAACCACGTTGTACGGCATCGCTGTGTTGACCTCGCCCGCGAGTTCGATAAAACGCGTGGAGAAGTCGTATTCGCGCGCCTTCCAGGAAAGGTAATAGGGATCGACCGGGATGCAATGTCCTCCCAGACCCGGTCCCGGATAAAACGGCATGAAGCCAAACGGCTTGGTGGCTGCGGCGTCGATCACTTCCCAAATATCCATGCCCATGCGCAAAGCCAGTTGTTTGAGCTCGTTGACCAGCGCGATGTTTACGCAGCGAAAGATATTCTCCAGCAGTTTGGTCATCTCCGCGGCACGGGTGGTGCTGACCGGGATCACGCGAGCCACGATCTGCGCATACAGTGAGACAGCAGCACGTCCGCTGGGGGGATTCACGCCGCCTACAACTTTGGGAATTTGGGCCAGTCCGTATTGCTTATTTCCCGGATCCTCGCGCTCGGGAGAGAAAGCCAAAAAGAAATCCGTTGCGACGTGCTCTGCGTCGGGACCGTGGGCAATCGGACATCGCAGTCCCGATTGCTCCAGGATCGGCAGCACGAGTTCTTCAGTGGTTCCCGGATAAGTCGTCGACTCCAGTACGATGAGCTGACCGCGTTGCAAATGCGGCTGAATGGAGCGCGCCGTCTGTTCCACATAGGAAAGGTCCGGTTCGCGGCGCTGGTCAAGCGGCGTCGGTACGCAAATCACCACCGCATCCATTTCTGCCAGACACGAGAAATCGCTCGTGGCGGAAAAATGTTTGGAACGGACGTACTGCTGAATTTTCGTGCTCGGAATATGACCGATATAGGTCTGCCCGTCGTTGAGCTTGCTGACTTTGTTGGGGTCTGTGTCGAAACCTTTGACACGATGGCCCGCTTCCGCAAATCTCAGGCCCAGCGGCAGCCCCACATAGCCGCATCCAATAACTCCCACCTTCAATTGCGTTCCTTTGAAATACTCCGGCTTTCGCTCCAGCGGCATGTTAATGGGCTACGCTCCTCCCTATTTTGATTCCGTAATAAGGAAAAGGGTCGACTATATCAGAAGGCGGGGCGAAAAGAAGGTTGGCGGGCGGCTCCCACGGAAGGCTTGCTTCAAGGCACGGCTTTCCGCCGTTGATAACAGAGCAGAATCAGGTCGGCGCGGCGACGCACACCAAACTTGCTCAGCAGGTTCGAAACGTGGAATTTCACGGTGCGTTCCGAGATATTCAGCTTACTGGCAATCTCTTTGTTCGCCAGATTCTCGAGCAGGGAATCGAGCACTTCCTGCTCCCGGCGGCTCAATTCCGCGGCGCTTTCGATCTTCACTCGCCGGCCACGGGAATTATTGATGATGGCGTCGACAAATTCCGAAAGCAGCGAACGCGGAACCCAGAACCCGCCGGTCGCGACCAAAGGCAGGGCCCGCGGGAGTTGCTCGCGAGCCTCTCCGTAAGTGAGCAAACCCTTGGCGCCCAGCCGCAGCAGATCATGACTTTCAGAGGCGTTGAACTTTTCCGCCACGATCAGCACTCGCGCTGAAGGCGACCGCTCCAGCAGATTGGCCATCAGAGCCGCGGTTGCGGAAGGTGAAGCATGGGCGTCGACTACGTATACAGGCGCTCGCGGAAGCGCCACCTTGCGCAATTCAGGTCCTAGCATGGAATCCAAGTGACGCGTCGACGTTTGGAAGCCAGGTGGTGAAAGTGCCCTGGAAAACTCTGTCAGCACAAGCGGATGCGGCGACAAAATGCAGACTCGAAGCGCGGTTTTTGCGGGTTTACCCTTCACATAGGCAGACTATACGACCGCAGTGCGGCCAGCAAGCCTCGGCAGTGGCCATAGCTGTCCATTTAGGCAACGTGCAAGTTGGGACACAACAATACCCTCGGCCTAAGCGGCTGACCTTCGCCTGTTCTGCCTGTTCCCCGGGCCAATTAAGCCATTCGACAAGAATGGCCCAGTGTGGCTCAAGTCCCACAGGAGATTCTTGTTAGGCTGATCTCTTAATCCGCATGATCTTACCAAGCAAACCCCGTCGCTATGCCCGCATAGGCCTGTACAAGGGCCCTTTGGTGGCCTGGCAGGGTACGTCCGTACGCACAGTGTCACGTGTTGCTACTTTGGGCTTGGGCGGCTTGTTTATTGCGGCCGCACGCCCCGCCGAGCTGGGAGAGGGCATTAAGATGGTTCTTCACGTCCCCGGAGGCGAAGTGCGGGCTCGCGCCATGGTGCGCAGTTCGCATCCCGGCAAGGGCATGGGGGTCGAGTTTACTTCCATGAGGCCCGAGGACCGCGCCCGCCTGCACCGGCTGGTGAGACAACTCCTCTCGGA
The DNA here is from genome assembly GCA_963804535.1 of uncultured Acidobacteriota bacterium. GTDB lineage: Bacteria > Acidobacteriota > Terriglobia > Acidiferrales > UBA7541 > Palsa-189. The sequence continues at coordinate 16,587 of CAWDQT010000026.1, forward strand.
CCTAACCGCCTCGGTTAATTAGAAAACAGAACACATAAAGACGGCCAAGCCCTGCTCTGCGAAGCGTTATCTTTGCGGGAATAGAAGTGATTCCAGCATGTCCGCGCGGGACTTTTCGTCCGAGGCGATCACTTGCAGCAAATCGGTCACGGAAAGCATGCCTCGAAATACGCCTTGGTTATCGACTACAAGCAGGTGAAAGATGCCGTATTTCTCCATTTGCCGCAGACACTCGTCGAGCGCCATTTCCGGCGTTACGGTGACCAACTCCCGCGTCATGATTGTGGAAACGGGTATCCCCGCAGACTTGTTTTCCGCAGCTACCTTATCGGAAATGTCGCTTTGAGAGACTACGCCTACTAGCTTTCCCGCGCCGTCCAGCACGCCCACCGCGCGCACCTGTCGTTCGCGCAAGTAACGCGCGGTTTCGTGCACAGTCGCTTCTTCGGAAATAGCAAAGATCTGGACTCTGCTGCGGATAACATCGGCCACATTCATAGGGCCTCCTGAGGCGGGTATTAATGGGATGTTAGAACCGCAAGCCCCGCGAATGCAACTCAAATCGGTCAAGGCTCGATGGCAGGCTATCGGGAGGCTTTCGGGGCTTTAAAAATCGGCGCTAGATACGGAAGAGAGACGTGCAGGAATGGCTTTTCGCTGAGCGCCAGTCAGGCGTGCTCGAGGATAATCTTCATGCGCTGGCCATTATCGGAACCCAGCATACCGATCGCATCCTTTAACTGGCCGAGCGGCATTACGTGGCTCACCAGCGGCTCCAGCCGAACCGTTCCACGCTGCACCAGCGCGATCGAGTTCGGATAATCTTCGCTTTTGGCCACACGAGCGTTAATCAGCGCGAGCTCTTTGAAGTAGAGATCGTAAAACGGCAATTCACCTTGTTTTGCGGTGATGATGCCAAACAGCAGCAGCCGGCCGCCTGAGCGCGCCATGTGGATGGCATCAGACAACACCGGCAGCATGCCGGTGCACTCGATCACCACGTCAGCGCCGCGTCCATCCGTGGCCTCACGGACCTTCTGGATGGCATCCTTGCCTCCGGGAAACGCTAGGTCCGCGCCGAGCCGCAGTGCCAGTTCGCGTTTCTCGGCGCTACGTGTAATCCCGATTACCGTCGCGCCGCGCGCCTTTGCGAGTTGCACGTGCAGTTGGCCAGTGACGCCGAGACCCAGCACGGCCACAGTTTCGCCGGGGAAAATATTGATCTGCCGCTGCGCGTGCAGGCAGGTGGTCAGCACCTGAATCAGAGGCGCGGTTTGATTGTCGATCGATTCGGGAAGCGGGAAAACATGGCTTGCTGGCGCGGTCACATATTCGGCGAAGCCGCCGTTGGCGTCGCGGCCCAGTAGCATTCCGTTGGGACAAAGATGCGTCTGGCCGATGCGGCAGTGGAAGCAGGCGCCGCAATAAAGTTCGGGATCGATGATGGCGCGATCGCCCCTGCGGACGTTGGCGTCTGGGCCAGCCTCTACCACTTCGCCGATCATTTCGTGGCCCATGATGCGCGGATAGCGCACTGGAATCGCGCCGCTATAAATCTTGTAGTCAGTGCCGCAAATTCCGCTGTACGTCACACGGACGAGCACCTGCCCCTCACCGATCGCCGGCCGGGCGACTTCGCCCAGGGCTAGTTCGTTCGGTGCGCTGAGGACCATCGCTTTCATAGTTTCTCTCTAAGCCGCTGCAGCGGGCTTACGCACGACTTGTTTGCGGCTTTACCTTCAGCGCTTCGGGATTTACCGGATTTTTCGGCGCCTGGCCCTTAAGCACGCGGACCACTTCCTCCGCCGCCTTGGTCTCCAGATCGTTCAGAGACTCTTCGGAATAGAAGCTCGTATGCGGCGTGATGATCACGTTAGGACGCCCCAAAAGGGGTGAGCCCGTTGGAGGTTCCTTTGTCATAACGTCCAGCGCCGCGCCGGCCAACTGTCCTGCGTCCAAAGCGCGCGCCAGCGCCGCTTCATCCACGATAGGACCGCGCGCGGTGTTAATCAAATACGCGTGCGGCTTCATCTGCCGGAAAGCGTCCGCGTTGAATAGACCCTGAGTCTCGGGCAAAAGCGGAGCATGGATCGAAACATAGTCGGAGACTTTTAGGAGTTGAGGAAAGTCTACGCTCTCAACGTTAGCTCGCTCGAAAACATCCTTGGGAATATAAGGATCGAAACTCACAACGCGCATCCCGAAGGCTTGCGCCTTGGGCGCCACAAGTTGCGGAATTCTTCCGAAGCCCACCAGCCCCAAAACGGTTCCGCGCAAGCGGTGAATGGGAACGACCGCGGGCATTTCCCAGCGCCCCTGCTGCACCAGAGAGTTCGCGAGGGGAATCTTCCGCACCGCCGAAAGCAGCAGCGCCATGGCGTGGTCGGAGACTTCATCGATGCAGTAGTCTGGAACCTTGGTGACGACGATGCCCCGCTCCGTCGCCGCGGGAATATCAACGTTGTCCACTCCGATTCCGAATCGCGAGATGATCCGGCAGCGGGTCATCTGCCGGATCATGTCCGCGGTGATTTTGGCGTAGGTGGCGAGCAGTGCGTCCGCGTCTTTTGCCACGCGCAGAATCGCCTCAGGTTTGGGCTCTTCTGCTAGCCGTAGTTCCGCGCCGATAGTGGATAAAACGGCGCGCGCCCGGTCCAGGTTTGGAAATACGATGTCCGAAACGGCTACTTGGAATTGCGCCATTTAACGCTTCATCGCCTCTTCCATGTGCTCCATCTTCGTGAAGACCACCGGCCCCTTTGCAGAGACCAGCACATTCTCTTCGAGGCGTGCGGTTTGTTCGAGCTTCGGATGTCCCGCGAAGGTCTCAATCGCGAAGTACATGTTCTCTTTGATCTCCGCGGGATACTTCAGCGAATATGCGCGCGACATCCACATGCCCTCGTAGAGCGTGATGCCGATGCTGTGGGCAAACTGCTGTAGCGTGACCGTTCCGTATTTATCGTCGTCATACTCAGGGAAGGCCGCCGCAACGTCGGCAGTCGTGTTTCCGGGCTTCAGCTTTTCGATGCCCGCGTACATGGAATCGTAGACTTCCCGGTAGAGATCGATCTCCTTCTGCGTCATCTTCATGCCCTGTGCGCCGCCGCACTTGAAGCAGCGTACGAAGTCGATGAAGTAGCCGGAAGGCCCTACCGCGTTGATGTCCACGATTACCAGATCGCCCTGGCGGATCAGCTTGTCCGTCGCCCAGCGGCGATACGGGCTGGTGTTTCCGCCCGAGGCCACGATGATGTCGTAAATAATCTCGCAGCCGCGCTCGAGCATGAACTCGTGCACCTTGGCTTCGATCTCGCGCTCACGCACTCCCGGCTTCAGCCATTCGTACTTGATCTTCCACATGGCCGCATCGCCGATGCTCGAGGCCTGCTTCAGCAATTCGATTTCGTCGCGCGTCTTCACCACGCGAGCCTTGGAAACGGCCGGCCAGCCATTCACGATTTTCAAGCCGTGTTTCTGGAACGCTTCCAGCGCGGGCATGTCCAGGTTATCGATGCCGATATTCTCCTTGGCGAGCCCGTTCTCTTTCAGCACCTCAACAACGCTGTCCGCCATGCGGCCGGCCATGTAAGGCACTGCGCCTTCCGCCCACTGCCAGGTGATCGCCGGACGGATGCGGCCCTCCATCCACGGCAAGTCGATCTTGGCGCACTGCAAATCCGAACCGGCAGTTTCGAAGAGCACCGGCTCTCCGCCATTCGGGACAACGGCGTAGCGAATGTTGATGTTGTATTTCCAGTTTCCTTGATACGAAGCTGTCGCATAACGGATGTTCGCGCCCGCGAACAAAACTAGTGCGCCCAAATCCGCTGCGACCATCTGTTCCCGCAGCTTCGCCAAACGTTCCTTCCGCAGCCGGTCGAAATCGACGCGGTATTGCCAATCCGCGCCCGTCTGGCTATAGAGCCGTCGCGGATCCCACTCGTGCGGCTGGCCGATAAAGCTCGTATCGAGCCGCGAGCCGTTCACCGACGGCGATACCTGTGCCGGTGCTTTTTTCGTCTTTGTCAACTGCTCCGTCTTTGCCATGAAAGTTCCACCATCCTCCTATGAATTCAGGCAGGCTAAGATTCTCCTGTAGCGTGAATGGCTCCCAGATGAGCGATTCTTCAGGGGATCGACGCCAAACCCGTAAGCTTGATTTTCCCTAGGACCGCCGGTCCAACGACAAAAGAGCAATTCCAAAAGGGCAGGCCAATATACACTGCCGCCCGCTAGCCAGTCCACTTACGCCCGGTATGCCACTGCAGCGAGCGAATTTCTACTCTGTTCCATTTCGATTGCTGGATTAGTTTACGCGCGAGAGCTTTTGCCACGGTGTTTTGTAATGTTACTGCGACGGCGGGTTTGCCGTTCGCGCCGCCATTTTGAGGTACACCGGCTCCGATCTGCTTCGGCTGTTGCTCGCGCTTAGCCTGCAGGGCTTTGAAGACTTTCTCCGCCGTTGCAGGTAAGGATGTGATGCGCACTCCTACCGCGTCGTAAATCGCGTTTCCGATCGCCGCCGCCGTAGGAACAAGCGTCGGCTCGCCCACGCCTTTCGCGCCGAACGGCCCCGTCGGATCGTAGCTATCCACGATGTCGACTTCGATATCCGGAGTGTCCAGCGAGGTCGGCATAATGTAATTGGTGAGGTTGGGATTGATATGCCGGCCATTGGCATCAAACAGCATCTCCTCCTCGAGCGCGAAGCCAATTCCCATGGCCACGCCGCCTTCGACTTGGCCCTCTACCAGCATCGGATTGATTGCTGTGCCGCAGTCGTGCGAGGCCACAATGCGGATGACTTCGACTTCGCCGGTCTCGTCGTCCACGTCCACTTCAGCAATCTGCGTGGCATAAACGTAAGTGCCAAATGGCTTGCCTTGGCCCGTTTCCGGGTCCAACGCCAACGTTTCCGGATTGAAAGAGGCGCTGCCGATCGGCGGTTGTCCCGAAACCACGCGCGCGTGGTTGGCCACGTCGCCGATGTGCATGTTGCGCTGCGGGAAGCCCTTCACGAAAATCTTATGGTCCTGCGCTTCGAGTTGGGTCGGCTTCACGCCCAGCAGCGGTGCGGCCACTTCGAAAAGGGTCAGCTTCGCTTTTTCTGCCGCCATTCTTGCGGCATTGCCGGTCACGTAAGTCGTGCGGCTGGCGATGGCGCCCGTATCCATGGGCGTTGCGTCCGTGTCCGCCGAAACCACGTGTACGTCCTCTGTAGCGATTCCCAGTTCTTGTGCCACGATCTGCGCCAGAATCGTCAGCGAGCCTTGCCCCGTCTCCACCGTGCCCGTGAGCAGGGTTGCAGTGCCATCCTCATTGATCTTCACCACGGCCGCGCTGGGATTCGCCGCCACCGTGAAGCCGATCGGGTACCACATGCAGGCCATGCCACGTCCGCGCCGTTTCATGATTAGGCTCCGTTCCCGTTTCCGGCGTTGCCCATGCCGTTCCAGCCGAAGAGCTTCGCCGCGCGTAACAGCGATTCTTTCACGACTACGCTGTGCAGCTTCTGACTGGTCGGGCTCAGCGAACCCTCGTCAAATGCGTTCAGCAGCCGAATCTCCAACGGATCGATGCCCAGCGTGTGGGCTATGTCATCCATGTGCGATTCGTACGCAAAACACACCTGCGGCGCGCCAAATCCGCGCATCGCGCCCGTCATGGTCTTGTTCGTGTAAACGACAAACGCTTCCGCGTGCAGATTCTCGATGTTGTAGGGGCCGGCTGAAAGGATACAGGCCTTGCCGAGAGTCGTTTCGCTCCAGGAGCAATAAGCGCCGCCGTCCAGGACCAGGCGAATCTTGCGGCCCAGGATTTTGCCCTGTTTGGTGACTCCCGTTTTGTAATCCATGATCAAAGGATGGCGCGTCGTCGAGGACGTGAACTCCTCGACTCGGGTGTAGACGCACTTCACCGGCCGCCCGGTCTTTTTCGAAAGCAGCGCCATGGCGGGCTCGGCCCGGATTTCATTCTTGCCGCCAAAATTGCCGCCAACCACCGTCGCCACTATGCGCACGCGGCTCATGGGAATTCCCAGCGTGCGCCCCACGTCGGCGCGTCCCAACGTGATCCTTCCCAGCGTGGAATAAATCGTCACGCGCCCGTTTGCGTCCCAATGCGCAATGCACGCATACGGTTCGAGCGGCACGTGCTCCACCATTTGCGTGCGGAAGCTGCCTTCGAAAACGTGATCGGATTCGGCGAACGCCTTTTCCACGTCGCCTTTCTTGATAATCTTGTGCCCGTAGATGTTTGCGCTCGGCGCGTGAATGCCGGGCGTCTCCAGTTTCAACGACTCCAGCGGATCCAAAACCGGCGTCAGCGGTTCGTACTCGACTTTGATTTTTTCCAGCGCCTCGGTGGCAATCTGCTCACTCACTGCGGCGACTGCCGCCACGCCGTCACCCGCATGGAACACCCGCGTATCGGCCAGTACCGGCTGATCCTTCAGGGAAGGCCCAAACGAATTGCAGGGAATATCGCGGCCCGTGATCACCGCGATGACGCCGGGCATGGCCTCGGCTTCTTTTGTATCGATGCTCTTGATCAGCGCGGAAGCAATCCCCGCTCGCTTGATTTTGGCAAAGAGCATGTTGGGGAAATACATGTCGTCGATGTACTTCGTTTGTCCCAACCCGTGCAGGCGTCCGTCGGCGCGCGAAGCTCGCTGGCCTACTGCCGGCGTTTGCTGACGCCCCTCCGGCACGACAACTTCGACGGGAAAGGTGACCAGCGGCGCAGGCGTCTGCGGCCTCAATATATCCGGCCGTTCCAGCACATCAGGCTTTTCGACAACTCTCGGCTTCTCTGCCATGATTGGGCTCCTTCTGCCGTGAACTTATGCGGACTTGACTGCCGGAACTTCTTCGCCACGCAAGATGCATGAGGCGCCTTTGATCGCCTCGATCATTTTCGTGTATCCCGTACAGCGGCACAGGTTGCCGCCCAGCGCGTCGCGAATCTCCTGGGTTGACGGATCGGCATTCTCATCCAGCAGGGCCTTCGCGGACATGATCACCCCCGGCCCGCAGAAACCGCACTGCAGCGAACCGAAGTGCTCGAACAATTTCTGTAACGGGTGGAGATGATCCGCGGTGGCGAGTCCTTCTATGGTCAAAATGTCGCGACCATCCACCTGGCCCACGAGCATCAGGCAGGAGTTCACCGGCTTGCCATCGACGATCACGGTGCACGCGCCGCAGTCGCCTACGTCACAGCCCAGCTTCGCTCCGGTCAGGTTGAACTGGTCGCGCAACAGCCGCAGCAGCGTCGTTTCTGGAGGGACGGAAGCGCTGCGCGTCTCGCCGTTGAGTTTAAGCGTTACGTTTACCATTGGATCCCTCCAGTCGCTTCGTCTGGGCCAGCGCCCATGCGCCTTCGAGCGCTCGTTTCGTAAGCACGGCGATCAGGTGCCTCCGGTACTCTGCGGAAGCGCGAAAATCGCTGATGGGCTTTGCATCGCTCACGGCGACGCGGCCCGCCTCCGCCATCGTTTCCGGAGTGATCGTGCGGCCCTCGAGGTAAGCCTCGGCTTGCACGGCGCGAATAACCTTCGGCGCCACGGCTCCGAGCGCGATTCGCGGTGCAAGGAACGTGTTCTTGTCCCAATCGACCCAGAAGCTCGCCCCCACGTTCACCAGCGCCAGCGCTTGTCCCTTGCGCAATCCGAACTTCAAGAAATGCGTCGGCTTGCCCAGGTTTTGTTTGGGAATGATGATTTCGGCCAGCAGTTCGTCTGGCTTGAGAACGGTTCTGCGGGGGCCAACAAAAAACTCGCTCAACGGCATCTGACGCCGCCCGCCGTTACCCGCGATGGTGACGATCGCCTCGAGCGCCATCAGCGTCGGACCGCTGTCCATCGACGGCACCGCCGTCACCAGGTTTCCCCCCAGCGTGCCCAGATTTCGCGTTTGTACCGCGCCAATCGTGTGTGCCGCATCGACAAGCGCAGGAAATAGCTGACGAATGAGCGGCGAACGCATGATTTGCGTATGCGTCACCAGAGCGCCGATGCTCAGTCCTTGCTCGGTTAGGTTGATGTTTTTCAGGTCCTCGGCGCGCGAAATATCGACGACTACGTCGGGGCCGTGGGCCGTGAATTTCAGGTCCGCCAGGAGATCGGTACCACCGGCGATAATTTTGACTTTGGCGTTAACGGCATGCTGGGCGAGGAGCGTTACGGCGTGGTTCGAGTCTTTGGCTGCAAAGAATTCAAATGACTTCATTTATTTGTCTTCTCCCAGCGCCTGTGGCGGTCTTTCCCGAGCACTGGCGCTGGCTCATCTGCGCCTTGCAGGCCGAAACGGGGTATCGCTAAAATACCATTTTCGTATTCGCCTCGCAATAGCCCGCTGGATCAGGGACTTGCAGCCTCACGCCATAAATTTCGCCAGTAGACTGGCCTGCCGGCCAGTTTACATTTTCCGAATGGTTCGTTACCGTAGTCTCGCCCGCCTGTCCTCCAGCCCCTGAACCAAAAAATGAACCACAAAATTTCGGCGTCTCGAAAAGGAGCCGGCTATGCCTGCAAAGACTCGGCAGAAGAAGTCAGCGCATACACAAAAACAGCATACACAAAAACATCCGATCCGCATTGTTCCCCTGCACCGCCCCGGAGCCGCGGCCGCTCCCGCCGCAGCCGCGCCTCATCTCACCTATCGCAACGGCCCGCTTCTCACCGGGGTCCAGGTTTTTACGGTTTTCTGGGGTTCTGCCTGGGAGCAAGCCTCCAACAGCAGTCTGATGACTCAAATGAATCAGTTCTTCGATTACATCCTGACCAGCCAACTCATGGACCAACTCGGCGAATACAGTGTCCCTGGGCAGGCCATCGGCCACGGCTCACGCATTGGCACGACGGTGCTTACTTCGCCGGCTCCAGGTACGTCGGTTCAGGACAGCGCCATCCAGCAATTGATCCAGCAAGAGATCGACGCCGGGACACTGCCGGCCACCAACGCGAATACTCTATATTTCGTTTTTTTGCCCAATGGCGTGACAGTGGTTCAAGGGAACAGCTGCCTCCTGCCAGGCGTTCTGCGGTTACCACGACTCCTTCGGCCAAAACGTCTACTATGCGGTAATGCCCTATCCTGGCTGCTCCGGCTGCGTTGGGGGCTTGCCTCTTTTCGATGCCTTGACCTCCACAACTTCGCACGAACTATGCGAAGCCATCACCGATCCGATTCCGGGCCAGGGCTGGTATGACGACAACAACGGCGAAATCGGCGATATCTGTGCCTGGAAAACACGCACTCTGGGCAATTACACCATCCAGCTCGAATGGTCCAATCGGGCGGGCAATTGTGTATAGAAGCTAGGTCAGACGGACATCCAGCAGGGACAGCCAATACTGCAGCGATTGCAACGCAAAGCCGCAAAGGATGAGCCCAATGCCGAAGACGCCAAGCGCGCGTTCTGGAAGATTGTCCGCAAAGTATTCAATGTAAGGAATCACCGTCTGACCTAGCCCAGTAACGATGGCAGTTACGAGACCTACCCGCAGCGCAAAAGATATGGGGTGATCCACGTGGTGGACGAAGGCACTGCAGATTAGCGCTGTGGCAATGTAGCCGACGGTACGGACGACAGTCCCCCAAAACTGACGCCGTGACAGGTGCGGGCCGCGACGCACCGTATAGTCCATTCCTGGACGTATGCCGCGGGAATAGGCGAATATCTGGCCGATTGTGATCAGAGTGGCAAAGGCGATTGCGAACTGAAGACCCACTATCCTGTACAGCCCCGCTCCGAAAGCGATGCCACGAATGGCCGAAAACACTCCCTCCCAAGCCAAAGAGTAAGGACGCAATCGACGCGCTTCTCGATTGAGTTCAATCGAAAGCGTGATGCCAGCCGCGAGGCCGGAAGCCAAGCCAAAGACGGGGCCGAGCCCAATCCCGTAGCCCACGCCGAAGACGATCGAATACGTCACCGTCCTCGTAAGCAGCCGCAGCGGGCCGTGCTGCCCACCGAGCAAATCGTAAGCGAGATAGAGGCTGCCCAGCACATCCAGGCAGCTACCGCTAATGGCGATGGCCGCGACGGTGTGGTGGTCCATTTCCGCGGGTAACACGCTGTTATTGTGCCCGAGTCGTGGCATACGCGGAAGCGCGCTGACTCGAGTCTCTGAATACGACTATGAAGGGAGGTTGGTGACCCGTTCTCGGGAGGATGCAAAACTTAGATCGGGAGAGCGCGAGTGTAATCCGCAGGCACGGCCTGCTTGCGCGATTTCGGAAGGAGCGGGCGCCGCCGCAGGCGCGTCTTCCATCGGCAAACGGAAACGGCGAACTTTGTCGTAGGAATAAAGCGCGCTCGCTACTGCGCCAGCCGTGGCAACGCAGCCGATCTCGCCGACGCCCTTCGATCCATAGCCGCCAACTTCATCGGGCACTTCGATCAGGATCACGTCAACTTGCGGCGTCTCTTTGGCTCGTGGAATACCAAGGTCGCGCAAAAGCAGCGAATTTGGCACGCCGTCCGTCGAAGGAAAACTTTCGGAAAGCGCATAACCCAGGCCCATGTGGATCCCGCCTTCCATCTGTTCCGCGCACAGCCGTGGGTTGATCGCGCGGCCCACGTCGTGCGCCGCGATCACGCGCTCGAGCCGGCCGTTTTCGTCCAGAATCACCACTTGCGTCGAGTAGCTGAAAGTCAAATGCGTGCTCGGATTCGACTTCGCCTCGGGCGTTCCTGGCTTCGTGGTGAAGTCGCAAACATAGGTGCCCGTGTATTCGCGCCCCGCGAGTTCTTCGAGCGATGCTTTCTGGAGATCGGACGCCAGTTTTCGCGCCGCGTTTTGCGCCGCAGCACAACTGAGCGTTGTCGCGCGCGAAGCCCAGGTCTCCCCGCACTTACTGCCCATCTCCTTGTCCCAAATGACGCCGATTTTCTCCGGAGGCAAACCGGTTTCTTCGCACACGGCCTGCTGGGTGGCCGTATATACGCCCTGTCCCATCTCCGTGTAGCCGTTCAACACCTGCAGCCGTCCGCCCTCCATCACGCGAATCTTGATGTGCCCACTGTCCACCGTGCCATTCCCGATGCCGGTGCTCTTGATTCCGCAGGCGAGCCCTGCATATTTCGAGTTCTTGTAGATCCCTTTCACGGCCTCCAGCGTTTCGCGCAAGCCCCGCACGCTCGGCCTCATGATCTGTCCCGTCGCGAACGCGTCGCCGGGATTCAGAATATTCCGCTCGCGAATGTCATAGCCATCCACGCCGACGCGCTCGGCGAGAATGTCCATCATTCCTTCCATCGCGAAATGCGCCTGGTTGGTGCCGAATCCGCGCATCGCTCCGCTCGTCGGGTTGTTTGTGTATACGGCTTTCGATTCCACATCCACGTTTGGCACGCGATAAGGGCCCACAGCTATGGCAGGCGGCGCGCAGCAGGCATTTACCACTGGTCCCCGCGTATCCGCCGGCGTCGCCGACGATGCGCGCCTTTACCGCGAGCAGATGCCCTTCGGCATCGGCCGCCACTTTGTATTGCAGCGTCATCGGATGGCGCTTGACGTGATGCTGTGTGGATTGCTTGCGCGTCAAAACGACTTTCACCGGCCGCTGCAGAAGGTATGCGGCCAAGGCGGTCTGCCCTTGGATCGAGAGTTCTTCTTTGGCTCCAAATCCGCCGCCGCTGGCCGCCAAAGCAATTTCGATTTCCTCCAGCGGCAGATTCAAAATTTTTGCAATCTGCTGTTGGTCGGAAAGCGAGCCTTGGCTTTGCGTGTGTACCTTCATGCCCCTGCCCTGAGGTATGGCGAGGCAGGCTTCTGGCTCGAGAAATGCCGGCTCAATCGGCTGCGTCTGGAATTTCGCTTCGATCACGTGCGCTGCAGTAGCGAACGCCGCCTCCACATCGCCGCGCGAGAATGCAGTCGTATCAATCAGGTTGCCGTGCACATACATATTCCCCGGCGGATGCACCTGCGTCGCGTTGGGCTCGAGCGCTTCAAAGGGATCCGTCAGCGGCTTGAGGACCTCGTAGTCCACCTTCACTTTGGCCGCAGCTTGCCGGGCGTGGAACTGTGTGTCCGCGACCACCATCGCCACAAAATCTCCCACGCAACAGGTGGTCTCGCCGACTCCCACGAAAATCGGCAAGTCCGGCACCGCCATGCCCGTGCCGCGCTGGCCAGGCACATCGGCCGCCGTAAAAACTCTCAGGACTCCCGGCATCGCCAGCGCTCCGGAAGAATCGATTCCCAGCACCTTTGCTCTCGGATGTGGCTGTGAGCACCAACGCGCCGTGCAGCATTCCGGGCACACGCATATCGTCGACAAAGGGCTTATCTCCCAAAGTCTGTTTGGCTCCGCCAAGGCGGGAAGCCGAGGACCCGATGCCGTTCTTTACGTTTCCCTTGGGTGCTAGTCGTCGGGTTGCGTTTCAGGCCAAACTCTTCGCCGAAGTAAAAGTGATGCCGTGGTTCGCTTCGGGGCATCTCGTGATGATCGTTCCAGGCTTCGCCCGCGGTTTGTATGGCGTCGATGATCCGCTTGTAACCTGTGCAGCGGCAAAGGTGGCCGTCGAGCGCTTTTGCAATGGATTCCCGGCTCGAAGCCTGCCCGTTCTCGAGCAGTGAGCTGGCTCGCACCACGATACCGGGCGTGCAGAAACCGCACTGGACGCCGCCCTCCAGCACAAAAGCCTCGCCCAGAACCCGCCGCATCTCCTCCGGAATACCCTCCAGGGTCGTGACTTCGTGCCCTTCCAGTTGCTCTGGCTTACGCAAACAGGAGAGCGCCGGCCGCCCGTCGATTAGCACCAGGCAGCAGCCGCAAGTCCCTTCGGGGGCACATCCATTCTTGGCCGAAACGATGCCACACTCCTCCCGCAGGAGCTCCAGGACGTGCATCCCCGGCTCATAGGGAACGGTGACTCGCTTTCCGTTGAGGATGAAGCTGATGTTGGGCACTTTGCCCTCTTAAGAATGTTTCTTACTTTTCTTAAGACTCTGGCGCCTGGGCCACTTCCCCTATTATAGGCTAATTACTTAGCAAGGGGGAATGTTTCTGCCGTTTATTCGGCACGGCTATATCTGAGCGCTACGATATATCGGCACCTGTGCATTTGATTCCAAATACGGTCGTTGGTCGCTGACTGTTTCGTGACCTGCTTGTTTTCTCCTCGGCACCCGAGTCGGAGTAAAGCAGCGCGTCCCCTCCTTGAACCGTGATGGCTGCTCGGTGTATCATGCCCAAATCCAACCGAAACCAGTGAGCGCATTGGAGTTCGCTCGTTCGGCGGCGCGATCAATCGCGGCACTAACTTTACGGAGGTTAAATGAAGACGCCTTGGAAGACCGATAAATGGTTTACCAGCCCCTGGACTTATCTGCCCGAAGTCACCAAGAAATACAGTTTCGCTCCCAAAATCAAAATTCACGACGTAACCCTTCGCGATGGCGAACAGCAAACCGCCGTCGTCTTCCGGCGCGAAGAAAAAGTCGCCATTGCCAAGAAACTCGATGCCCTGGGAGTTCACCGGATTGAATCCGGGATGCCTGCCGTCTCCGAGCAGGATAAAGCCGCCATTCAGGACATCGCCGCCCTCGGTTTGAAATCCGAAATATTCGCTTTTGCCCGTTGCATTCCGGAAGAGATCAAGGTCGTCAAGGCCTGCGGCTGCAAAGGCGTGGTCATCGAGATTCCCGCCAGCGATCACATGATCAAAAACGCCTACGGTTGGACCTTCGATCGCGCCATGAAGTCCTCCATTGACGCGACGCGCGCCGCGAAAGAAGCCGGCCTGTACACCGTGTTTTTCACGATCGACGCCACGCGCACGGAAGTCGATCGCTTGCTCGATATCGTCGAAAAAGTCGCCACCGAAGGCCACATGGACGCCTTCACGTTGGCCGACACCATGGGCGGCTGCACTCCTGACGCCATCTATCACGTGGTGAAAAAAGCGATCGAGCGGCTGAAGAAGCCTGTCGAGATCCATTGCCACCAGGATTTCGGCCTCGGCGTCGCCAATACGCTAGCCGCGCTGCAAGCGGGAGCCTCCGTTGCGCAGACCACCATCACGGGACTCGGCGAGCGCGCCGGCAACGTGCCCATGGAAGACGTAGTGTTGTCGCTGCTTTGCTTGCACGGCATCGATATCGGCATCCGCACCGAAAAATTCTGCGAAGTTTCGCGCTTCGTCATGGAGAAAGCCAAAGTCACGCAGCCGCCGAACCGGCCGATCGTCGGCGACAGCCTCTACGAAGTCGAATCCGGCATCATCGCCGGCTGGGTGCGCATGGCCCGCAAGGAAAATCCGCTGGAATACGTGCCCTTCTCAGCCGATCTCGTCGGGCAGAAGCCCGTCAACATCGTGCTCGGCAAGAACAGCGGGCCGCCATCCATCGAGGAGTGGTGCGAAAAACTCGGCATCAAGGCTACGGAAGAAGAGCGCATGGCCTTGCTGCTGGCCGTCAAGGCGAAGTCGTTCGAGAAGAAGGACCTGCTTACCACCGACGACTTCAAAGCCATCGTGGAGCGCGTCCTGCAAAAGACCGCAGCCCGCGTCTAAATTTGTCATCCTGAATTCGCTTTCCGGGTTGGCGTTTCACGCCGTCTCCGGAAGGCGAACGAAGGCTCTCTCCTCGCGTTTCGTTTCTGCGAAGCCTGTGTGGGCGGACGATCTCCGGATGCGCGAGCCTTCGCTCTCATTGAGAAACTGAGTGTGGGGATCAGCTTGAGGCGTAAAGAGGGCGCGTTCGCGCCCTCTGCGAAATCTTAGACCCTGCTGCGAGCCGCTAGTTCTTGGCTATCTTCGTGCCCGGGGTTCCGATGGCCGTGCAGGCATCCTTTACGAGCTGACCGGTCGAGTGCCCGGCTTCGGAAAATAGCTCTTTTCCGGTCTTGCTCATCACTTCTATCTTGCTGGCCTTGTGCAGCCCAAAAGCGCTCTTCACGCCTTTGCTGCCCGGATCTCGCTCAAACATTACGTCGTATGCTGCCTTTGACTTGCTGTCGGTGAGCGCGACGCTCGGGCAATTCTGCTGAAACGCTTTCGTCAGGTCTGCGCTCAGCGGCTTCACAGTCGGCGCAGCAGCAGGTGAGGTCTTGCTCGCCGAGGTAGCAGACGCATTTTTCACCGAAGCCGGCGGGCTTACTCGTCTGTCGCATCGGCGGTCTTAATCGCACGGTCTTATCTGAAGAACGGTTGTCCATTACATAGACGAGCGGCTTAGGCGCGCTCTTCTTGGCCGGAGCCGCAGCCGGTTTCGCGGCAGGTTTTGCGGCCGGCTTCGCCGTTGAACTGTTCGTGCTTGGCTTCGCCGCACTTGGCTGGGCCGCACTTTGCTGAGCAAGAGCCGACTGCGCCGTCGCGGACGCAGCCTCCGTCAAGCCAAAGATCGAGCTAATCAGGAGCAAACCGGTAGCGAACCTTCTGTTGAGCATGGGTTCCCCCTCCTTCCAAAAGTGGAAACCAGCCTACGCCGCGGAGAACCCTCTGCCTACTGTACGAAGGAGCAGTGCCCTCGATTCCGCCACCCGTCCTCTCGGCCGGTGTTGTGGAATAGCTCTAATCGAAACAGCTTGAAGAAGCCTACTGCACGAAAACCAGGAATTGGGTCTGTATGGATGTGCCCATCGAAGGAGTTGCCGTCACGGTCACACTGTAGATATCAGCCGTGGTTCCGGGCTGGCTGGTCTTTCCTCCGGTGCCCCCGGTTCCGGAAGTTGTACCCCCAGAATTGCCTCCAGTATTGGTGACATTGGTGCCACCACTGTTACCTCCACAGCCAATCGCCGCTCCCGCCATGATCATCACGAGCAGCAATGCGAAGACGGCCGCCAGGCGCGGCCTCCGCGCGCGAACGTTCAGCAATAAAAACAAAAATCCGGCCGCACTCAATGTGCCGCTCGCGAAAATCCAGTAGGGCCCTCGCGGAAGCTTCGTCGCCGGCGCAAGAACCGATGCCGCCATCGTTGTGATAGTCAGCATTCTCATACCGCTGCTGCTGTTGCCGTTCAGGCTTACAGTGAAGTTCGCTGCGCCATTTAGCGTGAACGAGCAAGCGGGTATTTCCAGATCGGCCGGATTCGTTGGGGTCACCACGCACGTTAGAGCGACTGTGCCGTTGAGTCCAATGGACGCCACCGTAACGGGGGTCGTCGCGGATTGGCCCGCCGCGGATATGAAAATGCAGCTTCCCGCGGTCCCGTTTGAACAGTTGGGTGGAGTCGAAGGTGTTAGCGTGAAACCCTCGTTACTCCCGACATTGACAGTAATCGCTGAGGTCGTCGTTGAGCCTAGATAGTTTGCAGTGGAAGGGATGAAAGTTGCATTGATCGTTAGATTTTGTGCGAGTGCGGGCGCGAAGGGGATGGTGACGGTTCCAGCTAGAAAACCAAAGGAGTCGAACGTGGCGTTTAGGGCCCCAGACGAGGTGCCCAGTACATTGTTCCCGACGGTCACGTTAACGGTGCCTTGCATCTCTGTTGGCAGGGTGTTGGCGAAGCTGCCACCAGACGGGTTACCGCCATTCTGCGTATCTACGAATACGGTCAGGTTTACCATCGTGTTCGGCGAGACAGTGATACTGCTACTCGGGGGAATATTTGTCGCTGAGCCCTGCACGCTGATCGTCGTCGGCGCAGCCACTACCGTGATAGGTAGGGTAAGAGAGTTGCTTGCATTGTAGCTTGCATCCCCGTTGTAGCTGGCGGTTATGTTGTGCGGACCAACTGCCAATGAACTAAGCGGCGCTCCGAAGACAGTCGCCCCCATCTGCAGCTCCGCGTAGCTTTCCGCATTGAGCGGGACGGTTCCCAGCGTCGTCGACGTCGTTGTATCCGTGAACGTAACAGTCCCTGTTGCTTTTCCCAAGCCGGCGAGGCTCTCGACGTCTACTCTCAGGTACACAGCGTCCCCGAAGTCAACGGTTCCGCCGCCGTTCGTTGTGAGCGTTTCCGTTGTAGCCCCATTAGCGAAGTTAAGTACCGGAGCCGTGAGGGTTGTGGCGGAGTTCTCCCGAGTGATAGTGACGCTGATCGGTGGCGTGGAGTCGCTGGCCCCAAATGTGCCGTCGCCCGTGTAGTGCGCCGTTACGCTGTAGTTTCCTCCCGGGAAACTGCTGAGTAGCTTTGAGACCGAACCCCCCGAGAGTGTGAATGAGCCAATTCCTCCCTGTGGTCCCAGCCCGCTACCCACGAGTGCAATGTCGCCGGTCGGAGTTCCGGAAGCCGGCGGGACCGGAGCGACCGTAACCGCGACGTCGATTATTTGGCCATGCGTAATGGTTATCGGCCCGGAGGAAGGTGTACAGGTGGTTGATGGGGGCGTGGGAGCGCACATGGTCATCGTCGTGGTTGTTGGCTTGAAATTGCCGACCACCGACTGCCAGTTGTTCACCAAGTTCGTAACATTGATCGTCCCCAGTCCCGTTGCCAAGTCGTACCCGGCGCCCGTGTTATAGGCGATGGTGGCCAGCAAATTGCCTGAGGAATCCGCGGGTTCCAGAAGTCCATAAGGGGTGGGAGTAGTAGCGTTGCAATTGGTCGTGCCAAGGTAACAAGGAACAGAGTTATTGCCCCTCGTCACGTCATTAAACGTGCAGCCGTGAGCCGGGCCTCCGGCCGAATTGCAATTCACGTTCGCGTTCTTTTGGGCGTTCGCTAGTAGGTACAAGACGTAATTTGCATTGCCTTGGCGCGTGGGAATTGCGCTGTTGCCCGCGTTAAGAGTGGTTTCCTGCTGATTTACCAGTGCCATCACTGCTGCGAAAGCGGGTGCCGACGAAGAAGTTCCGCCCACTCCAATAAATGTCGTGAAGTTCGACGGAGTGGAGAGACTGCACTGCGCATCGTTGGGGTCTAGATCGGCCTCGCACACGATGTAAAAGCTCCAGCTGACGAATCCGTTGGTCGGCAAAGAAGAAATATCCGGTAAATCGCGCACCCCGTCTGTACTGGCCATGCCGGTAACGTAAGGGCCGCTTTGCCAGGGTGGCTTCGCATAGCCGCCGGTGCAAGAAGGGCCATTCTGGATCGCGCAACTGCTCTCGCCCCCGCCACCCCCCACCACATTCAATCCGGTTAGCAGGGGCGAATTGCACGCTGCCAGGGAACCCGTGAAACTCTGGGCGCAAGAGTCATTCCAGGTTGTTTCCGGGATATACGATTTTGCCGAGTTTTGTGTCGGCGATACGTTCCCGGTGTTCCAATACGTGGAAGCGTAATTAGCTACGGTGACGTCAAAATCGGTGCCCCCGACGGCCACGTTGAACGGTGTGGAAGCAATTCCATTCACCGCAAGTCCGCCCTGCGACGCACTGGGGAAAATAGCGGGATCGTCGCATCCGGCCGAGCCGCTGTCGCCCGAAGCAACTACTACCGTGATACCTTGCGCCGCCGCCTGCTCCCATAGCGAAGAGTAGAACTGATTTATGCCTCCCAGAAATTGTTCGCATTGGCCAAAGCTCTCGTTCAAAACAGGCGCAACGTTATTGTCCACAACGTATTCAGCCGCAAGATCGACGCCGGAGTTGGCTTCCGTGTCCTGCGCAATCACGAAGTCAATTGTGGCGCTTGGAGCGATGGCTCCGGACCATTCTACGTCCAGGTCCCCCTCTGTTTCATCTGCATTGAACCCAGGATCGGGCCCGTCCAGGATGACGTTGGGTGAATTCGCGGGAAGATTAAACAAACTGCGAAAGGTTGCCACGTCGTCGGAACCGCAGCTCGCAAAGTCGGGCGAGTTCACAGTACAAATTTCAGAATTTCCGACAATGGCGATGGTTTGCCCTGCGCCGGTCATGCTTGGCGAGATGTTATAGATTGTGGCAAAGTCCGCGGGCCCTAACGCATAACACGTATTGTTTAGAGGACACAGTCCCGAAGAAAAAGTGAAGTCCGCAACTGGTGCATTTCCATTCCGCAGCTCCGCTGGGCTTTTCAAGGGCTTCACGACGCCGGTCGACTTATTCCGCGAAAAAGCGCCGGCGACGTGACTCTGCGGCTTCCTGGGGAAGTTGTGTAGCGAGACAGTACCCGCCACCACCGGCGTCAGCGCCGTCGGTATTTGAGGATCGCTCGAATTGGCGAAGCGCTCTTCGCCATTCACGACATATCTGTGAATCTGCGTATGAAAGGCTTCGCGCACTTGTCCCGCATTTCCGGAAAATTCCATCAGCGTTTTGCCTGCGGAAACGCGTGCCACCTGGAACCCGTGGGACTGCAGCCAGCTGCTCACAGCTCGCACATCCGTATCGGCCGGTCCGAATTGTTGTCCGAATTGCTGCGGAGCGAGCCATCGATGATAGTTCGGAGAAGACTTGCTCTGCTGCTGATCCATGAGCGTCCTGAGGGCCGATTCCTGATCCGGACTTCGCTTCAATAAGAGGAATATTCGGCGGAGCGGCTGGCTGTCCGCCACCGCGCCCTGATCGAATTCTGGGCGCGCTAGCGGGTGCGTATTGCCCCGCAGCGTGGTCACGGCGCTTTCATCAACAGGCGTCGTAATGCGCGGTGCGGCCTGCGTCTGCGCCCTGCCGGGAACCGGGAAGAAAGCGAATGCCGTCAACAGTGGAAAAAACAGAGAAATGAACAGGGAAACGCTACCCCAGAGTTCTTTTCGCGGCGATGTGGGAAGTCGGCATTCTGAAAACGCCGGCGCAGACCTGGCCACTCGGCCGGTGAAAACGGCAATTCCGCTCATTTTTAGAAATCCTCGGTAAAGAATTGGGTCGGGACCTAGGGATTAGAACCTATGCAATCGGCCGCCTTATAGGTTTTTTACTTCAGGACTGCAATACAGTCAAGACCGCAGAAGCAGAATCGTGAACGTCTGATTTTCTTGGGATTATCCGAAGGCCTTGGTTTGTCTTAGTGATCGCAGTGAAGAAGCTATCGCGAGCGGGCCGTGCGGGCCGAAACCTATTGCACCATAAACGCCAAATTGATCGTGTGGCTGTTCTCTCCAGATGGAGCGGCATTGATGGTCACCGTGTAAGGCACGCCCGTAGGTGTCCCCGGGCTTGTATTCGTAGATGTCGTTGCGTTCGAGCTTCCTCCGCACGCCCATAACCCAAAGAGCGCCAGAAGGATTACGGAACCGAAAACCACGCTGAATCGGCGCTGCTTGTTGAAAAGCGTGAGAGTAAGCAGAAACAGCAGGCAAACGGCAATAGGCTGCAGTTTCGTGCCGTGCAAAACGAAATGGCGGGTGAGTGTGCCGGCGGCGCGCGGGGGGGTCGTATTGATCATCAGTTGTGTGCTTCCGCTGCCGCTAACCGAAGACGGACTAAAGCTGCAGCTGCTCAGGCTTCCCGCTGGCGTGATGACACACGAGGCCGGGCTAAAAGCTATGGTTCCGGTATAACCGTTTGTTCCGCTAATGGTCAGTGTGACCGGTGCCGAACTCTGCCCGGGAGCCCCGATGACAATGTTGCTAGAGCCGAGGTTATCGCTGAGCGTGAAATCGTGTACGCCCTCCCGCAAAGATGCTCGGGAGGGGATGTAGTTCTGGTCACCTGAATATTCAGCGTTGACTTCAGGAAAACTCGGAACCGCGAAGCTGGTCGTGAATTGTGCTATCCCATTCGTGAGCGGAACGATCGTGCCCACGCGGTCCTCGATCCGAAACAACACATTCCCGGTGATCGCCGGTCCGCCGCTTTGGCTGCTGGTAACTTGGGCCGTAAACGTCACATTCGTGGAGACAGGCACCGCCGGATTGGAAGAAGTCAGAACTGTGCTCGTGGCATATCCCACGTCGGCCGGTATGGCGGACGACGTAGACTTGACATAATTCGAGTCGCCACTGTACGCAGCCGTAATGTTACTCTGCCCGAACGGCAGAGCCGACGCTGAAACCGTAATGAGCGCAACCGCCTGGCCCGGTTGCGTCGTGCCAGTAAGACCGCTTGGGATCGGGGAACTTCCAACTTGGGTCGTTCCGTCAAACAAAGTTATCGTTCCCGAAGGAAGAGCCGGGGACACAAGAACCCGTCAGCGGGCGTAAGTCGTTATTTTCACCAACCAGTACTGTTAACACGAAAGTCGAGTTGACCGCCGCGACGGCTTGCGGCGGTAGGACAATTACCTGCGGAGTTGCCGGAGTTATGGTGAAGCTGGGCGCGGAAACTGGGCCGCTTTGCAGATAACTGTTGTCGCCCAGATAGCTCGCCGTAACCGAGTGCGTGCCCGTAGAAAGCGCACACAACCCGTTACCGGCGATGGCCGTGCCTTTGCTGTTGAGGTTATAAGGAGTGTTTGGGACCACCACGGGTGGTGGTGTCTGAGCTCCACTGTAAGCATCGGCAAACGTAACGCTTCCGGTGGGCGCCGTATCTGAATTCGGCTGCGCCGCGGATCGCACATCTGCCCTGAGATAAATCGGAGTGCCGTAGGAAAGAGGCGATACCAACGAGACGAAGTTGCCGTCGGAAGTTGTCATCAGTGGAGAGAGAGTAATCGTGCTGGCTTCCGGGTTGACGGTCACTGCGATCGTTGGAGAATCGCTTCCGCCAAATGTGCCGTCACCCGGGTAATGTGCGTGGACGTTGTAACTGCCGCTCCCACTGCCGGGAAGTCGGCTGGTGCTCCAAGTCGCCGTGCTGCTGTTCGCCGCGGCTCCGCTGAGCGTATGGCTATCCACACCTTCTCCATTCACCGAGCTGGCAATCAGCGAAACGTCTCCGTGGGACTCGTAGAAGTTCCCGGGCCGCCCGAAACCGTGACGACGACCGGAACACTCGTGCCGTGCGTAATGCTTATGGGTCCGATGGTTGAGTTGTTTAGCGATAGCGTAGTGGTGGTCGAATTGAACGTCACCTGGCCCCAGTTCTGCACCAGATTGAAGGCATTCACGCTTCCGAGACCCGTGGCCAAGTCATATCCCGGCTTGGCGTCATAGCCGGAAAGAACCCCGTAAGTATCGCCTGCTGTCGAAACTGTGCAGTTTGGCGTCAAGGGGGTCCGGCCGCACAAGGCATAGCAATTGTGCCAAAGGTCACATCGTTAAAAATGCAGCCTGAAGCGGGCCCGGTCGTCGAATTGCAATTCAGCGCGCTCTGTGAGGGAAGCGACGCCAACTTATACAGCTCATAGTTGGCGTTCCCCTGCCCGGCTGAACCTGTGTACTGATTCACCAGCGCCATAATCGCAGCGAAGGTGGGCGCAGCCGCCGAAGTGCCACCAACTCCAATGAAATTCGCGAAACCGTGGTTCAAATTACATGAGGAAGGGACTGACAACGCGTCTGCTTCGCAAACAATGTAAAAGCTGCCCCAAGAGTCGTCGCTGGCAAATAGCGAGACGTCAGGCAGGTCGCGCACTATATCGTTCGCAATGGTTTGCCAGGACGGCCTCGGATAGCCGCCGGAACACGTGGGTACGTCCACCCCGTCCGAGGTCGTGCAGTTGCTTTTCCCGCCTGAGCCGCCATCCGTCACCACCAAAGACTCCAGTGCGGGGTCGTTGCACCGTGCCTCCGCGCTGGATTCAAACCCAAGAGACGGAGACGCAAACCCTTGGTTCGTGCAGGTGCCGTCCCACGTGCTCTCAGGCACATAGCCCTTCGCTGAGAGTCCCTGTGCACCGTTACTCGCATTCCAGTATGGACTAGGGC
The DNA here is from genome assembly GCA_963804535.1 of uncultured Acidobacteriota bacterium. GTDB lineage: Bacteria > Acidobacteriota > Terriglobia > Acidiferrales > UBA7541 > Palsa-189. Next base: position 39,165 of record CAWDQT010000026.1, read on the forward strand.
TATTGACATTAAAGCTCGGCCCAAAATTCAGGAAATCGGTTCCGCCTACCGCCACATTGAACGGCGTCGAGGCCCAGCCGCTCACGGCTAAGCCGAATTGTGCTGGCTGGGGACTAAACCCGCTGAAAAAGTCGCACCCTGCCGAGCCGCTGTCTCCCGTCGCAACCACCACCGTTATTCCTTCTGCTGCCGCCTGCTCCCAAAGAGCGCTATGGAATTGGTTTCCTGTTGTGCCCAGAAATAGCTCGCAGAGCCCGAAGCTCACGCTCAGAACGGGCGACACGTCGTTATCCACGGCGTAAAGCGCGGAGAGATTCGCTCCCGAGTCCGTGTTTGTAGTTGCGGATGCAATGAAAATGATCTTGGCCCCGGGTGCGATGGCCCCCGACCATTCCGTATCCAGCAGAGCTTCGGTCTCGGAGCCGTCGAGGACTAAACCTGGGTCCGGTCCATTTAAGATAATCTGCGGATCATTCGCCGGGAGCCCGAACATGCTCCGAAAATCCCGAACATCCTGCAGATTGACATTGCTCTGGCCGACGATGGCTATGCTTTGGCCGGTGCCGTCAATTACGGGGTTCCCCTTCCACAATGGCAGCACGTTGTAGATCGTGCCGAAGTCCGCTGGACCAAGGGCGTAGCAGGCCGGCTCGCAGGACGAATCGCTGAGCGTGAATTGCGGCCTGGCTGCAGCCGAATTGGCCGGGCCGGAAGGCGCGCTGATAGGCTTGACTTCGCCCGTCGCGGCCGATTTCGAAAATGCTCCTGCCACGTGCAGCAACGGCCTGATCGGGAAATTATTCAGCGCCGCCACACCGGAGACTACGGGAGCCAGTGCCGTCGGAATCTGCGGATCGCTTCCATTGGCCCAATGCTGTGCTCCGCCCACAAGGTAGCTGTGAATCTCGGCGTGAAAAGCATTCCGCACCTGAGCCGCAGTTCCCGAAAATTCGATTGCCGTTCGGCCCCTCCCCACCCTCGCCACCTGAAATCCATGGGACTGCAGCCACGATGTTATTGCCTGGATGTCCTGGTCGGCGGGGCCGAATTGCTGGCCAAATTCGTCAGGAGTAAGCCATCGATGGTAATTCGCCGAGGACTTATCGTGTTGCTGGTCGAGCAACGTCTGGAGCGCTGATTCCTGCTCGGGGCTGCGTTTGAGTACGAGAAGCATGCGGTCCATCGGCAGGTTTGGTGGCGCTGCGCCTTGATCGAATTCGGGGCGCGCCAGCGGGTGCGTGTTCCCCCGTAGCGTGGTCAAAACGGCTTCATCTACGGGCGTCGTAATGCGCGGTGCCGCCGGTGACGTCTGCGCCCTGCCGGAAACCGGCAAGAAAACGAACGCCGTCAACACTGGGAGGACCAGAGAGATGATCCGGGGACCGCTAACCCCGAGCTCGCGATGCCGTTTTCGGGACGCCACGCAAGGCCGGCGGCGCGAGGATTTCAGGGCAGGCTTGGCCACCCGGCCGCTGAAGGCGGCGATTGCGCGCATTTGCCCAAATCCTCGGTAAAAACCAGGTGAGACTAACGGACTAAACCCTACGCAATTGGCTGGTAATAAGCTTTTTACCTTACGAGAGCAATACAGTCAACACCTTAGCGACGCCCTGAAGCCGAATGGTGAACGTTTTGCTTTCCTGGTTGTTATACGAAAGCCTCGGTGTGGGCAAACCGAGGCAGTGTACCTGCGGAGAAATATCAGGGGTGATTAGAGAGTTGCGGGAGCGATTTCGAGCCGCTGCTCGCCTGAGTAGACGATGAAACGCCGGCCACGCAGGAAACCGACGAGCGTCAAGCCCAGCTCGCGCGCCAAGCGTACTGCGAGGCTCGAAGGCGCCGAGACGCTTGCAAGCAGTGGAATGCCGCCCGCGAGCGCCTTCTGTACGATTTCAAATCCGCCGCGTCCGCTGACGAACAGCGCATGTCCGGTGAGTGGCACTTTTCCCTGCAGAAGAGCCCAGCCGATCACCTTGTCCACGGCGTTGTGTCTTCCGATATCCTCGCGCAAGACGACCAGTTCGCCATCGGTCTGAAAAAGAGCCGCGGCGTGCAATCCGCCCGTGCGTCCGAAAATCGCTTGTGTTGCGCGCAGCTTCTCCGGCAATTGGCAGAGCATCGCTGGGTCAAATCGCGATTGGGATTCCGGGGGACGGATTCCCCGGCGCCGCACTTGCGCAATGGACTCCTTGCCGCAAATGCCGCATGCTGATCCGGCGGAAAACTTTCGCCCACCGACTGCTGACAGTCGCGCCCTCGGCTTCAGCCGCACGCGGACGACATTGTTATTGTTGGCGCGACGCTGAGGCGAATCTCCCGGGGCTTCGATCGACAATATCTCTTCGCGTTTCGAGACAATTCCTTCGGTGAACAGAAACCCTGCCACGAGTTCGCAATCATTTCCCGGAGTCCTCAGAGTTACTCCGAGCCGCTGCCGGCCGGAGCGCATTTCCAGCGGCTCTTCCCCCGCCAAGTAGTCCTCAACGCGCTGGGCCTGGCCATTGTTCCATTCCAGAACTTGCGTGATATCTATACTTCGCGTCGATTGGACTCGCGTCGCCATTCGCCCGGCCGCTCCCTTGAACTCTCCCTAGAGTCTACTCCACTCAATCCATAGCTGTTGGCGTTTGACGCCGTCGTGCGGGTTCAATCCTAGCCATTCGGCTGATGTGAATGCGATTTCCATTTGCGAAACTGTCACTCGAAGGGAGCCTTATGGAAACCGTTCTGAGTAGTTTTTCTAATGAATTGAGCAACTTGGTGCAGCGGATAAGTCCTTCCGTTGTAGCCGTTCACGCTCGCCGCCATTTTCCGTCGAGCGGTGTGCATTGGGGACCGGACCTTGTCGTCACCGCCGATCACACCATCGCGCGAGAAGAAGACATTCGCGTGACTCTCGCCGACGGAAAGAGCCTCACCGGCTCGCTACTTGGCCGCGACCCCGGCGCCGACCTGGCCGCGCTTAAAGTGCCCGGCCTGGGTCCAGCGCCCGCAATGAACATCCAGGACAAGCCCGTGCTCGGCGAATTCGCGCTCGTCATCGGCCGTTCGCCCGATAGCGGCGCTAACGCCAGCCTGGGAATCATCGGCGCAGTGTCCGGATCGTGGCGCACTTGGCGCGGAGGCCGCCTCGAACAATACATTCGTCTCGACGCCATGCTTTATCCGAACTCGTCCGGCGGCGCCGTGGTGAATTCCCGCGGAAGCATCCTCGGAATTGCGACTTCGGCGCTATCGCGCGTCGCTGGCCTCGCCATTCCAGCGGCCGACATTACGCGTGTCACAAAGGAGCTGCTCGAAAAGGGCTATGTGCCGCAAGGATATCTCGGTGTGGGCGTTTATCCGGTCGCCATTCCCGAAAGCCTCAAGTCAAAGCTGTCGCTGCAAAACGCCACCGGCATTCTCATCTTGAACGTAGAGAAGGGCGGACCAGCGGAACGCGCCGGCGTGCTGCTCGGCGACGTGCTCATTTCCTTGGATTCGACGCCGATGGAAAAAATCGAAGACCTGCAGACATTTTGCGCTTCGGGTGTAATTGGCAAATCCGTGAACGCGCGCATCATTCGCGGCGGCGCACTCATCGAGAAGAGCATCGTCGCGGGCGAGCGCCCGCAGAAGGGGCGGTAAACGTGTTTCCCCCAGGTTTCGGCGAAGTCGCCGAGCGGCTCCGCAGGTCCACGGTCCACGTCAGCAGCGGAGGCCGCGGCCACGGGTCGGGTATCATTATCAAATCCGACGGAACCATCGTCACCAATGAACACGTGGCTCGCTTCGGCAGTCTCGGTGTCACGCTATGGGATGGAAGATCATTTCCAGCCGAGATCGCCGCGCGTGATGCGCGCCGCGATCTCGCGATTCTGCGGGTCGCTGCATCCGATTTGCCCGCCGCACCGCTGGGCGATTCGAATCGGTTGCGTCCAGGCGAGCTCGTCATCGCCATCGGCAATCCGCTCGGCTTTATGGGCGCGCTGACCGCCGGCGTGATTCACGCCGTCGGCCCGCTGGCCGGGCTCGGCCCCCGAAAGTGGATACAAGCCGGAGTCCGGCTGGCTCCGGGCAATTCGGGCGGGCCTTTGGCGGACGCTTCCGGAAACGTGGTCGGCGTCAACACCATGGTCGCGGGCCGGCTTGGGCTTGCGGTGCCGAGCAACGAAGTCGCCCGGCTCCTCAGCGGCGAAACCCCGCAGTTTCTGGGCGTCACGCTCCGGCCCGTTCCCGTGACCGCCGAGGGAAGGGAACGGCTCGGTCTGATGATCCTCGAACTCGTTCCGGATGGCGCAGCGAGTCGCGCCTCGCTGCTGCCGGGCGACATCCTTGTGGGCGCCGATGGCCGATTCTTCAGCGCGCTCGAGGACCTCGAGGACGCGCTGCAGGGAAGCGCCGAACGCGTCCTGCGATTGCAGTTCGTGCGCGGCGATCCGAGCAAGCTGCGTAGCGTGGCGATCCAGCTCGGAGTGCGCAAGTCAGTAGCGGCATGATCGACGTTTTGGTTGAGGCTTCTTCGCCGGATTTATACGCGGAAATCACGGACCTGCTCCGCGACCATGCGCAGATTCGCGTGATGGAAAGCGCTCCGAATGCGGCGAGCGAAAGCCAACCTCAACCCGGCGTTGTGATCATCGCTGCGGGCTCGCACGGCGAGCCCGACTTCGAGTACTTCAGCTCGAATCCGGGGGGCTCGAATCGAGCGCGGCCCGAATGCAAGCGACTGGAACGTCGGCGGCTGGAATGCCGCCGGCGTTCCAGTCATTCTCCTCGTCGACAATCCTGCGCGAAGGATCTCAGAAGCTTTACCGGCGGGAGTGCGCGCCGTCTTGCCGCGAAACATCACCTCAACCGAGATCGCAGCCGCAATAGAGGCCGTCGCGGCCGGTCTCTACGTCTTTCATCCGTCGGATATCGATTCGATTCCGACGTTGCGCCCGCCGCAAAGCGAGACCGTTCCCGAGCTTGGCGAGCCGCTTGTCGAACATTTGACGCCGCGCGAGATCGAAGTTTTGCAATTGTTATCGGCAGGATTGGGGAACAAGGAAATTGCCGCGCGCCTGAACATCTCCGAGCACACCGCCAAGTTTCACGTGGCCTCGATCATGGGCAAACTTGGCGCCGCGACTCGAACCGAGGCCGTCACGCTGGGCATCCGCCACGGCCTCGTCATGATCTGACGTCTGTGGTTTTTACGTAGCGCCGGGCTTCAGCCCGGCACCGTTCTTTATTGTTTAATTCTTCTGCGAAACCTTCGTGCCCTTGTTAACGATGACTTCGCCGATGCGGTTCATGCCGCTGCACGCGATCCACAGGTTGCCGTCCGGAGTGTGCACCATGTTCCGCACCACTCCGCCGCCGGAAGGAATCGCCCAGGTTTGAAACTTCTCCGTCTTGGGATCGAACCGCACGATCGTATTAGGCTTGGTGTTCGATTCGCTGTACCACACGATGCCGTTCACGATGGTGATTCCGTAAGGCTGCGACTTCGGCCCGCCCGGCGAAGGCCATTCGGTCATCTTTCCGGTCTTGATGTCATACCGCCCGAGATATCCGCGGGAGTAGTCGGAATAATAGATCACGTCGTCAGGGGTGATGGCCACGCGCCGCGGACGGCTTTCTTCGTGCGGCAAAACGACTTCGTGGATTTCCAGCGTGTCGGGATCGATGCTGGCAATCTTGGGCGCGCCAAATTCAACGAACCACGGAATGCCCTTCGAGGTCATGACCATGCCGTAAGGATTCGACTTTGGCGTGGGAGAAGTGTTCATCTTCACTTCGCCGGTCTTGGGATTCACCCTTGCCACCATGTTGGCGCCTTGCAACGTCAAGTAGAGGTTTCCGTTCGGGGCAAAGAGCGGCGTGTGCGGATCGCGGCCCTTGGGATCCGGCATAGGATATTTGGTGACCTCGCCGGTCTTGGGATCCAGCTTGCCGACATAAGCCGCGAAATTCGCCGTGAACCAGATATTGCCCTCTTTATCGGGCGTCAGCCCGTGGGGTCCCGACTTCGGCGGCAGCTTGTATTCCTTGAATTGCTCCGTCTTGGGATCGAAATGTCCGAGCACGTTGGCCATCTGCCCCGAATACCAAACCGTTCCGTCCGGAGCAAACATCGGATCATGGGGGCGTGAACCGGGCGTGGGCACGACCCATTCCTTGATCGTGACGTCTACATTGCCGGGAATGATCTGCGCCGGGGGCTGCGGCTTGGGAGGGAAATTCTTCGTCAGGTAATCGACGACGGTATCAAACTGATTGTCCGGCACCGGCGCTCCCACGTTCACCATCATGTGCAAAACCGTGGTCCACTCCTCGCGGTCGTGTCCGGAGTTCGTCACCTGGTTCATCGAATGGCAAACGGCGCACGCGGCTTGCACCGTGGCTTGGCCATCGCCTTCCGGCAACTGCACCTGGTCTTGTCCTCTATTCTGTCCGCGGCTCGGAAGCACGAAGCTCACCGAAGCCGCCAGCAGGAGCACCGCAAGCCTGGAAAAGGAATTCTTCGACATAGCGCCTCCTCGGCCACATCTCGGCGACATTAGCTGCATGTCGCATCGCCAAAACTGTCTGTCTGACCCAGCCCATTCTAGTTCCGCCCCCCAAACTTTTGCAATCTGCCTCTCCGACTCCGCCGCAGCGACAAGAAAACCCGTTTGCGATAGGGGGTACCCCCCCACCCTTTTTGTGCAAGTGTTCATTCAACAGAAGTTACCTCCGTGCGTTTGCACTCGCTAATTGCACAGTGGACCGGTCCTAAAAGGTCGACCTCGTGAGAATTTTTGAATCTTGCAAGCCGCGATTCTGAATGCTTCGCGTCTCGAACATCCCACGTGGAAGCGAATTTCCACTCCATTCGAAATTCCGGCGCATGGCATTTCCGGTGGGATTTTGCGATTAGTCTCTCAGCGAGAACTGATAAAGCCATCGTGTCGCCGCGTGCTCGTGCCGGTCCGGTTATTCGTCCGGAGCGGCCATTCGAAAACTCTTCGGCGCCGCACTAAGAACTTTGCGCGCCCTTAAAAGAATCTCAGGCAGCGCGTACTAATATTATAAGGCGCGAGTAAAGAGGCTCAGTTACAAGGTCCATGCGGAAAAATTCTACGGCCCCGGCGGGTGCGACTGTCGCTCCGTCCGACCGGCTTCTGCGGGGGTTAGCGCATCATTTGCCGCGGAAGTGTCTAACCGCCAGCCTCGGCTGTAACGGCCTCCTTGCTCAATTTGCTGTCGAGTTTCAAGTGACCGATCAGTTTTTCCAGAGCGTCGGGAAGATCAGCCACACCCTGATTAGCCCCAGTGATTGTTTCTAGCCATTCACAGTAGCGGTGAGCGATTGTCAGTTTCGAAATGGCCTCTTTCTCTTTGAACCACTTTTTTGTCACGTCTGCAACATGTTTGCCCAGCGTGGCGTTGCCGTTATCCGCAGTAAGCTGTGCTTGCAGAGTGGCCGGTGTAGTGTCAACTCCCTCTGCCCATTCACGGAAGCCGTCAGCGACCAATTCCGTTGCCGCCGTGATTACGGCGCCAAAATACTGTTGCCTAGACGGAAGGATGTCTTCGATAGACTGACCCTTTGCATGCTGAACGATGGAGACTGAGGCGCGAGCGGTGACTCGGCCAGCATCTACCGCCGCGTTCAGTTTCTCAATATTCTTCCGAACCTCAGTTCCAGGTTTATCTCCGTCCATCAGTGCAACGACTTGTCGACCTTCTTCCAGCATCAGCCTTGCCATGGGTTCGTAGTCACGAGCGTTACCAGGCCATTGCACGGAAAACAGGTTGAGATCGATGTCTATGACCTCGGCCCGGTCAAATGCTGCCAGCAGCGCCCCAACATACATTGCGTCACTTTCACCCTCTACAATGAGGGTCCTATCCGCGATGAAAAAATTGCCAGCCAGGATGAGTCCAAGGGAATCTCTAACTGCCCGCCAATTTCTCAGGAAGGGTTTTTGATCAATCTGGGTGCCGTTAGCTTCCTTTGAAACTACTTTGTTCCGTTCAGGCCGATTGTGGTTGATCATGAAAAGCGAGTGAGTGGCGTAGAGAATTTGGTCCTTCATGGAGAGACGCTCAAACACTTTTTGCAGATTCACTTGCCTGACGGGATGCAAGGAAGTACCAGGCTCGTCAAATAGCAATATGTACTTGTTCACTTTGTTGGCTTCGATTCTTGCCAACATCCGCATGCTCATCGTAAAGAATGCTGAGAATCCTGTACTCCGTTCTGACGGTCTGACGGAGCGATCCGCGACGGCGGGATCGGAGATCATCAGTTCGATTTGGTCACCATTCTTGCCGGCGTGCTGGAACTTGAATGCGAGGTTCTCTCCCTGCCTCCATTCTTCGTGGATTTTCTTAGTGAAATCAGCTGAGGCTTTCTCCAAACGTCGGGTAGTGGCCGGGTCCTGCCGGAATAATGTTTTGTGACCATCCCATATTCCGGCATACCGAAATATACCCTGCATGAACTCCTGCTCGGGATCGTCTAGCTCTGTCAGGGTTACAGCGTCCATGATTTGGTCCACGGGCTTAAACAGTTCCACGCGCGGAATGCATTTGACTAGGTACTCTTGCGCTTCAGGTATGGCATCCAGGTAGGGCTCTGGTTTTAGCGTAAGCGTCCCTTCAATTCCCGATTTCGAGAACTCGACCACGCGAGGTATAGCAGGCAACGCAATAACAGGAGGGGCAGCAATGGCTGCGCCCGCTGCGCCGACTTCGGCATCAGCTGTGTCAGACACCGTGCTGCCTTCCGAACTCTCGGCGGTTTCTGCTTTTCGGGCGTGTTGTTCTTGATGGCGGACGCCTATGGCCCCGAGTTCCTCAAATTCGTCGGGATCGAGCTCGAACCTATATTCAAGAACAGGCTTACCCTTTCCGACCGAGTCCCAGTTTTCGTCATCTGTGGTTATAGGGCGATCTTCATTCAGGCATCTGACGGCTTCTAGTAGCGTAGTTTTCCCGTGATCATTGGCGCCGATTAGAATCGAGATGCGCGGGTCGACGAATAGCCTGACTCTATCCTTCACCGAGCGAAAGCCATCGATCCAAATAGATTTTAGCTTCATGAGATCGCGCGCAGCTCGCGGGGGTCGGCAGAGTGTATCAGGCAATTACTTGGCACTTCAATGAAGCGCCGGGGTGCTGTGGTAGCCCGCCAAGGAGCCGCCCACGCTCGCCGAGGCGCTCGCGTTCGCCAAGGCCTCACTCAAAGGGAAGCGCGGAGACCGTGGAAGCCAACTGGCGGTGGCACGTGAACGACCTGAAGGGGAAGGGGCTGATCAAGTCGGTAGAGGCCAAGGAGGAGCGCGAGGGCTAAGGGATATGTCGTGAGGCGACCTATTCCGGGGTCTTCTTCTTCGACCTGTTCGACCTGATCTGGTCGATGAGCCGGACCCGCTCCGCCTGCTCCTCGGCAGTTTTGTGAATCCAGCCACGGGCGGGTTCGCCCGCCATCGCGTCAGACAGCTTGATCCCGGTGATCCCGGTCTCCCCGGCCGTGAGTCCTGTTTGAAAGAGGGTCCACTGTCTGGCCTTGCGCTCGGCCTCCGCATTGAGGGTGAGGCCCTTGGTGACCTCCAGGAGCTCTGCCAACATGTCCTCGGTGGTGCGCTTCGGCGGCGCCGCCCCCGACGGCTTCGGCAGCGCGTCCAGCTTGGCCTCCAGCTCGGGCCACATCTTGTCGAACAGTGAGTTGAGCCCCGCCTCGGGGACCGGGTCCGCGTCCAGGTGCTTGTTGATGGTGTGGACCAGCCTCCGGGTGTCGTCTTTGTCCGCAGTCGTCGCCTGGAACATGCCGAGCGGCCGCTTCACGCCCTGCTTCTGGAGGCCGCCGAGCAGGTAGGGGCAGACGCGGGTCTTGTCGTCGAACGCCTTCGCGAGGCCGCCCGCCTCGAAGAGGATCCATTCCGCGCTCAGGTTCTCGGGCGTCAGGCAGATTATCCCGACCTTCATGTCCAGGGCCCTGGCGACCTCGTCGAGGCCGACGCTTCCCTTCTCTATGTCCGTGTCGGACATCCACGGCCTGGCCGCCTGGAGGATGACGGGGAGCCAGTCCCGCAGCGCCTGCGCGGCGGCCTTGCTGCGGTCGCCGGACCAGCTGATGAAGACGTTGTGGGCCGCCCCGGTTCCGGTCCCCTGCTTCCGCTTATTTTTCGCCATGCGGCAGAGACTAGCCCCGGTGCGGCCCGAACGCAAGGGTTTACTCGTCGGTTAATCTAATTAAAGTGGGACAACTTTATTTTCAGCAGCGCGGCGATGAACACTTACGCAAGGACCGAGAGGGTAGCCGGCCAATGGTTGGGCTGTTCAAGCGATGAAGCGCGGGAGAATCAAGCGGCTCTTATTTCATAAAGAAGTCGAAGTGCGAAAAGGCGTACTCGCCGCGAGCGATGAGGGTACCGCAAATCAGGAGTTGCCGCGGAAGATCAGCAAGATCAGCAAAGCATTCAGCGCGATGATCACGGCGGCAGTCAACCAGGCGAGCGCGGCAACCCACCAGGAGTTGGCGAACTGGCCCATCCTGCTTTTATCGCCCGTGAACTGCACCAGCGGAACCAGCGCGAACGGCAACTGAAAGCTCAGAATGACCTGGCTGAGGATGAGCAGACCCATGGCCTTGGATTCGCCGGCGATCCCGATCACGAGCGCCGCGGGAATGATGGCGGCCGAGCGCGTAATCAATCGGCGCAACCAGGGCTTGATCCGCAGGTGGATGAATCCCTCCATGACCACCTGGCCGGCGAGCGTGCCGGTGAGCGTGGAATTTTGTCCGGAACAAAGCAGGGCCGCAGCGAAAAGAGTGCTGGCCAAGCCCGCGCCCAAAACGGGAGTCAGCAGTTGGTAAGCCTGGCTGATGTCCGCAACGGTGGTGAGGCCGCGATGGTGGAAGGCGGCCGCGCCGAGGACCAGGATAGCGGCGTTCACAAAAAGAGAAAATCCGAGGGCGATGGTGGAGTCCAGGGTGGCGTAACGGACGGCTTCCCGTTTTTGGACGCCGCCGAGGCCAAAAGCACGCGTCTGCACGATGCTGGAATGCAGGTACAAATTGTGCGGCATGATCGTGGCACCCAGGATGCCGATGGCCAGATACAACATGTCGCGGTCGTGCAGCAGGCGCGCGGGAGGCAACAGGCCCGAGGCCGCTTCGCGCCAAAGTGGCTGGGCGAAAAAGAGCTCGTAAGCGAAGCAGGCCGCGATGGTCGCGATGAGGGTGATCACCAGCGCTTCGATCCAGCGGAACCCGCGGCCTTGCAGCGCCAGCACGATCAAGACGTCAGCGCCGGTAATCAAGACGCCCACGAGCAGCGGGATGCCAAAAAGGAGCTTCAGCGCGACGGCCGAACCCAAGACTTCGGCCAAGTCGCACGCGGCAATGGCGATTTCGCCCAGAATCCACAGGGCAATTGCCGTTGGGCGCGAGTAGGATTCGCGGCAGGCCTGCGCAAGATCGCGGCCGGTGGCGATGCCCAGTTTGGCGGAAAGCGCCTGCACGAAAATCGCCATCAAGCTGCTGAGAATCACGACGCTGAGCAGGGCGTAGCCGAATTGGGACCCGCCGCCGATGTCGGTGGCCCAGTTTCCCGGGTCCATGTAACCGACCGCCACCAGGTAACCGGGGCCGGCGAAAGCCAACATCTTGCGAAGGACCGACGCGCCGCCGGCAATCGGCACGCTGCGATAGACCTCCGGCAAGGAGGGCAGCATCGCGGAGTTTGCATTTTGGGCCGGTTGAAGTGCCAAAGTGGGACTTGAGGATTCGAGCTCCGCAGCGTTGGGCGAAGATTCGGACACAGGATTCACAATTGGGCTCAATGATCTTAACCTAGATAAACGTAGATTATAAACTACATTTAACACGGTTCAATACAGGTTCTCCGGGAGCGTTGCGAGAAATGCACACACCGATCGCGATTGCGCTGCCATGCGTGCCGCTCCAGGATTTGCAGCAACGATTTGCGGCAGTGCTTGCTTTACAGCATTTGTGTTAGCTTGAAGCGAAGGCCTACGGAGGGAAAATGGCGGAACAGCAAGCGCCTCAAGTGCAAATCAAAGCCGATGAGAAGGACCTGGTCGGCAGCTTCAGCAATCTGGTCATGATTCATCACAATCCGGAAGAGTTCACCATGCACTTCATCTACGTGTTTACCAACGGCACCCACGGGAAACTCGTCGCCAGCACGATCGTCAGCCCGGGACACGCCAAAAGGCTATGGCGGGCGCTGGGAGAGAACATCTCGCGATTCGAGTCGCAATTCGGGCCCATTCGCGAATCGCCCGCGACGACGCCGGCTCCGAACGTGGGATTCGTGCAATAGAAAACATCGCCGGAAGAATTTGGCGGCTGACCGGATTCTAAGATAGGCTCGTGCGCACGAGCATGCCGGCCATCAGCGCGATCCTCATCACCTATAACGAACAATCCGATCTGCCCGAGGCGCTGGAATCGCTTCGCGGCGTCGCCGACGAAATCGTCGTCGTGGATTCCGGAAGCACGGACCGGACCCGCGAAATTGCGCGAGAGCTTGGCGCGCGCGTGGTTCCGCGTCCCTTCACCAATTTTGGCGAGCAAAAGAATTTCGCGGCGGCGCAGGCAACGCACGATTGGGTGCTTTCGCTCGATGCCGATGAACGGCTGAGCGGTGAACTGCGCCAATCCATCGCCGCGTGGAAGCAAAGCGCGCCGGAATATGCCGCTTACGAGATCAACCGCAAGCCGAATTATCTGGGCGGCTGGATCAATCATTCGGGATGGTATCCCGAATATTGCGTAAGGCTGTACCGGCGCGATTCGGCGCGGTTCGTGGGCGCGCTGCACGAAAGCGTGAAGGTGAATGGGACCGTGGGGCGCCTGCGCGGCGAACTTCTGCACTACACGATCCGTTCACTGCGGGAGCATTACGCCAAGATGGAAGCGTTTACGACGCGGGCGGCCGAGGATCTCTATGCGCGAGGACGGCGGCACTGGCGCGGCGGCATGTGGGTGGCGGCGCCCTGGACGCTGCTGCAAAGATTTTTCTTTCAGCTTGGGTTTCTCGACGGATATCGCGGCGCGCTGATCGCCTGGACCTCGGCGCGTTATGTTTGGCAGAAGTACCGCAAGCTGGGCGTGCTGGTGCGGGGAGGGAAGCTCGAAGCGCGCGCCTGGCCGCAAGCGCGGGACGTTTGACGTGGTGCGCGTGCTTGTGGCGGATCTGGAACGCGTGTGGCGCGGAGGCCAGGAGCAGGCGCTTCTGCTTATGACAGGACTCAAGCGCCGCGGGCATTGCGCCGAACTCGTGGCGGTGCGCGATTCCGCGATTGCGTTGCGGGCGCAAGCTGCGGGTATTCGAGTGCATGCGGTCAGCGATCGCGCGCGCCGGATTGGCGCGGCGCGGCGGCTGCGGCAACTGATTCGCGAGAAGCGCTTCGATCTCGTCTACGCAAACGAAGCGCACGCGCTCACCGCGGCGTGGCTTGCGCGCGCGCATCGCCATGTGCCGCTGGTAGCGGCTCGCCGCGTCGTTTTCCCCCTTTCGCGCAGCCCCATTTCGCTGGCGCGATATCGCGCCGCGGCGCGAATTGTGGCGATCTCACAGGCTGTGCGCAGCGAGCTGCTCGCAGCGGGCCTCGATGCGAAGCGCATCGAGGTGGTTCCCGACGGAGTGGAAATTCCCGATCCCATAAGCCCCGAAGCGCGCCTGCAGCGCGCGGGAGCGCTGGGGATTACCCGCGGACGCAATCGTTATTGTGAACGTAGGCGCGTTCAGCGCCGAAAAAGGCCACGCGCTGCTGATCGAGGCATTCGCCAGATTGCGGCGGGAATCAGGGAACTGCCGGCTGCTCATCGCGGGCGACGGGCCCCTGCGTGCGCAACTCGAACGCCAGGCGCAAGAGGCCGGTGTCGGAGCCGCGATTATCTTTGCGGGCTTCGTCTCCGAGGTGGATTCCGTTTATCGCGCAGGCGATCTGTTCGTCTTTCCCTCACTACATGAAGGCGCGGGCACTTCTCTGCTTCGCGCCATGGCTTTTGGTCTGCCGGTGCTGGCGCTGGCCCGGGGCGGCGTAAGCGAGATCATCGCACATGGACGGAATGGAGTTTTGGTGCAGAAAGCAAGTGCGGACGCGCTGGCACAAGCGGCTGCAGCAATGCTACGGGATATGGAGTTGAGGGAACGTCTTTCGCGAGCAGCGCGAGAGGCTGTTGCATCGCGATATTCGGCTGATCGGATGATCGATTCGACTGCCCGGATATTCGAGGAACTGATTTCCGGCAGCGCGCCGCGCCAATAAATTTTCGCGCGGAAAGAAAAAAGCGCCGGAGCCCTCTGCCAGGGCCGCCGGCGCTAATCTCTGAAATACTTGCGCCAGTTTCTTTTCGCTTTCGTCCTCCTTATCCGTGCAGGTTATTTCCCGAAGCAGTCAGCGGGCCGAGAACCCAATGGCCCACCGGTTCCAGGAACTCGAGACCGACGGCAAAGCCGTCGTCGCGCAGGCGCTCGCAGTAAGTGACGCGGGCCTTGGCGCGAAAATTGCCAGGAAGCGATTCAAATGAAAGATGGTCGTTGCGGTTCCAGCGGCGGACGGAAAGAACACGGGCGCCGCGAGCGCTGACGTTTTCCGTAAACGTGGTCTCCACACCAGGAAGCTCGTGGTGACCCGAGATGTGAACGGCAATGGCCATCGGAACTCTTTTCTCGACACGCGGTGCGCTATAGGTTTTCTGCACGCTTTCCCCCAGGAACAAGCGAACTGAAAAACGGGCCTACAAGCAGGCCGCGATGCGCGATAACCCCATGATTCTGCCGTTCCCCTTCATCCCGTAAAGGCTGCGATCAGCGGCGTCGAACAACTCCTCAACGGTGCGGCCATCCTGCGGAAAGACAGCCATTCCGACGCTTACGGTGACGGACGGGTATTCCCCGTCGGAGCTCAGGCGCTCGCGGATTCGTTCGCCGACGCGGCGTGCGGCCGGCGCGCCGGCTTCCGGAAGCACCAGAGCGAACTCGTCTCCGCCGTAACGCGCGGCGGTATCGATGGCGCGCGAATGCACGCGAAGCACTTTGCCCAGACGGCAGATGGCATGCGAGCCGACCAGATGGCCGTGGCGATCGTTGATCTGCTTGAGATTGTCGAGGTCCATCAAGATCAGGGCGAAGCTGCGGCCGTTACGGCTGCAGCGCTGGATCTCGCTCTCGAGCGCGTTCAGCAGGGCGCGATAATTGCCGAGGCCGGTGAGCGAATCGCTGACGGCGAGCTGCCGCACCTGTTCGAAAAGACGGGCATTATCGAGCAGCGTGCCGCCGAGGATCAGGGCATAGCTACCGGTACGCAGCGCCAAAGCCAGAGTGAACGGCGCATCAAAGGCGCGCAAAGACTGCGTGGCCGCCACATGGCATGCGACGTTGATCCACAGCGCCACGCAGAGCGTACGCTTGAAGCCAAAGCGCACCGGGTTGGCGCGGCTAAAGGCGATCGCCGCCACCAGGAAGAGCGCCGCCGGAATCAGCTCCGAAGCGCGAGCCAGCCGAGCTGCAGGATGAGTGGCGATGTTGATCACGCCGCTGAGGTAGGCAGCGCCCGTCAGATAGGTGACGATGCCGACCAACACGAGGGAGACGGTAATTTCGCTGCGCGGGTGGCGCGAATGCGGCACACGCTGCTCCAGCGCGAGCGCAGACACGAGCAGGCCCGCGAGGGCGGTTTGGCCGATCATCCAGGTGAGGAAGACACCGGCATCTTGCATGGCTGTCATGCGCGCGCCGTAAATTCCCCAAATCGCGAATGTTTCGATCAACCCGGCGAGGAGAAATCCGAGCGCGAGAATCAGTGTGAGACGGTCACGCGTGCCGCGGAAATGCACCAAAGCGTTGGCGACAAACGTGAAGCAAAGAAGGCTGCCGACAATTTCTAAATAGCAAAAGAGTACGAAACCGGAGGAAAAATCCCGCTGTCGCAGCCAGCAGGAAAGCGCGAATACGCCGGCAACAGAGACGAGGCCCAATGCCCACTGGTAACGGGAAAGGTACCGGCCGATTTTTCGCTCGCCAAGCACAACGCCCCCAAAAGCTCTTCCCCCGAATTGCCCCAAAACGAAACGCCGGGTGTTGGTGAATAGAGCACGTGGGCTGCCTTATCAGTTGCGTGTGGAGAATGGCAGGCAAGGTATTGAAAAGGAGCCGATTTGGGAAGGCGGCCCGGCCAGGCCAGGGCATGGAAATCCCGAAAGTCCCGCCGCGAAGTGTTCAAAATGTTACGGATTCAGTCAGGTAGTTCCCGTAATACTGTTTGGAAACCAAGGGGCACAAATCTTGGGCTTATGGTTCGACGACTGCAGCAGAAGCGGCGATCGCCATAGAATTCAACGACTCTATCGCTTGTGTTCGAATTGTTAGCGGGCGCAGAGAGATGAGGCTCAGACTTTTGGTTTCTGTTGGTCTTTGGCTTGTTCTTCGGCGCGGACGGCGGCTTCGGCGGCCTGGAAGCCGACGCGGCTATGCGTGCCGTCGCAGAAAGGCTTGTTGACGGAGCCGCCGCAGCGACAAAGCGCGAAATTCGTTTTTCCGGTCAAATCGTACTTCTGCCCATCAGCGTCTACGAGCTCGACCGAGCCTTCGGGAGCGTCCACGCGGAACGGCCCGTTTTTTCTTGCCATGATTTTGATTTGCGCCATGAGTTGCCTCCGGTGGAGTGATGAATTTTAATTCCAGCGACGTTGCTAAAAGCAGATCCCTCGTCGTTCGCCCACATGCGGACATGTGGGCGAACTTCCTCGGGATGACAGCTCTAAAGTCATCCTCTGAACGTGAAATTCTTCAGGGCCGCTCGCACGATACGCGAGCGCACCCTGGGCTACAAAGATGAATTCGACAGCACTCGATTAGTACTTGGGTACGGACGGATCGACTTCATCCGACCAGGCCAGGATGCCGCCTTTGAGGTTCCAAATCTTGCGGAAACCGGCCTGCTGCAAGAACTGGACCGCGTCGGCAGAGCGCTTTCCGCTGCGGCAATGGGCGACAATTTCCCGCGAGCTATCGAGCTCGCTCGCGCGCTTGGGCAGTTCGCCCAGCGGAATCAGGTGGCCCTGCAAATTGCAAATCTGGTACTCGTGCGGTTCGCGCACATCGAGAATGAAAAGATCGTCGCCGCGATCGAGACGAGCCTTCAGTTCGCGAGGCGTAATTTCGGGAATGCCTGTAGTCACGGGAACAAACTCCTCTCCGCGAATTCCGCAGAACTCTTCGTAATCGATGAGCTCATGGATTGTAGGGTGATCGCCGCAAACCGGGCAAGACGGATTCCTGCGCAGACGCAGTTCGCGGAAGCGCATGCCCAGCGCGTCGAAGAGCAAGAGACGGCCGGCGAGCGGTTCGCCGATGCCGATAATGAGCTTGATCGTCTCCATCGCTTGAAGCGCGCCCACGATGCCGGGGAGAACGCCCAGGACGCCGCCTTCGGCGCAGGAAGGCACCAGTCCGGGCGGCGGTGGCTCGGGATAGAGGCAGCGGTAGCAAGGCCCTCCGGGATAATGGAAGACGGTGGTCTGCCCCTCAAAGCGAAAGATCGAGCCATAGACATTCGGCTTATTCAGGAGAACGCAAGCGTCGTTGACGAGATAGCGCGTAGGGAAATTATCGGTCCCGTCGACGATGATGTCGTATTCGCGGAACAGATCGAGCGCATTCGAGCTGGTCAGGCGCGTCTCGTACGTATCGATGCGAATTTGCGGATTCACGCCGGCGAGGCGTTCCTTGGTGGCTTGAATCTTGGGGCGGCCGACGTCGCTCGTGGAAAACGTAATCTGACGCTGGAGATTGGTGAAGTCGACCACGTCGAAATCGACGACTCCCAGCCGTCCCACGCCCGCCGCGGCCAGATAGAGCCCGAGAGGCGCGCCAAGCCCGCCCGCGCCGATCATCAGCACTTTGGCTTTGGCGAGCTTGAGCTGCCCCTCCATGCCGACTTCGGGCATGATTAAGTGGCGGCTGTAGCGCTGAATCTCCTGCTTGGAAAGTGTGCGCCCGGTGTCAGGAACAGCGGGCGTGCCGGTAATGACTGGCATGACTCGTCTCCTTCCGATCTCTTATGACTTCTCTTGTCTTATAATTTCTCTCTTGTAACTTGGGCGCCGCCGGCGATCGAAGGCACGATGCTGATCGTATCGCCGTCTTTGGTGGGCGTGTTTTCCTTCTGCAGGTAGCGAATATCCTCGTCATTGAGATAGATATTCACGAAGCTGCGAATGCGCCCGTCCTCGGTGTAAAGATGCTTGCGCAGGTCCGCGTAGGTTCCCGTAAGCTGTTTCAGCGCGTCACCAACTGTGCCCGCGTTGAACTCCACGCTCGCTTGCTTGCCCGCGAACTGCCGCAGGGCCGTGGGAATTTCCATCTTCACTGCCATAGTTTCTCTCGCCTCCAGTGTAACTCTGCAATCGAACTCGAGCACGCAGGGCCGAAAAGCAGACTCCTCGCCAGCCTACTGAATGCTACAAAACCCAGACCACCCGCAGGGCCGGCTCGGAACGACAGCACTCAAATCTTCGGCGCTTCCGGGCATCAGCGGCCTCTCACTTTATTGCGCCCGGTGGAACGGCCCAGGCAATCTCTTCCGGCTGAAAAGCAGAGCGATCGTCGGCGAGCTGCCAGGAAGTCATGTCACGCGGCTGGCCGGCGGCCACACTTACGATCACGTAGCTATACCAGGGCCAGGCATGCTCGCGATCGTATTCGCTGGGCTTGGCCGGATGATCGGGATGGGAATGATACCAGCCCACCAGGTCCAATCCCTGCTCTTTGGCAGCGCGCTCGGCGGCGCGAAAATCGTCGGCGGTAATGGAAAAGCGATTCCGCGGGGAATCGTCGCGCCGATTCGTGAGGGGAAAAAGCGCGCGCACCTCACGCCCTTCCTCGCCGTCAACGCCAAGCATGGCGCCGCAGGTCTCGTTGGGATAATCCTTGGCGCCGTAGCCGCGGATGCTCTGTGCGATGTCTGCATTGATGATGAGCATACGATTGGCCAGCCGCCCGGAGCCGCGCTATGAGCCTTCGCTTTCATCCCAGAAACGCTCGCTCAGATACTTCTCTGCGGCATCAGGGAAGATGGTCACAATAACGGCGCGCTCGTGCCGATTGAGCGACGCCGCTAACTGCAGGCAGCCCACCAACGCCGCGGCCGCACTGGGGCTCACCAGCATGGCCTCTTCGCGCGCCAGACGCCTGGCCATGAGATAGGCGTCCTCGGTACGAATCACAAAATCACGATCGGCAACGCGTGCGTCATAAATCGCGGGTATGAGCGCGGAAGCCATATGCTTCCATCCCTCGAGCCCGTGAAAGGCCGCGTCGGGCTGCAGGCTGACGCATTGAATTCGCGGATTCAGCTCTTTCAGCCGGCGCGCGGTGCCGACAAAAGTGCCGCTCGTGCCGAGCCCGGCCACAAAGTGGGTGATGCTGTGCTCGGTCTGCTCCCAGATCTCGATCGCCGTCGTCTGATAATGAGCGCGCCAATTGGCCGGATTGCTGTACTGATCGGGATAAAAATATTTTTGCGGATCACTGGCGTGAATCTCACGAGCGCGCCGGATCGCTCCGTCGGAGCCTGCATCGGCAGAGGTTAAAACGATCTCGGCACCATAGGCCGATAAGATCCGCTTTCTTTCCCGGCTGGCATTCGAAGGCAGGCACAGCAACACCGGATATCCGAGGGCCGCGCCGATCATGGCATAAGCAATTCCCGTATTGCCGCTAGTAGCGTCAAGAATGGTCTTGCCAGGGCGAAGTGCGCCGGAGCGCTCGCCTTCCCGGATCATGCTCAATGCGGCGCGATCCTTTACCGAGCCGCCGGGATTGAACCACTCCGCCTTGGCATAAAAGTCGACGTGGGGGTATTCGCGGCCCAACCTTTCCAGGCGCAGTAATGGCGTATTGCCGACGCGCTCGAGCACGCCGACACCTATTTTCCGCGCGTTTTCAGGCGTCGTGGTCAAAACCGAACTCTTCGCAAAAGCCATGAGTTTACAATAGATTCCGCCAATTTTGACGAGCGATAACGGAGCCGGTCTCCTCTGCGGGACGGGACTCCCTTCCCGCCCCCCGTCAATAGATGCTCCCGGGCGCCCAATGTATTCAAGACGCTATCCTGAGCTTAATCGAACGGAGGAGCGGCAGCCAGCGTAAAACCGGCGGCAAGGTATTGATCCTATGGGGCGACGTTTGACTACGACGTTTGACAACGGGGACGCAGAAGTGAATCCTTAAGGCCTATGTGGAATGTCAACGAACTATTCGATGCCGCCACTCTCGAAGCCTTGCCGTCGAAAGGATTCCAGGTGAGCAGCACGCGCGGAGTGGTACGCGTGGAGAAATACGGCTGTGGTGCGGAATTCCGGCGCGTGCCGAATGGGCGTTTTCAAATGACCATCGTGCCCTCCATAGTTTACGACGAACTGTTCACGCGGCTTTGGGACGCGGGCTATCAGAAATTTTTGATCACCGACGATGGACGCAAGCTTCCCGCAACCGCCCAGCAACTCGAGAATTGGCGCAAATTCAACGAGGAGCTGCGTTACGCGCTCGGCGTGCCCACCTACTACAACGAAGCCTTAGGCTCGACTTCCCAAGTCACCGAGTATGACCGCGTGCAAGGCCGGCCCGGCGATGTTCCCGACAGCAGTCTGGGAGTCAAAGCACGCGGCGAGTCACATTAGGCTTATTAGCAGACCCGACGGGGGATCAGTTCCGTCGGCCGAATCGGCGGCGAGCCTCCAGGAGCTGACGCCGGAATTGCGCGGGATCGATACGATGTTTGGCTACCTTGCGGTCCGCGACAAAAATCACGGGAACATCCAGGTTGTAAAGCTCGCTCAACTGGGGATCGGCATCGATATTGACCTCGCGCAATCGAGCGCCAAATTCCGCGAGCGCTGGCGCCATCTGCAATTTTGCCTCGTCACATAAATGGCAGCCCGGGCGCGTATACAGCGTGACTTCTAGCTGGTCCGTGGGCAGCGGGTCCGTTGGCGATTTCTCGTCCTGCGAGTTCATGGAGCCCCTTTCAGGGCGCTGAGCGGCTTGCTACGATGAACATCTATGGTAAATGAAAACGCGAACGGCGCCACGGATGTGCTAGCGCTTGTCGACGACTTGTTCTTTCAGGCCAGGCTGGCGGAAACGGCCCGTAAGCTGGGAGTCACACTCAAAACGGTTTCGACCGGCGCTTCGCTCGTCAAAATGCTGGAAGCGGCGCCAGACGAAGTTCCCGGCGATTTGCCGCGCCTGGTCATTGTGGACCTGAATGCGCGTCAAGGCGCCGTGGAAGCCATCGAGCAGTTGCAGCGTTCAGGCAACCCGATACCCGTTATCGGCTTTCTCTCTCATGTGCAGACCGAGCTGGCTGAGCGGGCCCGGGCCGCAGGCTGCAAACAGGTGATGCCGAGATCCAGCTTCACGGCGAATCTTTCAGAAATCCTAAGCCAAGCAAAATCGTGAACCTTGCTGTACGTCATGTTTCGGGCCGCACTGGCTCACTCCTTGCCAATCGGGGTATCCGCCTGCGCGGGTGCGGTATTTTGCTGGCGCTGCTATTCGGCGTCTTTGCTCCCGACGTCTTCGCACAACGAGGTGCAGCTTCGGCCCCGCCGCGAGTCTCCGATCCCGCAGAGGCCCTGCAGGATACATTGACGGCGGCTTGCCGCCACGATGAAGCGGCCTTCGCAGGTCACCTGACCAACGATAGCGCGCAAGCTTATCGCGCCCTGACCCAGGAACAGCGCGTGGCTGTGTTAAGGCGCCTGGTGCTTCTCGATGATCCCGGCAGGCCCTTGCTCTCCGCCTCAGAAGGCAGCGCGGTGGTTCGCTGCGAAGCTGGCGGCGTTACGACGGAGATGCACTTTGGCGGGGCCGAGGTGCGAGAGAATCTGGCCTTCATTCCCGTGAGCGTACCGGAGGGCACCGAGACGCAATCCATTCGCTTTGGCCTCGTCAGGGAATCCGGCCAATGGAAACTGCTCTCCGTGGGGCTACTGATGCTGGATATTCCAGCTTTAGGTCGCCAATGGGAGCAAGCTGATCTGCAAGCTCGTGAGCGGAACGCCATCGCCACACTGCGCAAGGTAGGCAACGCGCTGAAAACGTATCAAAGCGCTTACGGCGACTTGCCGGAGACGCTCGAGCAGTTAGGCCCGCCCGCGCAGGGCGGCGCTTCGCCGGAAATGGCGGGATTGCTCGATTCCGATTTGGCGAAGGGCTTGGCAGGCGGTTATCGACTGCGCTATTCCATCGTTCCGGCAAGCGGTGAAGAGAATGAATCCGAGCGGAACAAGGCCGCCGGATTTATGCTCGCGGCAACGCCTGTTGTCTATGGAAAAGATGGCCGACGCTCGTTTCTTCTCGATGCCAGAGGCACGCTTCGAGGAGCGGACAAGAATGGGGCAGTAGCGACGGCGGACGATCCTTCCATCGGAAGCGAAGAAACGCAGCCCTAGCATTACCCTGCTGAGCACGCTGCAACTCTTTGCTTGCCCTCAAGTTAGAAAACCGAGAGAATTAAATTCCCTTCCTGATTCGCGCCGTTTCGTGTGACGGGCGTGGAAAAATCGACATTTAAGGCAGCGGGAGCTTGCTTTGAAACAGCAGGATCTCGTCGTTGGGCCGCTAGTGGATCCGGCAGCCGTCACGAAAGAGCCGGTTCAGGGCGACGAACGGCGAAAAGACGTCGCGATTTTCGATTTCGGCATCGGCAGAGATGCTGGAGTTGAGCACGCGTACACGCCTCACTGGCCGCGCCTCCGATCTGGGCCCAGGCGGATGCTACATCGACACCGTGAGCCCATTTCCCGTAGGCGCATCGCTCATGCTGACTCTCACTAGCGAAAACCGTAGCGTCCAGGCGAAAGTGAATGTGGTCTACGCACGGACAGGAATGGGCATGGGTCTGGCGTTCGCCGAAATGACGGCGAAACAAAAAGAGAATTTGAAGGCCTGGCTTCGTGAGCTAGATGGGCAACCGGCTCAACCCCAGGCGTCTGAGCCGACCAGGCCGTACGTTCAGGAGGCGATAATCGAGGAGCCGAAAGCGCAGGCCGAAGACACGGGTCTTCTTGGAGCGCTGGCGGAACTCATATCGCTGCTGCGAGTTAAGCGGATCTTGAGCGACTCGGAAGTAGAAGTCCTGCGCGAAAAATTGAGCAAATAATCGGCGGCGGGTCGCTTTTTGGGCTGTGTCCCTCGCGATCGACTAATCCATGCGTGTCGTCCAGCGTGCAGTTGGATCGCTGGCCCAAATGTGCTAGTCTTTCGCCGGTTCGTACCCGATCTTCCGAACGATCCAAACTAAGGCCTCCTACCTTCGCCAGCGAGCCAACCGCGAGAATTAGCAACAAAGGCGGAGCTGGTATCCCTGGGCGTTGAGCCGCGAGCATCAGCCCAAGGCGCGACATGCCCTGGCGCGGCGGGCAGAGAGATCGTTGGCAGAACGAATCGGGCTTCTCGGAGGGAGTCGCGAGCATGCCGGCCCGGCAAGCGACAACACAGGTGCAAGAGATCAAGCTGGCGCATTCGCCGGATTCCGATGACGCCTTCATGTTTTATGCGCTGGCCACGAACCGCGTCAAAGCTCCCGGCCTGAAATTCACGCACGTCCTTTCCGATATCGAGACACTCAATCAGGCCGCCGATCGCGAAGTCTACGACGTGACGGCGATCAGTTTCTCGGCCTACGCCTACCTGCGACAGAAATACGTGTTGCTCGATTGCGGCGCAAGCTTCGGCGAAGGCTACGGGCCCATCGTGGTGTCCAGCCATCCGATGAAACCAAAGCAGCTTGCCGGTAGCCGCGTGGCAGTTCCGGGCTTGCGCACTTCGGCATACCTCACGCTGCGGCTCTATCAGCCTGACTTCGAGCCGGTGCCGATTCCGTTCGATCAAATCATCAATGCGGTTCGAGCGGGAACGGTGGACGCCGGCCTGCTCATTCACGAGGGGCAGTTGCAATTCCCCGAAATGGGACTTCATCGCGTGGTGGACCTCGGCCAATGGTGGCTGGAAACCACGAAGCTGCCGCTTCCGCTCGGAGGCAATGCCGTGCGGCGGGCCTTGGGGCCGGAGACCGGAGCGCAAATCTCCAGAGCGATTCGAGAAAGCGTGGCCTACGCGCCTCGAACACCGCGAAGAGGCGCTGAATTACGCGATGCAGTTCGCGCGTGATATGGATACCGACCTGGCGGATAAGTTTGTCGGCATGTATGTGAATAGCTGGACGCTGAGCTATGGCGAGCGTGGCCGCTCCGCGGTGCAGGAGTTACTCGATCGCGGTTTTGACGCCGGTTTGATTCCCGGACCCGCTAAAGCGGAATTTTTGAGTGAGTCTACCGAATAGCCGAAGGGGCGCTTCACGGAAACGGCATTCTGCCCTATAATTAGCGCAGTATCGCAGCGTCACCGAAAAGGCTGGCCTTCACCTTCGCTCTAAACCGGTTTCGGACATCCAAACAAGATAAACGTTGTGGGGCATTCGTTTCCGGGGACGAAGTGTCGAGAAAAGATTGCGTTGCCGCGCGATTGAGGTATTGCTGAACCGATGAGGCACGGCGATCAGATCCGCGATGAACTCAATGCGCTCCTGCGCGAGCGTATTTTGCTGCTCGATGGCGCCATGGGCACGATGATCCAGGCGCGCAAACTGGATGAAGCAGACTACCGCGGCAAAGAATTCGCCCGGCACAGCAGGGATTTGCGCCTGAATAATGACGCCCTGAATCTCTCGCAGCCGCAGATCATCGAGGAAATCCACACGCAGTATCTGGATGCGGGCGCCGACATCATCGAAACGAACACGTTCAACTCCACCGCGGTCTCCATGGCCGAATATGCGCTCGAAGGCCGCGTCGCCGACCTGAATTTTGCTGGGGCGCAAATCGCCCGCAGGGCAGTCGACCGCTACATGGCCTCGCATCCGCAGCGAAGATGCTTCGTGGCCGGGTCCATGGGGCCGACGTCGAAAGCGGCATCGGTTTCGAACGATGTCTCAAATCCCGCGGCGCGTCCCATCACTTTCGACCAATTGCGCGAAACGTATGGGACTCAGGCGAAAGCTTTGGTCGAGGGCGGCGCCGATCTTCTGCTGCTGGAGACGATCTTCGATACGCTCAACGCGAAGGCCGCGCTTTTTGGGATCGAGGAATATTTCGAAGCTTCGGGGCGGCGCGTTCCTGTAATCGTTTCGGTGACGATTGTGGATCGCAGCGGCCGGACACTTTCGGGTCAAACCGTCGAAGCGTTCTGGACTTCCGTTTCGCACATGCCGCTTTTCAGCGTGGGAATGAACTGCGCGCTGGGCGCAAAGGAGATGCGCCCGTTTATCGAAGAGCTTTCGCGGCTCGCGCCCATTCCGATCACGTGCTATCCAAACGCCGGCCTGCCGAATGCTTTCGGCGGCTTCGATGAAACCCCGGAGCGTATGGCCGCCGACCTGGGGGAATTTGCGCGCAACGGCTGGCTGAATATCGCGGGAGGCTGTTGCGGTTCGACTCCGGAGCATATTCGCACGATCGGCGAAGCGATTCGCGGCGCAGCGCCGCGCGTAATGCCAAAGGTAGAGCCCTACTCGCGATTCAGCGGACTCGAAGCGCTGGTGATTCGCCCAGACACAAATTTTGTGAACATCGGCGAGCGAACCAACGTTACCGGATCGCCGCGGTTCGCGGAGCTGATCCGCAAAGGTGACTTCGAAAAAGCGCTCGCCATAGCGCGCCAGCAGGTGGAGGGCGGCGCGCAAATGATCGACGTAAACATGGACGAAGCCATGCTGGATTCGGAAAAGTGCATGACCACTTTTCTGAATGCGCTCGGCTCCGAGCCCGATATCGCGCGCGTGCCGATTCTCGTAGATAGCTCCAGATGGAGCGTGATCGAGGCGGGCCTGAAATGCCTGCAAGGCAAGGGGATCGTCAATTCCATCAGCCTGAAAGAAGGCGAAGACGCGTTTCGCGAACAGGCGCGAAAGATTCGGCGTTACGGAGCAGGCGTGGTGGTGATGGCCTTTGATGAAAAAGGCCAGGCCGACACCGCGGAACGCAAATTAGCCATCGCCACTCGCGCGTTTCGCATCTTGACCGAGGAAGTCGGGATGCCGCCGACCGACATCATCATGGACCCGGCGATTCTGACCGTCGGCACGGGAATCGAAGAGCACAACCAGTACGCGCTCGCCTTCATCGAGGCGACGCGGCAGATCAAGGCGGCGCTGCCCGGAATGAAGGTCAGCGGCGGCGTCAGCAATATTTCGTTTTCGTTCCGCGGAAATAATGTCGTTCGCGAAGCCATGCACTCGGCGTTTCTGTATCACGCCATACGGGCCGGGATGGACATGGGCATCGTCAACGCGGGGCAGTTGGCGATTTACGAGGAGATTGCCCCCGATCTGCGGGAGCGCGTCGAAGACGTGCTGCTGAACCGCCGTCCCGACGCCACCGAGCGGCTGCTGGAATTCGCACAGACGGTGGAGAAGCGCGGGCCTGCGGCCGCGCGCGAGGACGCCTGGCGCCAAGGCTCCGTCGAGGAGCGTCTCTCGCACGCGCTTGTGCATGGCATAACCGAATTTCTCCCACAGGATGTCGAGGAGGCGCGCCAGAAATATCGAGGCGCCGCTCAGCATTATCGAAGGCCCGCTGATGGCCGGCATGAACATCGTGGGCGACCTCTTTGGTTCGGGAAAAATGTTTCTGCCGCAAGTGGTGAAGAGCGCGCGGGTGATGAAGCAGGCCGTGGCCATCCTGCTGCCTTATCTCGAGGCCGAAAAGCTGGCCAGCGGCGGCCGCGAGGCACAAGCGCGAATCTTGATGGCCACGGTCAAAGGCGACGTCCACGATATCGGCAAGAACATCGTCGGCGTAGTGCTGGGCTGCAACAATTATGAGGTGATCGACCTCGGTGTGATGACGCCGGCCGACAAGATTCTGCAGGTAGCACGTGAGAAAAAAGTCGACCTGATCGGCCTGAGCGGATTGATTACGCCGTCGCTCGACGAAATGGTCCACGTCGCCAAAGAGATGGAGCGAGAGGGATTTTCGGTGCCGCTGCTGATCGGCGGCGCAACCACGAGCCGCGCGCACACGGCGGTTCGAATCGCCCCCGGCTATCACCATCCGGTGGTTCATGTTCTGGACGCTTCGCGCGCGGTGGGCGTGGTCTCAAGCTTGAGCAGCAAGGAACAGCGGCCCGCATTCGCGCGACAAAATTGCGAAGAGCAGGAAAGACTCCGGCAGCAATACAGCGGGCCGCGAATCGCGCCGCTTCTTTCTCTGCAGGAAGCCCGCGCGAGAAGAGCGCCTATAGATTGGACGAATTATCGGCCGCCGCGTCCGCCGTCCACCGGCAGCCGCGTTTGGGATGGCGTGCCGCTTCGAAAGCTCGTGCCGCTAATCGACTGGACGCCGTTTTTCCACGCCTGGGAGCTGAGGGGAATTTATCCGCGAATTTTGCAGGATCCCGTTGTGGGGCCGCGCGCGCAGGAACTTCTGGACGATGCAAAAAAACTGCTAGATGAGATCGTTGAGCAAAAGCTGCTCACCGCGCGCGCCGTCGCCGGATTTTTCCCTGCGAATAGCGTCGGGGATGATATCGAACTTTATGCCGACGAAGCGCGCACGCGCCCTCTGGCCACGTTCTTCACCTTGCGGCAGCAGATGGAAAAGCCTGACGGCGAACCGGAATATGCCCTGGCCGATTTTGTTGCTCCCAAGGAGACCGGCCTGGCGGATTACCTGGGCGCCTTCGCGGTGACGGCGGGGATCGGCGCCGCCGAGCTCGCGGCACGATTCGAAAAAGCGCACGACGATTACAATGCGATTATGGTCAAGGCTCTCGCGGACCGTTTGGCCGAGGCGCTGGCCGAATGGATGCACAAGCAGGCGCGCGATGCCTGGGGCTTTGGCCGCGAAGAGAATTTGACGCCCGAAGATTTGCTGCGGGAGCGCTACCGGGGCATTCGGCCGGCGCCAGGTTATCCGGCTTCGCCCGATCACACAGAAAAGGCCACTCTTTTCGCGCTGCTGGATGCGGAGCGCGCTACAGGTATCACGCTCACCGAGAATTTCGCCATGCTGCCGGCGGCATCGGTTTGCGGATTATATTTTTCGCATCCAAAGGCGCGTTATTTTGCCGTAGGCAAGATCGGCCGCGATCAGGTGCTCGATTATCAGCGCCGCAAAGGCTTGGAACTGCGCGCCATCGAGCGCTGGCTCGGACCCTATCTGAATTACGAGCGCGCCGCGGATTAGCTCACGACCGCAATGTGCTCTCCTTGACGCTCCGTGGGCTTTCGCTTAGAGTCACTGATTCCCGTGCAGCGGCGATCTCCGACAATCTCGAGCTTGGGTGCTGCGCTCGCATGCCAGCCGGGTCCGCCGAGCAGTGCCACAGGAATCTGAGATTCGGCCATGGTGCGGACCCTATCCACTTATTTATTCATAAAGCGAAAACTCACTCCCGCTTTGCTGACCGATATCGCGCGCCATGGCATTTCGGCGGTAGAGATATTTTGCGCGATTTCGCACTTCAACTATCACTCCGCTGACGTGGTGCGCGAAATCGCCGGCACGCTGCGGGACCAGAACTTAACCCTGCACGCGCTGCATTCTCCGGCCGAACGGGACTTCAATCCCATGCACGAGAGCAGCGCGCCGCTTTCGATTTGCGATCCGGAGCGCGTGCGCCGCCTGGAGGCGGTGGACGAAGTCAAGCGGGCTCTTGACGTTGCGGAATACATGCCTTTTCGTTACCTCGTCCAGCACGTGGGCTCTTCGCGAGACACGCTGGATGAGCGGCGATTCGACGCGGCCTTCAGCTCGCTCGAGCACCTGCACATTTTTGCGAAGGCACGCGGCGTTACGCTGGCCCTGGAAAATACGCCGGGAGAACTGGCCACACCGGCGCACCTGCGCCAATTCATTATCGATACGCGGCTGACGGGCCTGCGGCTCTGCTTTGATATCGGACACGCGCATATCGGCGATGGAGTTCAGGCCAGCCTTGAAGCGATGCGCGAATTCCTGGTGACCTCGCACATTCACGATAATCACGGCATGAAGGACGAGCACCTGCTTCCCTATGAGGGAACCATCGAGTGGAAAACGGCCCTTCCCGCTTTGCCGCCGAAGCTGCCGCTTGTCTTTGAACTAAAGGAAAAGCCGGCATACGCGGATCCTGCTCCCACATCTGTTCCCCTCAGTGCCGCGCGCGCCGCATTTGAGCGCGTCGAGCAGGCGCTTTCCCCGTCCGAATCCGAAAGCTAGAACTGCACGCTCGATGAACTTAGTCACCATCGAAAAAGCCGGAGAGCACGAGGGCCAGGAGGTCACGCTGCGCGGCTGGCTTTACAACCTGCGCGAATCCGGCAAGCTTCTGTTTCCCATTTTTCGCGACGGCACGGGATTGATGCAAGGCGTGGTTTCGCAGAAGGAGCAACCGGACGCGTTTGCGGCGTTGCGTGGGTTAACGCAAGAGTCAAGCGTCGAAGTCACCGGCAAAATACGCCGCGAGCCGCGCGCTCCGGGAGGATACGAGATCGGCGTCAGCGCGGTTCAGGTGCTGCAGCGCGTCTCGGAATCGGAGCCCTACCCCATACAACTGAAAGAGCACGGCGTCGATTTTCTTCTCGACCGGCGGCATCTGTGGGTGCGTACTCCACGCCAAGCTTCCATCTTGCGCATTCGCGCCGAAGCCATCCGCGCCGCGCGCGAATTCATGGACGGCCAGGGCTACACGCTCACGGATGCGCCCATATTCACGCCCGCCGCTTGCGAAGGCACGACAACTCTGTTTGAGGTGCAGTACGTTGACGACCAGAAGGCTTACCTTACGCAATCCGGTCAGCTTTACGTGGAAGCTCTGGCCGCGGCTCTTGGGCAAAGTTTATTGCTTCGGGCCAACGTTTCGCGCCGAAAAATCGAAGACGCGCCGGCATCTGACCGAATTCTGGATGCTCGAACCCGAGGCGGCTTACGCGCACCTGGAAGACATGATGGCGCTCGGCGAAGGATTGGTGAGCCACATCGTGCAATCGGTCTTACGCAATCGGTCGCGCGAGATCGAAACTCTCAAACGCGACGCCTCCAAACTCGAGTCTGTAAAGCCTCCTTTCCCGCGCATTACTTACGAACAGGCGCTCGAAATCCTGCGGCAGCACGGCCACGACGTGAAATGGGGCGACGACTTCGGCGGTGACGAGGAAACTACGCTTTCGCAGCAATTCGATCGGCCCGTGATGATTCATCGCTATCCCGCTTCGATCAAAGCCTTCTACATGGAGCCCGATAGCGCGCGGCCCGATTTGGCGCTTGGATTCGATATGCTGGCTTCGGAAGGCTACGGCGAAATCATCGGCGGCGGCGAGCGCATCTCCAGCTACGAACTGCTCGTCAAGCGATTGCGAGAACAAAAATTGCCGGAAGAGGCCTTCCAGTGGTACCTGGACCTGCGCCGCTATGGCAGCGTGCCGCATGCCGGCTTCGGCATGGGTCTCGAGCGCGTCGTGGGATGGATTTGCGGAACTGAGCACGTCCGCGAGGTTATTCCCTTCCCGCGCATGATTTACCGGGTTTATCCTTAGCCGCTGTTCGCCGGCTCCTCCGCCCGCCGGTTTGGGCGAACAGAATATCCATCATGGCGCAGAAGATTCGCATCATCGGCGTGCCGATGGACCTCGGCCAAAGCCGCCGCGGCGTGGACATGGGTCCATCGGCCCTGCGCGTCGCCGGCTTGCAAACTCGCCTTAAACAGCTTGGGCATACAGTTGACGATATCGGTAACATGCCCGTAAAGCAGCCGGAAGAGCAGCCCTATGGCGAAAAGCGCGCCAAATATTTGAATGAGATTGCGGAAACCTGCCGCGGCTTGGCGGAAATGACAGAGAAGACGCTGACCGAAGGTTTTTTCCCTCTGGTGCTTGGCGGCGATCATTCCATCGCCATCGGAACTTGCTCGGGCGTCTCGGCTTTTTTTCGCAAGCAATCGAAAAAGATCGGCTGCCTTTGGCTCGATGCGCACGGAGATATGAACACGCCGGAATCCTCACCTTCCGGAAACGTTCACGGCATGCCGCTGTCGGCGCTGATCGGTTACGGCGCGCCGGAGTTGGTGGATTTGCTCGGATTCAAGCCCAAAGTCGAGCCGCGCAACGTAGCCATTGTCGGTGTGCGCGATCTGGATGCGAAGGAGCGGCGCCTGGTGAAAGATTCCGGCGTGCATGCGTTTACCATGCGCGACATCGACGAGCGCGGGATGCGCGAAGTCATGAGCGAGGCGCTGCGGTTTGCCATGGACGATACGGAAGGAACGGCGGTGAGCCTGGATATGGACCTGATCGATCCCTCGGATGCGCCGGGAGTCGGCACGCCGGTGCGCGGCGGGATTACTTATCGCGAGGCCCACTTGGCCATGGAAATGATCGCGGATAGCGAAGCCATGGCTTCGCTCGAAATCGTGGAAATCAATCCGGTAATCGATCTGCACAATAAGACGGCATTGCTGGGAGTTGAGATGTTGCTCTCCGCGCTGGGAAAGAAAATCCTTTAGGAGATTGGGCTGAATTTCATGGCAGAAAACAAGAGGCTGCGGGTCGGCGTAATTTTTGGAGGGCGTTCGGGGGAGCATGAAGTATCGCTTGCCTCGGCAGCGTCGGTGATTCGCGCGCTGGATCCGGAAAAATACGAAGCGGTGCCGATCGGAATTGCAAAAGATGGGCGATGGTTCATCGGCACGCCGGCGCAGAAGATGCTCCCCGACGTGTTGCGTCACGGCCGTCGCATCATGCTGAGCGCCGATCCCAGCGTCGGGGCCTTGTTGCCTATGGAAGAGCGGGCGGCCGGCTCGCAACGCGTGGACGTGATCTTTCCCGTTTTGCATGGCACGTTTGGCGAAGATGGCACGGTCCAAGGGCTACTCGATCTCGCTGGCTTGCCTTACGTGGGCTCCGGCGTGATTGGCTCGGCCGTGGGAATGGATAAAGACATGGCAAAGCGCTTATTTCTGCAGGCGGGGCTGCCCACCGGGGACTTTCTTGCCGTCTTGCGTTCGGAATGGGAGAAGAACCGCGAGCGCATTTTGAAAGCCGTGGCAAAGAAATTCCGTTTTCCTTTATTCGTTAAGCCCGCCACGCTGGGCTCTTCCGTGGGCATGACCAAAGTGCATAAGCGCGAGGAGTTGCCGGCAGCGCTCGATCTGGCCGCCGAATTCGCGCAAAAAATTTTAGTCGAGCGCAACATCCGTGGCCGCGAAATCGAAGTGTCCGTGCTCGGAAACGACCAACCGGAGGCTTCGGTTCCGGGCGAGATCATTCCTCATCGCGAATTTTACGACTACACCGCCAAATATTTGGAAGAAGGCACGCGGCTCGACATTCCGGCAAAGCTTTCGAAAATGCAGGTGCGGCGTTTCCAGGAATACGCGGTGCGTGCGTTCCGTTGCCTGGAGTGCCGGGGAATGGCGCGCGTCGATTTCTTTCTGGAAAAGCCCAGCGGGCGCATCTACCTCAACGAAATCAACACCATCCCCGGCTTCACTTCCATCAGCATGTATCCGAAATTGTGGGAAGCTTCGGGAATTCCGTATCGAGAATTGATCGATCGCCTGATCCAACTCGCGGTGGCGGAACATCGCGAGAAGCAGCGCACGAAATACACGATCGAGTTGCCGGCGGGATCGGGCGGCGCCCTCGGCGCCTGACGTCCACTGAAACTGACCTGTCATCCTCGGCTGGACTGGAGAGCAGTTTCCGAGTAGCCGGTGATCGGGTTGGTATCAGCTTCCCAACTTAGCGCTTCTGAGTCGATACTAAGACCATGATCTCGGCCACGGCCGCCGTCCTCGGCGAAATTGGATTACCCGCTCCCATCCGTGAATTGGCCTCGCGCCGCTGGGACATGGTTATCGTCGGAGCGGGCCACAACGGCCTTGCTTGCGCGGCGTATCTGGCACGTGCGAACAAGCGCGTGCTCGTGCTTGAGAGCCGCTCGCGAGTAGGCGGCGCCTGCACCATCGAGGAAACCTTCCCCGGCGTGCGCATGTCCCCATGCGCGTATCTGGCGGGACTGCTGCATCCCCTGGTTGTCTCGGAACTGAACCTGCCCGAGCGCGGCTTTCGGTGGACACCCGCGGTCAATGGACTCTTCGTTCCCTTCCTCGACGGCTCCAGCGTTCAGCTCTGGGACAATGACGACCGTTGCGAGGCGGAAATTCGCAACTTCGCGGCGGGGGATGTGCAAGGCTGGCGTGCGATGACTGCCGTGCTCCGCAGATTGCGCGATGCCCTGCGTCCGGCAGGTAATGGCGATCTGTGGATTGGCGAGCCGCCCACCCGCGAACAAATTGAAGAGCGACTCGGGAAAGATGAGAAAGCAAGGCACGTGCTCTTCGACTGGTCGATGGCCGAATTCGTCGAACACTACCTGAGTGACGAAAGGCTTCAGACTGCGTACCTCGGGCAGGGAGTGATTGGGACCAACGCCAGCCCATTTGACGCCGGGACCGCCAGCATCCGCTTCCATCATTCATCGGGGCGGCTGTGCGGCATGCCCGGTATGTGGGGTTACGTAGAAGGCGGCATGGGTATGGTCTCGTTCTACTTTTGCGATGCCGCGCGAGAAGCGGGCGCCGTGGTCGCCACCACAGTCCCTGTCGCACGGATCGCACCCGGCGAAGGTGTATTTCTTGAGGGCGGCGAATTCATCGCCGCACCCGTGGTGATCTCAAATGCCGACCCACGGCAGACGCTACAACTTCTGGGCCCGGCGGCCGATCCTGCATGGCGCAAGCGCGTCGAAGAGATTCCGATAGAGGGCTGCACCGTAAAGCTGAACGTGCTGCTCCGTGAGTTGCCCAACTTCACCGCGCGGCCCGGAACCGATCAGCCGCATCACTACGGACAAATCAATACGCCACTCACCAAAACTGAGTGGAAGGCCGCATTTGCAGCCTCGCGCCGCGGCGAATTGCCTGTGCACCTCTGGTGCGAGCTGTACTTCCAGAGTGCTCATGATCCGACCATGACCACCACCGGGCGGCATACGATGAGCGTCTTTGCGCAGTATGTTCCATATAAGTTCGCGCGAGGCACATGGGATGAACGGCGGGAGGAAGTCCGCCAGCTCGCGCTCAATTCCCTGGCCCGCTTCTGCTCCAACATGGACAGCGCCGTCATCGATACGCAGGTGCTGGGTCCACCGGATATCGAGCGCAAGGTGGGACTCACCGGCGGTCACATTTTTCAAGGTGAGTGCCTGCCACCCTACATGTGGTCTAGCCGGCTTTCGGCACGCACGCCCATGCCGGGCCTCTACCTGTGCGGAGCATGCACGCACCCTGGAGGCAGCGTCATCGGCATCAATGGGCGCAATGCCGCAATGGCTGTTCTTCGCGATACCGCCTAGCTTCGCGCTCGCGGCTTACTAGAAATAACCAAGGTCTGGCTGTTCGAGGGTAAGCTTGCTGCGGGAACACTGGCTGTAGTGGTATCGGCTTGGCTTGTCTATCGCCGAAGGAGACCATCGTGACTCGCGCCATCGGGTTCTACCGGGCCCGTGTGGCGTTTTCGTTTGCGCACTCGATATTGCTGGCCGGTTACAGAAGGATAGTCGGCTACTCGGAAACTGAGCCTGCTAACAGGCTGCGGTTTGCTTCTATTTGTTGAGTCTGCTAGTTTTTTCTGTTCTGTCGATCTGCTTGTCTCAAGTCAAAGCGGCGATGCCAACGAGGATGGATTTGGCTCTTTTTGACGAAACCAGCGAGGAACCGAATTCAAAGCGGCTCCGCTATGCGGTAAGCGGCGTCGCGCTGGTTATTCTGGTTAGCTTTGGCATCTGGTTCTTTTTCCTTCGCTTCATCAGCGAAAAGCACACCATCGAGCATTTCATGGATGCCGTGGTGGCGCAGGATTACCAGCACGCCTTCCAGATCTGGAAATCTCATGGTTCGTACACTTTTCAGGATTTTACGGCCGACTGGGGACTCGATGGCTACTACGGGCCGATCAAAAGTTACCGCATCGAATCGGCGGCGCTGCCTCCGAATGGGGGCAGCGGCGTAGTGGTGGTCGTGGAAGTGAGTCCGTTCCAGCCGTTCCCCGATATCAGTGATCCGCACAGCAGCCGGAATAGAGAAATCCGCTTATGGGTGGAACGAAGCGATCAGTCGCTCAGCTTTCCGCTGTAAGGATTCCAACGATCAGGATTCAGGTTTGGCTTCGTCGCGGATCATGACGGGAAATCCGTCACGAATCGGATAGACGATGCGGCAGGTGGCGCAGCGAAGGCCCTTTTCGTCGCCGGTCAGCTTCACAGGCGTTTTGCATACCGGGCACACCAGCAAATCGAGCAATTCCTGGCTGATTGCCATTTCTCGCCACCTCGATTTTTGAATTTAACAAAGAGCGCTGCCCCCGGCAACGGGCTCACAGATTCTTCCTGCGTCGAAATTCCCGGGCCACGCAGCCGGATCGCGCTGCTGCGCATCGACGGCGTAATTCATCTGCCGCATTTCGTCATCGGAAATTTTTCCGCCTAGCACGTCGAGAGCCCCGCGCAGCTCTGGATGCTCGCGAAGCGCGCCGCCCCGGAGAATGGTGACAGCCTGATACGGAGGAAAGAAGTGGCGGTCATCTTCCAGGATGACCATGCCGAGCGCGATGATGAGGCCGTCCGTGGCACTGCCCGCGACGACATCTACCCGATTCTCCTTGAGCGCCCGATAGAGCAAGCCGAGATCCATGATGCTGGGTGCAGTGGCGAACTTGAGTCCGTAGGCGCGCGACAGGCCCGGGTAGCCGTCGGAGCGTTCCATGAATTCGTAGCCAAATCCGGCGCGCCATTGCGCGGCGCGCGGCACCAGGTCAGAAATCGTGCGCAATTTGAATTTTTTCGCGTCTTCGCTGCGAACCACAATGGCAAACGTATTGTTGAATCCCAGCGGCGGCCCCACATCGAAACCGAAGCGGTCGCGGTAGGCGTCTCGAACCGTCCGGTAGACCATCTCGGTATCGTTCGAAGAAGGTTCCCGCAATACGGCAGCGAGAGCCGTGCCCGTATATTCGGCGTAGAGGTCCATCTGGCCGGCAAGCATTGCCTGATGGCAGATCAGCGTCCCACCCAGATTGAGCCGGCGATCGACTTTCAAGCTGGTGTGCGCTTCGATTTGCTGCGCCAGCAGTTCCGCAAGAATGATCTGTTCGGTGAAATTTTTCGAGCCGACGACGGCCGTGTTTTGACGCGCACGATGGCAGCTTGCCAGCGTGACAAAAGCGCCACCCAGCAGCGTGAGGGCATCCCGTCTCGTGAAGCGCGCGGCCATCGTCTGGCTAACGGGTGCTCACGCTTTAGGCGTGAGTTTTTCCTCGACCCAGCCGAGAATCAGATCCACGCCGATCGCCAGCAAAGCCGCAGGAATCGCCCCAGCCAGAATCACGGAATTGCTGACCATGGCCACGCCGCGAAAAATAAAGACGCCCAGCCCGCCCGCGCCGATGGCGGCCGCAATCGTGGCAACGCCAATGCAGATGATCATGGCGACCCGCACTCCGGCGAGAATCACGGCAATGGAGAGCGGGAGCTGCACATCCCAAAGAATCTGTCTTTGAGTCATGCCCATGCCGCGCGCGGACTCGAGAACGGCAGGATCGACGCCCGCAATTCCGGTGTAGGTGTTGCGCAGGATTGGGAGCAGCGCATAAAGGGCCAAGGCGACGATAGCGGTCCTCGCGCCTATGCCTCCCAGAAAGGGAACCGGAATCAGAAATCCAAAGAGCGCCAGGCTCGGAATCGTCTGGATCACGTTTGCCGTGCCCAATACCCAGCGGCGTAAGTTGTGCCGGCGAACCAGGGCAATTCCCAACGGAATTCCTACCAGCACGGCCGCCAACATGGCAGCGGCTACCAGGAGGAGGTGTTCCAACGTGCGCGAGAAAATCTCCCCGCGATAATTCACCAGAAAGGTCAAGAAGCTCACGCCTTCCTCCTTGTGCTCGTGATCTGCGGCGAACTTCTGTCCCAGCTCTCGCCGGTGCTGAGCGAATCGACAAAAGCCCGGGCTTCCGCGTCTTTGGACCGCAAAAACTCGTCGGGCTCGTAAATGCCGGCCAGACGCCCTTCGGTGAAAAGACCAATATGCGTGCCGATCAGAAGAGCCTCGCGCAGATCATGCGTGACAAAGATGATGGCTTTTTCCAGGCGCTTCGCCAGTTCGCAAAACTCGCGTTGCAACTCGGCGCGAGTCACCGGGTCGAGCGCGCCAAACGGCTCGTCCATCAACAGTATGGGAGGGTCGGCGGCAAGCGCGCGGGCGACTCCCACACGCTGGCGCTGTCCCCCGGAAAGCTCGCTGGGTTTGCGCGCCGCGAATTTGGCCACGTCGAGACCCACCAATTCCAGCATCTCCCGGACGCGCTGGCCGACGCGCGCCTCCGGCCAGGCTTCCAGGCGGGGCACCATGGCCACATTCTGTTCAACGGTCCAGTGCGGGAAAAGCCCGACGTCCTGGATGACATAGCCAATCCGCCTGCGCAGGCGAATCGGGTCCCATTCGAGTTGCGGGCGGCCTTCGATAAAGATTTCGCCGGAAGAGGTTTCCAGCAGCCGGTTGATCAGCTTGAGGGTAGTGGTTTTGCCCGTGCCGCTGCGCCCCAGCAGAACCAAGGTCTCGCCGGGGGCCACTTTAAAGCTCACACCACCGACGATTTGCCGCTTGCCGAGGCAGTAACCCACGTTTCGCAGCTCGACCGCGAGGCCATCGCTGCCAGGCGCGGGGTTCACGCGTGGCCCTCAGCTGCCATGTGGTGCGGAAGCATTCTGCCTATGTTAGGCTGCTAGGACATCCTGGGCAAATCATCCTCTCTTGTGTCGCCGTAAGAGTTTGAGCGACCAGTTACTCCCGGAAGCATCGAATTGTGGGGGTACCAGATGGCGTCTTCAACGCGGGTAACCGGGTCCCATTCGCTCCTGCTGCAGCTCTCGCAAGCTCGGGAGCGCAGCGATGCGCTATTCGAGATCGTCCGGCCCGAGGCCTTGTACGAACGCCCCATCGCCGAAAGACATCGGATTATTTTCTACTTGGGCCACCTCGAAGCCTTCGACTGGAATCTATTTGGACGCGAACTCGGGGAGCTGAAATCGTCCACCCCGGCCTTAGACAAGCTGTTTGCCTTTGGCATCGATCCGGTGAGTGGCAATCTTCCCGACGACCAGCCTGGCGACTGGCCCGAACACAACGAGGTTCTTCGCTATAACCAGGGAGTGCGTGCAGCGCTCGATGAGCAATTGCCGGCGGCACTGGAAG
Organism: uncultured Acidobacteriota bacterium; assembly: GCA_963804535.1. Lineage (GTDB taxonomy): Bacteria > Acidobacteriota > Terriglobia > Acidiferrales > UBA7541 > Palsa-189. Next base: position 77,450 of record CAWDQT010000026.1, read on the forward strand.
GGCCCGATGACCGCCGGCGAACGATTTCGCAATTCCTCCACGTAGCCGCCGAGCATCGTCTTATGCACATCGAGACGCTCGCGTACATGTTGCATCGTTTGCCTATCAATCTTAAGCGTGCTCGGCAAAGCCCCGCGCCGCCTCGGGCGCCGCAGGTCCGGCCGCAAATGGCGGCAATTCCGGCCGGCATCGCAACCCTGGGATTGAAACGCGACGATGGAGCTTTCGGCTGGGACAACGAGTTCGAGGAACATAGCGTCATTGTGCCGGCGTTCCGTATCGATACGTATAAGGTCACCAATCTTCAATATCTGCGCTTCATCGCCGAAGGCGGATATCGCGAGAAATCCTTCTGGAGCGATTTGGATTGGGAGTGGCTGCAATCGAGCGGCACGCTTCATCCCGCCTTCTGGGTTCAGCGAGCCAATCAATTTTTCTTTCGGACCATGTTCGACGAGGTGCCGCTGCCGCTGGATTGGCCGGTGTACGTGAGCCACGCGGAAGCTTCGGCCTATGCGCGCTGGGCGCGCAAGGAGCTACCCAGCGAAGCTGAATGGCACCGGGCGGCCTATGGCACCCACAACGGCGCCGAGCGTGCCTATCCGTGGGGCGATGACCCGCCACGTGCAGGCCTCGGCAATTTTGATCTTCAATATTGGGATCCGGCTCCAGCCGCTGCCTTTCCGGCAGGCAGCAGCGCCTTTGGGGTTGCCGATCTCGTGGGCAACGGCTGGGAATGGACGCGCAGCGTCTTTGCGCCATTCGATGGATTCGAGCCGTTTCCCTTCTACGAAGGCTATTCGGCAAATTTCTTCGACGACCGGCATTACGTCATGAAGGGCGGATCGGCGCGAACCGCCGCATGCTTGTTGCGGCGATCCTTCCGCAATTGGTTCCAGCCGCGCTATCCCTACATCTACACCGGTTTCCGCTGCGTCGAACACTGACACACATCTAATCCCGATCGGGGGCGGCATGGCTACTCCAACTCTGGCGAAATACTCCCTTAGCGAATTCGCAGAGGACGTTCGTTGGGGGCTGACAAAAGACGGCCAGAAGGAAATCCATTCGAAGTACCTCTACGACGAAGTGGGTTCTGCGCTGTTTGAAGTGATTACCGTTCTGCCCGAGTACGGCCTATTCCGCGCGGACGAACGTCTGCTGCGGGAAAATGCGGAGTCGATTGCCGCAAGCCTGCCCGCTGGCCAGGTTGTGGTTGCCGAACTTGGCAGCGGCACCGGAAGAAAGACCTTTTGGCTGCTCGATGCCCTGGCAAAGAAGCAGCCGATCGTCTATAGCCCTATCGAAATTTCAGCAAAAGCCTTGGACCAATGCTCGAAGGAGTTGGGCCAATTACATAACGTGGACGTAAGGCCGCTGCAGCAACCTTACTTAGATGGGCTATTGTCGGTGGCGGCAGCGCGCAAACCCGGCGAGCAATTGCTGGTTCTGTTCCTAGGCAGCACGATCGGCAATTTCGAATGGCGCGCCGCGGAACTTTTTCTTACCGAGGTGCGCCAAGCTTTGATTCCCGGCGATGCATTGCTTCTGAGCGCAGATCTGGAAAAGCCGCTTTCGCAGCTTCTGCCGGCGTATGACGATCCCCTGGGCGTTACCGCGTCCTTCAATCTCAACGTGCTGGCTCGCATGAATCGTGAACTCGAAGCCGATTTCGACCTTTCCGCCTTCCGCCATTTGGCCCGATATGATGCGGCAGAGCGGCGCATCGAGATGCACCTCCTTTCTACACGCGCACAGAGGGTGATGATTCCGCGAGCTCACTGCAGCGTCCCTTTTATCGAAGGCGAAACCATCTGGACGGAAAGCTCCCACAAATACAGGCCAGAGGAATTGAAACAAATGGGGCGCCGCAGCGGATTTCGACCCCTTCGGCAATGGGTAGACGCCGAATGGGCCTTCGCACAAACCTTATTTATCGCTGAGTGATCGAGTTTACTCGATTTCGTCCCGCCCGGTTGGCGACGCTCGTTAGAGCTAACTGCGCGAGGGCGCCGAACCTCGTTTAGCCGCTCGACGTACCTCCCGGCCAAACTAACCTGCCCCAAGGGAAACCGAGTCTTCCCGCCAGAGAATAGATCAGCCGAATTCGACCTGTACTGCAAGGAACTCAGTAGGGCAGCGAATCCGTTGTACTGCAATTACCCTACTCACCGGTATTTTTCCCCTATGCGAACCGGTAGTTTGTCGGTCCCTGCCAAATTTCATTCATGGGAGATCGAGATTGGATGCACATGTGTCACTTAGCAAAGCACTTAAAGCAATCGGCCGATCACCCGATCCCGCTCATCTTAAGCCTCAGAATTCGCTATCCTTTCTAGCTCTGTTTTTCCTGATCGCTCTTGCGTTTTGCGGCTGGGGTTGTAGCGGCGGGACCGGCGCTTTGGCAGCCCGACCGTTAACGAGCACGGGCGCTAACGCCGCCAGCTCCAGCGCCGCCAGTGCTGGGGCTGCGACCGGATCCCCGAGTTCAGCGACACCCCCGCCGCCCAATACCGCTCCGGCCAATACTGTAAGTTTGTTGCATTTTGGAAACGCCGGCTTTGGCGGTGATGACACGAATGTTTTTCAGACGGCACTGAACTACACCGCGGCGAATGGCCAAACCCTCGAGATACCGGCAGGTGGCTACAACATCAATCCAATTTCGTTTCCCGCGAACTCCAACGTGTTCGTGGATGCCGGGGTCACCGTGACGGCTAATTCGGGTTATGGCGATGGCGTGAGAATGCTCAACATCAGTTCCTCGAATGTCACGATCACTGGAGCGAGCGCTGCGGTTTCGGTGTTCCATATGCGCAAGGCGGAATACACCAGCGGCGAGCAGCGGCATTGCCTGAATATCGCTGAATGCCAGCAATGTCACCATCAACGGAATTTCCTGCAATGACTCAGGCGGCGATGGCCTTTACGTGAGCTACAGCACAAATGTCACCGTTCAAGATTCCGTCTTTGACAACAATCGCCGCCAGGGCTCCAGCATTGTCGGAGGCGTAAATCATATTCATTATTTGCGCGACCACTTTACGAATACGAGCGGCACTGCGCCCCAGAGCGGCATCGATATTGAGCCGAACCAGCCGCAGGATTTCCTACTTGACGTGAGGATTGAAGACTCTTACACGGATGGGAATGCGGGCGATGGTCTGATGGTCAGCACTTGGCGGATGAATTCCACCTCGCAGCCGATCAGCGTCACTGTCTCGGGCCACCACTCTACCGGTAACGCCCGCTACGGCTATATCGGTCAGAATAATGATCCCTCCAATGCGCCAGGAACGATCCTGATCCAAGACTCGTTCAGCGATCAGAGCGGCAGCTACGGCGCAGCGGGGTACTTCTACGAAGCAAACGGAGCGGCGCTGACCTTCCAGAACTTGACCGTAACCAATCCTCACGCCCGTGGTCCTTCGGTCTACGGAGACAACGCTGCAGTTGGTGTTGTGCGGGGTGGCAATACGCAAAAACCCGCCGGAACGCTTCCGATCGGCAACGTTCAGTTCATTAACGTGAATATCATGATCAGCGACGGCAAGAGCGATCACTACTTCAACTTCCTGGACGATAGTGGCAAGGGTGTTACGAATGTCCAGTTCATTCCCGGCACGCTGAGTGGCGCAACCCAGGCCCCGCCGGATGGGCTCTTGAACGGCGTAGCAATCAACGCAAGTGGATTGAGGAGCAGTTACCTTAGTTTCCGCCGGAAGCCAACGGCACAGGCGTAGCCAAAGCTGAGGGAGCCGCAGGCGGCCGAAGGGCGAAGTAGTTGCGTCCGAAGGCCGCCTGCGCGCCGCCCGCCTCCACCACCACTGCTTGCACCGTGTAGCGCCCGATGGCCACAGTATTCAGCGGCAGGCTGATTCGAAAAGATGCGGTTCGGGTTTTGTCGTCCACTTGGGCAGGCGCGACGACGGGAGTTTGGCTTACGCGCGCCCCGTTGCGGAAAAATTCCAGCCCGGCGCGCAACTGATTGGGATCGACTTTTTCCGGCACGTAAGCCTGAAAGAAAATATAGAGCATCTGCTGGTTGGTGAAGACGCGCGTCACGCTGGGGATGATGCGTTCTCCGGCCATATCGAGCGGCAGGTCTTTGAGTTTGGCGTCAGGCGCGAAGCGCTTGGTCTGCACTTCCGAGCTCTTCTGCACTTCGACCAGTTGGCTCGAAAGCACCACCGAGCTCAGCTGCACGCGGTCCGGTTCCACGGCCGGCAGCTTCAAGTCGTCCTCGAAGGTGCCGATGCGCCCGGATTCATTTTCCCGCGCCAAAAACTTCAGCTTGTAATTCCCCGGCGGCAGAATAATGCCGCCCTGATACACCAGGGCGTTCTGCTGGTTCTCTTCGTAGCGTTCCGAATCGAGCCGCACGGTAATTGTGTCGCGCAAAGCGCCGGCGATGCGCCCGGACTGGCTGTCGTGCACCTCGGCGGCAAAATCAAATTCCACCTGACGCCTTCCGCTCTTTTGCGCCCACTGCAGCGCGCTGGAGGCGAGCTTGGCGGAGATGGGAACGTAGATTCGCCGATTGTCGAGCCGAAAGTAGGCGGTCTCGACCGCGATTGGCAATTCCACCACTGGCGTATCGGAGCGCATGGCGTCTTCCAATTGGCGCTCGCGATCTTCGGTCGTGTAAATGCCGAAATCTTTTGGCGCGTAATAGCCTTGCCGATAGCGAATCTTCGCGCCGGGCACTCCGGCGAGTTTCACGCGAATCGTGCGCCAACGTCCGTCGTGCGCCGCGTTCGCGCTGTAGTAGCCCAGCAGATAATATCCATCCGTATCGGACTGCACGGAGTGGAAGGCCTGCCCGAGATCTCCCAGATCGAAAAAGCTGCGCCCACCGGTATCAGAGGCGAGCGTGGCGAGAGTTTCGCGCGAATCCTGCCGCGCTCCACTTTGCTGGAAGACCGCCGCGCCGGTATACATGGCGTTGCCCGAAGCAGCTCCGGCGCTGGCGTCACCGCCAGGAATTTCGGCGAGCAGCCCGCGTGAATCCACCGTGTAGATAGACATATTCGCGCGATTGGCCGCATCTGTGGTCGCGCGAAGCTGCGAGCGATTGTCTTCGCCGGTCTGCGTAATGCCGCTGGTGAACTGCAGGACGGATTTCTTGCCGGGAATATCTCGCAGCAAATCCGCCAGCGATTCCAGCGCGATCAGCTTGCGGTCCGTATTGAACGCGTTGAATTCCGTGTCGTCGCCGGTGAACGCGGCGTTGGTGTCCTCGGTCACCGCGGAGTCGATTCCGGTGGAAGTGGCCGCGGCGAGCGTCGCAAGCTGCGATTCTTTTCCGGGAAGAAGCGCGTCGACTGCGCTGTAGAGCAGATCGCGGTCATTCGTAAAATCCGCGATCACGCGGAGCTGATTGCCAAACGCGACCACACCGACCAGGTCCGCAGGCGTCATTTGCTTGGTTAGGAATTGTTTCGCCGCGAGCGTGGAGCGCGTCAGGTCGTTCGGCTGCAAAGAAGTAAGGTCAAAGAAAAGAACCATCATGCGGCGATCGCGTATCTGTTGGCGAACTTCTTCCGCCGGAGCCACGGAACCAATGGGAATAGTTATGGGCGTGCTATCCCCGGCCCCCGCCGTTTCGAGTCTCTCCACGTCGTAGTAATCGAACGTGGATATTCTCTGGTCCTTGCCGTCTTCGGCGATGCTGAACTGGTCCTGCCGCAAGCCTTTCAGAGGCTTGCCATCCCGATCGGTGACCGCAATATCCACTTCCACTAAGTTGACGGCGGCCCTGATGGCGCCTTTCTGATTAGCGGAAACTTGTGGTGGCGCTGGCGGCGCAGCGGGCTGCTGCGGATTCTGAGCCAAGCCTGCGGGCGCCAGCACCGTGGCAACTGTAAGCAATGCGATCAGCCGACGAATTTTTATCTCATCGTCGCAAGCCTCAGAACGTAAATCTCGTAACGAAATTCATAGCGCGCATAGCCCCGGCCCCCACTACTTGCCCAAACGTGGTCGAATTCACCAGTGTCGACAACCCCGTCAGGTGGGGAGTGTTCGTCAGGTTCGTGATCTCCCAGCGAAAATCCAAACGATGCTGTTGGTCTTTGCCGAAGAGAAAAGTTTTGGCGATTTGCGCATTCCAGGTAAACATGCCCGGGCCAATGATCGTATTGCGCGCGGCATTGCCCAATTGTCCTGCCGGAGGCACCACGAAGCAGGCGGTATTGAAGAAATCCAGCGGGGCGCCAATCGCGCCCGCATTGGGATTGCAAATCTGGTCCGCACGCGTCGCGAAAACGCCGCCGCTGCCTACGTTTCCCGCCGACGTACCTATGACTTCCGCCGTATACGGCGTGCCGGTTTGCGCGCCGATATTGCCGCTAAATCTCCAGTTGCCGAAAAACGCGCCCGTCAGCCCCTTCTGCGCGAAGCGGTGCCCCTGTCCGAACGGGAATTCGTAGAGGTAATTGATCCGCGCCTGATGCCGGATGTCGAACGAAGAGAGGCCGTACTCGGCGCCTAAATTATTCGAATCCTGCACCACGATCGGCGTGCCGCCGCCAATCGAACTCGCATCGTCGATTGATTTCGCGTACGTGTACGTGCCGTTGATCATGATTCCATGAGCTAAGCGCTTCTGCAGTCGTACCTGCAGCGAGTTATAGATGGAATTCGCACCGGAAGTGTCATAAATGAAATCGCCCGCGTTCGCCACGGGACCCGTCGTCGAAAGGCTTCCCGGCACCGTGCGGTTGGGCGCATACAGCAAATCGAGGTTGCTGCCTTTCGTTCCCGTGTAGGTCAGCACCAACGCTGTGTTATTCGCGATTGCGGTTTCCACCGAAAGATTCCAGATCTGCGCATATCCCACTTTGTAATTCGGATTCACGGCGTACGTATTCTGTATGGTGTTCCGCCCTGCGACGTTGGCTGGGAATCCATTCTCCAGCGTCAGCACGTCGTTCACGCCGGCGATGCGCAATTCGGAAGTGGACCACGGCGGCTGATTCGCCAATTCCGAAAGTAGTTGCGTGTAAACCGATTCGTTATAGAACACGCTGTACCCGGCGCGCACGACCATGCTGTGGTGCGCCTGCAGCGATTTAATCGGCGGCCTCCAGGCGATGCCTATGCGCGGCGACCAATGGTTATAGTCCGGCCGGATCAGCGAGTTGGGGACGGCCCCGCTGAAGGGCGCGCTTTGGCCGGGAATAACCAGCGCCACTTGAGAGGTGGTAGGGTCGAAGTCCAAATTTGCGAGATGGCCGTAGAGCTCCGTCGGCGGGGTGAAAAATTCGTAGCGCATGCCGAATTGCAGCGTGAAATCGGGACGAGCGCGCCAATCGTCGCTCACGTACCCAGCCGTCCCCCAACTGCGAAAGTAGTTGCTCGGACTCCCAAAGCGCACATTGGTGCTGTCGGGGAGGCCCAGGAGGAAATCGGCAAAATCGAGACCCGTCCCGCGCACCGCCTGCCCGTTGGCTCCGATCAGCGCGGTGGTCAAGCCGCTGAACGTAAACAACCCTTCCGGAGTTTGGTCGGAGTCGGTGTTGTTTTCGATGCGGCGAACCTCCGCCCCAAATGTCAGGGTGTGCTTGGGCAGCATATAGGTCACCGCATCCACGAACCGATAAGTCTGATTTCGCACCAGCGAAGGCACCGCCGGCGCCGCTTTCGTGAAGTTGTTGAAGCTGAGCTGCGGCGGACCCCAGTCGATTGGCGCGGTGGAAACCCCCGTAATCCCGAGCGCCGCGGCCACATTGGTCGTAAACGCGAAGTTGTCGAGCGTCTGGACGCGGTTACGCGAAAAAATCAATTGCGTATCGTTGATCCAGCTCCGCGACAAGTTTTGCGTAAGGCCGACGGTAGCCGATTGCCCGCGCGTGGCGACATCGCTTTCGAAATCGGAAAACGACTGGAAAGCGTGATTCGTCGATTGGCTGAAACTATAAATCACGCGCGCATTCAGCTTCGGCGAGATCGTGTGCAGCACGCGCGCATTGAAGCGATCCTGCTGCGTCGGAACTCGCGTTTGCAGATGGTAGTTATCCACCAGACCCGGAAGATTCGGCTCGGGAATGAATTGCAGCAGGCCCAACGCGGCGGGATTCAGCAGCGGAAGACGGAATCTGGCAGACCGGCCCTCCGAGATTCGGAAGAGAGAGCTGCGCGCCACGATCGCAAAAATTTCCCTGTCGTTCTGCCGTGGTCGGGACGGTGGAAAACTGATCCACCGCATTGCGCGCCCAGGTGCCGTCAAAATTGACGAAGAAAAATGTCTTATCGTGACCGTCATAAATGTGGGGAATCACCAGCGGCCCGCCAAGGTTTCCGCCGATCTGTTCGCTCCAAGTGGGAATTTTGGGCGCATTGGGTTGCGTCAGCGAAAAGGGACGCGCGTTAAAGACGGAATTGCTGTACTCGTTGTAGAAGCTCGCCCGCACGCGATTGATTCTTTGCCGCAGCACGCGTTGCATGCCATAAAGCGCCGTTACGCCTTGCGGCGGCGCGCCGCGCCCTCCCGGTCCGGGCCGCCCCCCGCCAGGACCTCGAAATGCAATGGCCGGCCCGCCTGGACCGCCGGGTCCGCCGCCCGGCAATCCCGGCGTGCCTGCGCCGCCAGGATTAGCCGACGGAGCCCCGCCTCTAAATCCTCCACCGGTACCTCCAAAGCCGCTTTGACCGGCATCGCCTGCCCCTTGCAAAAAGACGCCGCCAGGCGCAAAGCCGCCGCCAAAGCCGGCGTTCTGATCCCCCTGGCCAACCGTGCCATTCATGAGAATTGCGTCTGACGCGGACGCTTGCCCCAGAGGCCCCTGCTCGCCCGCTCCTGCGCCTCCCGCTTCCTGCCCTGTTTCTGCCTCCTGTCCCTGCGTGCCGTTTTGATTATCGAGAATCACTTGCTGGAAGCCGCCGCGACGCGCGCCCAAACCTTGCCCCCGGAACCCGGACCTCCGGCACCAGGCGCAGCGCCGCCCTGCGCCTGGACGCCGTTTTGGCTATTTTGCGCACCTCCGGGCGCGCCGCCACTACCCGGAAATTGCCTCCGGCGCAGCCCGCCCCCGCCGCGCCCTTGTCCTGACGTTTCCGCGTTGTTTCCGCCGGGAGCCTTCGGAGCTGGACTGGGCTGTGTCCCTGCGGTCACAGACGTTTGGTTCGGACTTTGGGCCGAACTCGCTGCGGCTTCGATGCTTTCGAGCGACGCGACCTTTAGCGTCACTCGAATCGTGCTGGGAGTCTCGCCCAGATCGAATTCCTGCGTCGCGTTATCGAATCCGAGTTGGCTGACTTCAATTCGGTAATGCCCGAGCGGCAGTCCCGGCAAATCGAAATGGCCGTTCTCGTCGGTCCAACTGATCCACGCACGCCCGGTGCTCGTTTCGACCAGGCGAAGATTCGCGCCTGGAATGGGCACCCCGCCGGATGTACGAACGTCACCCGTGGCTCGCCCCGAAGGAGCTGTTTGCGGCGCCTGCGATTCGTCTTGTGCGCTCAACAGCAGTGCGGGTAAAGAAAAAACAAGCAGGAGTGCGAAGGCGAGTCGGCCCATGCGTATGATGAATGCTTTCAGCAAAAGACCCTGAACTCTCTGACCCAGCGGCTAGGCTGTCTTAAGTGCTCTTCTTGTATAACAGATCGAAGCCGCTTTTTTCCCTGGCGGATAAGCGCTGGCGCTGCAAATCCAAACTAAGGCAAACGAGGTCTCCAGCTCCGCCTCTTGACGAGAACACTCGCGCAGCGGAAAAGTCGCGTGTGCCGGGGGGAGCTCGACGCCGAAAAGAAACCAGGAGGACACACGTCTCCTGCTCGCGATATCGAAATCTTAGACGCGATTTTACAACGAAACGTTATCCCGGCGCGCTTTTTGCAGGAGATGCTTTTGCGGGATGAAGCCTCGCATGCGAAAATGCGCGCGTGAACGGGTGGTCTCTTTATGCTGCGTCGGCCGCGGGAGCTTGCGCAGGAGTTGCAGCTTGGGGCGCCGTATCCGCGACCTCGGAGCTTTTCGGTCCCACCTTGCACCATACCCCCGATGCCTCGCAGATCGCGCTCACCTTCGATGATGGGCCGAATCCGGCGTACACGCCGCAGCTCCTCAGTCTTCTCGAACGCCACCGGGTATCCGCGACATTTTTCCTTGTGGGCCGCTTCGCGCGTGCTTGTCCCGAACTGGTGCGTGAGATCGCCGATCGCGGACATAGCATCGGCAACCACACCGAAAATCACGTGAACCTCACATTCCTACCAGCTTGGCGAATCGTCGACGAACTCCGCGCTTGTCAGGACAGCGTTCTTCGCGCCCTGGGCTTCGAACGCGATGCGACGCCCATGCTGATGCGGCCGCCATTCGGCTATCGTGGGCCGCAACTTTGGAGCGCGATCCGTAGTGTCGGTCTGCGAGGCGTGGCCATGTGGTCGCTGAAATGTTACGACTGGAAACTCCAGCCCGCGGAGCGCCTCATTAAGCGTCTGGAGCGCGTTGCCAAAAGACGTCCCCTGTCCGTAACAGCGGGCACAGAAAGAAAATCTGTTCACGGCCAAGAGCACTCCGTATCTGCTCGAGCGGGTACGGAAAACAAGTCCCATCACGGCGGAGAAATTGTGCTCTTGCACGATGGCGACGCCCGCGCATTAGGAGCGGATCGCCGCCACGTGCTGGCTGCTCTCGAATATTGGCTGCCTCGATGGCGGGACGCCGGCTTCGAGTTTGTTACAATGAACCGGCTCGCAGAGCCTGCGATTGTCGGGCGCTGAAAGCGCGTGCTAAATCACGCGGCTTTTAGCACATAAAAAAGTCACGATCGAGAGGCAATAAGGCTTTGCGTCAACTGGGCTAAAGTGGGGCTTATGGACGAGCGACAGTTTTATATCGAGCGCCAGGAAACCAAAAACCTCACCCTGGTCTGCCCGCATTGCAAGCAGGAAAACTCCTATCCCGTTCGCTGGATGGTGCGCACCAAGAAGAAAGAGCTACCGCGCGGCGCCGGGTCGGAAGACCGCAAGCGCTTTGAAAATGCGCGCTCCTATATGGTTCGCGTCGATGAAATGGTCGCCTGCCGCAATATCCGCTGCCGAAAGCGCTTCGAACTCACCGGCCAAAGCGTGGTCCTGACCTCCGACGCCGGTTCCCAGCCCGGCCCCAACTTCGACCCCGAAAACTTCGGCAACCGTTGATCTGCGCTTGTGGTTTTCCCGACTCTAAAAAGGCCGTTCGAGTAATCTAAATCACTGAACTTTTGCCAAGGCCTGTGACACTTCCGTCATGTCCGGCACTGTAGGAATGTCGTAATTCTTCAGCCACGCAATCTTCCCCGACTTGTCCACGATCGCAATCGCCCGTCCAGTAATCCCTTTATCGGCTAGATAGACGCCAAACTTCTCCGCCACCGCCCCGCGCGGCTGGAAATCGGCCAGCAACGGATAGCGAATGCCCATCTTTTCGGCAAAGGCTTTGTGCGACCAGACGCTATCCACGCTCAGCCCCAGCACTTGTGCATTCAGCTTCTCGAATTGCTTCAAATCGTTCACGAAGCAGGCGTGCTCGTTCGTACATATCGGACTCCAGTCCAGCGGATAAAAAACGATCACCACGTTTTTGCCGCGATAATCGGAAAGCTTGACCTCCTTCTGGTTCTGGTCCTTCAAACTGAAATCCGGCGCCGCCTGTCCCACAGCAATGGCCATAATTCCTCCCGAGAAATTTTTAAGTCCGCGCGTCTTGCAAGGCCGCTTTCCCTGCAAGAGCACCGATTATCTTATCCGACCTCCTTCGCGTCTCCAACGGCTGGCCTCCTGCATCCAGTCTGCTACTATGGCTCAAAGTATGCGTCTCGAGCAGGCTTATCCGGAAATCCGTTTTCGCTGGCGCTCCCGCAACTGGTTGGCGCGCCTGATGCGCATGCCTGCCGAATGCGAGCACCTCGAACACGACGGCGCCTGGATGGCGACCTTCATCCCGGACACACTCTATCTGCGTGGCAAGGCTTCGGTCCGCCGCCAGCCCGCGCGGCCGGAAGTTTCGCTCTGCCTGGGTTGCCTCAGAAGCGAAATGCAAAAGGACCTGCCGCGCTTCTCAGGCCGTGTTGTTGCTTTTGAACCGGACGGCGCCGAATTCACCCAATACTTCTTCGTCGGCAGCGATGAATTTGCCGCCGCCGGTCTGCAGCCGGAAGTAGCCGCCGCGATCAGCCGCCGCTTGGATCAGCCGATGGGCGAATGCGCATCCTGTGATCGCCCCGGCACCTGGCTCTGGTTTTCGCGCGACGAAGTGCCCAGCCTCGACGATGTCGCGCGCATCGCCATGGCTCGTGCCGAGACGCTCTGCTCCGTACACGGGCCCCAAAAGTTGCTCGAAAGCTTCGCCCGCACCGCTGACGCGAATCTGTTTTATGTCAACGAGCCTTACGGCGAATCCGGCGCCTATGTGTGGATATAAAGTGGATATAAACTTGGATATAAATATGTTTGGATATAAAAAAGACGTGGGCGTGAGTAGCAGGAAATGAGCACGGCGGCACGTCAGCCCCTGAGCCTGCGTGATGTGGTCGAAAAATATCGCCAGCTCTCGGGAGGATTCGGAAAGCCGCTAGCTTTGGTCGCTTTCGGGCTCTCCGTCGAAGAAACCGAGCGCGTCTTCGGCATCTTCGACGAGGATTATCACATCAGCCGGTTCTTTCATTTCTCTTTGCAACCGGCCGTCGCGGAGCGCGCCGCCCAGACTTATCGCATCAATGGCTTTCCGCAGTCGCACGTAGCTCTCGATGCCGAAATCGAATCCATCCTTTAAGGGGTGGAAATGTCGGGCCAAGCACTAATTAGATAAAATGAAGCTCGAAATGACCGGCGCCGGAAATTCCGCCAAAGATCCCGTAATCGAAGCTCTGATCCTCGATCTTCTTCAGTGGCTGGCAAACGGCGAGAGGACGTACGAAGAAGTGATGGAGGCTTGGCGCACTTCCTGTCCGAGGCTTACGGTTTGGGAGGATGCCAACGATCGCGGACTCATCGCCAGCGAGCAAGTGAACGGGCGCAAGGTTATTCGGCCTTCATCGTCAGGTCTTGCGCTTCTCGACCAGCGTTCTCGCCGTCAATAAGCTGAACCACCGCCGAGAGCCGGCTTATTGCTCCGACGGCGCAGATTCTTCGTAATCCCACTCCATTTCCAGCGCATTATGCTTCCCCGTCCGCAGCGTGCGCCAGAAATACGGCATGGCCGCCGTGAACGAGAAGGCCACATCGATCCCGCTGCCCAGCCGCGCACCTACGAAAACAACGATGCACGGAAGCTCGCACTCGTTTTTCCGGTTGGTCACCAGCAGCCGCTGTCCCAGCTGCACCCCTGCCTCCATGCGCATCGATCCCCCGTGGACGTTCACAGTGTTCGTGAAAGTCTCCTCATAAAAGGGTTGGCCTTCCGGTGTGTGCCCATACACGAAGAGAGGAACGGGAATATGCTTGCGAGGCGTGCGCCTGCGCTCCGGCCGTATCGGAATGCACAGCTCGGCGGGTTTCGATTCAATTTGTGGAATGAAAATCCGCGCGACTTGCGTGTGTAGAATTTCGCTCACGGTGGCTGGGCTGTCTCTCCCAAATTGAAATTTTCGTGAGGAGCATACTCGAAACGGGTTGAAATGCGTAAGGACTCGCAGGAAGCGCTTGTCTCTCCAGTTAACCCTCTTGCCGGCGCCCGTCTCGCCTCTTCAGCTAGCGAAAAACGTTTTACGAGGGTGCTAGGCTACGCAGGAATAAATGCAATTTCTTTTGAAGAGCGGCGAAGTCAACGGGCTTGCAAAGACAAGCGTTACAACCGCCTTGAAGAATGCGTTGCTGTTCGTCTGCCATTGCATGCGCTGTCACGGCAATCACTGGAATTCCTCTAAACGCCGGCTCCTGGCGAATCCAAGTGGCTAACGCTAGTCCGTCGTCACCTCCCACCTGGATATCGAGTAACACTGCATGGGGCTGACGGCTGCGGACCGCCGCGAAGGCGGATTTCAGATCCGCCGTGGAAGTGACTTCATAGCCTTCGGTTTCAAGCCAGTCACAGAGCAATTCGCGGCTGAGGGGGTTGTCCTCAACCACCAGGATGCGTGGCTTCATGCCTTCTCCAACTGGGGCTGGGGGACCACGCGACGCAACTGGTTGATGAGTTCGTCCTGCCAAGCTTGTTGTTTCCGGTATAGGTATTCGGAATTCATGCGGAGATATTTCTCTTCGTTCTTGCTTAGCTCTTTGCTGGTCAGCACGAATACGCTGAGGTCAGCGGTACGGGGGTTGGCCCGCCATTCCGACAGAAGTTCAAAGCCGCTCACTTTCGGCAGCAGCAAATCGAGAATCACCAGTTCGGGAAGAGATTTAGTCACTGACGCCCTAGCCTGCTCGCCATCTGCAGCGGTCGTTACGGAATATCCTTCCCGATGGAGCATTTCCGAGATCACCTCGCGAGTGGGCGCGTCGTCTTCGACGACCAAGATGGAGCGCGTTGGCGACTTAGCTGCGCGAACGGCAAGGCAGCGTTCGAGGGCAGCCAGCAAGGCGGCCTTCTCCACCGGCTTGACGAGATATTCGTCGGCGCCGAGCGCGGTTCCGATCGCCGGCTGATCTACGATGGTCACGACGACGACGGGGATCTTGGCCGTGCGCGGGTCATTCTTCAACTCCAGCAGAACTTGAATTCCGTGAACAGGTTTCATCAGGAGATCCAAGGTAATTGCATCCGGTTGGAGTTTAGCGGCCAAATCCCTGGCCCTCCGCGGATGTTCACAACAGATGGCTTCGTAGCCCGAAGAGGAGAGTTGAGATTCGATGAGATGCGCCGAAGCCGCATCATCTTCAATAACAAAAATCCGAGGGGCCCGGCGGATCTCAGGCCTCGCAGTCGCCGGCTGAGTGGATTGAACCGGATGGTTCGCCACAAGCGGGAGTGAAAAGTGGAAGCATGTCCCCTCGCCGGGACGGCTGTCGATCTCCAGTTGGCTTCCGTGCATGTTGACGAGGCGTTCTGTGATGGCCAGTCCGAGGCCGGTGCCTTCGACGGCCTTCCCTGATTCCGCCCGCCGATAAAAAGCCTCAAAGATCCGCTGCTGATCCTCAGGCGGGATGCCCGGACCGTCGTCGCGTACTTCTACTCTGACTTGGCCATCCATCGAGCGGGCGGCCAACTCGATCCGGCCGCGTTCAGGAGAGAACTTAATCGCATTGCCGATTAGGTTCATCAGGATCTGTTTCAATCGAGTGGGGTCTGCGCGTACGTACAAGTTGGGCTCAACCTGGCGAATGAGCGCCTGCGATTTCTTGTCTGCCAGCGGCTGCAAGGCGCTGAGCACTTCCGTGCACACGAAGTCGACTGCCACATCCTCGCGGACGATCTCCATCTTGCCCGCTTCGATTTTGGAAAGGTCCAGGATATCGCTGATCAATTTCAGCAGGTGTTTTCCGCTCGTGTGGATGTGGTTGACATAACGGGCCTGCCGCTCGTTCATTTCGCCGTAGCGCTTGTCGGTGAGGAGTTCCGAAAATCCCAGGACAGCATTGAGCGGCGTGCGCAGCTCGTGGCTCATCGTGGAGAGAAACTGATCCTTGAACTTGCTGGCGCGCTCGACCTCCTCCTTCGCTTGGAGGAGCGCTTCCTGCGAACGTTTGAGCTCTGTGACATCGCGTGCCACTGCGTAGATCTGTTGCTGCTCCACGAACGGGGTCGCGCTCCACAAAAGAGATCTATAGGAGCCATCCTTACACCGATAGCGATTCTCGAAGGAAACGGTATTCTGCCCTTTTCCCAGCTTCTCAGTTTCTTGTATGGTTGCCGGCCGGTCGTCGGGATGAATAAATTCCAGGAGGGTTTTCCCAGGAGTTCTCCTACGGTGTATCCCAGCGCTTTCTCCCACGCTGGGTTGAGCCGCTTGAAATATCCGTCGGAACGGGCAATGCAGAGTAAGTCGAGCGAGAGGGTGAAATATCTGTCTGCCTCTTCCCGAGCCTCCTTGAGGTCCGTGATATCCCGGAAAACGAGCACGACTCCAATGCTGTCCCCCGTCGCTGTGACAATCGGTGCCGCACTGTCTTCAATTTCAAACTCTTTGCCGTTCTTGGAGATCAGCAGCGTGTGGTCGGCGAGGCCTACTACCTTCCCCTCGCGGAAAACCTTTTTGACAGGGTTCTCCACTGGACGCCGCGTTTCCTTATTCACGATGTCGAACACCAGGTCCATCGACTTGCCTTGGGCGTCCACCAGGCTCCAGCCAGTGAGCGATTGCGCTACGGAATTCATGAAGGTCACGGCGCTATTCATGTCCGTGGCGATTACTGCGTCGCCGATACTACCGAGTGTCGTTGCGAACCACGTTTCGCGCTTTGCCAACGCTTCTTGTGTGCGTTTGCGCTCGGATAGCTCTCGGAGCAGGACCGCGAAGACCAGCGAAATCAGCAATACGCTCAGGAGACTACCACCGACTACCGTGCGGCTGGCATCGGCTAAAGCTCTGTTCATCTCCTCCGTGCGGATACTACGTAGGTCGCTTTCCTCGTCTGCCATCTCTTTGAGTACCACGCGAATCTGGTCCATCCATTGCTTTCCGGAACCCGCCATGACCACTGCGTTTGCGGCCGCCAAACCTTTACTTGAGCGAAGATTGATTGTCGTTTGCAGCTCTGCCAGTTTCTTTTCTACGAGAGGCTCAAGAGCTTGCATGTGCTTCCGCTGATTCGGATTGTCGGACGTGAGCTCCTTCAGTTGCCCCATTGTCTGGTCGAGGTTTCTTATCGCTCCTCGATATGGTTCGAGGTAGGCCTCATTCCCGGTGAGAAGATAGCCTCTCTGTCCCGTTTCGGCATCGACGAGCCGAGCGGCCGTCTCATCGATCGTCCTCTGAACTTCGTAGCTCTGTTTCCGGGCGCTGGCAGCTTCAGCGACGCGGACCGTGTCGCGGTGGGATTCCCATCCAGCGAAGGCGAGAATAGCCAGAGCCCCCACAAAGCCCCAAAGAATCAAGTGCCTTTCCATTTTCCAATGCATTGTTTTACCGTCTAGCGCTAAAGGATGAGGATCGTTGCCGGTCAGGCTGTTGCCTGAGGGCAAAGATACCCCTTGTTTTCCGGAGAGAAGCCCTGCATCCAATGCTATCGCGGCAGGGGCATTCGCCTGCAACTGGCGAGAAGTGGTTTATCTAATCGGTAATTAACGAGGATAGAAAAAATGAATTCACTGGGAGTAACGTTCACTAGGTCGGTATTCCCGGGAGGGCGTCGGCCGCGGCAACCAGTTAACTTCCTCCATGCGGGCACCCTTGTCTTAAGCTTCCATTCAGCATGTGAACCTTACGCTCTATCGCGAAATCCGGTGAGTAACAGGCCTTCCCCGTCCCGCCGGGGGCCGAATCTCAGCCAGGTGATCGTCCACTAGAAGATTGTGAGGGTGAGCTGTGCGGCGAAGCTGCCTCCTGCTTTTCTGTTTTATTGCGTGGTTTTGCGCCTTGGCTCAGAGCCAAACCCGCACGCCGCCAATCGCAGGGACGGTTGTCGATCCCAGCGGCGCTACGGTGGCCGACGCAACGGTTACCCTCAAACGCGGCGCGAAAGCGCTTTCGTCTGTCAAGACGGATGCCTCCGGCAGATTTCGCTTCGAAGGAATTGCCCAGGGAAATTACTCCATTGAGATTCTGCAGGAGGGATTTCACCCATCGCTGACTCCGGTTCAGGTTCAGGAGAAGCTCGCGCCCCTGACCATCACACTCTCTCTCGCTGAGCTCGTTTCTCAGGTCTCGGTGACTGCCGGGGTGGTGCAGGTGTCCACCGACACGGCCGAGAATCGCGACTCGGTTAATGCGGATCAAACCCTTTTGGAGAATGTGCCCGTCTTCGACCAGGATTATGTCGCCGCGATGTCGGCCTTCCTCGACGCGGGGCGCTCGGCAACAATGGTCCTCAGCTCATCATCAACGGCGTCGAAGTCACCAGCGCGACCGTCACGGCCTCCGCCATCCAGCAGGTGCGTATCAATCAGAATCCTTATTCGGCGGAATTTGCTCGGCCCGGCCGCGGCAACATCGAAATCATCACCAAGGAAGCCACCTCCGATTATCACGGAACCCTGAACTTCATTTTTCGTGATGCCGTGATGAACGCGCGCGATCCCTTTGCCCTGGTGCGCCCTCCCGAACAAAGGCGCATCCTTGAGGGCGCCATCAGCGGCCCCGTTGGTCACAGCAAGACCACATCATTTCTGCTCTCCGGGCACCGTCAGGAAGAGGATCTGCAGTCAATCGTATTCGCGGAAGGCCTCAGCGGCCCCATCCGGGAAAATGTCCCGAGTCCGAAGCGGGATACCATGATCTCGCTCCATATCGGCCATCAGTTCAGTTCCAACCACAGCGCCTACTGGCAATATAACGAGTGGGATTATCCCAGCTTTAATCAGGGCGTCGGCAATTTCGTCCTGCCGGAAGCCGGCACGAACTCCGACCAGTGGGAACGCGAGTGGATCTTCAACGACCGTCTGACGCTCTCGCCAAAATGGCTGATTCAATCTCAAATCCTGATCGGCTGGGAGCACCATGGCACTTCCAGCGTCACCAATGCCCCCAAAATCGTGGTGCAGGATTCCTTCACTTCGGGCGGCGCGCAGATCGATCTCCTGGGTACGGAACGCCACGCCACGTTGAACGAGATGGTCAGCTGGTCGTCCGGCAAACACTTCGTCAAATTCGGTTTGAGCGTCCCCGACTGGAGCCGTCGCGGCATCGTCAATCACAACAATTTCGGCAGCACGTATTTCTTCTCCAGTTTGCAGGACTATGCCGCGCAGCATCCCTATGCCTTCCGTCAGCAGGCGGGATCGGGTCAAGTTCTCTACTGGCAGCAGGAGTTGGGTGGATTTGTGCAAGACGATTATCGTGTCTCGCCCAATCTCTCCCTTTCGCTTGGCCTGCGCTATAACTGGCAAAATCATTTGCACGATCATCATCAGTTGGCGCCGAGAGTTGCTTTTGCTTACTCCCCTCAGAGGAGCCGCAAAACCGTATTCCGCGGTGGCGCCGGAATTTTCTATGACCGCACCGGCGCTGGTCCTCTTGGCGACCTTTTGCTCTATAACGGGCTGACACTCCAGAGTTATTTGATCAAGAACCCTACGTATCCCCAGCCCTTTCATTAATGGGGGCTCGCTCGCGGATTTCCCAACCGATGTCGTGCAGTTCGACCCTTCCATCCACGAGCCTTATTCAATCCAGTACAGCATTGGGGTGGAACGCCAGCTTGCGAAGCAAACCACTTTGGCCATTACTTACAATGGCTCCGTCGGGATTAGTCTATTCCGCTCTCTCGATATCAATGCGCCTCTCCCGCCCAATTATCTTTTCGTTCCAGATCCTTCAGTTGGGAGTGCTGCGGCAAATCGAGTCCTCGGGCCGCCAAATCAGCAACTCTTTGCAAGTCACCCTTCGCGGACAGATGCCTCATCACGTTTCTGGCTTGATGCAATACACCCTGAGTCGCACAGACAACAACACCGGTGGGATCACCTGGTTTCCTGCTAACCAATACGATCTTTCCGGAGAATGGTCGCGCGCGGACTTTGACCAGAAGCACCGGTTTAATTTGCTGGAAAGTTACAGTCCCGGAAAGTCATTTACGATTGGACTCGGCGTGACGGCTGCTTCCGGTAAGCCCTATTCGCTCACCACAGGCGGAGATATCTACGGTACGGGGCTTACCAATGGCCGCCCTGTTGGCGTGCCTCGTAACAGTTTGGAAGGGCCTGCTTACGTCGATTTGGATTCGCGTCTCTCACGCGACTTCTTTCTGAGCCGTAAGAAAGAGAAAGGTAATGTCCTGACTTTGGCCTTCGATGCTTTCAACCTACTTAATCATGTCAATTACGTTGCTTACGTTGGTAATCTGCAATCTCCGTTCTTTGGACAAGCGGTCTCCGCCTTTCCCGCTCGGCGCCTGCAAATAACCACCCGATTCAAATTTTAGAAAAGTGAATTGTGAAGTGGGCCGCTCAGCCCTTTGCACTGGCTACCAGATTGAGTCGTTCGGAGAGTTGCGTCTGCTCGGCGCGCAGTTCCGGCGGCAAACGGTCGCCAAATTTCTTGAAGTAGCTGCCGATCTCGTCCGCTTCCTTCTGCCAATCTCCCGCATCCACGCGCAGCAGTTCTTCGATGCTTTCCGGTGAGATCTTGAGGCCATCCAGTGTAAGCGCGTGCTTCGTGGGGACAAATCCGATGGGCGTTTCCTCGGCTTGGCCCTTGCCGCTCACGCGCTCCAGAATCCACTTCAAAACGCGCACGTTTTCCCCGAAACCCGGCCACAAAAATTTGCCGTCGGCGCCTTTGCGGAACCAGTTCACGTGGAAAATCTTCGGCGGATGCGGGATCCGTTTGCCCATCTCCAGCCAATGCCCAAAATAGTCGCCCATGTTATAGCCGCAGAAAGGCAGCATGGCCATGGGATCGCGCCGCGTCACTCCCACCGCGCCGGTGATCGCCGCCGTCGTTTCCGAAGCCATCCCGGCGCCCACGAACACTCCGTGCTGCCAGCTCAAAGATTCGTATACGAGCGGCGCCAGTCGCGCGCGCCTGCCGCCAAAAATAATTGCCGAAATCGGAACGCCGGCCGGATCTTCCCAATGCGGCGATATACGCGGAGCCTGCTGCGCCGGAACCGTGAAGCGCGAGTTCGGATGTGCCGCTGGGCCTTTCGAGTCGGCGGAAACTTTGCGGCCCTGCCAATCCACCATTTCGCGCGGCGGCTGCGGCGTCATCCCTTCCCACCAAGGCTCGCGCGAAGCCGTCATGGCTACATTGGTGAAGATCGTGTTTCGTTTGACCATCCCCATGACATTCGGATTCGTCACCTCATTGGTTCCAGGGGCCACGCCAAAAAATCCTGCCTCCGGATTGATCGCGTGCAGGTAGCCGTCCGCTCCCACCTGCATCCATCCAATGTCGTCGCCCACGGTCCATACGCGATAGCCGGAATCCTCCAGCGCCGACACCATCATGGCCATATTCGTTTTGCCGCAGGCGCTCGGAAATGCCGCCGCCATATAAGTCACTTTGCCGGATGGATCCTCGAGTCCCAGAATCAACATGTGCTCCGCCATCCAGCCCTGTTCTCGCGCCATCCAGCTCGCAATGCGCAGCGCGAAGCATTTCTTTCCCAGCAGAGCGTTTCCGCCGTAGCCGGAGCCGATACTCCAGATCAGTTTCTCCTCCGGAAAGTGCAGGACGTAACGCCGCGCCGGATTCAAATCGCCCAGCGAATGCAGCCCGGGCACAAAATCATTCGTTTTGCCGATTCGGTCGAGCGCAATCTTTCCGATGCGCGCCATGATGCGCATGCTCGCCACGACGTAGGGGCTGTCGGTCACCTCCACGCCCACGCGGGTCATAGGCGAATCCGCCGGCCCCATCAGGTAGGGCACCACGTACATGGTGCGTTCGGCCATAGCGCCGTCAAAGAGCGCGCCGACGTTCTTCTTGGCCTCTTCCGGCGCCATCCAGTTGTTGGTGGGCCCGGCGTCCTCTTTGCGCCGCGAGCAGATAAATGTTATCTGCTCGGTCCGCGCCACGTCGCTCGGATCGCTTCGGTGCAAGATGCAGTTCGGATACGTCTCTTCGTTCAGGCGGACGGTCCGCCCCTCGGCGATCAGCTTTTCCGCCATCCGCTGCGCTTCGCTTTCCGATCCATCGCACCAAACGACTTGCTTTGGCCGCGTCCTGCGAGCGGCTTCTTCCACCCACGCCTCGAGCGGTGTAGCCAAGGTCTTCTCCGATCCGTGCTACCTGCAATGTCTGATGAATTCGATAAGCGGCAGGGCTCTGGCTAAGGCTGCTGGGGCCGCCAAGCCGCAAAATCATATATACAAACCCAATTCTAGTTCGCTGATTCGGCAGCGGCAAGGAATTTGCTGCATCGTACGCTGCACCGTGGGTGGCGGGCTATACTGACTTCGTGTTCGCTCAAAAGCTGCGCGTCGACGTCGTCACTGGCGCTGACCGCCGTCCCTGTCCGCTCGATTGGCTTGACAATTTTTCTATGCGCAACTTCACGGGCCAAGCCGAGTTCGATGACACACTTCCCGTTGCCGAGCGGCCTTCTCGAAGCGGGTTTTCGCGTCCATCTCAAACGCCTGGCGGAAGCAATGAGCGCCTGGTTCACCCAGCGCGGAAAAGCTCAGGGCCAGCCGGTGCGTATCGAAATTCGTCCCGCTTAACGATTTCGCCGGCCAGACAAGGCGCCCGTCGCTACAACCCGGGACTCTTCCGTGGCAGCGCGCTCGTTAGCAGCTTCCAGTACGGTTCGCAAACCGTGGCAACGCCGCCAACGCCGCCTCTTCGCCCGCCGCAACTAGCTCTGGCGTCCTGACGAAATCATCCCACGCAAATTCCCGCACGCGCGGCTCGATCACCACGTCCGCCCTTGTCCGCCACGCCAAATCGGCATGTCGCTGAATAATTGTGAACGAGCGCCCGATCACATCCGTGAAGTTCGTCGGCTTGATCATTGCCTCCGAATCGAGAAAAACCGCGATGATCACGTCCGCGCCCATTTTGGCTACCGCTTCCACCGGCACCGTCGCGCCTACAAAGCCATCCACCAAAGTGCGTCCTTGATACTGCACCGGCTGAAACAATCCCGGATAGGCGCACGACGCACGCAGCGGCGGCCCGAGCGGCCCGTGATCAAAATAAACCGGCTCGCCCGTAATCAAATCCGTGGCTGCGATGGTGAACGGGATGCGCAGCTCTTCAAACGTGCTGATATTCAGATAGCGCTTCGGATAAAACTCCAGCCTTTTATTCGACGCCAATCCAAGCCAGGAAAATCTCCATTGCCCGAACATGCCAAATCGCAGCGATGCCGCCCGGTTTACAACTTCCTTGAACGGCAATCCGCTCGCGTAGGCGATTCCTGCCAGGGCGCCCGCGCTCGTGCCCGAGATATAGTCGATCTTAATGCCGTGCTCTTCCAGAACATGCAGGACGCCGATATGCGCGACCCCTCGCGCGAAGCCGCCACCAAGTGCGACTCCAAGTTTTGGCCGCACCGACGGCTTCGCCTCCGCCGGGCGTTCCGCGTAGGCGAATTCACGTACGCGCTCAACCGCAGTCTGCAGCCAACCCATTACGGCATCTCGCTTATTCGCACTCATCCTATTAGACGAGAATAAGCCCACTTTGGGATGCAACGCTCCTGACCCGTTGACCGGCTTTGTCTGTTCTGTAACACTCACTGGCGCTGGCCCAGGCGCTATCTGCTGAGTCACTGAGCCCGAAGGAGTTACGAGCACACCATGAAATCCGGCCCCCCCACTAAGCCAACGATCAAAACCGTGGCCGTACTTGGCGCCGGAACCATGGGTGCCCGAATCGCCGCTCACCTGGCCAACGCCGGCATGCACTGCTGGCTGCTCGACGTGGTGCCCTCGGAGCTCACCCCAGAGGAGAAAGCCCGCGGATTGACGCTCGCCGACCCTCGCGTGCGCAACCGCATCGTCCGCGCCGGCTTCGAAGCCGCCCAAAAAGCGCGCCCGGCGGCATTCTTCACGGCCCGCAACGGCCAGCCGCATCACTATCGGGAATTTCGAAGACAATCTCGCCTGGTGCGCCCAAGCCGACTGGATCATCGAAGCCGTGGCCGAAAATCTCGCCATCAAGCGCGGCCTTCTGCAAAAAGTGGCGGCGCTGCGGCGCCCCGGCACGATCGTCACCACGAATACATCCGGTCTCCCGATCCACCAGATCGCCGAAGGCTTTGACGACGATTTTCAGCGTCATTGGGCCGGCACGCACTTCTTCAACCCGCCGCGGTACATGAAACTTGTCGAACTCATCTCGGGTCCCGCGACTTCCTCGGAAGTCCTCGATGCGCTCGCCGATTTTTGCGATCGCCGCTTAGGCAAAGGCGTGGTTCGCGCCAAAGACACTCCCAACTTCATCGCCAATCGTATCGGCACTTTTTCCATGCTCACTTCGCTGTCCCTGATGACCCGTTTCGGCATGAGCATCGAGGAAGTCGACGCCTGCACCGGCCCGGCCATCGGCTGGCCAAAATCCGCCACCTTCCGTACCGCTGATATCGTGGGCTTGGACGTCCTTGCAAACGTCGTTCGCAATATCTACGAAAACACTCCGCAAGATGAATCGCGCGAGCTTTACCGAGTGCCCCCGCTCGTCGAAGAAATGATTAAGCGCGGCTGGCTCGGCGAAAAATCCGGCCGCGGCTTTTATCAGCGGGTCAAAAAAGGTGGAGACAGCGAAATTTTGGTGCTCGATCCCGGAACCATGGAATACCGCCCCCGCCAAAAAGCGCGCTTTGCGTCGCTCGAAATGGCGCGCACCATCGACGATTCGCGCGCACGCCTTCGGAGCCATCCTTGGTCCGATAATTGCTGGCCAGCCGGGGGACAAAGCGCAGCAATTCCTCTGGGCGCTGATTTCGGAAACGTCGCTTTATGCCGCTCGGCGCATCCCCGAGATTGCCGATTCGATTGTCGATATCGATCGCGCCATGCGCTGGGGCTTTGGCTGGGATCTCGGTCCCTTCGAAATTTGCGACGCGCTGGGCGTTGAGGCCCTCGCGCGCCGCTGGACCGCCGATGGCCGCGACTTGCCTCCGTTGTTCACGCGGCTGCTCTCTTCCAGCCGCAAATCACTCTACGAATCGTCCGCGGGAGAACTTTCCGCCTTTGACCCGGCCGCCGCGACACACACCAAAGTTCCCGAGCCGCCGGGCATCATCATTCTCAAATCGCTCAAGGAACGTTCGAAGGAAGTCGCGCGCAATTCCGGCGCCAGCCTGATCGATCTCGGCGATGGAGTCCTATGCTGCGAATTTCACTCCAAGATGAACGCCATCGGCGACGACATCACCGCCATGATGCAGACCGGCCTGAAGCGCCTCAACACCGACTTCGACGCGCTGGTCATCGCCAATCAGGCGCCTAATTTTTCCGTCGGCGCCAATCTAATGCTTCTTCTCGTCGCCGCTCAGGAGCAGGAATGGGACGATCTCCACGACGCCGTGCGCCGCTTTCAAAACGCGAATATGGCTCTGAAGCATGCCGCGAAGCCTGTCGTTGTTGCTCCGCAAGGAATGGCTCTCGGCGGCGGCTGCGAAATCTGCCTGCACGGAGCGCGCATTCAGGCCGCAGCCGAATCCTATATGGGGCTTGTCGAGACCGGCGTCGGCCTCATCCCCGCGGGCGGCGGCTCCAAGGAAATGATCATCCGCGCCAATGAGCATGCCGCTGGCGGCGAATCCCTGGACCTCTTCCACGCCTTTAAGCCCGTGTTCGAAACCTTGGCTATGGCCAAAGTTTCCGCGAGCGCCGAAGATGCGCGAAACCTCGGCTTTCTCCGTCCCGCCGATTTCATCTCCATGAATGGCGATCGGCTCGTCGCCGATGCGAAGGCCGCCGCACTGGCGCTCGTCGAGGAGGATTATCGCCCTGCTCTCGCATTGCCCACCGAGCCTTCGATTCGCGTTTTGGGCGAAGAGTTGATTGCGGGCGCCAAACTCGCCATCCACATGATGCTGCGCGGCGAATACATCTCCGAATACGATGCTCACGTCGCGCGCAAATTGGCGAATGTCTTGGCCGGCGGCCCGCTAACCGAATCGCAGCTCGTCAGCGAACAATATCTGCTCGATCTGGAGCGCGAAACTTTCGTCAGCCTCTGTGGCGAACGCAAAACTCAGGAACGCGTCGCCCACACCCTCAAAACCGGCAAACCTTTACGCAATTAATTGTCGAAGAGATTTTATGTAGCCCAGGGTGCGCTCGCGCCGTTTGCGAGCGGCCCTGGGGATTTTTCTTGCCGCTGGGAATAGCGGCTGGCGAGGAACCGTGTCACATCGTCATCCCGAGCGAACAACGTGAGCGAGGGATCCCTCCTAATTTTGCAATCTGCTGCGGTATCGCCCCAGGGGAGATGTCATTCTGAGCGGAGCGTCCCGACAGAGCTGCTGCGTTATCGCCCAGTGGGGACGTGTCATTCTGAGCGGAGCGCCCCGACCGATTTTCCTCCGGAAATCATGCTTTTTGATTTCCGGTCGGGACGCGCAGTCGAAGAATCTCTCTTGGATTTCGTCAACGCTTGCCGCCTAGCAACTCGGGACCGCTTCCACCTTTTACACTCTGGAAGCGACGCAAGTTCCGCTTTGGCAATTATTGCTCGAATCCTTACGGCGACCGAATCGAAGGGGCAAGATCGCCTGTAAGTACCAGCTAATGCGCTTCATCTGGGACGAGGGAAAAAATCGTCGCAACCTCTTGAAGCATAAGGTTAGCTTCGAAACAGCAGTCTCGGTTTTCGATGATCCTCATGCAATTAGTGTTCAGGACCGTTTTGTCCAGGGCGAAGAGCGCTGGCAAACACTGGGATTGATCGAAGGCATGGTAGTGCTCCTTGTCGCGCACTCCATTGAATTTGAGAGCGATGAAGAAATCATCCGCATCATCTCTGCTCGCAAAGCTACACCTCGGGAAAGAGAGGTCTATGCACAAAGCCAACAGAAAACGAAATAAAGAAATCGTCGCTCTGAAAAAAATGAAGGACACCGAGATCGACACATCGGATATTCCGGAAACGACGGATTGGGGCGGTGCTACCGTGGGCAGGTTCTTTCGTCCGATCAAAGAGCCAGTCACCATCCGGATCGATGCCGACGTATTAAACTGGCTGAAATCAAAAGGAAAGGGCTATCAGACGCGCATCAATCAGCTTCTCCGTGCCGCTATGCAGCAAAGCAAGGCCAGAAAACGCGCGTAATCGGCTCCCCGCATCGGGGGCCGCGTTTCGAAAGATTGTTTCGAATGATTGCGAAGAACGGCTCCGCCTACTTCTCTTTAAGCTTCAGCTTGCCTTCGGCCTTGTTCTCCTCCAGGAACGTCCGCAAATCACCGGCTGCATCGAGCAGGCGCGCCCATTGTTCGTAATAGAGTGTGACTGGGAAGCGCCCCAGCCCGTAAACGCTCACGCCGCCCTTTTCTCCAACCCTGAATTCGAGTGCCCCGCCGCGGCGCCCGCCCTTCTGCTTTTCCAGTTCGGCCACCCGCGCTTGGAGTTCCTCGTACGATGGTTCTGCCATTGCTTCTCCCTCCGTATTCGAAAGTGAAGATCATAGAACACCCCTAACTCCTCTTCCAGTCCCGCCCCTATGCAGCGGGTGTAAAATAGGTGTTGATTCTAGAGCAAAGCTATACGAGCCTCCGTCGCATATTAGACCGTCGTGTATTAGGCTTGTGATGGTGCCGGGCGCTACCGTGAGCGTCCTGAGCCTGTTAGCTCTTAGCCCGGTAATCTTCGGCGGTAGGGCATTGCGGATGGCTCAAAACGGTAAGTCATGAGCAGGCGATTTGGCATCGAATATGGCGCCGTCGAAATTGGACATGGATGGCCAGTGCTTGAGGTTAGGTCCGTGAAATATGGTTTTCCTAACCCCTGTAGAATGCGCACTTGCACAAAAATGGCGGGGGGGTACCCCGGCACTGGCAGGAGCTAAGCCATGAAAGAAGCCGTGATCGCGAGTTCCGTACGCACCGCCGTCGGCAAAGCCTATAAGGGGACGCTGCACGCCACCCGTCCCGACGATTTGGCCGCCATAGCTATCAATGGCGCGATCGCCCGCGTCCCGGGGCTTGATCCGAAGGAAATCGAAGACGTCGTCCTGGGTTGCGCCATGCCCGAGGCCGAACAGGGCATGAATATGGCGCGTATCGCGTCCTTGCGCGCCGGTCTGCCCGTCGAGTGTTCCGCCATTACCATAAATCGCTTTTGTTCCTCCGGCTTGCAAGCCATCGCCATGGCTGCGGAACGCGTCATGCTCGGCAGCGCCGAAGTGGTCGTCGCCGGCGGCGCGGAATCGATGAGCATGGTGCCCATGGGCGGCAACAAGACCTCTCCGAATCCGTGGCTGATGGACAATTATCCGGACGCTTATCTAGGGATGGGGCTGACTGCCGAAAATCTGGTCCGCAAATATGGAATCACGCGTGAGAAAGCAGACGAGTTCTCTTATTGCAGCCACCAGAAGGCCCTGGCCGCAATCGCGGCAGGAAAATTCAAGGATGAAATCGTCCCCGTCGAAGTCCGCAGCACAATCGTTTCCAATGGCGACGGCCGCGGCGGCCGTGCCAAAACGGCCACCAAGGTCTTCGATACCGACGAAGGCCCTCGCGCCGATACCTCCCTTGATGCGCTCGCGAGGCTGAAGCCCGCCTTCCATGCCCATGGAACCGTCACTGCCGGAAACAGCTCGCAGATGAGTGACGGCGCCGCAATCTCCGTGGTCATGAGCGCCGACCGCGCTCGGGCGCTGGGGGTGAAGCCCCTGGCCCGCTTCCTGGCCTTTGCCACTGCCGGTTGCCCGCCGGAAGAGATGGGTGTGGGGCCGGTATTCGCGATTCCCAAGGCGCTTCGGCTGGCCGGCCTGAAGCTTGAGCAAATCGACGTCATCGAGCTGAACGAAGCCTTCGCGGCGCAGTCGCTTTCCGTGATCGGCGCAGCCGGGCTTGATCCCGCGCGCGTCAATGTCAATGGCGGCGCCATCGCTCTCGGCCATCCCCTAGGTTGCACGGGGGCGAAGCTCACCGCCACGATCCTGCGCGAACTCGAGCGCCGCAAGGCCCGCTATGGCATGGTTACCATGTGTATCGGCGGCGGCATGGGCGCCGCAGGGATTTTCGAGCGCCTTTCGTAAATTATTGGAGGAGATATGGCGACTACGGCGACACCCGGCACCCTCGCGCCCGGCGGTAGCTTTCTCCTGGAATCTCCGCGCGCGGAAGACGTCTTTACTCCCGCAGAATTGACCGACGACCAGCGGCTGATCGGCCAGACAGCCGAGGAATTCGTCACCAAGGAAGTCAAGCCGCTGATCCCCGAGCTCGAGCAACACAAAGAAGGCTTGATGGCGGGGCTGCTGAAGAAAGCGGGAGAAATCGGCCTTCTGGGCGGCGGCGTGCCGGAAGAGTACGGCGGTTCGGGTCTCGACCGCATCTCCTCGACCGTGCTCTCCGAGAAAATTTCCTCCTATGGCTCCTTCAGCGTCAGCGCCGGCGCGCATTCGGGCATCGGCACGCTGCCCATCGTCTATTTCGGTACCGAGGAGCAGAAGAAAAAGTATCTGCCGAAACTCGCCACGGGCGAATGGCTGGCGGCTTATTGTCTTTCGGAGCCGCAGGCAGGCTCCGACGCGCAAAATTCCCGCACCCGCGCTGTTCTCTCTCCTGATGGGCGCGATTGGATCCTGAACGGCCAGAAAATGTGGATCACCAACGGCGGGTTCGCGGACGTCTACACCGTTTTCGCGAAAGTAGACGGCGAGAAGTTTTCCGCTTTTATCGTGGAGCGTCGGTTCCCCGGATTTTCCGTAGGCGCCGAGGAAAAGAAAATGGGGCTGCGCGGCAGTTCCACCACTCCGATTTTCTTCGAGAATTGCAAAGTGCCGCGCGAAAACCTGCTGCACGAAATTGGCCGCGGGCACATCGTCGCCTTTAACATTCTCAATTCCGGCCGGTTTACGCTGGGCGCTTCGTGTCTCGGTTTTTGCAAGAGCGAACTCGAGTCCGCGGCGCGCTACTCCAAAGAGCGCACTGCTTTCGGGCATCCCATCGGCGATTTCGGCCTCGTGCGAGCCAAGCTCGCGGAGATCGCCATTCGCACGCTCGCGCTGGAATCGATGATCTATCGGACCGCCGGGACTATCGATCAGGCTGTGAAGGCCGGCGCTGCTGGCGGAAACAAACCCACGAATTCGATGAAGGTGCTCGAGGAATACGCCATCGAGTGTTCCATCGCCAAAGTATTCGGCAGCGAGGTCCTCGATTACACGGTGGATGAAGCCGTGCAAGTTTATGGCGGCTACGGGTTCCACGAAGACTATCCTGTCGCCCGCGGTTACCGCGATTCGCGCGTGAATCGCATCTTCGAGGGCACCAACGAAATCAACCGCATGCTCATTATCCAGATGCTGATGAAGCGCGCCGTCGCCGGCACTCTGCCGCTGATGGCGGCGGGCGCAAAACTTCAGGAGGAGATCCTGAGCGGCGCGCCCATGGAGGATTCATCCGACGGCCAGTGGACCGAAGAAAACCGCATTATTCAGGGAGCCAAGAAGGTATTTTTGATGGCCGCCGGCGCCGCGCTGCAGAAATATCGGGATCGCCTCGCGGACCAGCAGGAGGTCATCGGCGCGCTGGCCGATATCGTCCTTGACATCTATCCCATGGAATCCGCTTTGCTGCGCGCTCAGAAATCTGTTGCCGCGCGCGGCAAGGATTCCTCGGGCGCCATTGTCGCTGCGGCGCAAGTCCTGCTGCAAGATGGTGCAGCGCGTGTGGAAGCCAATGCTCGCACCGCACTCGCCGCTTCGGTCGAGGGCGATATGTTGCGCACCCAGTTGGCCGTGTTGCGCCGGATGATCAAGCGCGAACCGGCGGACACCATCGGGCTGCGCCGGACCGTTGCCGATGCCGTGCTGAACGCAAACGGCTATCCCTTCGAGGGGCGTTAGGTTGTTGAAAGCACAAGTTGCAAAAACTAATGCTCGTTCGCGAGAGCGCCTCTGATTCGGGAGTTGTTTCGCGCTCTCGTTCAGCACAATGGAATTGTGATTGGATTCCGTCCCTCGCTGAACCATACCTTCGCGGCTATACGCCGCAATTCGAGAGCGGCAAGTCTCTTTTAGGCTATCGCTTCCTCGCACAGCCTTCGGCTTCCTCGTCGCAAGCTCGGAAGGCAAGTCGGTCGTCTTCCGAAGGCGCTTCAGCCGGATTCTTTATCGGGTATCTCCGCGACGATCACGGCATGCGTTTTCTCAAAGCTACTGCCGCCGGAATTTCTGATCTTCTGTTTTATCGAGCCATTGGGCGGCCGCTTGCATCGGCGCCTGGTCAGCGAGCCAGAGAGCCTGATGCGCCGCACTGCCGAATACATCCGCTGGCTGACGCATCATCTGCCCCGCTTCGAGCTATTTGCCGACGAACACGCCGCGCTGGTGCGCCATATTGCCACTCAGGAATGGCCGACGGACCGAACCGAGCACTACGCCCGAAATTTCACCATTGAAACGCTCGCCTGGCTGGTGCGCAGCGCGCTGGTGCGCCGTTTGCCCGAGGAACTCGCATCGCCTATGCAGCCCGCGTCGGAAAGACGCGCTGCCCGGAAATAGCCGCCTGAAACCCTGAGTCTGCATTGACAACCGCTGCGGCTCTGTCGTAAATCCCTAAAGCCGAAGTCCTCGCTATAGAGTTAATGTGCCCAGTCCAGAGGAGGGCCGTCGTGTCCTTGTCTTCTGAAACAAGCCTGTCCGCTTTACTCGATGAGCGGCGAACTTTCCCGCCACCGGAGGAGTTTCGCCGGCGCGCCAACGCCAACGATCCCGGGATCTACGACCGCGCGCTGCGCGATCCCGAAGCGTTCTGGGCCGAGGAAGCCAAAAAGCTCGACTGGTTCACATCATGGCAGAAGGTACTGGAATGGAACGCTCCGTGGGCCAAATGGTTCGTAGGCGGAAAACTCAACGTCACCTACAACTGCGTCGATCGGCACGCGCATTCGGCGCGCCGCAACAAAGCGGCAATCATCTGGGAAGGCGAGCCCGGCGACTCGCGGGTGTTGACCTACGGGATGCTGGAGCGCGAAGTGAATCGCTTCGCGAATGCGCTGCGTTCACTGGGCGTGGCCAAAGGCGACCGCGTGGCCATTTATATGGGCATGGTGCCGGAACTGGCCATCGCTATGCTCGCTTGCGCGAAAATCGGCGCGCCGCACAGCATCGTCTTTGGGGGATTTTCCGCGGAGGCGCTGCGCGAACGGATCAACGATGCGAAGGCAAAAGTGGCGATCACCTGCGATGGCGCCTGGCGCCGAGGCAGCGTCGTGCCGCTGAAAGCGAGCGTGGACGAAGCGCTGCGGGGCACTCCCACGATTCAGAACGTAATTGTAGTCCGCCGCGTCGGAGATGCGGCTAAAGCGGCCATGCAGCCCGGCCGCGACGTTTGGTGGCACGAGATCGTCGATGCCTCCTCGGATCAGTGCGCCGCCGAGCCCATGGATGCGGAAGACATGCTGTTCGTTCTGTACACCAGCGGCACGACGGGAAAGCCCAAGGGCATCGTGCACACCTCGGGCGGATATCTGGTGGGCGTCTCGACCACGCACCGGTACGTCTTCGATATCAAGGAGGAGGACGTCTATTGGTGCACAGCGGATATTGGCTGGGTCACGGGGCATTCCTACATCGTGTATGGCCCGCTGGCCAATGGGGCGACTTCAGTGATGTATGAGGGCACGCCCGATTATCCAGATCGGGACCGCTTCTGGTCCATCATCGATAAATATGGCGTAAACATCTTCTATACCGCGCCGACGGCGATTCGCACCTTCATGCGCTGGGGCACGGAATTGCCGTCGCGGCATTCGCTCGCCAGCCTTCGGCTGATCGGCACCGTGGGCGAGCCGATCAATCCCGAAGCTTGGATTTGGTACAACGACTACATCGGCCGCCGGCGTTGCCCGATTGTCGATACGTGGTGGCAGACCGAAACGGGCATGATCCTGATTTCGCCTCTGCCGGGTTTGACGGCGACGAAGCCGGGCTCGGCGACGCGGCCTCTTCCCGGCATTGTCGCGGAGGTCGTCGACGCCAAAGGCGACCCCGTCGGACCCGGCGCGGGCGGTTACCTCGTACTCAAACGTCCTTGGCCGGCGATGATGCGCACGATTTACGGCGATCCCGATCGCTACGTGCAGCAATACTGGTCGCGTTATCCGGGGCTGTATTTCACGGGCGACGGCTGCAAAGTGGATGCCGACGGATATTTCTGGCTTCTGGGCCGCGTGGACGACGTCATGAACGTGGCCGGACACCGCATCTCGACCTATGAAGTCGAAAGCGCGCTCGTGGATCATCCTTCAGTCGCTGAAGCGGCGGTGATTGGGCGCACGCATGAAGTCAAAGGGCAGGGAATTTCGGCGTTCGTTACCTTGAAGGAAGGCATAGCGGCGAGCGATGCCCTTAAAAATGAGCTGAAGCAGCACGTCGTGGGCAAAATTGGCGCGATTGCGCGGCCCGACGATATTTTCTTTGCAGCGGAGCTTCCCAAGACGCGCAGCGCGAAAATCATGCGCCGCTTGCTGCGCGATATCGCCGAGGGCCGCATCCTCGGCGATACAACGACCCTGGCCGATCCATCCGTTTTGACCCGGCTCAAGTCGCAGTATCAGGAGGAAGGCTAGCGGGCCTTTCTTCGGCTTCGGGATAATTGACGTAGCTCCGGCGTCCTTCTAACATCTAATACAACGCGCCTCTTATGCCGCCCAAATTGCCAATTCCTTTGCGCGACCTGCTGGGCCGCCCGCTCGAGAGCTTGCGTCTCTCGGTGACGGACCGCTGCAATCTGCGCTGCCTCTACTGCATGCCAGAGGAAGATTATGTCTGGCTGCCGCGCCAGGAACTGCTGAGCTTCGAGGAATTGGTCCGGCTCGTCGATATCTTCACGGGCTAGGGAGTCAATCATCTGCGCCTGACCGGTGGGGAACCGTTGCTGCGACAGAATCTCGATCGCCTGGTCGGCCATGCTGGCGCAGAATTCGCGAATTACCGACTTGGCTCTTACCACTAATGGTGTGCTGTTTGCGGATCAAGCCGAGCCGCTCAAGCGCGCCGGCCTGGGCCGGGTAACCATTAGCCTGGACACGTTGCGGCCAGACCGCTTTCGCCAAATGACGCGACGCGACGAGCATCAGCGTGTGCTCTCGGCGTTTGATGCAGCTCGCCGGGCCGGATTCGCGGGCACGAAACTGGACGCAGTTATCATGCGCGGGGAAAACGACGACGAGCTTGCGGACCTGATCGAATTCGGCCGCAGCAATGGCGTGGAGGTTCGCTTCATCGAGTACATGGACGTGCTCGGCGCGACGAAGTGGAGCATGTCCAAGGTGGTCTCGCGCGATGAAATGCTGCAGCGGCTCGAGGAGCGTTACGGCAAGATCAGACCTGTGGCGGAAACGAGCTCGGCCCCAGCTTCACGATTTCTGCTGCCTGACGGCACAGTCTTCGGCATCATCGCCTCCACGACTTCGCCATTTTGCCGGACCTGCGACCGCAGCCGCATAACCGCGGATGGGATGTGGTATCGGTGCTTGTATGCGACAAACGGCACGGACCTGCGGAAGCTGCTGCGCGGCGGCGCAGCGGACGCAAATGCATCGCGGGAAGCCGCTGACGCCGAGATTGCCAATGTTATCGCCGAGGGATGGCGCGGACGCGAAGACCGAGGCGCCGAGGAACGGGCCGGTCGAAATGATCGCGGGGCGCTGATAGCCATCGAAGAACTGCGGCGAGATCCGCACCTCGAGATGCATACGCGGGGCGGCTGATTGTCAACTGCCGGTGACGTGACCTAATTCCGTGCGTGCCTGCACCACTCGCAGAATGGAATCGCGGGTGACGAGCCCCACGACGTTGTCTTCCCTAATGACAGCAAGTTGATCGACGTTGGCCGAGCGCATGCGCTCGAGAACGCTGAGCACCGGCTCGTCCGGTGCGGTCCACGCCAACTTTTCCCGCGGAATCATTACTGCCTGCACGGATGTGGAAGGCCAATCCTCGCGCGGAACCGCTTGAAGTATCTCTACGCGCATGAGCCCGGCAAGCTTGCCATCGGACACGACCAAATGCGCGCGCCTGCCGGTGCGGGAAACCTCACGCGAATACTCATCGAGCGAAAGGTCGCGTCCGACCGTGGGCATCTCTGAGGTCATCACGTCGGCGGCGCGCAGGCCTTGCAGCGCGCCTTGCGCTTCTACCTGTTGATAGCTCTGCCGGGCCGCCGTGAGCAAGAACCATCCGAGAAAGACGAACCAGACGCCATTCACACTGGAGTGGAGGGCGAACGCCATGTACAGCCCAAAAGCCATCATGGCGTAAGCAATGGCCTGTCCAACGCGTGACGCGATTCGCGTAGATCTCGAATAATTCTTGGTGATCCCCCAGACTATGGAGCGGAAAACGCGGCCACCGTCGAGCGGAAAACCGGGCAGCAAGTTGAACGTCGCCAAGAGCGCATTGGTACCCGCGAGCCAGTTCGCAAGCACGTTAGGCATGCTGTCGGCCGGAGTGGCTAGCGCCAGGAGCCAGAACGCGCCCGCAAGCACGTAACTCGATGCCGGCCCGGCCGCTGCCATCAGGAACTCCTGTCCCGGGCGCTCCGGATCGCGCGTAATGCTGGCGATTCCGCCAAAGAAGAAGAGCGTGATCGAGGCGACAGGAATTCGATAGTGACGTGCTACGACGCTGTGCGAGAGTTCGTGAAACAACACGGAACCGAAGAAAAGCAGGCTGGTTAAAACGCCCAAAGACCAAAGCTGACGGCTGCTCCACTGCGGGTAACGCGCGCCGAACTCGTCTACCAGCGAATAAGTGATTAGGCCGAAGATCAAGATCCAGCTCAGGTGCAGGTAGATAGGAATGCCGAAGACCCGGCCAATTTTGATACCCGAGCGGCGCATGGAAGCTCCTTCGGAAGTATAACCGAACCAGGCTGAATCAACGGCAAAGCGTGGCCAGGGCACTTTTCGGTAACACTGCTGAAATTTTCCCTTCGCGCGGCCAAAGGCTCCTTTATGATTCCTGCGTGAAACTAGGCACCAAACTCACCATTTTCTCGGTAACCGTAGTGGCCGGGTCCGTGGGCCTGTTCGGTTGGGGCGTGGACCGGTTTGTACGGCAGCAATCCGAGCAGGAGCAAGGCCAGAAATCCGGTACGCTGATCACGCAATTCCGGCGGGAGTTCGCACATCGCGGGGATGAGGTGGTCTATGCGATTGACGGCATAGCGCAAGCCGAGGGAACTCTGCGCATGGCCATCGATCTGAGCCGGGCGCAATCGGATCCGTCTTTATACGCACGCGACTCGCTGGGCATCGCGAGTTCACGGCAGATCGATTTTCTGGAAATTGTCGGGGACGACGGCACTTTGATCTCCTCGGCGCAATGGCCAGGGCGGATCGGTTTTAAAAACGACTGGGTGACGCAGAGAGCCGACTGGAATCAGCAGGGGGCATTCCTGTCCCGGGTCGAATTGCCGGACAAAGTCGAACTGGGCTTGCTATGTGTTCGGACCGTGAACGTGGGCGAGAAGAAGATGTACCTGATCGGCGGCAGAAAATTGGACAGCGATTTTCTGCAGGCGCTGGTCATCCCGGCCGGGATGCGAGTGATGCTCTACCGCAATCTGGAAGCGGCTTTCGTGCCGGAAGCATTGTTGGATTCCGAAGGCGCGGCGGCACAGCCGGAACGATTCGCCAGCCTGATCGGATCGATGCAGAAACAGGGGCGCGAAGGCGAGTATGAGATTCCCGCCTCCGGCGGAGACCAGAAGTTCGTGGCCCTGCGCCTAACCGGCCGAAGCAACGAGATGCTGGCTGTAGTCCTGGTGGGCGGCGCTCAGGATGCCGTGGTGAAAACGTCGGCCTACATCCGCAACGCGGGACTCGTGATCGGCGCGGCAGGCGTTCTTCTTGCTCTGATCTTTTCGTGGTCGCTCTCAGCGACGGTGAGCCGGCCACTCGAGCGCCTGGAGAAGGCGGCGCGCGAGCTTGCCGCAGGGGATTGGAAAGCGAAAGCCAACGTAAGTGCCGCCCGAAGCGAAGCGGGACGCGCAGTGAGCGCCTTCAATGAGATGACCGCGCAACTGAGCGCAAAACGCCAGGGGCTGTTGCAAGCCGAGCGCGTTGCGGCATGGCGCGAACTGGCCCGGAATTTTGCCGTGGAGCTCAAGGTGCCGCTTTTCTCTCTGCAGCTCACGCTCGAAAATTTAGAGCGCGCGCGAGAGAAAACGCCGGAAAAGTTCGAGGGGATCTTTGTCGAAACGATGAGAATGGCGCATGCCGAGATGGACAATCTGAAGGAGATCGTGGCCCATTTCAGCGATTTCGCCAAAATGCGCCAGCCACGTATGCAGGCGGTGAACGTCAATGAAGTGGTGCGCGCGGCGGTAAAGTCGTTTGAAACCGCATTCCATGCGCGGGGGCGTCCGCCGGTGAAACCGGAGCTCGTGCTGGATGAAGACGCGGAGAAGATTTGGGCGGACCCCGAGCTGTTGTACAAAGGATTCGAAAACGTGATCGCGAATTCGCTCAATGCCATGCCCATGGGCGGCACGCTTACAGTTCACACGACGCAGCAAAATGGAATGGTGCGCGTGGAGATTTCTGATTCCGGTTCGGGACAAGACGCGG
>CAWDQT010000027.1:0-72273 GCA_963804535.1 uncultured Acidobacteriota bacterium
GCCGAACCATTCAAGGCTGGGCTTCGGGAACAACAGCGGACGAGGAAGACACACTGCGCTTCGCTGAGCTAACCGGTGTGCGTCCTATGATTGAAACCTATCCGCTCGAAAAGGCGGCCGAGGGTTACGCCCGCATGATGAGCGGCAAAGCACAGTTCCGCGTCGTTCTAACGATGTGAAGCTGGCCTTGACGTTTTTGATGGGCCTTAGCCAGCGCAGGTCCTAAACAGACTGGCATGCGCAGTGGCGCGAGCCAAAATCGTAAGTAGTCCCCACACTTTAAGTACGGTAATGGCCTGATACGAGCGGGCCACGATCCCTCGTAACCTATTGAGATCAAGGGGACGGCACTAGTGTCACTGTCGAACGTCACGCAGGCGGCCTACCCCGCCGGACCGGTAACCGCCCGCAAGCACAGGCGCGGCTCTCTGGCAGTCCTTCGCGAAATTTGGGCAAAAATCCTGAAGGATGGCGTGATCGATCTGGCTGCGGAAATGGCCTATTTTTTTGTGCTGGCGCTCTTCCCTTTTTTCGCGGTGCTGGGAGCTCTGGCAGGATTCCTTCCTTACACAAATCTCTGGACTAATGTAACGCACGAAATCATTCAACATTTCCCTGCCGACGCGCGCGACCTGGCATTACAAACGCTGTTGAACCTGGCCCACAGAAACAGAACCTTTCTATCGATCGGATTGATCACCATGGTCTGGACTTCTTCCTCCGGCTTGGTCGCCCTCATGGAAAACCTCAGCCGAGTTTATGGCGTCCCTGAGACCCGGGGCTTCTGGAAAAAAAGGCTGATCGCCATCGGTATCCTGATCGTGTCGTCCGCATTTTTCTTTGGCGCCTTCGGATTGCTCACTCTGGGCCACCGTATCGGCATGTATCTCTCGCAAAAACTGTATTTTGGTCCCACCATCCGCACCACCTGGGAAATATTTCGTTGGGGCTTCCTCTTGACGCTGCTGCAGATCGGGGTGGCAATTCTTGACAACGTCCTTCCCAACAAACGGCGTCCCTGGCGTTGGCTCAGCCCAGGCACGCTATTTGCTACGCTGAGCTTTAGTGGCAGGAACATCGGGAGTGAACTTCTACGTTCGGCACATTGGCCATTATTCGCAAACGTACGGAGCAATTGGAGCTTTTTTCGTGCTTATGGTCTGGATCTTCGTCTCCTGCTTCACTCTCTTGGTCGGGGCGGAAATAAATGCAGCTTTGGAACAGCGATAACTCGCGATTGAGAAAGCCGCCGAGCGCCGCCGGGATTCACTAACGAAAATGCCATGCTGCCGCCCACATCTAAGCTGTTCATGAGAGGAAAAAGATGGCAGCGGGCCTATTTGGCCCTAAAGACGGCCGTTCTGCTCATGCTATTGGTCGCTGTGGGCCCCGCCGCTCGCTCGCAGACCAATGGCGCCCTCAATTACGAAGGCGAAAAGGTGACGGCGATCGACCTGGCATCCCAACCGGAAGCAGACGTCGACTATTTGCGCGCCCTGCTCCTGCAGCAAGTCGGACAGCCTTATTCGAATATGAAAGTCCAGCAGAGCATCGCGGCGCATGATGGCCACGGGAGAATTTTCCAGCGTAAGAGTGCAAGTCTCGCCGGAGAACGGAGGGCTGCGATTGCTCTTCATTCTCGAGCCCGCCTATTACCTGGGTTTGGTGCAGTTCCCCGGCGCGGTGCCGCCGCTTTCTTATACGCGGCTACTCCAGGTGGTGATGTTTTCTGAAGGGTCTCCCTTTCTGAAAAGACAGATGAACGACGCTACCGGCGCGATCAAGACATTCCTCACGAGAAGCGGATATTTTGCCGCGACCGTAAAGCCCCGGACGGAGGTCGACAAAGACCACAAACTCGTGAATCCAATTTTCGAGGTGACCCTCAATCGTCGCGCAAAAATCGGGAGCATCGATTTCGAGGGGCTTTCGGAATCCGAAGCGGACGAGCAGAGAGCGGCGCTGCGGTCGTTCTGGACGCATTTCAAGAAAGGACGGCTGACGAACGGCACCACGTTCACGCAGGAGCGAATCCAAGCGGCCATCGGCCGCATTCGAAGCACTCTGGGCGCTCACAACCGGCTTGCCCAGGAAGTCAGTCTGAAATCCGCGAACTACGACCCGAACGCCAATCGCGCCAATCTGCTGTTTCACGTGAAACTCGGGCCGGAAGTGACCGTGCAGCTCCAGGGAGCACACATCTTCAAAAGAACGCTGAAGCGCCTTATTCCCATCTATCAGGAAAACTCCTATGACAGCGATCTTTTGGCAGAAGGGTCGCAAGGATCTGGCCAATTACTTCCAGTCTAAAGGCTATTTCGATGTGCAGGTCGCGCCGCAGGTGCAGGAGTCGCCCGATCGGGTGGACATCGTCTACCGCATTCAGAAAGGCAGGAAGCACAAGGTCGAGAACATCGCCTTTACGGGCAATCACGGCTTCAACGATGCGGCTTTGCGAGCGGCCATCGTCATACAAAAGAAGAAGCTGCTGTTTTCGAGGGGACGCTACAGCGAGACGCTACTCCGTAGCAGCGTTAAGAAGATCGTGGACATGTACCAGGTGGCGGGATATCCCGATGTTCGAGTGGAGACAAGGGTTCGGGATTTAGAGCCGGAGGTCGACGTCACTTTCGAGATTACCGAAGGCATGCAAGCCATCGTCCACAGTTTTCAGATTATTGGGGATGGCGATCTGGATACCAGTAAACTCCCTGCGCACGGCTTTCGGCTGGCTTCGGGAAAACCTTATTCGCCGGAATACGAACTGGAAGACCGCAACGACATCCTCGCGTATTACCTCGATCGCGGTTTCTTGAGCGCGCAGCTCAAATCCACAGCAACGCCGGTCAATGGCAATAAATACCAGGTCGATGTGACCTACCGCATCCAGCCCGGAGCCGAGACGCAGGTTCAAGACGTCGTGTATCTCGGAAACGTCAAGACCCAAACCAGTCTCATCGCAAATACAACATCGCTCTCTCCAGAGATGCCGCTCAGCGAATCGAAAATGCTGGCTGCAGAAAGCGATCTCTACAATTTAGGAATCTTTGACTGGACAAGCGTCGGGCCACGCCGGGCTCAAACTGTTGGGTCCCAATTGGTGGATGCCCCGGAACCGGGCGCTGGCACTCCAGACCAAAGCCCGGCGAACTCTGCTCCTTCACAAGACCCACCGGAAGCCGGAGACCCTCCGGCGCCGGGCGACCCCGCGGACCCCGTGCAAAATGAATCGGAAGAGGTCCTCGTCAAAGTCCACGAATCCCAGAGAAACACAATTGAGTATGGCGGCGGGCTCGAGATCATCAGCCGGGGCGGCACGGCGCCCGGCGGAGCAATCGTGGTTCCCGGCCTGGCGCCGATTCCGGTCGGAAGCAATTTCCAGACCAGCGAACAAAGGTTCTTCGGCCCGCGCGGTTCTTTTGCATACACTTTGCGGAACCTCCGCGGCCGCGGAGACACTTTCACCGCCTCCATATTGGGCTCGCGCCTCGATAATCGCGCCACCCTGAGCTATGGCGTACCGCGGTTCTGGAGCACGAATTGGAGCTCGCTTTTGAGCTCCACGGGCGAACGGAGCACGTTAAACCCACTTTTTGCCTCAACGTTTGGGGCTGGATCATTTCAGGTGCAACGGAAACTGAATCCGGAACGAACCCAGACCCTCATCCTGCGTTACCAATTCCAGCACACGGTTCTTTCGGACTTGCTCATCCCCGCTCTGGTTCTGCCGGAAGATCGAAACGTTCAGCTCTCCACGCTGTCGGTATCGTATATTCACGACACCCGCGACAAACCTCTGGATGCGCATCACGGTGTTTATCAGACGCTCGACTTCGGCGTGACTCCAACGGCGCTCGGGGCGAGCGCAAGCTTTGTGAAGTTTCTCGGCCAATCGGCGTTCTACCGGCCCGTCACAACTCACATAACCTGGGCCAACAACCTCCGCCTCGGTTTCGCTCAGCCCATTTTTTCGAGCCGCGTGCCCTTAAGCGAGGAATTCTTTTCGGGAGGCAGCGACACGCTGCGCGGATTTCCGATTGATGGAGCGGGGCCGCAGCGCCCCGTTGTGGCATGCGGAAATCCGAGCGTTCCTTCGACCTGCTCGACCATTTCCGTTCCCGTGGGCGGAGACATGCTGCTGGTGCTGAATTCGGAATTGCGTTTTCCAATTCCGGTGCGCAAAGGTGTGGGTGCGGCGGTTTTCTACGACGGCGGAAACGTTTATTCGAAGATCAATCTTCCGCTGCTGGCGGAAAAATACACAAATAGCGTGGGAATCGGCTTGCGATACGACACGCCAGTCGGGCCGGTTCGCTTCGATATTGGTCATTTGCTGAACCCGATCGCGGGAATCAGTTCGGTGCAGTTTTTTCTGACCTTGGGCCAGGCCTTCTGATGAGCGGCGCGGCGAGAGGTGAAACATGAACGGGAAAAAGATCGCCGCTTGGGCGGGCGGTGCGGTTGCCTTATTGATTGTGCTTGTCGTCGCTGCGGCGTACCTGATTCAGCAGAATACATTTCTGCATCGCTATCTGCTGGCCAAAATGATTCAGGCCGGCGAGAAGTCCAGCGGCGCGCGGATCGCGATCCGAGATTTCGGGATTCGCTGGATTCCGCTTCGGATGACGCTGGAGGATGTAGCCGTTCGGGGAACCGAGCAAAACACGGCGCAGGCCCCTCGCGAGCCTTCCACACGTGGAGATCGGCATAGAGTGGGGCGCGCTTCTGCACAAGCGAGTGAATCTCACGGAGCTGATACTCGACCGGCCCGCAGTCAATCTGGTCGTCAACGATGCAGGCGAATCCAATCTTCCGGCGCGGCCTGCTTCCTCCAGTGCGCCCTCTGCAAGCAGCCTGCAAGTTAGCGTGCAGCACGCTGCGATTCGCGACGGCGAACTGCGGTACAACAACTTGCCACGAAAGATCGACGCCGACTTGGCGGACTTCCACCTGGACGTAAATAGCGCTGCGGTTGGGGACCGATACTCGGGGAATCTCGGATACAACAAAGGAGAAATTGCCCTCGCCGGCTACGCTCCGCTGCGCCATGACATTCAGATCAGTTTTGCAGCTACGCGCTCAGGAATCGCATTCGAACGAATCCACATCGGCACAGAATCATCGCAACTGAATGCCAAAGGCACCATGCAGGGCTACTCCAATCCTGTTATCCAGGCGGAATATCAAGCATTGCTGTCCACCGTGGACCTGCACAGGGAGTTGCCGACTGTGCCGCTTTCAGGAGGAGAGATCGAGCTGGACGGCTCTTTGTCTTATAACGCAGCGGCTGGTTCCGGGTTAGAAGCTCTGAAGACGAGCGGCCACGTCTCCAGTAAAACGTTCAGAGCTTCTGTGTCCAAAACCGAGGTGAGTGTCCGCTCTCTCGATGGAGATTATTCGCTGGAGGGCGGAACAATTCGCGTCAGCGGCCTGCAGGCCGAGACGCTGGGCGGAGTTTTGCACGCCGAATTTACGGGCGAGCATCTCACGGCAACTCCTCGCTATCAGCTCTCGGTTTCCGCGGATTCGGTGTCATTGGGACAGGCTGAGCAGATTGCAGGGGCTGGTTCGCTTCCATTGCGAGGCACAGCCCATCTGACCGCGAACGCGCATTGGATTTCGAATGTGCAAAACATGATTGCCCAGGCCGATGGGCAAATTTCCGCCGTGATCCCGGCGCAAAATTCCAGCGGAGCGACGAACACGGCCCCGGTGCCGGTCAACGCGGATCTGCATGTCAGCTACGATGCGCCGCATTCGACGCTCACGGTCACGAATAGCACCCTTTCTAGCAGTCAAACCAACATCGTCGCGACTGGGACGGTCAGCGATCACTCCGCCCTTTCGATTCGCGCGCGGACTTCCGACCTGCACGAAACCGAGCTGCTGATCGTTGCCGTGCAAGGAATTCTAAACTCTGCGCAGAAAACACCCAACTCGCCAGCCGCGCCACTCGACCTGCATGGCAGCGCATCCCTCGACGCGCAAATAGAGGGCCGCATTCAAGCTCCCCGCATTACCGGACACGCCCAGGCGGACGCGTTAGAGATTCGGCAAGCACGGTGGCCTCACATACAGGCCGATTTCGATGCAACGGCGTCATCGGTCAGCGTGAAAAACGGGCTGGCTCAAAGCGCGAACCAAGGGCGGCTGAATTTTTCATTGTCGACGAGCCTGCAGCACTGGTCCTACAGCGCCAATAATCCCGTGACGGCTCAAGTGCAAGCCTCGCAAATTCCTGTCGCGGACCTCGAGCAGCTTACCGGCTTCTCCGCTCCCGTTTCGGGAATGTTTTCAGGCAATGTTTCGGTTCGCGGCACGATCGATGATCCGTCAGGTAACGGTTCCCTGGAGTTGCGCAATGCTTCGTTATGGGGCGAGCCCATTCGAAGCGTCACCACACAACTTCACGCCGAAAATAAGACCTTCTCTGCAAGTTTCAGCATCGCCGCGCCCGCCGGAAATATCAGCGGAGAAGGAGAATTTGGCGCGAGCGACCGCCACTATCGAATTTCCCTCAACCACTCCGTCGTGAATCTCGGCCAAATCACTTATCTCTCTTCTCGGGGCTACAGCATCGCAGGCGCTCTGGGCATCGATGCGCACGGCCAGGGAACGCTGGCTGCGCCCCAACTGGATGTCGCGCTAGCCGGAAATCAGTTGGCGTTCCGAAATGCGCCTGTTGGCTCGATGAACGCGCAGCTCCGCATCGCCAATCAGCAGGTGAACTTCACGTTGAATTCGAATGTGGCTGGCGGGCAAATCAGCGCGAACGGAAACGCCGGACTGACTGCGCCCTATATCGTTCACGGAGGCTTTGAGGTCCATTCACTCGAATTCGGGCCGCTGCTGGCGACATACGTTCCCGGCGTAAAGCGTCAATTCGAGGGAAACACGGAAGTGCGCGGCCAGATTGACGGCCCGCTGGCGCGTCCGCAAGACGTGAAGGCCAGCATCGAACTTTCTACACTGAATCTCGCCTACCAGGACCTGAAACTCGCGAGCGCCGGCCCCGTGCGCCTGAACTACGCGAACAGTGTCGTCACAATTTCCCAAGCCGAACTGAAAGGGACCGGTACGGATTTCAAGTTCGGCGGCGCGTTGCCGCTTGCTGGGTCCGCTCCGATCAACATTTCTACAACCGGAACAATCGATCTCAAGCTCTTAACCATACTTGGCTCCGACACACAGTCTGCGGGAACCGTCAAAATCGATATGAGCGCGCGAGGAGCGCTGAAGCAACCGCAAATAGGAGGTACCATCGCGCTCGCTGGCGTGTCTTTTACCAATGATGCATACCCAATCGGCTTAGAGAACGTGAATGCGCAAATTGCCGTGGCAAACAATCGCCTCACGATTCAGAATTTCGCCGGGCAGATGGGCGGCGGAAGTTTCTCCGTCAGCGGATTCGCCAGTTATTCACCGGCTTCATTTTCTCTACAGGTGAACGGGAAATCGATTCGCATTCGGTATCCAGAAGGGACACGCGCACAAGTGGATTCCAATCTCACATTGATCGGAAGCCCTGGCTCGTCTGCGCTGAACGGCCGCGTGACCATTGATGAGCTTTCGTTCACACCCGCTTTCGATGTCGCAAATTTCATCGGCCAACTCAGTTCTTCCAGCCCATCGGTGCCGTCCCCGTGGGAACAGAAGATGAAGCTCGATGTGGCCGTCGCGTCGAGCGATGTGCTGGCTCTTTCCAGCAGCCAACTGAGTCT
The DNA here is from genome assembly GCA_963804535.1 of uncultured Acidobacteriota bacterium. Classification (GTDB taxonomy): domain Bacteria; phylum Acidobacteriota; class Terriglobia; order Acidiferrales; family UBA7541; genus Palsa-189. The sequence goes on from CAWDQT010000027.1 coordinate 7,722, forward strand.
GCAGGGCTCGGCGGACCTGCGCGTTGTTGGAACGCTGGGCAATCCTGTGATTCTCGGCCGAACGACGCTTACGGGCGGGTCGATCATTTTCATGGGCAATGTTTATCAGGTGCAAAGCGGTACGGTGGTTTTTGCCAATCCGGTCAAGACGGAGCCGACGCTCAACCTCTACGTGACAACTTTGGTGCAGCAGTACAACATCACGTTGAACTTTATCGGTTCGCTCGATCGGCTGCGCACCAACTACACGTCTGACCCGGCACTACCGCCGGTGGACATTATTCATCTCTTGGCTTTCGGAAAGACGACCGCAGAATCCGCGGCAACCGCCACGCCCGCATCAGTGGGCGCAGAATCGGTAATTGCGAATGGATTGGGAAGCCAAGTGAGCAACCAGATCGAAAAGCTGACGGGCATTTCACAACTGCAGATTGATCCGTCGCTCGGCGGCAATAACAACAACCCCGGCGCGCGAGTGGCCATTCAACAGCACGTCTCCAGCAATATTCTCTTTACATTTGCTACGGACCTGACAGACACACAGAATGCAGTTGTGCAGGTGAAATATCAGACGAGAGGACGGCTGTCGTTTTCGTTGACTCGCGATGAATATGGCAGCTACGCCATCGAAATCAAGACGCGCAAGACATTTTGAGCCGCCCGACACTCCGTAGTTATCGCCGCCTCGGCATATAATTGAAGTCGTGAGTGGAAGGCCGAATTTCCGTAAGCTCCTGCTGAACGCGCTCCACTGCCGGTGCCCCTATTGCCGGCAGGGACGAATCTTCCGAGGCTTTCCGAATCGCGTATTGCCGCGATGCCCGAATTGCGGGCTTTCCTATTTCCGCGAATCCGGCTACTACCTTGGAGGCATGATCATCACGTACATTCTCACTACCTTTATCGTGCTCGCCGCATATCTCGTGTCTTTAGCGCTTCCAGAAGCGCGGCGCTTGCCCGAAAATTTCACCTTCGCATTTTGGGGCTGTCTGGCCATTTCTCTCGTTCTGGTGCTGATGCGCCCCGCTTACAGCTTATGGCTGTCGCTCGATTTCTGGATCGATCCGTGGCAGCCGGACGAGCCGAAATAACCCGGCAACGATTCGCTAGGAGCCTAGCTCGGCGTGCACCTCAGCAATAGGCTTGCCTTTCCAGAATTTCTCCCAATTCTGCGTGGAACTGAAAGAGCGGCTGTGCATGCGATCGATATATAAATTGCCGTGCAGATGATCGATTTCATGCTGAAGGATTCGTGCGTACCATCCGGAGGCCTCGATGCTCTTGGGATTGCCGCGGTGGTCAAGACATTCCACCCGCACGTTGCGGTGACGAGGGACCAGGGCAAAAAACCCGGGCAAGCTGAGGCAGCCTTCGAAAAATTCCGCGATTTGGCCATCATTCGCGTTGTGGATTCGCGGATTGATGACCACGTGGAAAGCGACCGGCCGCCTTTCGCGCAGGGCCAATTGTTCGGCGGAAACATCCTTGTGGTATTCCTTGCGGTCCTCGATCACGGCCAATTGCAGAGACAAACCAACCTGAGGCGCGGCCAGGCCCACGCCGGGCGCCCCGCGCATGGTTTCCCGCATATGTTCGATTACTTTCTGAATCTCTTTGCTTTTGATTTCTTTCGGAGAAAGAGCGCGTGCCTGCTGCCGGAGAACCGGTTCTCCGGCATGGACGATAGGTAGAAGCATGATCCTCCTTCGGCGTTAGCGTATCGCGCCGAGGGAGGATCTGCCACTAGCACGGTCGGAACGGATCAGTGGGCCGTGGCCGCCACACCCTCTTTTTCGATGGGCGCGCCGACCAGATTTCCCCATTCGGTCCACGAACCGTCGTAGTTTTTCACGCGATCGTAGCCCAGCAGATATTTCAGGACAAACCACGTGTGCGAACTGCGCTCGCCGATACGGCAATAAGCAATGACTTCGTCTTTGCCGTTAACGCCCTTGGAGCCGTAAAGCTGTTGCAACTGATCGGCGCTCTTGAAAGTCCCGTCCTCGTTGGCGGCCTGTGCCCAGGGCACGTTCGCGGCTGTTGGAATATGCCCGGCGCGCTGCGCCGTCTCGCTCATGCCGGGAGGCGCAATGATTTTCCCGGTGAATTCGTCCACCGAACGCACGTCCACCAGGTTGCCGCGGCTGCGTTTCTCGACGATCGAGAAGACGTCTTCCTTCCGAGCGCGGATCGATTCATCGGGACCAGTGGCATGATAGGTCGCGGGAGTGACCTTCGAAGGCTCGGTGGTTAGCGGGCGTTTCTCTTCAACCCATTTTTTGCGGCCGCCGTTGATCAGCCGCGCGTCCTTATGCCCGTAATACTTCAACTGCCAAAGAGCATAGGCCGCAAACCAGTTATTGTTATCGCCATAAAGCAGAATCGTAGTGTCGTTGGAAATGCCCGACCTGCCGAGCAACTGCTCGAGCGCCTGTTTGCTGATCAAATCGCGACGGATATTGTCTTGAAGCTGCGTCTGCCAGTTCCAGCCTACAGCGCCGGGAATGTGGCCCTGATCGTAAGCGCTGGTGTCGACATCGACTTCCACCAGCCGGATTTTCGGGTCATTGAGGTGCTGGGCAGCCCATTCGGTGGATACCAAAACTTCCGGGTGCTTGTATTCGGCCATTTGCGATCTCCTCGAACGAAAATAGAGCCCACAAAAAAACCCGCCGTCATTCGGTTGGCGGCGGGCTTTTCAAAACCGGGCTGTTTGGAAATTCGACCCCTATGTTCCGCGCCTGCCGCCAAACGAAATTGGCCGACAACAGCAACAGGGACAGCCGCAATCTGCCAGGCTGAAACTACGGGGTGTCATAACAACAAACTACACCACCAGGCGTTTCTTAGCAATCGCGGAGGCGGAGCGCCGCAGGCATGCTAGTCGAAAGCCAAATCAGATTGGCTTAGAGGTATGGGCGGATGCTGGGGTCGCAGCACCACGATCTGGCTACCATCCGCAACGAGCGCGGCGCTCGCCAAATCCAGAAACAGCCCATGCTCAACCACGCCGGCTACCGTCTTGAGCTTTGCGGCCAACTCGTGAGCGTCCCGGATAAGTGCAAAATCGCAGTCGAGAAGATGATTCTGCTGATCGGTGAGGTACGGCCGATCGGGCCTCGATTCGTCCATTCGCAATAGAGGATTGCCGCCAAGTCCTTCTATCTCGTCCATCACCCAGGGCATAGCGAAAGGTGTGACTTCCACGGGAACGCGTCGGCGGCCAAGCTGCGCCACGCGCTTGGAAGAATCGGCGATGACCAAAAAGTGGCGAGACGCTTGAGCCACCACTTTCTCCCGCAGCAATGCGCCTCCGGCGCCTTTGATCAAGCTGAGATCCGGCGCGATTTCGTCAGCGCCGTCGATGGTTAGATCAAGGCGAACTCCGCGCCGCGGCTCATGGACCGCTATGCCAAGTTCCTTGGCCCGAGCCGCGGTGTGCAACGAAGAAGCAACGGCCTCGATCTTCAGCCCGGCCGTTCGTATTCGTTCGGCCAGAAAACTCAGGAAGTAATTCGCCGTAGATCCGGTGCCGAGACCCAGCAGCATATTGCTTCGGACATATTTGACGGCAGCCTGCGCCACCGCCTGCTTCTCTTTATCAAGCTGTTCGCCGGTCTTGGAGGAACTCACGATTGCAAGCATATACTCGATGCCGTGCGCCGATCATCCGAAAAGGCCGGGGAGAATCCTACGAAGCGCCGCTTTCGCCTGCGGCGCTTACGCCGCAGCGAGCTCCCGACCGGCACGTTGCAGCTTGCGCGATTTCTGGTCGGCAAGACTCTGGTGCACGATCTCCCCGAGGGCCGGATAAGCGGGCGCATCGTGGAGACCGAAGCTTATCCGCCAGGAGACGCCGCCGGACACGCGTTCCGGGGCGAGACGCCGCGGAATCGCTCGCTTTTTCTGAGCCGCGGCCATGCCTACGTGTATTTCGCCTATGGCGTCCACTGGCTACTGAACGTCTCGAGCGAACTTCCAGGCGTGGGTGCCGGCGTCCTTCTGCGCGCGCTCGAACTGCTCGAAGGAGTCGATCTCGCGCAGAACGAAAATCGCAAAACCGCGCGGCTGTGCGACTTGGCGCGAGGACCGGGCCGACTTACCGCCGCGATGCGCGTCGACAAGCGCTATGACGGCGTTGACCTGTGCGCCGCCGGGCCGCTTTGGCTTGGCACTGCGGCCTGGCCGCCGAAGACGATCGGCAAAGCCGTGCGCATTGGAATCACCCGCGACGTGGAACGGCGATTTCGATTCTATGAACGCGGCAATCCTTGCGTCAGCGGACCGGCACGACTGCTAACATAGGCGAGCAGCACGCTCCTCCCGAAGCCGCCGGAAAACCTCGTTAGTTTGCCGGATCTCCGGCCCAGTGGCCGCTGGCGTGAATGCTTAATTGCACCGTATCGCTGGCGCGCAGGATAAATGTGCTGGGATTCTTCAGCCCCCAACTAAGGTAAGGAATAGAGAAATCCGTGTCCATAGTGAGTTCCGCACCCGCCGAGTGTATCGCGACGGGAATCACGATTTCGTGATCCTGGCCGTGGATTCGGAACGTGCCTTTCACCTGTACCTGCGAATCGCCCTGCGGCGAAACGTCTCCTGCGACTTCAAGAGGAGCAAAAGTGATCTCGGGGTATTTTTGGCTTTCGAGGATTTCCTTATGCATCTTTGAATCGCGCCCGCTATTTCCGCTTTCGCCGCTGGTCGCATCGGCCACGAGCAAACCCGAGACTTTCCTCGTTTGCGGATCGAAGCTCACTTTGCCGCTTTTCAACTGGAATGTGCCGTGTACGGTATGGAGGGATGTCTTGAGTGTAAAGTGAACGGCGGTTCGTGCTGGATCGAGTTCGAGAGCGGTCTGTTGCGCGAATGCCGGGGCGCCCAATTGCAATGCAAGCAGCGCAACGGACAGGTTTAGCGAATACCATAGATGGTGATCGAGCCGGCTTTCGGATTTGTTTTTGGATTTGGCTCATAGCTCACAACCCGGAACGAGCATGCGCCATCCGAATCGCAGCGCATCGCCGAAACCGACTTTTGAAAGCGTGAGCTTTCCGACGTTGAACTGAAGCAATCGGGAAAAGAGCGAAGGCTCAGAAGCCAGTATGCTCAACGCTTTCCGGCGCAAATTCGGATGAGCATCCATCGTCAACACGAACCTGGACATGAGACGCGGCGCCCTGCCGATACGATCGTGCGCCGCTTGATATGCCTGCAGATCGTTTCGTGTAATCGCCTCAACCAGCGCCGCCGCCTGCTTGAAAGCCAGACCAATGCCTTCGCCCGTGAGCGGATCGACGGAGCCGGAGGCGTCTCCAACCAGTGCCACTCGGTCACTGCAGACGCGCCTCAAACGGCGCGAAACGGCGCGAGCCCCGCGGAGTTTGCCCAAGCCAGGCAAATCGCGCAATCGGGAAGCAAGCGCCGGCACCCGATCTACCGCATCGTGGAATCGTAGCCCGGGGACGCGTGACGTCACCGCGACACACACTTCTTCAGCGGCTAATAGGGGCGACGGTAATCTGGCAGTCCCGCCCCCAATAGACCTCGACAAAATCAGTCCATGGGGTGATCTGGAAATGCTGACGCGACGGCGAAACGGATGTGCTCGTGCCGTGCCTCGTCGAGCGCGGCCCATTTCCGGAACGGTGAAGCTTCGCCATCCGCGCCGATCACCCAATTGGAACGAACAGGCTCTCCTTGGCACAAGATCCGGCCGTCGCCATTTAGGGTGACGCGACTGCCCCAAAGCAGCACGACACCAACTTCGGCGGCCCGCTCCGCCAGCTTCGCATGCAGTACTGTTCGTCGGATTCCGAGGCCAAAACTCCCGCCGAACTCAGCTTCGACATAGTTGGCGCTCTCGGCTTCTCGAAAGCGAATTCCCCGAAAAGGAGTCGCCTCGCGGTGACTCAGATCGATGCCCAGCGTTTTCAATGCCGCCAGGGCGTCCGGCATCAGGCCTTCGCCGCAGGCTTTGTCTATTGGGAAGACGTTGTGATCTGCCACAGCGACACGCAGGCCGCGCTTTGCGGCCAGAATTGCCGTGGCGAGCCCAGCCGGTCCCCCACCGACAATAAATATATCCGGCGAATGCGCAGACGAGTTACTTGCTGCCTTTGACGTGGCGTAGTTCATTCCTCAAGGCAATTTAGACGAGAAAAAAGGCGCGAAGGTTGGAAGCGAATTCGAATTATGCGGCGTTGCCGCGTTGTTTCAGATAACGGCCCGGTTAGCTCGCCTTGCGAGCAGGGCGAAGCGACCGCTCCGCGACCGGTTCCAGCAGACGCAAGATGTGTTCACCCGATTCTGCATCGAAGCGGTACGACAAAACGGCGTCGGCTGCGGCGGGATCCGCGGCCAGTTCCAACTCAGGATTATCCACGATAATGTCGCCGTTATTGCGGATGCGGAACTCAGTTCCCACCTGCATCGGAATTCTCATTTCTGCTCGATTCTCTGCCATACCGTTCTCCACGCGGCCAGATGGGGCCGCAAGTGTCTCTTCCTTTGATGCGGTTTGATGCAGAAAGACGCGCTTCGGGTACCGCCAAGGATTACAATTAAACTATGCGTTATCTGGTTCGAGCACGAGTTAAGGCTGGTCGTGAAGCCGAACTATTGGAGGCAATCGAACGGGGCAGGCTCGGAGAAGGCTCGGTTGCCGAAGGCGAGTATCTTCGCAACATGAAAGATGCGCGGCTGTGTGAGGATCAAACAACGCGCTGGGTCGAGGTGTGTTATTGTCCGAGTCCACTCCTGGAGGAGCGGCCCTACTGGGAGGAATTTTTCGATCTGACTAAGGTACAGGATGCCCACGATCGCCGCCGCTGTAAGGATGAAAATGGGACCGAGCCCTGGGCATGCAGTACTTGCGATTGCACGGAAAGGCTCGAGCAACGTCTCTCAGAGACCGGCGAATCGTTTCTTGACGTGCTCCGCCGAAAGGTCAAGGCCGACTCAAAACAGACGTATGCAGAGCAGTCAGCAACAAGTAAGTCTTTCGTTTAGCTTTGCTTCCTAGGCCGCTTTTCTTCCCTGCCCTCGGCTAACTGCAAAGCGGGTAGAATCATCCAAAGAGAGTCCCCGAAATTGGTGGCAATTGGAGTTGAGCTTGCATCTTTTTTTGCGCGCAATTAAGTCTGCCGAAACGAGCCGCGATCTGGCGCGCTCCAGGAAAGCGAGTCTCGTTTTTGAGCTGATCTTGTCGCTTTGCCTTTTCGTCGGATTGTCTGTTTTTGTCTTTGGGCAAAATTCGGCACCAAACGCTCCGCCTCCTGCTCTTGACGCCTCGGGCATTATGCCATTCCTGGATCAAACGCTTACCTGGTACCGGCAAATGAGCGTCGTTCAGCAAATCGCGAATGATCCCAGCGAAGTAACGATTGTTACCGATAACCGCCAGCTCGCGAACCAGATCGTGCGGCTGAGTTTTGATTTTGCGAGGGCGGAAGCCGACGCGATCACCAGCAGTCAGCGTTCGACTCCAGTTCAGGCACAAACTGGAGGCACGGCGGAACAACAGGCGATGGTGAAGGCCGAGGATCAGGTTGACCAGGAGATCAAGAACGCCGAGATCGGAATTGAATTCGTTGAAACAGAAGCTTGCGACGGCCACGGGCAGGCAGCGGTCGCTTTTGGAATCCCAGATCGCACAAACCCAGAGCGAGATCGAGCTTCAAAAGACACGCAAGGATGCTATCCACAACATGCGCGAGTTTGTTGCCGGCGCCGGCGGTGAGGCAGGCGGGCTGAAGGGGCAGATTGATGCGCTTGCCGCTTCGATCCCTGTCATCGGCGCGGCGGGAACTGCCACCGGAAATCAGCCGAACGCAAAGGACCAGGCCAACACGAACATAGAAGCCGCTGCCAGCGAACCCACGGGCATCTGGAGTCTCGGGGCAGAGCTTTTCGATATCGGTCATAAGCTCAACACCATCGATGCCGCGATCACCCAAACGCAAAGACTGGCGCAAGCTTCCAGCGATTTGCGAACGCCACTGGCGAATCGATTGCGCGCACTGTGGCGCGAAGCGGACCAGGTCGCGAATCAACCGCCGGCCAAGGATTCGGCGACGGCTGCGCAGCAACGCCAGCAATTGGATCAACTCGGAGCGGAATTCAAGCAGTTTGCGGCGATTGCCATTCCTCTGAGCAAACAAAACATCTTGTTTGGGCTGTACCAGAAAAGCTTGGAAAACTGGCATAGCGAAGTAAGAGGCGATCTGAAAGGCGTGCTGGAGCGCCTGCTCGTGCGGCTGGTGATCCTGGCGATATTCATTGGATTTGTCCTCATCCTTGGAGAAATCGGAAAGAGGACCATTTTTCGCTATGTGCACGAGCCTCACCGCAGGTATCAATTCCTGCTGCTGCGCAAAATCGCCCTGGCAGTCGCGATTACCATCATCGTAGGTCTGGGTTTTGCGAGCCGGCTGGACTCTGCGGTGACGTATGCCGGCCTGCTGACCGCAGGCATCGCGGTAGCGTTGCAAAACGTGATTGTTGCGGTCGTCGGCTACTTCTTCCTGATCGGCCGCTATGGAATTCGCGTTGGCGATCGCGTACAAATCAGCGGGGTGACAGGCGAAGTTGTCGATATCGGCCTCGTGCGCATGCAAGTGATGGAACTGGGAGGAAGCGCGGCGGACACGCCGACCGGGCGAGTGGTCGCCTTCTCGAACTCGGTTGTGTTTCAGCCGACTGCGGGCATCTTCCGGCAAATTCCCGGCACGGATTTCGTCTGGCACGAGGTCTCGCTAACCTTGGCTCCGGACAGCGACTTCCAGGCAGTCCGCGAGAGATTGCTCAACGCGGTGGAAAGCGTGCTCGCCGATTACAACGAAGAGCTGGAAAGGCAAAATCGGGCCATGGAGCGGAATTTGCTTGGCGTCGCGGACGGCGTGCTCAAGCCAAATGTCCAACTGCGGCTCACGACTTCGGGGCTGGAAGCATTGGTTCGTTTCCCCGTGGATTTGCAGCCACGCGGGGGAAATCGACGAACGGGTCACACGCGAACTTCTGAAAGCCGTGGAGCAGGAACCAAAACTGAACGTGGCGGGTCCTGCGCCAGCGATCAGTTTGCGCACTGCGGCCGGGGCCAAATAAGGCTATTCCGCAGTACAACTGCACCGCAGCACTGCAACCTGCACCGCGGACTGCGATTCAGGTTGTTAGCTGCGACTGGGTGGCCGCCAGTTTCAGGATTTCTGCCAGATGAAAAGCCCTTCGGCCTGCCAGCTGCGCAATCTGTTCGCGGCAACTGAAACCATCCGACACAATTAGAGTTTCCGGAGCAGCTTCTCTTACCGCGGGCAAAAGCACCCTTTCGCCTATGGCGCGCGACATTTGGTATTTGTCGCGCTCGAATCCAAAGGAACCGGCCATTCCGCAACAGCCGGAATCGGGAGAGTTCAGTTCGACGCCCATGCTTCGCAGAAGAGCCTCTTCATCGGTAAGGGTCATCAGCGCTTTGTGGTGACAATGCCCGTGCAGCAGCACTTTTCGATGAAGCTGCGGAGGCTGATAACCCCGAGAACGCAAAAACTGGCTCAGGAGAAAAGTTTGGTCCCGCAGGCGCGCAGCGCGCGCATCCTTGGGAAAAAGTCCGCGCAGTTCGTCGCGAAAGACCGAAGCGCAACTTGGTTCCAGCACCACGATGGGCACGCCTGCATCTATTTCAGTCCCCAAGCTCTGCATGATTCGCGCGAGATACTCCTTTGCGCGATCGAGCATTCCAAAATCGTAGAGCGGCCGGCCACAACAGAAGTGCGATCTGCGGAACCGTGACCTGAAAGCCGGCTCCCTCCAACACTTCGAGCGCCGCGCGGCCGGTTTCCGGATGAAAATAATTCGTAAACGTATCCGGCCACAGAATCACTCTGCGATCATTCGCGGCGGCAGCCGTTTCGGTGCGCGAGTCTCGTGTGGCCAAAACTTTTCGAGTGTTCGCCCAACTTTGAAAAGTGTATTTTGCGAAGCGCGGCAACTCTTCTTTCACTCGGGAGGTCCAGCAACGAACGAAGCAGCTGACCGAATCCGGGCGCACCGCTGAAAAAGTTTGCCGTGCGGGGAGCGACCGATGCGAGTTTCGCCCAGCGGTCGATGGCTCCAAAAAAGTGGGCGTGCAACGGACGCCTTTTGCTCTCGTAGTAATGAGCGAGGAATTCGGCGCGATAGGTGGCGATATCCACGTTGGTTGGGCATTCCGATTTACACGCCTTGCAGGAAAGGCAAAGATCCAGAGCCTTTTTGACGTGTTCATCTTTCCAGGCGTCGCGGACCACTTCTCCCTGCAGCAATTCAAAAAGCATGTGCGCGCGCCCACGAGTGCTGTGCTGCTCTTCGAGCGTGACCATGTAGCTGGGGCACATCGCGCCGGCATGCGTCTTCCGGCATTCGCCCAAACCCACGCAACGCACCGTGGCTTTGGCAAATGAACCGCCGTCGTCGGGAAAATGAAAATGAGTTTTCGATTGGTGCGGCTTGTAGTCCGCTCCTAACCGAAGATTTTCCGTGGGCAAATAGGGATTCACGACCTTATTGGGATTCATCTTGTTGTCCGGATCCCAGGCGGCCTTGAATTCGCCAAAAGCCCTTACCAATTCGGGTCCAAACATCTTTGGCAGCAGCGCGCCGCGCGATTGCCCGTCGCCATGCTCACCGGAAAGCGAGCCGCCGTAACTGACCACGAGATCCGCGGCGCGTTCCACGAATTCGCCGTAATTGCGAATGCCGGATTCGCTTTCCAGGTCGAAACTCACGCGCATGTGAATGCAGCCGTGGCCGAAATGCCCGTAGAACGCGGCCTGGTAGTTGTATTCGTCGAGAAGCTTGCGGATATCGCGGAGATAGGCGCTCACTTTTTCCGGAGCGACCGCGGCGTCATCCCAGCCTTCCCATTCGGGAGGCGCACCGGGCGCCGCTGCTGCCGCGCGCGCGCCGGATTCGCGTATCTTCCAAACCCACTTGGCTTCGCTGTCGTTATAAAGACGAACGTCGGGTTTTCCCGGGGATTGTCTGAAGAGATCCGCGAGTTTGAGAGCCAGCTCCTGAGCCTCGTGCGGATCATCGCAGCCAAATTCAACCAATAAGATTCCTCTTCCGTCGGGAAGCAATTCGAGATTGGGCGTGCCTTTCTTTCGGAGTCCATCAACGATGCGGCCTTCAAATCCTTCGAGCCCGATGGGACCGAATTCGAGGATCGCGGGAACCTGTTCGGCAGCGATGAAAACGTCCGGGTAGCCCAATCCAACCAAGGTTCTGTGCTGGGGACTGTGAATCAGCCGCAGTTTGGCTTCGAGGACGGTGACACAAGTGCCTTCAGTCCCAACGAGCGCCCGCGCTACATGGAAGCCATTTTCGGGGAGAAGCTGATCCAGATTGTAGCCGGACACACGCCGCGGAATTTTCGGATAGCGCGCGCGAATCAGCTGGCTATATTGATCCCGAATCGTCCGAAGCTTTGCGTAGATGTCGCTGCGGCGACCGCCCTGAGCAATGATGGAATTCAGTTCTTCTTCTGACGTCGCGCCAACCGTCAATTGCGTGCCATCGTACAGCAGAATGTGGAGTTCCTCGACGTTATCGACGGTTTTACCGGCGAGCAAGGAATGAGTGCCGCAGGAGTTATTCCCGATCATTCCGCCCAGCGTGCACCGGCTATGCGTAGAAGGATCGGGGCCAAACGTCAGATGGTGAAGCTCGGCGCGCTCGCGCAAGCGGTCTAAAACCAGCCCCGGCTGAACGCGCGCGATTCTGGCGTCCTGATCAATCTCCAGAATTCGGTGCATGTACTTGGTGAAATCCAGCACCACCGCGACGTTGCAGCACTGCCCGGCAAGGCTCGTGCCGCCTCCTCGCGGCAAAACCGGCGCGCCATATGTCTTGCATGCGGCTACCGTGGCGATCACGTCGTCGCTGTCGCGCGGAATCACCAGCCCAATGGGAATTTGGCGATAGTTGGAGGCATCCGAGGCGTAGAGGGCGCGACTGCCGCGGTCGAAGCGCACTTCGCCGTTGACCGTTTTTTGGAGTTCCTTTTCCAGTTCCGCCGCTGCGGCAAACGAATCTACAGGCTTGGCATGGGAGCTGAGTGGGAGCGGAGAAAGTTGTGTCAAAGAACCGGTGGACGTCGAGGTTACAGGGTTCATGATGAAACAGCCGGTTGAATCTGCAGGAGTTGCGCTCGCGCGCGGCTCGGAGGGCATTTCTTCAATTTTCATCCAGAGCGCGATTATTGCTCCAAACAAGAGCAGCGCCATGCTGCCCACAAAAGGCAACTCCCAGTTGCCGGTCCGATCGATGATCATGCCGGCCAAAACCGGCGAGATAATCGCGGCGAGCGCCGAGCCGGAATTCATAAAACCGCTGGCAAAGCCGGAAAACTTCGGAGCGATATCCATAGGAATCGCCCACATCGGTGCAACCGTAAACTCCGCGAAAAAGAAGGCCAGGCTCAGGAAAATGGCGGCGGAGGTCAAATTGTGAACGAGCATGATGGGGATCATCATCACGAGCGAGCATAGAAACCCGAAAACCACAAGGTTGCGACGCGCTTTTTTGCGATCGCCGGTCTTTTCAAAGATGCGATCGCTGACGATTCCACCCAAAACGTCGCCTAGCACCCCGCCGAGAAAAACTCCCGCCGCAAAGAAGGCCGAATTATTCAGACGCAGCTTGTAGCTGTGCAGAAAATATTGCGGAATCCAAGCCAGGAAAAACCAGAGCGTCCAGCCATAGCAAAAATAAACGACGGTCGCCAAAGACATCCGGCGGGCCAGCCGAAAAAATGGGACCGGCTCGGTCTTATGGGCGTCACGCGAGCGGTGCTTTGGGAGGATGGCGAGCTCCGCAGGCGTAATCGCACGATGGTCCGCAGGATTGTCGCGAAAATACCAGCCCCAGAGGACTGCCCAACTGAGGCTCGCGATTCCGAGGACAACGAAAGAACCACGCCACGCCACAAGCACAATCAACCAGGCTACGAGCGGAGGCGTGATCATGTTTCCGACTCGCGCGGCCGAATGCGTGATCCCTTGCGCGAAGGCTCGTTTTCCCGCCGGCATCCATGCGGACATCGCACGGGTTGCAGTGGGCAGGGCGGATACGCCAATGCCGAGCATGACCCGGCCAAACAGCATCGACGGCATCCCATTCGCCAAGCCCATGAATATGGTCGCTGCGGACCAGATCACGGCACAGATCGTGAGCGCCAAACGCGGTCCAACGCGATCGCTGATCCAGCCGCTGATGATTTGGAAAAGCAGATAAGGATAAGCAAAGGCGGAAAAGATCCAGCCCAGGTCGGTGTTGTTCAGGTGCAGCTCGTCTTTGAACGCAGCTGCCGCAGTACTTACGTTCACTCTGACGATGTAATTGATGGCGTACATCAGGCAGAGCAAGATCAGAACCGTCGTGGTGGCCGGAATGCCCTTTGCTTTCGGTGCGGCTGCTGTTTGTGATTCGTGCACCTTATGCTCCGCGCATGGATGCTAATTGAATTCCAGGCTATCGCGCTACTGTGGCAGGCTCGCTCATCTTGGCGGCCGGCGTGAGGCTATTCAGGGCGGCCATCACGCCGCCTTCTTGGTGCGGTACACCCGCCAGGCGCAGTCCCATTTCGACTCCGCTCAGAGTTCCCGCGAGCATGAGGTCATTGAAACTGCCGAGATGGCCAATCCGAAAAGCTTTGCCGGCGAGCTTGCCCAACCCCGCCCCAAGAGACATATCGAAATTTTCGAGGATGATTTTGCGCAGCCGATCCGCGTCGTGACCTGCGGGCGTAAACACTGCGGTCATGGAATTGGAATACTCGAGCGGCTCCTCACAGACGATCTCGAGTCCCCAAGCGCGCACCGCGGCGCGTGTGGCTTCGCCATGGCGGGCGTGGCGACGAAAGACGTTGGGCAGGCCCTCCTCGTGAAGCATTTTCAGCGCCTCGCGCAACCCGAAAAGAAGGTTCGTGGCCGGCGTATATGGGAAAAAGCCCGTCTCATTCTGCTTGAGCATGTCCTGCCAATCCCAGTAGGATCGCGGCAATTTCGCAGCTTTATTGGCAGCGAGGGCCTTTTGGGAAATCGCATTGAAGCCGAGACCCGGAGGCACCATTAGTCCTTTTTGTGAACCACAGACGGTGACATCCACTTCCCATTCGTCCACGCGGAAATCGATGGATCCCAAGGACGAGATTGCGTCGACGATCAGCAGGGCGGGATGGCGCAGGCGGTTCAGGACACGCCGGAGTTCCGGTATGCGGCTGGTAACGCCGGTGGAGGTTTCGTTGTGCACGCACACGACGGCTTTTACAGCATGGCGCGTATCGGCGCTCAGCCGCGCTTCGAGGTCGGCAGCGGACGCGCCGCGCCGCCAACTTCCGGGGACGTAATCGACATCAAGGCCGAGCCGTTCGGCGATTTGGCGCCAGACATTTGAGAATTGACCGGTCTCGAAAATAATTACCCGATCACCGGGAGAAAGCGTATTGACCAGAGCTGCCTCGCAAGCCCCCGTTCCGGATGAGGGATACACGATGACGTGGCCCCCGGTCTGAAAGATGTCGCGCAATCCTGAAAGTACCGCCAGTCCGAGTTCGGCAAACTCCGGTCCACGGTGATCGATCACCGGCTGGTCCATGGCGCGCAGGACTCGATCGGGAACGTTTGTAGGACCGGGAATCTGAAGGAAGTGACGACCTGTATGAATCATTTCACCCTCAAAGAAAGATTAAGTCACCCTGGAAACAAAGGCTAACGCTCTTGCGTTTATATCACATCACCCGCTGCCTCATCGGGACGAGACACACTTTCGGAAAGGCGCTGCCCACGACAAAGAGATATGGGCCACCCCTCCCCCATTTTTTTGTAAGTGTTGATTACAGAGGTTTTAAGTTCTTTGTTTTTGGAAGTGCAGATTTCAAAGCAGTTATTGTGCGGCTTTGCGCAAGTGCAGAAACTGCAGGACTTGTGTTTGCGAACCTGCGAAACGGAAGACAATTGCCATCGCATTCGAAATAAAACCGTCTGGTAGTTTGGGATCGGGAGTAGGAATGTTTTTTGCGGACAATCAACAAGGGTTTAAAGCTTCAAAAGGCGAACTCTAGATCCCGAAAACACTCAAAGGGAGCACTCATCTCGCCTGGGCTCAACCACAGATACACCGGGCGATCCCTAAGCTTAGCTAGCACACACGTACATCTATTGTACCGCCAGGGTCAAACGGGCTCGCAGGCACGGATAAGTTACAATGCTCAATCCTTGGCAGAAGATTCCATAAACTGCGCACGTCAGGAGAACAAACATGCAGGAGACCGCACAAGAATATAAGCAACGGATTTTCAGCTATCTTGCCGAAAACGACCCGCTGAAGATTCAGTCTGCTACGCCCAAGAAACTCGAGCGATTAGTTTCGCGTGGGCCGGGTTCAAAATTGCGCAAGCAACCTGCGCCGGGGAAATGGTCGGTTGCCGAAATCCTGGCTCACATGGCAGACACGGAAATTGTGTTTGGCTATCGGATTCGCACGATCCTCGGCGCTCCCGGCGCTCCGATACAAGGGTTCGATCAGGATAAATGGGCGCAGGCCATGAGTTACGGCAAATCGGATCCCCGCAAATCGCTGGAACGCTTTGCTGCTTTCCGCAAAGCGAACCTCGATCTCCTGAAATCGCTCTCTCCTGCGCAGCGGAAATATCATGGCATGCACTCAGAACGCGGCGAGGAATCGATTGAGACCATAGCCAAGCTGTGTGCCGGCCATGACATCAACCATCTGAGACAAATCGAGAAGATCCTTTCGCAATAGCGGTGCAAAAAAGCCTCGCGTCTCCCGCGCCTATTGTTATCGCGAAAGCTGTGCTTTCGCGATGGCGTGGGCGACCCGAGCTACAAATAAAAGCGTTTTCAGGGGCTAAAGCCCGCAAAGATACGTGCGGATGTCAGAGAAAGCTCTGACCCTCTAAGTACATCAGATCTGCGCCCGGCTATCCTGAGTAGGAATGCCTAGAGGCATTTCGGCTCGACGGGACACCGATTTTTCAGCGCGGTTACGATACGGGCTTGACGGAGTCCATCAAGCCGAAGAAGCCTTCGGCAAGCGTCGGGTGGATGTAGACGGCGCCTTTCAGCACCGTGTACGGTGCGTCAGCCAGCATCATGGCGCCGAGAATTTGTACGATTTCGCCTCCCTCAATGCCTAAGATGGCCGCGCCGAGGATGCGGTCTGTTTCCGCATTGACGATCACCTTCATCAGGCCCGCAGTTTCGTCTCGTTCGATGGCACGCGCCACGCGCGACATTGCGTAGCTGCCCATTTTCAGCTTTTGCCCTGACGCGCGAGCTTCCTTCTCCGTCATACCAACGCGGCCAAGCTGCGGGTCGGTAAAGAGCGAATAAGGCACGTAGCGATTGGCGATGCTCAGATTCTTTTGCTCTATCAAGTTGCCAAAGACAATCTGATAGTCGTTGTAAGAAATGTGCGTGAAGGCCGGTCCGCCTTTAACGTCGCCGAGTGCCCATATACCGGCGACATTTGTCTCCAGCCGCGAATTCACTTGGATGTAGCCGCGTTCGTCGAGCTCCACGCCCGCTTTGTCCAGCCCGAGATCATCGGTATTTGGCCGCCGGCCGGTGGCAACGAGCAGATGAGAGCCGGTGATTGTTTCTCTGTGGCCGGCGGCTTCGAGCGTCAAAGCGATTTGTCCTGCGCTCTTTCTCGACTTGCACTGAGTTGGAATTCAGGCGGAATTCGATTCCTTCGGCTTCGAGCGCCTTCTGCAGTTCTTTCGCGATGTCCTCGTCTTCGCGTGACAAAAGCTGCGAGCCTTTGTGCACGATCGTCACGCGGCTGCCGAAGCGCCGAAACATCTGGCCGAACTCGAGGCCAATGTAGCCGCCGCCGAGAATCAGGAGATGCTGCGGAAGTTCGCGCAACTCCATCAGGGATTCGTTGGTCAAATAGCCGACCGTATCGAGGCCGGAAAGATCTGGAGGATAAGGGCGTGTGCCCGTATCGATGAAGATGCGCTCGCTTTGCAGGACGTCATTATCGACTTCAACCTCGTGCGGCGACCGAAAATGTGCGCGGCTGCGATAGAGGTGCACGCTGGGATGCTTGATGACATTCCGCTCCTGGTTGCCGCGGAATCGCTGCACAACAGCATTCTTGCGGTCCACCACAAATGAAAGATCCACTTCAACGCGGCCAGTGTGCACGCCCCAACGCGCAGCGTCCCGCGCGTAATGCGCGACTTGCGCGGAAGCGATCATTGTTTTCGTGGGCGTGCAGCCGGTGTTAATGCAGGTGCCGCCGAGGTGCGATTTCTCGATGAGAGCGACGGTCCAGCCGCGTTCGGCGAGGGCGTAGGAAAGCGGATTGCCCGCTTGTCCGGAGCCAATGACGATGGCGTCGTACTTTTTCACGTGCGAAGGATGGCGGACATTTTGACGCTCGGGAGAGAAGCTAACCGGCCGTATTAGCCTGCTGTACCTCTTGCCCGATGATCGGCGCGGACGAGTTTGGCGCCTTCGACCATCGCCTGCAGCTTCCTGAACGCAACGTCGCGAGGCAGATATTTCATTCCGCAATCGGGCGCGACCACCAGCCGATCTACGCTTACGAAAGGAAGTGCTCGCCGAATCCGCGCGGCAACAATCTCGGGCGTCTCAACTTGATGCGTGGAAAGATCGAGCACGCCGAGGATGATGGTCTTGCCGCGTAGTTTTTCGAGAATGGAGCAATCGAGGGAAGATTGAGCCGTCTCGATGGAAATCTGATCCACGGGCGCTTCGGCTAATTCCGCGAGGAAGGAATAGCCGGAGGGCCGCTCGTGAATGATCGCGGCATATCCGAAACAGAGATGCACCGCGGTGGTGCCCTTCACGCCGTCAAGCGCGCGTTTGAGAACTCTGATGCCGTATTGACGGGCCTTTTCCGAACGCGCCTGCATGTAAGGTTCGTCCATCTGGACGACGTCGGCACCCGCGGCGAAAAGATCTTTGATCTCCTCGTTGACGGCGGCGGCATAGTCCATGGCTAGTTCTTCTTCGGATTTGTAGTAGTCGTTCTGCGCCTGCTGCGCCATGGTGAACGCGCCGGGAACGGTGATTTTAATTTTGCGGTTCGTGTTGGCGCGCAGGAATTGCAGATCGCGGACTTCCACCGGGTGCTTTCTGCGAATCTTGCCTGTGACGCGCGGCACGGGATTAGGATGGCCGCTGCGGTCGAGCGCGGTGCCGGGATTATCGATGTCCACGCCTTCGAGGGCGGTAGCGAAACGATTCGAATAGCTTTCGCGCCGAGCTTCGCCGTCGGTGATGATATCGAGGCCGGCGCGCTCTTCATCGCGGATCGCGAGAATCGTGGCGTCGTCCTGCGCTTGTTCCAAGAATTCGGGAGCGACGCGCCATAATTCTTTCGCCCGAACTCGCGGCGGGAAGCGACCGGCGAGTTTTTGCCGATCGATCAGCCAATCGGGCTGCGGATATGAACCTACCAAGCGAAGTCGGTAGCAGTTCTGTTGTCATGGTCATCATTGTATGTGGCGGATGCCGCGAAATGCGCCTGCGAGCCCTGGTGGCGCTCGAGAGCGCGGCAATCTTAGCACTTTTGGCTTGGCGCGGCGGTCCGGCTCCGCGGATTACCGCGAGGGCCATCGTATACTCGCATGCGGCCAGCAGAAGATGCGCAAATCAAGAACGAGTGAGCCGCAGTTCCGAGCCGCGAGCGACCAGTCGCTTCTGGTTTACCTCGGCGAGGAGATCGCGCTCGAAAATCATCAGCGCGTGCTGAAGTTGCTTCGTCTGCTGCAAGTCTGAACCCATCGACGGCATTCGTAATCTGCATCCCGCTTATAGCTCACTCTTGATCAAGTTCGATCCGCTCAGGCTCGATCACGACGAATTGCAATCGAAATTAATTCCCTACCTGGGCCGATTGGATCGGGAGCCGCTTCCGACACCGCGCAAGGTCGAGATTCCCGTCTGCTACGGCGGAGAATTCGGGCCCGATCTGAACTGACGTGGCGGAGATGCACGGAATGACCGCCGCTCAGGTGATCGAGTTACATTCGTCCCCGATTTACGTCGTTTACTTTCTTGGATTCGCGCCGGGCTTTGGTTATCTCGGAGGATTGCCAGAGGCCCTTGCTTCCGCGCGGCTGGAGACGCCGCGAGCAAAAGTGCCGCAGGGCAGCGTAGGAATCGGCGGGAATCAAACCGGCGTGTATCCATTCTCAACGCCGGGCGGCTGGAGATTGATCGGGCGCA
This sequence comes from uncultured Acidobacteriota bacterium, assembly GCA_963804535.1. GTDB lineage: Bacteria > Acidobacteriota > Terriglobia > Acidiferrales > UBA7541 > Palsa-189. The sequence continues at coordinate 26,981 of CAWDQT010000027.1, forward strand.
CTCCGGTGGCCATGTTTCGCCGCGATGCTAACCCGATGAGCCTTTTGCAGATCGGCGATCACGTGCGCTTTCGGGCGATTTCCGAAAAAGAGTTCGCGGAGCTTAGCCGGCAGATGAGCGCGATCCTAGTCCAGGCGCCGGGCTTATTTACGACAGTGCAAGATTTGGGCCGCGAGGGATTTGGCCCGATGGGCGTCTCGGCTTCGGGAGCGGCTGACCCGATTTCGCTGCGGATCGGGAATCGGCTGGTGGGCAATCCCGATGGCGCGGCGGCACTGGAAATGACGCTTGTCGGCGGCGCGTTTAGATTCGAGCGGGCCGCGGTTATTGCGGTGACGGGAGCGGACTTTGGACCTTCCTTGGATGGCGTGGCGCTGCCGATGTGGACGTCGATCGAGATACGCGAGGGCCAAACAGTGAAGTTCGGCCCTTCGCGTTCCGGAGCACGCGCTTATTTATGTGTTCAGGGGGGAATTGCCGTGGAGCCTTTCTTGGGAAGCGCGTCGACTCATGTGCTTAGCGGCCTCGGCGGCTTCGAAGGCAGGGCGTTACGCAAAGGGGATCGAGTTGAACTCGGCGCAGCTAATTCTCTCTTTCGTAAAACGTGCGCTATCGCCGAAAGTGCTTGAAAGCCTACAGCCTCGCAAAGTGATCCGAATTACCGATGGGCCGCAAAGCGATTGGTTCGCCGAATCGTCGTGGAAAACGCTTTGCGGGAATACATTTCGTGTAAGCGAACAATCCAATCGCATGGGTATTCGTCTGGAAGGCCCGCCAATTCAGCTCGAAGCTTCCCGGGAAATGATCACAGAGGGCGTCTCGCTGGGCGCGATTCAGGTTCCTCCTTCGGGCCAGCCGATCATCCTGTTTCGTCGAACAGCAGACGACCGGCGGCTATCCTAAAATCGCGAACGTAATTTCGGCCGATCTGCATTCTCTCGGCCAGCTCCGGCCGCGCGACGAGATCCGGTTCGAGCGGGTCGAAATGAGCGAGGCACGTTCGTTGCTGATTCAGCAGGAAGCTCTGCTGGCATCAAAGGAGCTCATTCAGGAGTGAAGTCCATCGACTTGAATTGCGATATGGGCGAGATGCCTGAAGCTATCGCCGACGGCACTCAGGAAGCGCTCATGGCGCTTTCTGACTTCCGTAAACATTGCTTGCGGAGCGCACGCCGGCGACGAAGCCACCATGAGGACGACGATTGAGCAGGCGATGCGAAGGAAATTGGCGATTGGCGCCCATCCGGGCTATGCCGACCGCGCCAATTTCGGCCGGTTGGAACTCGATTTGTCAGCGGATGAAATCGCGGAGAGCGTATTCGAACAGGTGTCGAAACTCGGCGAAATAGCCGCGAAGTGCGGCGCTCGCGTTGGTCACGTGAAGGCGCACGGGGCGCTTTACAATCAGGCGGCGAGGGACGCGGCGGTCGCCGAGGCCGTCGCAGATGGCGTGGCACGATGGCGACGCGATGTGGTTCTGGTAGGCCTCGCGGGATCAGCTGATGCTCGAGGCCTTTCGACGCGCCGGCTTTTCCGTTGCAGCGGAGGCGTTTGCGGACCGGAGGTACGAACCGAACGGCTCGCTAAGATCGCGCAAATTCGCGGATGCTCTAGTTTCTTAATCCTGCGGAAGCGGCCGCACAGGCACTACATATTGCTCAAGCCGCCAGCGTTATTGCGTCAGACGGCAGGGAAATTCGAGTGGAGGCACAGACGATTTGCATTCACGGAGATACTCCGGGAGCCGTTGAAGATCGCTGCCGCTATCGGAGAGCGCCTGAAGAATGCAGGTATTGAGCTTCGTCCGCTTGCGGCCGGGTCCTGACGGCCGCGATTCGTTTTGCCGCGAGAGCTCAATCCAACTTCAGCCGAGGGTTCTGCAGCCAACTGGCCGAATCAGGCCTTTGGCTCCTGAGGAACAATCGTAAACAGCAAGTCCCGAGCTTCCACGTGCTGGCCGGGTGTGACGTGGATTTTGCTAACGCGTCCGGCCACAGGCGCGTACACATTCGACTGCATCTTCATGGCTTCGAGCGTGAGGAGCTTGGCATGGGGGGCGACCTCTTGGTTCAGCTCCACCGCGATTGAGGTAACCATGCCCGCAGTCGGCGCGGGCACTTGCCCCGGGTCCGCCGAATCCGCCTTGGGATGCGAAGGCGCCACAATGCGCAAGGCGCGATCACGCACGTTGATCTCCCGCGGCTGGCCGTTCAGTTCGAAAAACAAGGTGCGCGTGCCGTCGGGATGCGGTTCACCGATGGTGAGGAATTTTATGACCAGAGCCTTGCCCGCTTCGATCGAGACGGCGATTTCCTGGTCCGGGCGCAGCCCATAAAAGAACGGTGGCGTGGGCAGAACGCTCACGTCGGCGTAGGTCTGACGAAACCGATCGTATTTGAGGAAAACGTCGGGATAGAGAAGATAGCTGAGCAGTTCGTCCCGGCGAACGGGCCGGCCGAGTTGTTTTTCGAGGCGCTGTTGCGCCTCTTTCAGATCGATGGGTTTAAGCTGGGCTCCAGGACGTCCGTGTTGCGGCTCCGCGCCATGCAGGACGATCTGCTGGACTTTCGCGGGCCAGCCATCGGGAGGATTTCCGAGGCCGCCCGCGAGCATCTCCACCACCGAATTGGGAAACGCCAGATCGTGATTCACGTCCAGTGTAAGCACGTCCTGCGGGCGCATTTCCTTGGCCATGAGGAATAAAGTCATGTCGCCGACGACTTTGCTGGAAGGCGTGACCTTGACGATATCTCCGAAGAGCCTGTTTACGTCCGCATAGGTGCGTTCGACTTCATGCCAGGAACGGCCCAGGCCCATGGCGGCAGCCTGCTCGCGCAGATTCGTGTATTGGCCTCCGGGAATTTCATGCTCATACAAACGCGCTGAACCCGCGCGCGGCGTCGAATCGAAAGGCAAATAGTAGTCCCGCACCGTTTCCCAATAATCGGAGCACTCGTTAAGTGTCTCGACGTCGAGACCGGTTTCGCGTGGCGTATGACGCAGGGCCTCGACGATCGAATTCAGATTGGGCTGACTGGTGCCGCCGCTCATGGCGGCAACGGCGGCGTCGGCCACGTCCACTCCCGCATCAGCGGCCTTCAAGACCGAAGCTGCATTGATTCCGCTCGTGTCGTGCGTATGAAAATGGATTGGCAGGCCGATTTCTTCGCGCAGAGCCTTCACCAGTTCGTAAGCGGCGTAAGGCTTGCACAGGCCGGCCATATCCTTGATGCAAAGAAAATGCACGCCCAACTTTTCGAGTTGTTTGGCGAGAGCGAGGTAGTAATGCAATCCATACTTGGGGCGCGTAGGATCGAGCAGATCTCCCGTATAGCAGATCGCCCCTTCACAAACCGCACCGGTCTCGAGCACAGCGTCAATGGAAACGCGCATGTTCTCGATCGAATTCAACGAATCGAAAATGCGGAAGATGTCGATGCCCTGAGCGTGCGCTTCGCGGATGAATTCCGTGATTACGTTGTCTGGATAGGACGTATACCCGACGGCGTTCGCGCCGCGAAACAGCATTTGAAAGCAGATATTGGGAATGCGTTCGCGCAATTCCCGCAGGCGCTGCCAGGGATCTTCGTGCAGGAAGCGCATCGCGGTATCGAACGTGGCGCCGCCCCAGACTTCAAGACTGAAAAGCTGAGGAAGGCGATGCGCTATGGCATCGGCGGTCTCAAGCAGATCGTGGGTGCGCACGCGTGTTGCCAGCAAAGACTGATGCGCGTCGCGGAAAGTAGTGTCGGTCAGCAAGAGGCGCTCTTCGGCGCGAGCCCATTTGGCAAATTCGCGCGGGCCTAACTTCCGCAGCAGTTGTCGCGTTCCGGAGGGAATCTCGCCTTTTTCGAACTGTGGAACGACAGGATCAGCCAACGTCTCCGGGACTTTCTTGCCTTTCACCTCGGGATTGCCGTTGAGGATTACGTCGCCAAGGTAATGCAAGAGTTTGGTAGCACGGTCGCGCACGGCGAGGAAGGAGGAACAGTTCCGGAGAATCGTCGAGGAAAGAAGTGGTGACCTGGCCCGAGCGGAAGCGCTGGTGGTTCACCACGTTCTCGAGAAAGGGAATATTCGTCTTTACGCCGCGGATGCGAAATTCACGCAGCGCGCGGTCCATGCGATGGGAGGCGCCATCGAGCGTGCCATCCCATGCCGTAACTTTCACCAGCAGCGAATCGTAGTAGGGCGCCAGCACCGCGCCGGCATACGCGGTGCCTCCATCCAGCCGAATTCCAAAACCTGCCGGGGAACGATACGTGGTGATCTTGCCGTAATCGGGGGCGAAATGATTTTCGGGATCTTCGGTGGTGACGCGGCATTGGATGGCGAAGCCATTCAGCGGAACCGCATCCTGTTTTGGAAGCGAGAGCGGTTCATCGTGCAGCGAATGACCTTGAGCAACGCGAATCTGCGCGCGTACCAGGTCGATGCCCGTGACCATTTCGGTCACCGTGTGCTCCACCTGGATGCGGGGATTGACTTCGATGAAATACCACTTCTGCGTATCGACGTCGAAAAGGAATTCGACCGTCCCGGCATTGCGGTATCCGGCTTTCCTGGCCAATTGCACAGCCGCCGAGCAGAGCTCGACGCGAAGCGAATGAGGAAGGTTCGAAGCGGGCGCCACTTCCACCACCTTCTGGTGGCGCCGCTGCACCGAACAATCGCGCTCCCAGAGGTGCAGGATATTTCCGTAATGGTCGGCCAGGATCTGAACTTCCAAATGGCGCGCGTGGGCGAGATATTTTTCGAGGAAGACAGAGGGATCGCCGAAAGCGGAGCGCGCTTCGTTCTGCGCCTCCTCGAGGCGGCTATCAAGGTCCGCCTCCTTGGTGACGACGCGCATGCCGCGCCCGCCGCCTCCCATGGCGGCTTTGATCATCAAAGGAAATCCAATTTTGCGGGCGGCCTTGCGGGCCTCGGCTGCGGAATGCACGGGCTCTTCGGTTCCCGGCAGAGTGGGCACGCCGGCCGACGCGGCCAGATGGCGAGCCGCAGTCTTATCTCCCAGCAATTCGAGCAACTCCGGCGTGGGGCCGATGAACGTGATGCCAGCCTCATCGCAGGCGCGAGCGAAAGCCGGATTCTCGGAAAGAAATCCATACCCGGGATGGATGGCGTCTATCTGTTTCTCGCGAGCCAGAGCAACAATACCTGGGATATCCAGATAGGCCTCGACCGGGCCTTTCCCGGCGCCGATTTCGTAGGCTTCGTCCGCTTTGAAGCGATGAAGGCTAAGGCGGTCTTCGTGCGAGTAAATGCCGATGGTGTGGAGATTGAGCTCGTTGGCCGCGCGAAAAATGCGAATGGCAATTTCGCTGCGGTTCGCAGCTAACAATCGCTGAATGGGCCGCAATTCAGGCGCCGAGCTCCGGGGCTTTGTACTCTTCTTCACAAAAGGGAGTATTGTAGCGCGGCAAGACTAAGTGCTGCTTAACGGAAACTTGAATAGAATGAAAACAATTTTTGCCGTTTGCCTCGTTCTGGGGCTTTTTGCCTCCGCTGATTCAACCGCATTCGGGCAGTCCCCGCAAAACTCAAACGCCGACGCGGCTTGGGCGGTGCGACTCGATCAGATACGCCAAGTAGCCGGCATGATCCCGGGACGGCGCGCGTTGCGAATCAATGTGTTGAAATTCGCGGAAAGCCACCGTTCGAAGAAGTTTTCCGTTCAAGGAGCGCCCGACGAACCCAGCATCCAGGCGCGTACGGTCTTTCAGGTCGTTTTTGCAGACGGCACGGTGATGATCGATTCCGGCATGGACGAGCAAGTGCATCGGTTCTTCGGGCGCGGAGCCGTGGAGCCGTATTATCCCGACGCGGCGAAACAGGTTGAGCAGGCGCTTCGAAAGGCGAGGGCGATCATCATCACTCATGAGCATGGCGATCACGTCGCAGGCGTGATTCGCACGCCGTTTGTCGCCGAACTGGCTCCGAAGACGCTCTTGACGCGCGCGCAGGTTCAGGGGCTGGAGACGAATCCACAAATGCCGGAAATCAAGATCACGCCCGAAATGGCCAGCCGCTATAACGTGGTGGATTACGACAAGTATCTTCCGTTTGGGCCCGGCGTAGCGCTGATCAAGGCGCCTGGGCATACACCGGGTTCGCAGATGGTGTACGTGACGCTGGAGTCCGGCCGCGAGTACCTCTTCATCGCGGATACTGCCTGGCATATGGACAGCGTCAGATTAATCAAAGGAAAGGCCGCCCCGTGGATTCAGGAGGATGAGGCTGCGCTTCTGGCGCAACTGAAGTGGCTGAACGAAATCTACCGGACGGAAAAGAACGTTTTCATCATCGCCAGTCACGACGAGGAAGAGCGTAAAGACCTGATCGCGAAGGGCGTCTTAGGTGACGGACTGGAGTAGGGAGTGGCTTGTGGCGGCGCGAATTGAGGTCGACAAGGTTAAAGAGGACGAGTTCAAAGTCCGCGTAATCGAAGGCACGAGCGAATCAACGCATCGGGTCACTCTAAAGAAGATGACTACCGCAGGCTGAGCGGCGGGAAGATCGAGCCTAACGAATTGATCAGGCGATCGTTCGAATTCCTGCTGGCGCGGGAACCGAAGGAATCTATTCTGCCGCAGTTTGATTTACCGCTGATTGGCCGCTACTTCCCCGAATATGAGCGCGAGCTGAAGCGCAAAATTTGATCCGCCGTCCGCTGCACGGAGTTTGTTCGTCGCCCAATCGATCCGCCAGCGGCCGCCAGGCAATTGCGTCCAGAAGAGCTTTTTCACCGGAGTGCCGCGCGCGTGGTGGTAAAGCAAGGCGGCTCGTTCATAGAATCCGCGCGTGTGGGGAGATCGAGTGAAACCAAACTTTTGGCAATCGAGATGGTGGCAGAACTCGTGGCACAGAGTGCTCAGGAACGTGCCGAAGGACGTAACCTGTTTGCGCACGGCGGTGCGCGTCCATATGCGGATCAGCGCGTCTCTAAGCGCGTAATCTCCGAAAAGCTCGATTTGCCATCCGCCCTCCCTCACGCGGAGAGGTCGAGCGGCCAAGGCGCGGACCTCGGGAGCCCGCACGTTGTAAAAGGCAGCTGCCGAATTCAGGAATTCGGCGCAGGCCGTTCGAACCTCGGCAGCGCGAGCCTTCCTTCATCACAGATTCGATCACCTGGGCCAAATCTACGAGCTTTGGGTTGGGAGGCAGTTCGATGCTGGTAAGCTGTTCGCTTTGGCGGAATTGACTCAGCGATTTGCCACTACCGGGCGGCCGATCTGTAACCATTTAGGCGGTTGAAAAGCTAAAATTTGCGCTCCGCGCTGCATGGCGCGAGATCAGTATAAAGAACGCATTCTTTATATTTCAGCGGGAAGAAGGATTATGAGTCGTGTCCGCCGGGCCGGCGAAGAGTTTTTGACCAGGTGTGCCAGTTCGAAGATTTGAGGCCCTCGCGCAACGGGCGACCAAGACGCAGGCTTGCATCCAGCAGGCGAGCGGCGCCAGCATGCACCCAAGTTTGGCGGCGCTTACAAAAGGGAAGAACATCGTTTACAGAAAGAATCTGCGATCTGAATCGCTCTAAATCGTCGCGAAATCGCTTCAGGTCATCGTCTTTCCAGCGATTAAAGTGAAAACATACGGTCCAAATTCCGATGGGCAGGTTCCGAAATCGCCCCACCTGTTGGGGAATCCAAACCATGCCCTGGTCATCCACGTAAGGGTAGAGCGCGTAGCCATCGTTGATGATCTGCACCCCCATTCTCAACAAAACCGCTACCGTATTGGCATCGAAGGAGTGCGCGGGCGCCACCCAAAGCTCGGGTTTTAGGCCGTGCTCATGAAATATCCTGATCGCATTTTGTATCTTGATCTCCTGCACCTCGTAGGGGAGTCCCGCAAACTCGCTGACAGCTGATCGGCCATACATGCCGGCCTGCTTAGTCAAATAGCAGTGTTGATATCCGTGCAGGCCAAGCGTCCATCCCCGCCTTTGCCAGGATTGCGCTCGGTCCCAAAAATTCTCGCCGGGACGGCCGTGATGAAGCGCTTTATCGCGATTATCGGGGATTATTGAAACGATGGGTTTAACGCCGAATTGGTCCAGCAGGTCTTCCACACGATCCCAGATCTGCCAATTGGCGGTTGGGCAAAGATCATCAAAACGAAGGACATAGCCGGTTTTCATGCTGATTCCCAGACGAGGTTTTGGGGCGGGCGCATGTGCCGCTCTGAAGGTATGACTTTGGGGCTCAGAACTCGATACCCTGAGCAGGTTAAGCACGGCTTTAAGAAGCCGTAGGGTAAATACCCGCCCTAAAGGCCCCCGCGGGTCTATTCGTCCGATTGGGGTCGCTTCAAAACGGGCCGCTATTGAGGAAATTTGCGACGGATAGCCACCGTGCGATCGAGTTCGTCCACCGCCTGCAGAATCTTAAGTCGAAGGTCTTCGTCGATCCGGCCTGAATCCAGATAAGCATAGACTTGGGCCTGAGCTGCCGGCGATTGCTGGCCTTCAATGAATGCGGTGAGCCAATCCACAAGAAAGAAGATTTTACGTTCGCGCTTGATTTGCGGAAGAGCTTCCAGGGCGGGTTTCAGATACGGTGCGGTAAGGTCTGACTGGTTCCAGTAATTGAAGGCATAAAGACTCTGTTCGATCCAATCTTCCTGGCGGGCCGGATTTTCGAGGAAGTCCTTGAAATAGCGCTGCTTGGTGGCCTGCGTAGGTTTCGCCGCTTCCGCCACATACGCGTATTTTTGCCCATCCCCGCTCGGGTCGCGTTGCTTTTCAGCGGCAAAGATCGCTTCAGCGTCGGGATCGCCATGGGCAATCAGCGCGGTCACAAGGTTCCACCGATCCAGAGGGCGTAGCTCCTACGCCGGGGACGGCCAGGCTGGCCGTTCAAGATTTCTTTTAGTCGCGCGAGCCCTGCCGGCGTTTCCGCTATGGCCGTATGGCTTCGAAACCACACGATGCGCATGTCCAGATCAGACGAATGCAACATGCGATCGGCTGCGAGCGTTTCGAACTGTGCGACGTATTCGCTCCGTGTCGCCGGGCTCACATAACGGTGCAGCGACGTGGCGGAATGCGAGAGCAAGCTGCGCGCGAGCATTTCCTCTGTTTCGGAAGGTAAAAGCTCACGGGACAGGACGAGATAGTCACGCGGGGCCAGTTCGGAATTGCGCACCGAGTCCCATAACGAACCCCACAGGAGGGCGCGCCGAAGCAGGTCATGTATCGCGCCAAGCTGGCGGGTGGCGGCTTCGCGGCTCCGCGAATCGAGAAGAAAGCGGCCGTAGGCGTAGTCCCCTTCGTTCGCAAAGATAAAGCTTGGGCATTGTGCGCCCTTCAGATCGGCCACTTGGATCGATTTGCCGTCGAGGTCCACGCGCATCAGCACGGGCGCGCGATCGGCGTAATTCAGGCCGAGCTGCATCGCCATCGGCCAGACATCGGTTGAGCCCAAGACGTCGTGCTGCGACAGCGAAAGCTTGCTCAGGTGATCTCCCTCACAGGACCATGAGACGTCCACCTGCGGCATGCCGCGATGCCGAATCCACATCTCGGCCCAATGTCCAAGAGGCCGGCCTGAGACGCGTTCGAACGCGCGCACCAGGTCATTCCATTCCGCGTTCCCGTAAGCATGCTCCTTCAGGTAAAGCTGCAGGCCTTCGCGAAACTTGTCCGGTCCCAAGACGAAGGCGAGTTGCTTCAAAACGCCAGGCGCCTTCGAATAAACGATGGCTCCGTAGGCGGATTTTGCGTCGTCGAGGTTCGAAATCTCCTGATAAATCGGTGTCGTGCCTTTTGTGGAATCGATCTCGTAGGCGTCCGGCTTAATGGATTGATAGAAGCGCGTCCAGACATTCTCCTGTGGTTTCAGCGACGCGAGAGTCTGATACGCCATGTATTGCGCGAAGCCTTCTTTCAACCACAGGTCGTCAAACCAACGCATGGTCACCAAATCGCCGAACCATTGGTGCGTCAGCTCATGCAGGACGAGAATGTCGCGGTTCAGCAGATCGCTGTGGGTCGGCGCAGTGCGAAACAAGACGGACTCTTCCCGCAAGAAAGTGGCGCCAGCGTGTTCCATTCCTCCGTAGGGAAAACCGGGGATGAGCACCATGTCGTACTTAGGAAATGGGAATTGCTGAGCGAAAAAGTTAGAGAGGTACTGCAGGCCGCGAGCCGCGGTCTGCTGCACTTCGGGAGCCTCGGTTTGCGCGCGATCAAATTTGGATTTGCGCACATAAAGCTCCGGCGTTCCCGGCGACGCAGGCAGCTTTCGAAATGGGCCGGCGGCGAACGCGAACAAGTACGTGCTGATTGGGCGCGTTTCGGCGAAGCGAGTGTGCCTTTGCCCTGAGCCAATGACCGTCGCGTTTTCGACCGAGCCATTTGAGATGACGGTCCAGCTGTCCGGCGCGGTCAGTTCCAGAGAGAAGCGGCCTTTCAAATCCGGTTGGTCAAAGCATGGAAAAGCCATGCTGGCGTCCATGGGCACAAACAAGCTGTAAATGTATTCGCTGTTGTCGTCGTGGTCCTCGAAACGCGTGAGCGGCTTTCCGGCGGCGGCGATTGGCACGGTAAAGCGAATGCGAATCGCGTTCTCCCCTGCTCGCAGGTTCTCCTTGGGCAGCTCCAAATGCCCGTTTTCGCTCTTTCAGGGTAAGCGCCGCACCGTTCACGGATGCGCTGAGGAGCTGGCCATCGCGAAAATCGAGGAGCACTGGAGCAAGCGTCTTCAGGCTGAAGCGAAGTTCTTCTTCAGCGGAAGTTGTGGCCGCTTGCGGCCGCAATGTAAATGCCAAGCGATACCTGACGTTCGAGATTTGGGCGGCGCGCTCTCTCGCCAAGTCCCTGGGAATGCCGCGAGGCGCTTCTGCGAAAGTCGGAGACAAGGCAGTCAGGATGATTATTGAGGCGGGGATAATGCGGATCAGCATTTCCAAGCTGGAGTATAGCCCAGCATGAGTCATGAGCGGGGACGTGTCGGTAGGAGAAAAAAGGGGCGGACCCTGGCACGTTCAGGCCCCGCCCCACCGTCTGTCGCTCGGCCGATTCTCGGCTTCGCGGCTGGCTATTGTGCAGTGATCGTTACCGTGCCCAATGTGGTTGTCGAACCTCCCGATTGAGCCTGGACTGCAACATGCATGGTCACCGTGCTGCCGCCCCCAGTCCCGCCGGTTCCACCTGTACCGCCTGTGGTGCCGCTTGTGCTCTTTGATGTGCCACCGCCGCAGGAGACAAGCCCCGCAGCCAGCACTATAGTCAACGTCATGACCAGGAATCCACGCATCAGAATCGCTCTACCGAGATCTCGACGGCGGCCCATGGCCAACAAGAGCATCGTCATCAGAGAGAGAGTGGTGAGGGTCATACTCCACGCCATCGATCTGCCAAATGCAGGCAGGTTGTGTGCCGAGGGCGCCGAGATGAACATTCCACTTGTCGGCGTCCCCTGCCGCGTAATCGTCAGGGTATCCGTGTTGCCCACAGCAGGATTGAGAGTTGCTGGATTAAAGCTGCAGGCAAGCCAGCTCGGAAGTGCAGCGTTTTTGTCGGCATCCAGGCAGGAGAAAGTGATCGGCGCGGAAAAGCCGCTGGCATTCACCGTTACGGTGAAATTCGCAGTGGCGTTTGAGGCCGTCAGATTTGCTGAATTCGGGGAAATCGAGCCTGTCGGAAAGTTCGTGTTCGCAAAATTGATATCCGCGACGGCGGCTCCGCTGGCCTGGTTCACCCAAACTATGTCTGGGGTGGAATTTGCGTCTACCCCGATCTGGACCGTTCCGCAGGTCGACATATCCGGGGTGGTCGGAAGCGCGCCGTTGCCTGCAGGAGCAGGGTCATTTTCGAAACATAAAACCGACGGACTCGCAGATACCTGCGCCACGGTTGGAAAAGTAACGCCCTTGTCGGTCGAACGGGCGAAGAATACGTTGAATACGTTGCTGCCATTGCTTATCGCTGCGGTTGGTTGCTCCCATGCCACATTCACGTTGCCGCTGGCATCGACAGCAACGTGCGGAAAAGCTGACGCTAAAGCACCGGAGGGCGCGATATTGGTGGCCGGACAAAGTGGCATTTGGCCCGGAGCGCAGCTCGTGAAAGTGCCGCCGCCGTCGTCGGAACGGCTGAAGAATATACCCTCGGCATTCGAGCTGGGGGTTGCGTCTCCTGACCAAACAACGTAAATGCTGCCGTTCTTGTCGACATCTACGTCCGGCGCGGCCGCGCTACGATTCGCAATATTGATGGGGAATGAAAACGTGGTGAAGCCGCTCGTGTTTGTTCCCAAGGTTTTGCTGTTCAGTACATCGGAAATGGGTGAATCATCTGACCATAGCAAATGGACATTGCCGGGCTTATCGGTGTAGAGCTTCAGATTGTCATAGGAGCAGCCGAAGAATCCGTTGGGAAAGCGTTGGATATCACTGGCTTGCCTATTAGGACTTGCCCAATCTGTGGGCGAATTTGAAAGATTGCGCGTGTTGGAAGCGCTAGGCGGCGTCGGCGGCTGGGTTGGCAACGTTTCATTGATCCAGAAGTTGCCCCCGACTGTGGTTGTCGCTGGAGCTCCGGTACAGAAGGACTGCGGGAGCGCCCTTGCTTGCTTCGTCTGTCCAGGCCACGAAGATATGACCGGACCCAGACACCGCGATTCGCGGACCACCTGTGTCGGGTGCCGGCGCAGGCGGTGGCAGAAGAAGACTCGTCGGTAGGCCAAAGTGGACACCATCCGTGGCTTGGCTGATCCAAACGCCGGTGCGCCCCCAAACAACATTGACCGTTCCCGTACTATCGAACGCTACCCGCGGTGAATCGAACAGCGCGACGGGACCGGAGATATTCGAAGAGGTAGCAAAGTTGGCACCTGAATTGTTCGAAAAGCTTGCGAACACGTCATACAAAGGCGCCGCAGGAGTAGATAGGGAATCGGGAACTGCCCAGGTGATCTCGATCTGGCTGGGTTGGGTCGGATTCACAGCCATTTGCGGTTGAAAAGCTGGCAACGGCGGAGGCGAAACGGTGAATGGCGTTACTGGCGCGCCGAAACTCGTTCCACTCGCAGAACTGGTAGAGCGGAGGAACTTGATCCCCGCCGTACTGTCGACCCAGGCGAGATTCAGGTTGCCATTAGCATCGACCACCATCGTGGGGAAAGAAGCTTTGCTGGCCGTATTGTTCGTCAGATTCGTCACAGCGAAACCCTGAGCGTGCATGAGCCCCGAGGACGCTATCAGGGCCGCGCATCCGGTAACCAGCAGCAAGCCAAAGCGGCGCAAGCCGCTCAGCCAATTAGACATATCTCCTCCGTAAGAACCTGATTCGTGAAGACTCACGTCCATCGGTAAAATTGTGCATCGGGCCTGACGACCATACCCGGAAGAACATGGGCGCAGGAATACTTGGCACTCCTAATAACCCTCAGCATTTTCTCGGGAGCCAAAGGGCGGAGTTTCCCCTAGATTGACCTACGGCCTTCCGTGGTATCTGAATTGATTTTTGCGATCTGAACGTCAGGTGTGGGCGATGGCGCGTCACGCCGAAGAGAGGCACCGAAATGTTAAAGCCTCCGCAAAAATCTGCGGAGGCTTTACAGGCGCTCTAGCAACTCACTGTGCCGGTAACTGCGAGCGCTGTTGATTGGATATTTTGGCGTGGAACTTCTAGGCGCTTGTCGCCTGTCCCCCGACGAGTCGCGCCGTCATGGTGATCTCCGCCTTCAGCAAACGCGAGACAGGACAGCCCGCCTTGGCATTCTCGGCAGCTTTGTCAAACGCCGCTTTATCGACGCCCGGAATGCGCGCGGCCACGTCCAGATGGATTTTCGTGATGCTCCATCCCGCGTCCAATTTATCGAGCGTGAGCGAGGCCGTTGTCTCCAGACTTTCGGGCGTGATTCCCGCGGTTCCCAATTGCGCAGACAGCGCCATCGTGAAACACCCCGCGTGAGCCGCGGCAATCAGTTCCTCGGGATTGGTTCCCTTTGCGTTTTCAAAACGCGTCGAGAACGAGTACGGCGTATTGGAAAGCACGCCGCTTTCGCTCGATATCGTGCCTTTCCCTTCCTTGAGTGATCCCTTCCACACTGCCGAAGCTTTGCGAACCATGAGTCATTTCTCCTTTGCGTTGGGTCTGATCGGCGCAGATGAATCCCACGCCCGAAACCGTCTTGGATCGAATCGTCAGTACACTACTCATTCTAATCAATTCGTCCGCGAAGGCGCAGGCTTTATGCGATGTAAGCGAGCCATTCGATGATATATTCGCATTCAAGAGGTGTCGAACATGAGAACGAAATTCCTGGCGCTCTTTGCATTGGCCTCTTCCCTGCTCGTCCTGGCTGCACCGAGCTTCGCCCATCATGCATGGCGCGGCTACGACATGAAAAAGCTGAGCACCCTGAAGGGCACGGTGACCGGATTCGATTTTGGCAATCCGCATGTTTGGATGAATTTGGACGTGACGAACGATAAGGGAGACGTAGAAAAATGGGCCGCCGGCGGCCCTAGCCCAAGCCGCATGGCGAATGCAGGCTGGACCAAAGACACGCTTCACCCGGGCGATCAGATCACGATTGTGGGCAACCGCATCAGCGATGGAACTTATAAGATGCGCCTTTCCAAGGTGGTTTTGGCGACCGGCCACGAACTGATGTGCTACGGCCACGAGAACGGCCCCTGAGTCTCTGCCAGTACAAGGCTCTTCACCGCAGGCCTCGCTGCACGTATAATCCGCCCCTTGGAGGCATCGATGGAGATCCGCAAATTAGGAGTGTTCGAGTGCGCCTTCACGGCGGCAGCCATTTTGGTTTCGTCCCTTTATGCTCAGGGACCCTCCAATGCGACACAAGCTCCGGGGCCCCAGATCAGCGTGGGCGGACACACTTATACCCAGCAGGAGCTTTTTCAACGCAACATTGGCACACCGCAGGATCAGAGCACGCAGTTTCCTCCACATAAAATCATCGGCAATATCTATTACGTGGGTACGGTGAGCCTGGCTTCGTTTCTCGTCGTCACGCCGCAGGGAAACATCCTCATCAACAGCGAATATGAACGAAACGTGCCGGTGATTCAGAAATCGGTGGAGCAATTGGGCTTCAAGTTTTCCGATATCAAAATCCTGTTGGGCAGCCATGCACATGCGGACCACATGGAAGGCGATGCACTGGTGAAGCAATTGACGGGAGCGCAGGTAATGGCTATGGCCGAGGATGTTCCGCTATTGGAACAGATGAAGCCGGCCGGCAAGGCACACCCGATCGACAAGGTGCTGCACGATGGGGATCAAGTGACGCTCGGCGGGAGCACTCTCGTCGGGCACTTGACTCCCGGCCACACGCCTGGAGACACGACATGGACGATGAAGGCGCAAGAGGGCGGCAAAACTTATGACGTACTGATCATCGGCAGCCTGGGTGTAAATCCGGGGATGAAGCTGATGAATAATCCTACGAATCCGCAGATCGTCGAAGAGTTCACGCGTGCTTTCCAGGTAAGCCGGTCGTTACCCTGCGATGTGCCACTGGGATCGCATCCGGGCATGTACAACATGAAGGAGAAGTACGCAAAGCTCCAGGCAGGCGGTTCGAATCCTTTTATTGATCCGGCCGGGTGTAAGGCCGAGTTCGATATCGACGAAGCCATGTTCCACGCCGTCCTGCAACAGCAGCAAGGCGCGCTTTCGAGCGCAGCACCTGCGCCAATGCCCCAGCGAATGCCCCCGCTTCAGGCGCTACCTCCAGCGCTGCGCCTGCCGCTCCCTCCGCGGCGGGTGGTCAAAAAGGCGACCTTGTTGCGCAAGGTAAGGCCCGCTTCAAAGCCTACCAATGCTTCGATTGCCATGGTGATAATGGCGAAGGAACGCCGGATGCTCCGGATTTGACCCATTCGCGGCTGACCGCCGATCAAATTTCCAAGTTTCTGCAAAAGCCGAGCGCGGATGCAATCAATAAAGGCATGCCTGACATTCCGACTAGCAATCCAGACAACCAAGCGCTCGTTGCATATGTAATGAGTCTAAGAGCCAAGTAAGGAATTTAGGCTCGAGCGCCAAGGTTCGTACGCGAAAACCGGAAGATCATTCAGGCGGAGCTATTGGGAAGTATTTGCGGCACTCTGCTTTGGCGAAGTGGGCATCTTCTGCAGGAGTTCCTCGGCCTGTCGCAAAGTAAAATTGCCCGGTACGCGGCGATAATCTTCGAATTCTCTCTCTTCCTGTACGGAGATCGTCTTGAAAAGAAGGGCCTTGCCGCTCATGTTGACTTGAAGCGCGGCCATAAGCCACTGACCTGAATCCACCTGCCGGAATCTGACCGAGAAAACTCCGCCCTGGTCCAGGCGCCCGAGAAGGCCGCCGGCAAATTTGACTTCACTGGTTAACTCGCCGTCGATTCGAGCCAATTGCTTTTGCTCGGGATCGATCCACATCGTGCCTTCCAGATGGTGAAAGACCTCTTCCTGACGGGTATTGGGCACAAACTGTGGATTGGGCTCGAACTTGAGCTTAATCAGGCGCCCCTCTGCGCCTGCATATTGGTATCGAAAGGCGTCGGGAAAGGTCGCAAACATTCGGTATTGCTTGGCCGTGTCCTCGCGCTGTTTTTGTTTCTCTCTGCGGATCTCGGCGGGATTGGCCAGCAGCATTTGTATGCGGGCATCCTCCCGTCTTTGCTGCTCAGGAGGCAAAGGCTGGTTATTAATGGCAACGAGGCGGTCAATGGTTCCGGCGTCCGTCTGGCACACTTCGTGGGTTTCTAATTTTCCTTCCTTGCGAACGATCTCGCGGTAAGTCCAATAAGTTGGGTTTTCTTTCAGGCGACGGCCGTTTTCCACAACTTCGCGGACTAGCTTTTGCGGGTTAGTTTGAGCCTCGATTGCGACGGCCGATTCCTGGGTACGCGCCTCGGCGATGGCGGGCCCCAGGGAAGCAAGTAAAAGGAAGGCCACAATCCGGACGTAGGGCATTGGCTTTAGATTAGGCACGAGTTTGCGTGCAAACAATACCGCGGAAGGTGTAACATGTGGTTGAAAAATCAGGTGCATCTTTTATTATGAGGGTGCATCTAACTAAAAGTCATAATAGAACTTCAGGGTCGACCGGGCGATTAAATCTCCGTATCTCACTGATTTTTCTGGAAATATCGACCGACGGCAGGATTATTATCTGTGGTTTTCGGGCAATCGGCGCCCTTGTCTGAAGTGGAAAGGTGAGGCATTCTGGAACCATGGGATTGATAGATAACATGCAGCACTTGAGAGAGGACGAATACGAGGAGGTCTTCAAGTCCGGCGGCTTGTCGGAAGCTGACGCGGTAGCCGAAGGACAGGCGCCCGTAGATCAGGCCGAGGTCGAATATGAGCCGGGGAAAGACGACACCTTCGACCCGGTGCGCACCTATTTGGCCGCACTTGGCGCCGTGCCTCTGTTAAAACGCGAACAGGAAGTGGTCCTCGCGAAGCAAATTGAGCGCGGCGAGAAGATGGTCATGACCGTCGTTTCGCGTTCGCCGATCGGTATCGAAGCGCTCCTTCACACCGCTGACGAACTGCGGGACGGGACGCGGCCGATCAAGAATGTGGTGCAAATCGACAGCGATTCGCCCGCGGCGGAGAAGACTGAACTCAAGCGCATTTTGAAGGTCACGGGCGAGGTGTCGCGGCTTTATGCTCTGGCCCTCCGCCGGAGCCGGCAACTGAAACGATCGGCTTCTGCCCGGCGGGGACTCTGGGCGCTCGCACGGGTACGGGTGCGCATCTCGCAACTTGTAGCGTCGATCAATTTCACTCCGTTTGAGAGAGCACGCCTGATCGGATTGACGCGCGCTGCCCTGCAGGAGTCCCTCGCCGGACAAAAGGCAGGTAACCGCCGATCCTCGACCGCCACGCGCGGTCCCGAGAGGCTACTTAGCCAAGGCGAAGAGAAGCGACTCCTGCAGCGGATACGCAGAGGCGAAGCGATTGCCGAACACGCGAAAAAGCAGATGACCGAGGCAAATCTCCGCCTGGTCGTGTCGATAGCGAAGCGATACCTCAACAGAGGCATGAGTTTTCTTGACCTAATTCAAGAGGGCAACATCGGGTTGATGAGAGCAGTGGAGAAATTTGAATGGCGGCGGGGATTCAAATTTTCGACGTATGCCACGTGGTGGATTCGCCAGGCGATTACGCGCTCCATTGCCGACCAAGCTCGCACGATTCGCATACCTGTCCACATGATCGAGCACATCAACCGGTTCATGCAGGCAAACCGTGAGCTGCTAAAGCAATTCGGACGTCAACCCACTTCGCAGGAAATTGCCGAGCGTCTCGAGCTCCCGATTGAAAAGGTCCGGGAGCTCATGAAGATTGCGCAGGAGCCGCTTTCTTTGGAAACGCGTATTGGCACGGATGGGGAATCGCATCTCGGTGATTTCATCGAAGACAAGCAAGCCGCATCTCCCTCCGAAGCCGTGATCGATCGCAATCTGAAAGAGCACGCGATCGATATGCTAAGCGACCTCACGCCACGCGAGGCCAAGGTCATCCGCATGCGTTTTGGACTCGAAGACGGAGACGAACACACGCTCGAAGAGGTCGGCCGCTGCCTGGGAGTGACCCGGGAACGCACTCGCCAGATCGAGGCTCAGGCTCTGCGAACACTGCGAGAAGCGCCGCGGACACGGCGTCTCCGATCCGTCCTGCGGCGCTCCGCCTGATCGCCTTCGCCTTAAACGGCGGGACCTGGATCCTCCGGGTCTCGCCGGCAAAGGAGAGGTTTTAGGGTTGGGCTAATAAAATCGCAATGCCCTGCCCCACCCCAATGCACATCGACGCGACCGCGTAGCGCCCTTTAATGCGCTGCATTTGCTTCGCGGCGGTTAGGACCAGACGTGCGCCGCTCATACCGAGAGGATGCCCCAGCGCGATTGCGCCGCCATTCGGATTCACCTTTTCGCAATCGTCAGGCAGATTGAACGCGCGGATTACCGCGAGCACCTGCGCTGCAAAGGCTTCGTTCACTTCCACGACATCCATTTCATCGATCTTCAGATTGCGTCGTCCCAGCAGCTTCTGTATGGCGGGAATCGGGCCGATGCCCATCACGTCCGGCAGGACTCCCGCGGCGGCCGTTCCCACGACGCGAGCTATAGGAGCCAAACCAAAACGCGACGCAGCAGCCTCCGAAGCTATAAACATCGCGCAGGAGCCGTCGTTAATTCCAGAGGCATTTCCGGCTGTTACCGTACCGCCTTCGCGGAATGGAGTGGGTAACTTCGCGAGCGCTTCGATGGTGGTATCCGGGCGCATGTGCTCATCCTGGGATACAACCTTGCACGGCCCTTTGGGTTGCGGGACGTGAACGGGCACGATCTCCTCGGCGAAGATTCCGGCCTTCTGAGCCGCCGCGGCCCGCTGCTGCGAGCGAAGGGCAAATTTATCCTGCGAGTATCGGTCGACGTGATAGGCAGCCGCAACGTTTTCAGCCGTCTCCGGCATCGACGCGGTGCCATACCTTTTGGCCATTTCCGGATTCACGAAGCGCCATCCGATGGTGGTGTCGTAGATTTCCGCCGTTCGAGAGAACGCTGCGGATGCCTTGGGAATGACCATCGGTGCGCGGCTCATGCTTTCGACGCCGCCGGCAATAGCTAAAGAAATTTCATCCGCCGCAATCGCTCGAGCCGCCACTGCAACGGCTTCCATGCCTGAACCGCACAAACGATTGACGGTCATCGCGGGAACGGTATGTGGAATACCAGCCAGCAACGATGCCATCCGCGCTACGTTGCGATTATCCTCGCCCGCTTGATTGGTGCAGCCGAGCACAACCTCGTCGAGGGTCTCCCAATCGCTTCGGTCAAATTTCTGGCGCAGCGCCGTAACCGGGACTGCCGCTAAGTCGTCCGTGCGGACCTGCGCCAAGGCGCCCCCATAGCGGCCGATTGGAGTGCGGACCCCCTCACAGATGTAAGCAGTTGACATAGATTATGTTCAACAAACGCCCAATGACGGGTAATTGGAATGATATAACGCGAGGCTAAGTTTTGCCTTGCCTACTGAAGATCGTAGTATTGAAGCCGTTTCTGAAGAGCAGATTCCGCGATCCCAAGCAACCTGGCAGCAGCTGGCTTGTCTCCCTGAGAGTCTCGAAGAGCCTGCACGATATTGTGCCGTTCCCGTTGGTCGAGATACGACGTAAGGTCGGCCGCCCAGCGCCGATCGTCCGGCGATTCCGGCGTGAGTTTGAGATCGCTCACTTCAATCATCGGTCCAGGGCAGGCCGAGACTGCCTCTCGAACTTTCTGCTCCAATTCGCGGACGTTCCCTGGCCAATCATGTCCGCATAAATGTTGGATTGCAGCGCCAGAGAATTTTATTTTGGACTGGTCCGCGCCTTCATATCTCTCAAGGAAATAGTCTATCAGCAGCGGAATATCTTCTTTGCGCTCCCGAAGAGGAGCGAGACTGATTGGCGTTGCGTTCAGGCGCACAAAGAGATCTTCGCGGAATCTGCCTCTTTCTACTTCCGCCTGAAGGTCGCGTGAGGTGGTTGCCAGAATTCTCGCTTTGAACGGAATGGGATGAATGGAACCGATGGGTTTGAATTCTTTATCCTGCAACAGCTGCACGAATCGGGCTTGGACGTGATAGGGAAGATCTCCAACTTCCTTCAGCAAAATTGTCCCTTGGCGCGCAAAGGCCAGCAGGCCCCATTGCGTCTGGTTTGCCCCCGTGAAGGCACCCTTCTCATAACCAAAAAGCTCTGATTCCGCCAAAGTGGGCGCCAAGGTTGAAAAGTCAGCCACCACAAAAGCCTTGTCCTTTCGCTGACTGAGCGAATGGATCGTTTGCGCGGCCAACTTTTTGCCAGTGCCCTTTTCGCCGGCAATCAAGACAGGATAAGCATAATTGCTGGCCTGATGAATGAGAGCATAAGCCCGCTGCATAGAAGCGGAGACGCCGATCATTCGGGCCGGCGCCGAGTCAGGCGAGCGTTCTGATTCAGAGGTCACGACTTGAACCGCAGCTAGAATCTGGCGATCTCGGGAAAACCCGAAAGACAAGGCGGCAGGCCTCAAGTCAGCCAGCTTAGGCCGCACTCTTGACCCAGCCGCGCTCGATTTCCGCCCAACCAGCGGCCGGAATACGGCCGAGTACCAGGGCCGCGCCTTTCGACATGCTGTCCACCAATTGTCCCGCTTGACGCGTGGCGCGAGGCAATGCGAATGGGCCTACGGTGCGTATGGAAAGTCGGATGAGGTTGATCAGGACGAGGGAAAGCACCAGCGCCTGCAGAGTTCCGAGTTCCTCCTTCACGCTGGAAGGCACACCTTGTTGAATGAGGAATCGCCGGAATCGCCACAGAGTTATCAGGTCGCCCTGCAGCAATGAAATCCAGGTAAGCGCGAGCTGCCTGCGATCGTTGCGATGTCTTTCCGCCAAGCGCCGCAGGTCTGGATTCGAACACAAAACCTGATAGTCCGTATCGTCGAGCAAGCGTCTCGCGTTTGCGAACGAACTGCCCTCGAGATTGATGATTGACGTTACGGCTCGAACGGCGGAAGAATCGGGCAAGTTCTTCGGGCTGCCCTGCAGTGCAAGCACAATAAAACTTCCGAACAGCACCAGTCCTAATGTAGTGAAAATGATAAGGTTGATCATGGCCGTATGATCGTCCTCGCGGCTGAAATCGTGCGATTCCATTCCTCCGTCCACTGATTAAGTTCCACTGGTTCGCTCTCGCTGATTGGCGGATTGGGCTCATAAACCCACAAAGCCCATATCCAAACACCTATCATGACCACGAAGCTCAGCGGGCGTAAATAGTACCAATAGGTCAGAAAAGAACTGGCTAAGGTCAGCCATGGCGTTAGTGGCCGTGGAAATGGATACCCACCCACCAAAGGCAAGCGCTATGCCACGAATATTTCGGCCGCACCTCACACCATAGTAGCGGGCTATGACCAGCGTGCCCAGGATCATAAGGGCTTGGATAAAACCAAAACTGCGATCCAAGAGCTAAATGGAGGGAACGAAGCCCCGTATAGTTCTGATAGCCCCAAAACGTGCCACAAGCGAACACGAGAAGCCAAAGGCAACGATGCCCAGGCCTTTCGATAAGCTCTTGTTCAGTCCTGAACTCTTTGGAAATGTTTGATGAAATACTTCCCAGACCACGAGAAAACGCAAGGACCACATCAATGCTGTCAATATGCCAGTACAACGCTCGGGTAGATGGCGCGGACAATAGAAGGAAAGTCGGCAGCAGAAGTGACGATGAGTTGCCGATCGAAAAGCCAAAGTTGCATATACGAAGAAAAATGTGTACGAACGCCACAGGCCCTTACGCAACAAAAGGAGCGAGCGCAGCCAGTTCCAGAGCCCGGCCGTGACGCATATCGCGCCGACAGAAACATAACAGCCCGGAGTATACACTAACTCAGAGCTGCTGGAGGGGGCTTATCCGCGCCCCCCTGTTGTGCAAGCCTTAACGTACCAAGGTACTAATCTTCTGGGAAGATTGGAGGCCGTCCGCCCATGTTAATCACCTCGAAAAGAGATTTTGTCAAAAGCATGGACAGACTACAGGGTTTCCCTGAGAGCTAGTAATCTTTTCGTAATCTGTTCAGTCGAGTGAAAACGAAAGAATTGCGTCGCGTGCTAGATTTGTCCTAGAATTCTTCCACCGTCATGATGCGGGAAAAACCGATCTCGCGGTATTTGCAAAATGTGCTGGACGCGCTGCCGAGTGCGTTCGCGCAACTCGTATTTCTCTCATCCTTACGCGACCCTTATACGGGGCGCTATTTGCACGAAGGATGGGCCAGCGTTTCCACGCCCGAAGAAGTCAATATGGCCCTTCGCGGCACTCACCGCTCCGTCTTTGAAGCAGTTGTGAATCTTTCGCTCATGGACTTGTCAAGAGAACTGCGGAGGCACTTCAATTCCTTGGGCCAAGTCGAAGTTCGAGTGGCCAACCTGTGGTTGGAGACGGAGCCTTACTACGAAATGATTCCGGAAGGATGCTCGCTGCTGGCGCGGAGGTTTTTTATCTCACAATTTCGGTCGGCGCTGGAAGTTTTGATCCAGGCCCCTGGCTGGACGTATTTGGAGGAACCAGCCTCATCGCCACTCCCACAACCTGACCTAGAACCTCGGCCTCGGTGGCTAAATTAAAGCTCTTTATGGGCACATTCGAGACCGGATGCGGTATTAGGGTTAGACGCGATCCATCCACTTGGCACCACGCGCAACGGTATCCATCACGCAGTTCGACGAAATAAACCGGCCGGTCGAATTCGTTCTTCCATCCATCCTGGACCACACGTCTCCGCTCAGGATCTATCATCAGCAACGAACCGGGCCGTAGCAGCGGGAACATGGTCCGGTCGGTCAATCCCACGTATCCATACGTGTGCTTACGGGGATTGCTGCTCAACAGAAAAGCGGCAGGGATCTCCCCCCACATGGCCACGACGCGATTCACCAATTGAGTCGTTTCCCAACGAAATGTGGGATCGATGCGAACGGGAACCAAAACCTTGTCCTCAAATCCGTATATCTCCGCTGACGTCGTGCGCGTGATCTCCGGCAGAAATCGCGTCCGGTAAGCTCGCGTCCGGTTCGCATTGACTCCGTACCGTCCAAGGACATCATTGAGGTCGAGCCCATATACAGAACAAAGGCTGAAGAGCTTATGGAAACTGGGAATCGACTCTTCGTTCTCGATCTGCGTCAGTCTGGCCGGCGAGACGTAGAAATTCTCATTCCCTTCTTCGGTCGCAATCACCATGCTCGCGTCCTGGACCTCGCGCATGCCAATCTGCAGCCGCTCGCGAACGGCCTTAAGATACTGTCCCGGCGTGACTTTAGCCTCAGCCGGAACAGGCTTTGGCAAGGACTTGTCGGGACTCTCCAACTCCGGCTTTAGTCGTGCCGTGCTGTTCAGTTTACTGAACATGGGACGAGAGTCTACCTCTGACTTGCCCTTACTACAACGAAAAGGTTCTTTGGCCCCCTGCCGCAGGGGCGCCGCACGCGCCGCCAGGACATTGGGATCATGCTAGACTCCGTGTGTTTGTGCGGTTTCGATCGGGGCGTACCTCTGAGTCTCAAACGTGGCGACGGTCGATGCCGCTCTGGACGCTGGGGGCGTAAATGCATGAAGAAATCGGCACGACTGCGGGAGCAATCTGGCAAACACTAAATAACAACGGCGAATTGTCTTTGCCCAGCTTAAAACAGCAGGTAGGTGCAAAGTCTCCGTTTTTCGATTGGGCCCTTGGCTGGCTGGCGCGAGAGGACAAAATCGTTATTTTCCGCCAACAGAGGAGCTATCGTGTGCGTCTTAGTGACTGGCAGGCTCGCACCGCGGGCGTGTAGCACGCCTCATTCGGAGCTTGGGCCGATCCGAACCACCTAACCACGCCGTTGACTTGAATGGTTATTCCGGCGGCTGAATTCCTCATTACCTCAGTGAACAGCATCGCGGATGCTCCGCGCTTTGCGTCACAGCAAAGCGCTGTCCTCAAGCTCAAATTCTACTCGGGAGTCGCAGAGCGATTAGTGCGGTCGAGAAATTCCTAGTTTCTGCATTCGGGATTGGAGGGTCGTACGCTTCATGCCCAGCATAGCCGCGGCACCTTTGGGTCCTCCGAGAACCCATTTGGATTCTTCAAGAGCCCGTACGATGTGATCTCTTTCTGCTTCAGCCAAAGTTGGGAGACCGGTCGGTGAGCCATCCGGATTCGATTTCAATTCGGATAGAGGAATATGAAGTACGGGCGAGGGGGAAAGGATAACCGCGCGCTCAATAAGGTTTTCCAGTTCGCGGATGTTGCCGGGCCAATGGTAGCGTTCGAGAGCGGCGATGGACTCCGCGGAAACCGTTTCGATGTGCCGGTTCATCCGGCGCGCATAACGCTGGGCAAAATAACGCACCAACGTGGCAATGTCTTCGGGGCGCTCCCGCAGAGGGGGAACGGAAAGGGGAAAAACATTCAGGCGGTAAAAGAGATCGCTGCGGAATTCCCCGTTCTCGACCATGCGGGCAAGGTCGCGGTTCGTGGCGGCCACCAACCGAACGTCGACATGTCGCGTACGCGTGCTCCCGAGTCGTTCAAATTCCTGCTCCTGCAAAACGCGCAAGAGCTTAGGTTGAAGCTCGGGCGGAATGTCTGCGACCTCATCGAGAAAGAGCGTACCCTTGTCCGCCAGCTCAAATCGCCCGAGCTTTTGAGCGATAGCACCGGTAAAGGCGCCTCTTTCGTGTCCGAAGAGCTCGGATTCGAGCAATCCGGTAGGGATGGCGGCGCAATTGATCTTCACGAACGTACGGTCACGGCGCGTACTGAGATTGTGAAGGGCCCTGGCGATCAGCTCTTTACCAGTGCCAGTCTCTCCCAGGATCAGCACGGTTGAATCGGTGGGCGCCACGGTTTGCAACTGGTAGAGCAGAGCTTTCAGTGCCGCGCTTTCCCCAACGATTTCCTCAAAGTTGTGTTCGGTGCGAATCTCATCTTCGAGATAAAGCTTCTCTTCGGTGAGCTTGTTCTTGAGTTCAGCAATTTCTTGAAACGCCAACGCATTTTCGACGGCAATGGCTACCTGCGCAGCAACCTGACTGAGGAGATCCTGGTCCTCTTGTGGGAACGCAGAATCGCGAAAGCTGGCCACATTGAGGGTACCCAGCGCCTGCTCACGTGTAATAAGGGGAATGCAACACTCCACGCGCATTCCTTCGGCAATCAGCCGGCGGGTAATGTCAGAATCAAATCTTTCCAGATCCGTCCGTGAATAACGTTGCGGCAGGCGCGCGGAAAATGCCTGCCCAGCCGGGGATTTCTCGATGGGAACGGACATTTCCTCGTGAATTAAACCCTGTCCGCCGGAGAAATCGAGCGCCCGTACGCGCAGCCTGTTGGTCTTCGGGTCGAGCAGCGCCAAGCTCGTGTATTCATGATGAAGGACACGCCGCAGGCTGCGGGCAATCAGCTGAAAAAGCTGACGCAGATCGAGCGTGGAGACGAGCGCGTTATTAATTTCGAGCAGTACGCGCAAACGATCCCGCTCCCGCGCCAATTGTTGTTGATAAGCCCGCGAGGTCTCAAAGTTCAGCGCGTTGTCCACGGCGACGGCTACCTGACGCGCAACTTGTTGCATGAAATCGACTTCATTGCGGTCATAGTGGTGCGGTTCGAGCTTTCCAAAACCCAACGTTCCCAGCCGCCGCTGCGCTGTGGTCAGTGGGACCACGCAGAACGAATGGACGCCCTCTCGGCGGAGCGCCTCCACAAGAACCGGGAACGACGTCTCGGTCTCGACATCCGGAACGACATATGGATCCTGCGTCTCCAGAACCTTTCCGGAAGGCGTCGACCCCATCGGCAATTCCAGGCCCACGTGCAGGTGGGTAGGTTTCTCCGTCAAGGTTTCGAGGAGGTGGAGACGCATGATCTGGCGCTCCGGGTCGTGCAGGACGAGATTCAAGTAATCGAAATGCGCCACGTCGTGCAGCCGCGCAGCCAAATCGTGGAACAACTCCGCCAGGTCGCGATGCTGCGCGATGGACTCCGCCACCTGAAGAAGCGCCTGCGAGCGCAATGATGCCGGCGGTGGAGCAACTTTCAAGGAGGTCTCGGCCATTGCAATGAGGATAGCACCGGCTTGCGTGCGGCTCAATCCGGTAAAGACGATCGCGAATCAAAAATCCGATGCGGAAAATCAATTTTTTATTGACAAGCCATTCTGCTGTCCGCATAATTATGCAAGCAGATGCATAAAGTACGGCAGGTCAGGGATTGGCAAGCCAAAAACGGTTCCGGCAAGGACAGATACTCAAATTGATCGCGAGCGAAGCCATTTCGAGCCAGGACGAATTGCGGCGGCGGCTGGCACAGATGAAACTGCGAGTCACCCAAGCCACGCTCTCGCGCGACATCGCGGAGCTGAAGCTGGTGAAAACGGCGGAAGGCTACAAACCGTTGAAGCCCGCCCACGAAGACGGCGCGCAAGCGCTCGCGCCCTTGGCGCGCGCGGTCCGCGAATATTTGCTGGACGTGCGGCCGGCCGATAATCTCCTGGTTCTCAAGACGCCTCCCGGAGGGGCGCAACCCCTGGCTGCGGCCGTAGACGGAGAACGGTTGCGCGAGGTGGCCGGAACCATCGGCGGCGACGATACGGTTCTGGTGATCACTCCCTCTCGCGCCGCCAGGACTGCGGTGCAACAGCGATTGGAGGCCATGCTCCGATGAACGGACCCGTGAGGGTCGCCGTCGTTGGAGCAACCGGCTACGCAGGATTCGAGCTGGCGCAGCTCCTGCTTCGGCACCCCGGAATCGCCAAACCTACGTTTTATCTGCGCGAAAGCGGCAAGCCGGTGAACTGCCTCACGGAGATCTTTCCGCAGCTTCGCGGGTGGGGCGAGGCGCCGTGCCGGGCTTTTTCCGTAAAGGCAATTGCGGAGAGCGGAGCGAAATTGGCGTTCCTGGCCACACCACATGAGGCTTCACTGGAAATAGCGCCGCAACTGCTTGATGCGGGCCTGCGGGTCGTGGACTTAAGTGGCGCGTTCCGGTTCCGGAACCCGGCCACATTCGAGAATTGGTATAAGTTGCCGGCGCCTAATGCGGAAACCCTGGCTCAAGCTGCTTACGGGCTCCCTGAGCTATACGGCAAGGACGTCGCCGACGCAAAGTTAGTTGCGAACCCCGGCTGCTATCCGACATCGGTGATTCTTGGCCTACGGCCGCTGGTGGAAGCGGGATGGATCGCTTCCGGCCGGGGCGTCGTTTGCGACTGCAAATCGGGTGCTTCGGGGGCCGGCAAGGAGCCGAAACGTGAGCTTGCACTTCGTCGAGGTAGACGAAAACTTCCGCGCTTACGGCCTGTTTACCCACCGGCACACGCCGGAGGTTACCGAGCATCTCGGAATCGCTGCCAGCGAAATTATCTTTTCCACGCATCTGTTGCCGCTGGCGCGAGGAATTCTTTCCACACTTTACGTTTGGCTGGAGCCGCGGCGCGAGGCATCCGAAATCGAAACACTTTATCGCCAGTTTTATGCCGGTAAACCGATGGTAAGGCTATGGCCGGCAGGGCGCCTTCCAGAGCTCCAGCACGTAGCGCACACCAATTTCTGTGACATTGGTTTCGCTCTGGATTCAGAAGGGGAGCGCCTCGTAGTGGTGAGCTGTCTCGATAATCTCGGTAAGGGCGCTGCGGGCCAGGCTGTACAGAACATGAACGCAATGATGGGCTTCGAGGAGGCGACAGGTCTGCAATGAGAATAGTCGTGAAGATTGCCGGGGCTTTGCTGGACGATCCAGAAGCGCTTCGCTCACTGGGCAGACAGATTGCGCAACTTGCCCATCAAGGACACGAATTGCTGGTCGTCCATGGTGGCGGAAAGATTTTCACTGGCACGCTCAAACGCATGGGCATCGAGAGCCGGTTCGTCAACGGCCTGCGGGTCACTGATCGCGAAACCCGAGACGTCGCCGTGATGGTTCTCGGCGGGTTGCTGAATAAGCGTATGGCCGGCGCCATCTCTGCCGCTGGGCAGCCCGCTATCGGCCTGTGTGCTTCGGACTCGAGCTGCTTCCTTGCCGAGCCGATGCAACACGATGAGGTAATCGGCGCGCTCGGCTTTGTCGGCTATCTCACAGGCGTGAACGTCGAATTCCTCGAATCGTTGTGGCGGGCCGGAATCATTCCCGTAGCATCCTGCCTCGGATTGGGTGCCGACGGCGAACTCTACAACATCAATGCAGACCATATGGCGGCCGCTTGCGCCGAGTACATCCATGCCGATCGGCTGATCTATATGACCGATGTCGCCGGGGTTCTGGACGGATCGAAGGTAATTAAAGCGGTCTCCTCCAGCGATGTGGAAGATCTCATTCGGCAAAACAAGGTCTCCGGCGGCATGGTGCTCAAGCTGGAGGCTTGCAAGCGGGCCCTGGCGGCCGGCGTGAAACAAGTGCGCATCGTTGGCGGGGCGAGCGAAACCGGCCTGCTGTCCGTTGCCAGTGGACAGAGGGGCCCGGGGACGCGCGTCACGTCCAGCTATTCTGCGGCTGCCGGAGTCGGCCATTGAAACACCGGAAGTCCAAAGCGAAGCAGAACGTTTCCGCCGAACAGGCTATTCGCCTGGCGGGACGGTATCTGATGAACACGTACCGGCGTCCGCCTGTGGTCTTTGTGCGGGGCCGCGGCTGCTATCTTTACGATCATCGCGGGCGTAAGTATCTCGATTTCCTAGGCGGCCTAGCCGTTAATGCTTTGGGGTATTCCCATCCCAGGCTGACCCGCGTGATTCGCCGCGAATCCGCGCGCGCCGTGCATGTCTCAAATTTGTTTCATCACCCATACCAAGGCCCTTTGGCGCGAAAGCTGGCGGAGTGGTCCGGGCTTGAACGCGTCTTTTTTACCAATAGCGGCACAGAAGCTATCGAAGGCGCGATCAAGCTGGCACGGCTGGCCGCACATAAGGGCGGTACGGACGGAAAAACTCGTATCCTGGCGCTTGAAAATTCTTTTCATGGGCGTACCTTCGGCGCGCTTTCCATAACTCATCCCTCGAAATATCGTGAGCCGTTTGCTCCGCTGGTGCCTGGGGTCGAATTTGTGCGATTTAACGATGTCGCCGACCTTGAAGCCAAATTCGACGATTCGGTCTGCGCCATCGTTATCGAACCAATTCAGGGCGAAGGTGGCATCTTTCCGGTCAGTACGCCATTTTGGACGCGCGCCCGCGAACTGGCCAGCCACTACGGTGCGGCGCTTATCGCGGATGAGATCCAGTCCGGCCTGGGCCGGACGGGCCGTGCCTTCGCCTATCAACGCCACAAGGGTTTACCGGATATCGTCGTTGTTGCCAAGCCGCTGGCCGGCGGGCTTCCGTTGGGAGCCATTGTAGCGCGCGAGAGTTTGGCGGAATCCTTCTCGCCGGGTCTGCACGGCTCTACATTCGGGGGCGGACCGCTGGCATGCGCGGTCGCGCTGGAGTTTCTGTCGGTCGTCGAAGACGACAATTTGCTTGAGAACGTTCGCGAGCGCGGATCGCAATTGCGCGCTGAACTGACGCGAATCGCCTCGGACTTCGACTTCATTCGCGAGGTGCGGGGCGAAGGATTGATCTGCGGAATTGAGCTTGCTGCGGAAGGCAAACCCTATGTGGAGGCTGCGCTCCGTGAGGGATTGATAATCAATTGCACCCACGAACGCGTTTTGCGGCTCTTGCCTCCGTTTATCGTGACTGAACGCCAAGTGGACGAATTCGCGCAGCGATTCCGGCATGTCCTTACGAAGACCAAGCGTCCCAGTTCCGCTGCGGCGGAACTCGTCGAGAGGAACGACCGCGGCGCCTTGGCGGCTTCCCGCTAAAAACCCATGACCACAATGCCCATAGCCGTTACTGTTTCTACCGACCTTCTAACCGGCACGGAGTGGAACGCGGCCCGCATTCAGGACCTCTTTCGGCTCTCCGCCGATGTCAAAGCCCGCCCGGGTCACTATGGCTCGGCGCTCGCCGGCCGCTTCCTGGCGGTGATTCTAGAAAAGCCGTCGCTGCGCACGCGCGTGACTTTTGAGGTTGGCATGCGCAGCTTGGGGGGGACTTCGATTTTTCTGGATCAGACCGTTTCGCGGCTAGGAGAGCGCGAGTCGATTCCCGATGTGGCCAGAAACCTTTCGCGCTGGGTGCACGGCATCGTGGCGCGCGTGTTTGAGCAACGCGAACTGGAGCAACTCGCCGAATTCGGCAGCGTGCCGGTGATCAATGCGCTTTCCGATCGTTTCCACCCTTGTCAGGCGTACGCTGACTTTTTTACGCTGCGAGAGCGTTACGGAAACCTGCGAGGCGTGAAGGTTGCCTATGTGGGTGACGGCAATAACGTCTGCCACTCGTTGATGACCGTCGCAGCGCGCGTGGGAGCAGAGATGCGGATTGCCACACCAGCCGGTTATGAGCCTGATGCTTCCATCGTTGCTGAGTCGCGGCAGGCCGCGCGCGAAACGCGCGCCACTATAGAGTTGTTCCATTCACCCGAAGAGGCCGTGGCCGGAGCACAAGCCGTATATACAGACGTGTGGGCCAGCATGGGACAAGAAGACGAAGCGGCCACCCGCGCAAAAATCTTCGCGGCGTACCAGGTAAATGATCACTTGATGAAACAGGCCGCTCCGGATGCTCTATTTATGCATTGTCTCCCCGCCCATCGCGGCGCCGAAGTGACCGATTCCGTAATGGATTCACCTCGTTCAATCGTCTTCGATCAGGCAGAAAATCGTCTGCACGTACAGAAAGCCATCCTGCTGATGTTACTCAGCTAAAAGGAGATTGCGTGCCTCGCAAAGTAGTGCTCGCCTATTCGGGCGGGCTCGATACATCAATCATTATTCCCTGGCTGAAAGAAACCTACGGCTGCGACGTGGTCGCCATGATTGGCGACGTCGGCCAGCAAGAGGACTTGGAAGCCGCACGGCGCAAGGCCCTCGCTACCGGCGCTTCGGCAGCGTCCATCGAGGATCTGCGCGAAGAATTCATCACTGAATATATCTGGCCGACACTGCGAGCGGGAGCCGTCTACGAACATAAGTATCTCCTCGGTACCTCCTTTGCCCGGCCCGTTTTGGCTAAGCGCCAGGCTGAAGTCGCTTTGCGGATCGGCGCCGATGCTCTTGCTCACGGCTGTACGGGTAAGGGAAACGACCAGGTGCGGTTTGAGCTTGCGTACAAAGCTATTGCTCCGAAGCTTCAGATCATCGCGCCCTGGCGGGAATGGAAGATCCAGTCCCGCGAAGATGCACTAGCGTATGCCCGTACCCACAATGTTCCTGTCTCACAGACGAAAACCGACCTGTATAGCCGGGACCGCAACATCTGGCACTTGAGCCACGAAGGTGGAATCCTCGAGGATCCGGCCAATGCTCCCGAGGAATCGATGTGGCAATGGACCACCTCTCCGGAACGGGCGCCAGACAAACCCGTAGAACGTCGAAATCGGGTTCGAAGCGGGAACACCGGTTTCGCTTAATGGAAAGCGGTTGAATGCCGTCGCGCTGCTGGACGAACTAAACGCTATAGGCGCGGCA
Source organism: uncultured Acidobacteriota bacterium (assembly GCA_963804535.1). Taxonomy (GTDB): domain Bacteria; phylum Acidobacteriota; class Terriglobia; order Acidiferrales; family UBA7541; genus Palsa-189. The sequence continues at coordinate 59,033 of CAWDQT010000027.1, forward strand.
AACGGCGTGGGGCGCATCGACCTGGTGGAAAATCGCCTCGTCGGAATCAAGTCGCGCGGGGCATACGAAACGCCCGGCGGCACGTTGCTGGTTTTGGCTCACCGCGAACTCGAAGCGCTTTGCCTGGATCGTGAGACTGCGCATTACTCGCAAATTCTGGCGCATCGCTATGCGGAACTTGTCTATTACGGATTGTGGTTCACTGCTTTGCGCAACGCGCTGGACGCGTTCTTTGCAAGCGCGCAACAGCATGTGACCGGAACGGTGGGCTTGCGGCTCTACAAAGGCAACGTCGCGGTAACAAGCCGGCAATCTGCTCATTCCCTCTATCGAACCGATCTCGCCAGCTTCAGCATGGCTCACTACAACCCAAAGGACGCGGAAGGGTTCATAAACCTCTTTGCATTGCCGGTGACGGTGCCGGCGAACGACACCGGATCGTGAAGCAGCGGGAAACAGCTGGCGAAGCGAGCAAGCTTTGGGGTGGAAGATTCGAACAGCCGCCGGACGAACTCTTCTATCAATTTCAACGCTCCTTTCCGTTTGACCGCCGTTTACTGCCCTACGAACTGGCCGTCGACCGCGCGTGGGCTCGCGGCATAGAGAAAGTCGGCATCCTCAGTTCCTCGGAAACTCAGCAGACACTCGAAGCAATCGATTCCATCGGCAAGCGAGCGGAGTCGGATCCGGCCTGGCTGGATCTTTCGCCTGCCGAGGATGTGCACCATTTCGTCGAAATGGCCCTGGTGGAGCGCTTAGGCCCGCTGGGTTACAAGCTGCACACCGCGCGGAGCCGGAACGAGCTGGTAGCCACAGATTTCCGCATGTTCGTTAAGGAAGCCGCACAGAACCTCTCGCGCGATGTCAGTGCGCTCATTGCGGCGCTTATAGGGTTGGCCGAGCGGACGATGGGGGCCCCTCTCGCGGGGATGACGCACCTGCAACATGCTCAGCCAATTCTTTTCTCGCATTTTATCCTCGCGCACGCTGAGGCTTTTTTTCGCGACTTAGAGCGGCTCAGTACCGCGAGACGCACAGCAGACTCCTGTCCGTTGGGCTCCGGAGCGCTGGGCGGCTCCGCGTTTCCCATCGATCGAGAAGCGCTGGCAAGGGAGCTCGGCTTTTCGCGCATTTCCGCCAATAGCCTCGATGCCGTGGGCGACCGCGATTTCGCGCTGGATTACCTTTACGCGCTCGCCGGCCTGGCTACACATATTTCGCGCCTCGCCGAAGATTTCGTTCTCTTTGCTTCTCAGGAATTCGGGTACGTTTTGCTGCCCGATGAATATTCGACGGGAAGCAGTCTTATGCCGCAGAAGAAGAATCCCGACGCGTGGGAGCTTTTGCGCGGTAAGACAGGCCGCATAACCGCCGCTCTGGTGTCAGTTTTAATAACACTAAAGGGTTTGCCTTCGAGTTATCAACGCGATTTGCAAGAAGACAAAGAGCCGGTTTTCGCCGCACACGACCAGGCCTTGGCGGTCGCCCAAATTGCGGCCGGAGCCATGGGCGCCATGCGCATCAATCAGACAAAACTCTTGGCTGCGGCCCAGGATTCCGCGCTGCTTGCCACCCAGGCGGCACATTATCTCGTCCGCCACGGTCTGCCCTTCCGCCAGGCCCATGAAGTTGTCGGCCGGATGATTCGCGAAGCCGAACGCACACACGAATCATGGACGGCAATGCCTTTGTCAAAACTTAAAAGCTTCTCGCCCCTCTTTGAGTCCGATCTGGCGGAGGTACTGACGCTTGAATCTGCGCTGGCGAGCTGCGACGTGCCCGGAGGAACGGCTCCGGCGCGTGTTCGAGAAGCCATCGCCGATTGCCACTCTCGTTTGGAGCAATGGACCAATTCAATCGGCTAACGGAGGTTCCTGAGTGACCAACGATATCCCCCAGATGCATACGGCGCCGCTCTCTGCGCTTCCGCAAGGTTTCCGCTTTGCAGCGATGAACTGCGGCCTTCGGAAAGCTCCAAATCTCGATCTGGGACTGATCATTGCCGACGAGGAAGTCGCTGCCGCCGGAGTTTTTACGCAAAACCTGGTGCAGGCCGCGCCGGTCGTACTTTGCCGCCGGCATTTGCAGAAAGCGGCCCCGCGCATGCGCGCCGTGATCGTCAATTCGCGAAACGCCAACTGCGCCACGGGCGAAGCTGGAATGGCGGCATCAGAAGCAACGGCGCAAGCAATCGCTCGCGAGATCGGCTGCGACCCGGAACAAGTATTCGTTTGCTCGACTGGAGTTATCGGCCTTCCGTTGCGCGTCGAACGGATTTTGCAAGCTGTGCCTGCCCTGGCGAAAATGGCCGATCGCACCGTCGAGGGCTTTGGCGGATTTACCAGGGCCATCATGACGACTGACACGCGGCCAAAATGGGCCGCATCCCGCTGCACACTATCCGGCCGCACAATCCGGTTGCTCGGCTGCACGAAGGGCGCGGGAATGATCCATCCCAATATGGCGACGATGCTGGCTTATATCGTTACCGATGCAGCTATCAGTTCTCCGCTGCTGCAACGCGCCTTGAAGCAGGTAGTGAGCGGAACTTTCAACTCGATCACTGTCGACGGAGACACCTCCACCAACGATACGCTTCTGGCTCTCGCCAGCGGGGCTGCCGGCAATCGCACAATTACGAAAGCTGATGCCGATTATCGGCGCTTTTTGAGCGCGCTCGAGAACGTGTGTCACTCACTGGCATTGCAAATCGTCGCGGACGGCGAAGGGGCTACGCGTGTAATTGAGATAGAAGTTCGCGGAGCGGCGAGCGATGACGCCGCGCGACAAGTAGCCATGACAATTGCCGGATCCCCGCTCGTTAAAACCATGTTTGCCGGGGCAGATCCGAATTGGGGACGCATTCTCGCTGCGGCCGGGCGTGCGGGAGTCAAAATCGATCCTCGCCGCGCCAACATATATCTTGCGGATGTTCTCACTTGTCGCGGCGGCGTCGAGCATGCTTTTAGCGAAACTCGCGTGCACAATCGCATGCTGCGCGATTTCGTTCCCGTCCGCGTTGAACTGGGCATGGGCCGTGGCCGTGCCTGTGTGTGGACGTGCGATTTCACTTCCGACTACGTCCACATCAACGCGGCCTATCGAACTTAAGCTATCCGCCCCTGGCCCCTGGCCGCACTGAGCCGCCGGGCCAAATTAATCCTTATTTAACATAACGTTACACCGAATCGCAGGATGGTCTAGGGCTAAGCGGGGCATCTCGTCCATAGGGTTTGTTACGTATTTTTGTTCGTCTCCGTTGACCTGATCACAAGGTTGGCGGATGATGCGGCCCGAGAGCTGAAGCGCAAGCTTCGCCCGGAGTAGCCTGCGTTCGTTCGGACTGCGTACGGAGTTGGCCTTGCCTCTTCAGCCGCGCCTCATGGAGCTATTTAGCCAGAGGCCAAGGGAGTACGTTCGTGAAAAAACTGTACGTCGGCAACTTGCCGTTTCAGGCTACAGAAGAGGAGCTAGGCAATTGGTTTTCGCAGGTGGGTGTCTCGCCTGCGAATATCACTCTGGTGCGCGACCGCTTCTCGGGTCAACCTCGCGGATTCGGATTCGTCGAAGTCAATAGCGACGACGATGCCGGCCGCGCGATTCAAGCTCTCAATGGCCACGACTTCATGGGCCGCAGCGTGGTCGTAAACGAGGCGCGTCCTCCACGCGAAGGCGGCGGTGGCGGAGGTGGCGGTCGAGGCCCAGGCGGTGGCGGTGGCGGCGGGGGTCGCGGCGGGTATGGTGGTGGCGGACGCGGTGGCGGTGGCGGCCGTGGGGGTTCCGGTGGCGGGGGTGGCAGAGGCCGCTATTAGAATTTTAGAATAAGTTTCGCTCGCACCCGTCCGTGCAACAACGTCTAGGCGGACGGGTGTAGCGACTTCAACCTTTTTGCTCGTTTAGTTGTCCAACCGAATTTTCCGCAGTGCTGAGTACCGTCGGAACGGCTTCGAGGCGTTCGACGCGTCCACCGCTGTAGCTATACCTTTCGAGTGCCATCGCCTCAGTCGCCTGCTTCACTAACTCCACCACATTAAGACCGGCCTCCGCTTCCTCGAGCTCGGCAGCCGAAGCATAGAGAGCGGGACTGCGCGGCATGAAAAGCGGGCAGCAGTCGTGAAACGGTTCCTCGGAAATCTCGAAAGTGCCAATGCGCCGAGCCAGCGCTAGAATTTCCTGTTTGTCGTCGCCCGCAAGCGGACGGAAGACGGGCATCGGCGAAGCCGCCCCGACCGCCACCATATTCTGCAGGGTCTGAGAAGCCACCTGTCCCAAGCTGTCGCCCGCTATGATCGCCTGGGCATGGTTTCTGTGTGCAATTCTCTCTGCAATCCGCAACATCATGCGCCGATAGAGCAAAAGCCGGTATTGCTCAGGAGCGGCGCTCACGATTTCGCGCTGAATCGGCTCGAACGGGACAAGATACAGCCTTGCCGTAAATTGGTAAGGTAGCAGCCGTTCCACCAGGGCCCTGGCCACATGCACGGAAGATTCACCGGGCCTCGCCCCACCGCCCCAGAAGTGAACGAAAGTCACGTGGGCGCCGCGGCGCATCATTTTGTAAGCGGCCACTGCGGAATCAAATCCCCCCGACAAGAGGCAAACCATTCGCCCGGTGGTATTCGCCGGCAGCCCTCCCGTGCCGGGAATCCTTCTCGCATACACCAACATAGGACCAGGCGTGATCTCGATTCTGCACGTCATCTCCGGATCATCGAGCTGCACGCGGACCGCACGGCCGGCTTCACGCAATTTCTCTAGCAGGTACCGCCCCACATGCCTTTCAATTTCGTCGACTCGGTGGGGGAAGGATTTATCGCTGCGCTTCGCACGAACCGCGAAATTCGAGAATTCGAGTGGCGCTACTTCCTCCCATGCGGCTTGGCAGAGCACCTCCAAATCGTCTTGCGATCCGCGCTGCACAGAACGAGCTACTGCGAAGTAAGCTATGCCTGAGACCTGTTTCAGCCGGCCGATTATCGCTTCCAAAGGCGCATCAAAACCGAACTCTAGAACCACACGGTCTCCGGGCTGGCGCATGCGCATACTCGGGAAGTCAGCGAATGCGCGCCGCAGGGCAAGCAAGAATTTGCCCAAGAAAAATTTGCGGTTCCGGCCTTTCAGCCAGAGCTCGTGATAATGAATGACGATGACGGTCTTCGGCATTTTTTGTTCGAACGGCCGGGCCTTCCTGCATGCAGTATACAGCCAGTCCGACGGGTTGCAGGTTTCATCGGTTCGTTCGCAAGTTCCATCTTCTAGTTCTAGGAGTGCCAGTATCGTTTGCGCGAAATGCGTATGTAGTAGTTGGACACCACTGTAGACTCCGAGCCTCTTCTGGCGTATATGGAAGTGCAAGTCACCTGTGAATCGGAATGACAGGCGACCTTGGGCTGCTCCTTGAGCATCCATATAGGAGCAAGACTGACCTCCTAAGGAAGGTCGAGCGATGTGGGATAAGCGCGATTGGCATCAGTTCTTCCAGCTAGCGCAACGCCCGTGGCAACGTCACCGCCCGCCGCGCCCGGTAGCCCCCTCGGGGATAAACCGCGTGCTGCCGGTGGTGGGGTTCAGCCTTTCTGAACTGGACGACGCCGGAATTAATTTGGAACTGGCGGAGCGTCTCGGGTTACCCGTCGACGCCGCTCGCGTCGGGGTTTATGGCCCCAATGTTTCCGCATTGCGTGACTTTGTGCGCTCAGCCCGGCAACCCGGGTAAAACACGTAGTTCGCCCCTCTCGAATTCCCAAAATTAATAAGGCTAATTACAGTCAAAACAGGCATTTCGCGCACAGGGTGGAGGCGCCTCGCCCACAGGGTGGAAACGTTTGGAATAAGCAAAAGCTACTGTCGGACAGGTACTAGGAGTTACTTCCGCCCTCTTGACGACGCCAAAACTTTCGGTAAACTGCGCTTTCTGCGCTTTCTTGTATGTCCGAGCAATTCATCATCGGCCAGGAGGCTCTGCGGGAGTTTGAATACCCGCAGCGGGAAGCAGCATTCTTTTATGGCCTGTTTCTGCGCGGCCATTCTGCCGAGGAGCTCCGCCGCGATATCGAAGTGCCTGCCAGTGTTTTGGCTCGCTGGCACCGGGAGGCTGAGCGCGAACCAAGCCTGCGCGAAGTGCTCGAACGCATGGTCGAGTACCGCCGCCACGTCCTCGCCATTTTTGATTCCTTGATCGGATTTGATACCCGCATCACTCGCGTGCAATAGAACGTCCGTCGAGACCGTACCTGATCCGTAATTTCCCAAGCCTCAACGCCGGCCATCTTCTTTTCGTTTTCGCGCGCCTCTTTGACAGAGTTCGGAGCCTTGGTTAGACTGCCGCCTAATGCGGCTTGAGCACTCCCCGGTAGAATCAAAGTGAAACTGAATTCGGGCCGAGCGTCGTGCTGGGGAGAATTGTCGTTGACTCAAACTGCGAGGCAGGAGCATTGTATAAGGCAATTACCGCGTACGGCCCCATGCGATTATTGAGGTTGCGGAGGCAGTGATATGCCGCAGGAGCTAAAGCCACTTATACGAATTGCACCGAATGCTCCGACTTTCGACCTTCCCGTCATCGTAGGTCTCGAACAGGGCTTCTTCAGTGAACTTGGTATCGACGTTCGCTACTCAGCACGATACGAGGACAAGGAAAAGACCCTTACTGAACGCGAGGTCTTATCCCGACTGAAGGAATCTCTCTACGAGTGCGGTTCAGCCGATACTTTCACCCTATGCGAATGGGGAGGAATCGACCGCATTGAGCGCGGATCACGTGGTGGCCGAATCGGGGCCCTTCGCGCCGCCGTAACGGCGCAGGCGATTCTAACATTCGACGAAACCCTCCAAGAGCCGGGTGACCTCTCGGGCGTTCCAGTCGGCGTGAACGATTATACGGGATCACATTACACAACCCTGCTAATGCTGGAAGGTGTAGTGGGCCGGGACGAGATCGTCACACAACACATCGGTGCGCCGCCAGTGCGGATGGAAATACTTCGGAAAGGTAGCCCGGTCCGCGCCGTGACTTTGATGGAGCCGTTCATCAGCCTAGCACTTAAAGAGGGTGCGCACATTCTCGCCTTGACCTTCTACCGAGGTGCGGACGTTTTTGCACCGAATCTTACAGCCCAGCAATGTGAGCGGTATCTAGAGGCGATCAATAGAGCAGTGGACCACATCAATTCCGATTTTGGACGGTACGCCCATGAGATCGTGGAAGCCACGAAAGGCCGCCTGGCCCCTGAAGAACTCAGCCGAAACTTTGTCCGTTATCGTCACACAGAGTTCTACGAGCCGGAGCGCTTCAGTCGAACTCACGCCTGGATGCAATCGTGGGGTCTGTCTACAGGAAGTAGCGACGAAGCGACGCCCGTAGCCCATTGAGTAATTGGCGAGCGTTCGCTCTCGCTCTCAAACCCCGCCCCGCGAACAATGTTTGACTTCCACTCAGGTACGGGAATCCAGTCTCCACGGTTGAAGATGAACGGCCTCTGAAGCAGTATGCAGCCGATGTCATAGTCCTCGCTCAGATTCGGCGCGAACGACGATAACGCTCGACCCTCGCCCTCATCTCCTGCTCAGTCGTCGCACCGTTCTTCTGGTCGAACGCCTGCCACGCCAGACTAACCGGAAAGATCGCGGAATGGCTGAAAAAGCCGCCTCCTACGATGTAGTCATTGGGACTGTGCAGCTTCTGACGTGGCAATGAGAACTGTTTTAGCCACACAAGCAAGTGGATTCTCTGAAAAAACACCCCCTCCCACTTTCGTCATTTGGGGGCCTCGACCTTGATGCCAGATGGCTGGGCCAGTGTGTCCCTATACTCGATGCCCTCCGACGGGATACAGAAAGTCTCCGGGAACTCCTGCGCCTTCATCCAGTAGAAGTTCGCTTTCAGAAATTGAAAGGGCTTGGTGTAGAACTTCGGATCGTCCACGGTAACCGTCACCTGCATGTTGTACTGGTCCGTGCGCGTGTAACGCTCCTGGATATGAGCGTAAGTGCTACGCGGATGCCCGTTCTCATCGAGCCACGGTCTTTCGTCGAAGCCCGTGGTATCGATTACCAAGGTGTGGTCCCCGTCCCAGTGGCCTATAGAATATCCGTAATACCTAGAATCGGGAGCTCCAGCGGTGTCCAATTTCTTGGGAAGTTCTCTTCCATCCATCCAGATTTCGCGCCATACGCGCTGGTGTTCATAGTTGATGATGATGCGGTTGGGAGCCGAGCCGAACAGCATGCCTCCCCGAAAGCTAATCGCGTGGGCCAAGAGATTACGCGGAAACCCGAGCGGATCGCAGATGGTGAAGGGGTCGTTTGAAGATGGGGTCTCGTCCTTGGGTTGCTGAAAGCCGAGGTAAGGCTTATTCATCTTCAATCGAGCCTCGCCCGCCGGCGTCATCGCAGGGAAAGGGCCGAGTACTCGATCTTGCGGCCCCACCCAGGCTCCCGAGAGATCCTGCTTGGGAGCCGGTCCGGGTGGATTCGGCATCTTCGGAACGCCTTCGGTGATGAAACCGTCCTTCACTCGCCCACGGCCCTGAGGAGCCGCAGCACTCTGGGCTACTACAACCGACGAAAGTACCAGCACAGCCGACAAAGCAACGATCGACAAAGCAACGATTCGTGCGGCGGCCGAATTTCGCATTTCATGACCTCCTTGAGTTAGCCGAGGGTAAGAAAATACCCCGTTCTGGAAGCAACCGGCGGTGCGTGAGAACAGTTGCGCTCAGCCGCGGTTGTACTGGTCCTCACTGCCGAATTTCGGGGACGAATTCCCTTACTTTTTATCGCTCGATTCGTCATCCGGGCGGTAACCGGTCTTGCCTCCGGCATCTCCGCCAAGCACCGTGTCATGCAAGATGGTGCCATCGGCGCGGACGACCCGATTGAGACGCCCGGCTGGGTTGCCGTTCTTAGACGCGTACAGGCGAATGGAGATCACATCGCCAGGGTTGATGGAATCCTTGCCCCAGCCGATCAGCCGCAGCGCCTGGGGCGCGGCCGTTTCAGCAACCCAATGCACGACGTTGCCGTTCGCATCCTTCACATCGAAATCAATCAGCGCGTGGGGATTGGCCCACGCGAATTTCGTCACCGTGACCTGCTTGAATTCAGTCCAGCCGTCCGCATAGACGGCGGTTCCATGATGCGCCAGGGCGGACCCGCAAACGGTTAAAACACCAACACCCAAAACGCACGCGACAAGCAGCCCACTTTTCATTCGGCACCTCGCATACTAATTTTTACCACCAAGCCCAACGTAATCCTCCGGGATGGTACCTCCGCCCTTCCTCTTCAGCAAGCTCTGGAAAGGACTCCGCCGCTTCGTTCGGTATCGCCATCAGGGCGTATCCGCTGGCATAAGCATTACGGCAGACCATCGAAGTACGTCCGTACTTGCAATCGAAAAAGGCGGCGCTCTCTATTCTCCCGATTCTCCCCGCAGCTGGACCCGCCATATCGGCAACGCGCTCAGGCACCGGCGGACGGGGCGCGAGCTCGTCTTCCACGGCCCGGATGCAATGCGGGACCGCGACGAGTTCCTCCGCCGCCTGAATGGGGTCAAGCCCAGGCCGATGTCCAAGGGTCGGCACAAGTCGCGCTCTGAAAGTCAAATCAAAATCTTGAAAATATATATATCTTGACAGCGCGCGCGGAGGTGTGAGATGTACCGCCTCGCCGATTCCTGTTACGTGCCACCCACAATCAGGGAGGTGTTTCGTGAGCGTTACCGATTTCGCCTGCAAGCGATTGTTGCGGGTCATTTCTGGCCGGGTTTGGTATAACAGAAACTCCAAGTATGTGAGTTCAGAAGTACCTTATCTCTTCCTGGCTCTCAGTTTTGGACTAATCTTTTGTTTTTCCCTCGCCTGCGGTCCGCTCGCCGCGCAGGTGAACACAGGCCGTATTCTCGGTGACGTCACCGATCAGAGCGGCGGTGTCGTCGCCGGCGCCATGGTTACGGTAACGAACACCGGAACCGGCGTTGCACGCACGCTGACCACCGATCAGGCCGGCGCATACGTCGCGCCTGATTTGATTCCGGGCACGTATAGCGTAGGCGTTACGGTCATGGGCTTTAAGACCTTCCAGCAGCAAAACATCACTGTGGGAGTTGGTCAGTCAACCCGCGTCGACGCCCAGTTGACTCCCGGCCAGGTGACGCAAACGGTAGAAGTCACGGCTGCTGCCCCAATGCTGGACGCTACCAGCGCTGTCGTCAGCGGAACCTTGAACACGCAGACCATCGTCGATCTTCCCTTGAACGGCCGCAATTTCCAGGATTTGTTGGCGTTCCGTCCCGGCGTCGCGGCACAACCCGGCGGCGGTTCGTTGACCGTCTCCGTTAATGGCATCGACCCCAGCAACAACAACAACTACGTCGAAGGACTCGATAACAACGAGCCGTTTTCGGGGGATAGCCTTACGAACCAGGTGGCCATCTTCGGCGATGCCGCCACGTTCCTTCCCATCGACGCCATCCAGGAACTCAACATCGAGGACAATGCCCCTGCGGAATTCGGCCGGAAAGCGGGAGCCGTCATCAACATCGGCATCAAGACCGGCACGAACACGATTCACGGCTCGGCCTATGCCTTTGGCCGAGATGGCGCCTGGGACGCCACCGACTTCGTAAACCCTCCCATAACTGCCCAGCCGATGCAACTGGAGCAGTGGGGCGGAACGTTCGGCGGACCCATCATCAAGAACAAGCTGTTTTATTTCGGAGGCTTCGAGCGGCTGTCCTATAGCGTCGGAAACGCATTCGCGCTCAACACGCCCACCACCTCGCCAGCGAGCGGAGATCCGGGCCAGAGCATTCCTGTTGCCGAGGCAGCCCTGGCGGCAGCGGGGGTCCCGCTCAGTCCGCTCAGCCTGAAACTCCTGCCTTTCTTTGGCGTAACTAACAACCCCACGGGCGCCGCAACGATCGGTTTCCCAGACGTCTTTTCCATTAATAATGCGGTGGGCAAAGTCGATTACCATCCCAACGATCACCACACAATCACGGGTTCCTATTTCTTCGGCAACGGCAGCGGAATCGGTGAGGATCAGGGCTACACGGAGCAGATCTTCGATGCGTACCAGTCGATGCGCTCGGAATTCCTCGTCACCAGTTGGACCTGGACCCCGAACTCCACCTGGGTCAATGATCTGCGCGTCGGCTGGAATTACACCAACCAACTAAGCCGAGTCGGCGACTACAAGACGTCCTCCAGCGCTTACGGCCTCAATACCGGGATTACGAACCCACAAGCGCTGGGATTTCCCACCATCAACGTCGGCTCGTTCGCGTCAGTCGGTGGCGGTTCGTCGTTACCGAGAATCTTCGGCCCGGCTAGCGATTACGATCTGGTGGATCACGTTTCCTGGCTGCATGGCAAACACGCCTTTAAGTTCGGGGCCGAGATACTTTACTTTCATGCCCCCTTGTACAAGAGTTCGGATAGCCGGGGAGTGTTCAACTTCGATGGCGGCAGTTCCCTCGTTAGTTCGCCGATTCCCAATATGAAAGCCTTGGAGGCCTTTCTTGCGGGCCTTCCTGATACCGACGGCGGCGCAAACGTGTTTGAAGGCACCTCCTCTGGCACCTACACCGATTGGAACATTTCCGGTTTCTTCGAGGATTCCTGGCGTCCTACTAAGAAACTGACCGTGACCATGGGCTTGCGTTATGAATACTACACGCCGCTTTCCGAAATAAACAACTTGATCGGCAATTGGTCGCCTGCCGTCGGATTTGAACAGCAAGGCGTCAACATCAACCATCCCTACAATGCCGATCCCAAGGATATTTCGCCTCGCCTTGGCGTCGCCTACGACATCAGCGGAAACGGTACCACTGTGATCCGCGCCGGTGCTGGCCTCTACTACAACAACCTGATAGCCCAGTCGTTGGTTGCCGCTAACGGTCTTCCTGGCCACCAGGTTGGTATCTCCGCGATTCCTACGGCGTTCACAACCTACATGCCAGACGGGGCCGCTGTCGCGCCTTTGAAAGCCAATGGCGGCATGGGTGGATCTACGGTCAGTCTGTCATCTGCGGACATCAACTGGACCTTGGCGGGACCTGTGCTGCCGCCCTCATCAACAAGCGGATTAGCATGCGGTAACGGCCTCGCCCCGGTTAATCCGGTTCCCGGCGCTCCAGCAGTGAACCCTAGCCCGTGCAGTATCGTCGCGATCGATCCCCACCTGCCGTCTCCTCGGACCACCAGTTGGAATCTGGGCATTCAGCACGCTTTGACGCCCACCCTCGCCATGGAAGTTGACTACATCGGCAATCACGGCAGCTTTCTAAGGCCGTTACCGAACTCAATGTGATCAACCCAAATTCTCCGGCCGAAATCGCCTGCGGCCAGTGCGACGCCATCACCGATCGCCCCTATTACTCGCAGTACCCGTACCTTAAATATATCGACTATATGACGCATACGGACTACTCCAACTACAACTCGCTGCAAGCCTCGCTGACCGCGCGGTCTTTCCACAATCTGTCTTTCATCGCCAGTTACACTTATAGCCATGCCTTGACTGACGCACCAGGCCTTGGATTCTCATCCATCCTTCCGCAAAATTCCTCCGCCCCGCGGTTGGACTACGGCCCATTCGGCTTCGATATTCGTCATCACTTCAGCTTCACACCCACGTACGCTATTCCCGGCAAGAAGTCGCCTTTGCAGTTGCTCCAGGGCTGGAGCGTGCAGTCGACCGTAACGCTTGAGAGCGGAATGCCATGGGACGCATCGGACAATAGAAACCTAAATGGAACACACGAGGGGGATGAGAGATGGGGAACAGCTTCGGCAATCCGAACGACTTCAAGGCTGGTCCCAACCCGATTCCGTTCTACGACGGCGTCACGAACCCATTCCCCGCAGCCTGTACGCAAGCAGCGGCGTCGATCGGCACAACTGCCACCTCGCTTCCGGCGTACGGCTGCTATGCCCAGGGCAGTTCGGTGATGATCGCTCCGCCTCCTGGCCAGTTCGGCACGATGCAGCGCAACCTATTCTATGGACCCGGCTTCGCTGATTGGGATTTCTCTGTATTCAAGAATTGGAAGTTCAAAGAACGCTTGACGGCTCAATTCCGCGCCGAGTTCTTCAACATCCTGAATCATCCGATCTACGCCAATCCATCTTTAATCAGCAACACCAACCCAAACGGTTCCAGCACCTTCGGCTGCGCTTGCGAAACGCCCGACCAGGCGGCAACCAATCCCGTGCTCGGAACCGGAGGCGCTCGCG
>CAWDQT010000028.1:0-138259 GCA_963804535.1 uncultured Acidobacteriota bacterium
CGAGAAGAATAATCACGTCGCGCGGCATATTGAACCAGTTCTCGATGTGGTCTCCATCGTTAGCTAGTCAGCCACACGAGAACTGAACGCATACCAGCAAAGCTTAAGGCCGCAGTTGCTTTCCATTCGTTCTTCCGAGCAGAGCTCTGAGAGAAATCCGAGAGTTAAATTCGGAATTTGTTTACCTCCTTTAACTCAGCTCGAAGTCCACATCGTTTCGGCAGTGTCCTACGAAAGCTGGAACGCAGCGGGAATAAACCAGGCGTGAACACGGTTGTTCATGATGAGGAGGAAGTCATGAACAATCAAAAAAAGCTGATGATTTTAGCGACAATGCTTGCGTTCCTTATCATGTTGCCCGCGGCGAGGGCGAGTGAGGAGGATCAGGCCACAAAACTCACCTTCACTAAGGACGTTCAGATTCCAGGGCGTGTTCTGCCTGCAGGAACCTATTGGTTCATACTGGCGGATAGCAACGTCACTCCCAAGATCGTCCAAATTTTCAACTCGGACCGAACCATGCTGTACGCAACTATCCTAACCATAAACACTGAGCGTTCGAACCCAACAGGCGACACCTCGATCACTTTCGCGAACCGAGGGTCTATGCAGCCAGAGACCATCGTGTCTTGGTTTTATCCCGGGGATGAATCGGGCCATGAATTCGTATACTCCAACCAGGAAGAAAAGGAACTTGCACAAGTCAAGCATCACACGGTAGTGGCCGCTGCGCGGGTTAAGCAGCAAATCCAGAGCACGCCGACTGGAGATTAGGCCAATCTTTTCCAATCCAACCAAGGATCTTACTGGCGATGGCATCTCTCCATCGCCAGTTCGGCATTTTCGCAGCACTTTACGGTACCTTCCTGGACGGAAATCCGCAGGCTTCGCCTCTGGGAACTTAGATGACTCGAGACTCTCAGCAACCAAAATCCTCTCAATCCGCCGAAAAGATCTTTGAATTTCATAAGTTCATTCAAGACTTCGATGAATGCGCCCGAGGCTGCGGGAATATTTAGCAACGAGTTGCGGTTAGCTGTATTGAAGGCCATCCTGTGTATGGCGTCTACTCTTCACAAGTCAAACAACCAAACTCCCCAAGCCGATTTTGAGAAGACACGGTGCTGACCCACGGCATCTCAGGAAGTGCTGCCCCGTGGCAGGCTGAATTAACCCTTCTGATCGAAGCAACGATGGGGATAGCCCTGCTTGGTGGCGCCGTCCTGGCGCGGCGACGGCACTATCGCGCGCATGCGTGGTGCCAGTCTGCAGTAGTGTTGCTGAATCTGGTGGTTATTGCATCCGCGATGGCGCCGGCGTTCTATTCCCAACTAGCACCGAAGATCCCGCAGGCCATGCGGAAATCGTATTACGCGATTGCAACAGGACACGCGGCGCTTGGAGTAGCCGCTGAACTGGCGGGTCTCTACGTCATCGTAGCGGCGGGCACCAACGTTCTTCCCAACCGCTTGCGTCCGACAAATTACCGGGCCTGGATGCGCGCAACGCTCATATTGTGGTGGGTGGTCCTTCTGCTTGGTGTGGCGACGTACGTCCGCTGGTACGTGCATCTATAGGTTGTCTCACAATGCAGGGCGCTGAAAGATAACCCGAATGCTGTGCGGCACACTCAGAATGCGATTACTGCTTGCTTGTAACTTTCGGTGGACGTACGCGTCCAACTCGTGTGTCGGTAATGTCGATCACTGAGGTAATTGCCATGATGCGTTTCAGGTTGCTAAGCCCGGTGTTGGTCGCAGTTTCATTCTTAACGATACTTTCATTTGGACTGCTTCGGGGTGAGGCTAGACGAGTCCCGGGCCCGACAAGCAGTGCTGTCGCTCGAAACCCTGTATTGATCGAGTTGTTTACTTCGGAGGGATGTTCGAGCTGTCCTCCGGCGGATGTTCTACTCACGCAATTGGACCGCTTTCAGCCCGTGCCTAGCGCGGATCTGATCGTTTTGAGCGAACATGTGGATTATTGGGACGATATCGGATGGAAAGACCCATACTCATCCCGCCAGTTCAGCCTGCGCCAAGCGGACTACGCGCGTCGTTTTCGGCTCGGTGAAGCTTACACGCCGCAGATGGTCGTAGACGGAAACATGCAGTTGGTGGGCAGCGACGAGCGCCAGGCGGTTCAAGCTATTCAGAGCGCGGCCAAGGTCGACAAGTTTCGAATAAGCCTTTCTGCGCCTCGTCTTGAGGGTAACAACGGTCTCACGGTGCACGTTGAAGTGGGTGCAATGTCCGCCGCCGGTGCAAAGCACACATCTGGGCAGGTGTGGATAGCTTTGGCGGATGATATGGATCAATCGAACGTTAAGCGAGGGGAGAACGCCGGCCGAGTGCTCACCCACGTGGCTGTAGTAAGAACGCTTGCTCAGGTCGGAATGGTTGAAGGCGACGACACGTTCTCAAAGGATTTGACCGTGAGCACCGGAAACGCCAATCTTCGAAACTTGAGAGTTGTGGCAATCGTGCAAGAGAGTGCAACCGGAAGAGTGCTAGGAGTAGGATCTACGCGGTTTTCTAACTGACTGCCGGACCTGATTGCACATCAGCGGTGAGACTGAAGTGAACCCTCTCAAATGCCTCGTGTTCGATGCTTACGGAACCGTGTTCGATGTTCACTCTATCGTTACGGCTCTGGACCGAAGATTTCCAGGACAAGGCTCTCAGGTAAGCAACGCTTGGCGCACGAGGCAATTGGAGTACACATGGCTTCGGTCGTTGATGGACCGATATGAGGATTTCTGGAAGGTCACCGAGTCCGCACTCGTCGCGACCTGCAGTGCCATGAAGTTACCCCTCGAGGCCAATACCCGTACCCAATTAATGCAGGCCTACCTGAGCCTTAAACCTTTTCCCGAAGTGAAACAAACGCTCAGCGTTCTGTCGGAAATTCCCAAGGCTATTTTGTCTAATGGAAATCCAAAAATGCTCGAGGATGTCGTCAAGAATGCGGGACTCGAAGGGGCATTTTCTCATCTCATCAGCGTAGACGAGGTGAAGATTTACAAGCCCAGCCCGGCCGCGTACGAGCTCGCGGTGAAAAAGATGGGCGCCAATGCGGAGAGCATTGGTTTTATTTCCTCGAATTTCTTTGATGTTGCCGGGGCGAAAGTCTTTGGGTTCAGAAGCCACTGGGTGAATCGATCTGGCGCGCCTGGCGATGATCTCGGCGTCACTCCCGATGCCATTTTCAAATCACTCAGCGATTTGATCGGGCTCATAAATCCATAAAACCCTCAAAGATCTAATGGCGCGGGAATAAACACGCCTCAATAGCAGTCATTTGAAATGAGCGGCTGTGTGCTCACGGTGAGAGGGCAACGATCGCGGCAAGTCACAGGGATTCAAGCGATCGTCGTTTATTTAACCGTTAAGGATAACAAAGGAGAGCAGATATGAAGAAACCGGGGGGTTTTATGAACGGTAGTGCGCATCGGCAATCATTTCTAAGGAAGTCTCGGGCAATAAAACGGTCCTTGTCCAGCAAGTCTCGACTGGGACTTCGGTCGTGGGTCTTCTTGGTGGCATTGGGAATCCTATGCTCAGTTCAGACGCCCGCCTGGAGTGCCGGGATCACCGACTTAATCTGGCTGGAAAGCAACAGCACAGCCGGGAATTCCATTCTTACTTTCAAGAATGACGGCAGCGGAAATCCAATCTTTCTTGGCAGTACGCCAACTGGCGGAATTGGAGTTTTCGACAAAACGTTCGCACTGGGTCCGTTCGATTCCGACCAAAACCTGATTGTAAATAATGACGGAACTCTGCTCTTTGCCGTAAATTCCGGCTCCAATACCATTGCGGTTTTCCGCATCACTTCTAAAGGTCTCCAGCCCGTGGAAGGTTCGCCTTTTGCCTCTGGCGGAAGCGACCCCGTTAGTGTCGGGCTGAAAGGCGACATCCTTGCGGTGGTCAACAAGGACCAGGATCCCACCCAGAACGCCAATCTGGTTTTGCCGAACTACACCACGTTCCGAGTATTGCCCAATGGCCAATTGACCGCAGTCGAGAACTCCACGGTATCTGTGGCTTACAACAGTTCGCCTTCGCAAGCGCTAACCTCTTCTCGCGGGGATTTTGTCTTCGGAGCTGATTTCTTTGGCGGACTGCTGCAGTCTCTTCGCATCGATGATGACGGCCGTTTGGGTCAAAATCCGCCGCAAGCTCTGCCCAATTCTGTGTTCGCTGGCAAAACTGGTGGCCATCAGCCATTGGGAATGCGGACGCACCCGAATCTTCCGATTCTCTACGTTGATATCACACCAATCAGCGAGGTAGCTGTCTATCGGTATGACGAACGTGGCGTCCTGTCTTTCGTCCGAACGGTTTCAGACTCCGGAGCCGCGCCTTGCTGGGCCATCGTCAACCATTCGGGGACGCGGCTCTATGCGACCAATACCGGTGACAATTCCGTGTCCGTTTACGATTTGACGGATCCGCTTGATCCCGTCGAGATCCAACACTTCGTAATGGATGCGACGACGGGCGCAGCGTTTTCGACCGTAATTGATCAATCCGACGAGTTTATTTACGTCTCGAGCGAGCTGTCGAGTTCAAGCGGGACTCCCGCAGCCAACGCGTTCCACACTCTTAAGGTAGCTGCCGACGGGACTTTGACCGAACCGTTTTCACCCACCGTGCTTCCCATCGGCGGGAGTGTGCCGGTACGTGCCCAGGGAATCAGCGTATTCGGGACAAAGTAGGCGACTTCCCCACGGAGTCTGGGCGCTTGAGTTCGAGTACCCAGACTCCGTGGGCTTTGATCGAAACCAAAGCGTCGGCACATTTGCTTTGGAATTAAGAAATCTTGATCGCCCCAAAAAGGAGATACAAATGTCCGAAGCAAAGCTTATGGTGATTTATCCTCGCCCTAAGGACGTCGAAGCTTTTGAGAAAATTTACACAGAGGAGCACGTGCCGTTGGCTGTTGCCAAGTTGACCGGCAAGACAAAGATGGTGGCCACAAAGATCACGTCGTCACCTCAAGGGATTCCACCCTTTTACCGGATTGCGGAGGTTTATTTCCCTTCGAAGGCTGCGTTGGATGCCTGTGCGGCGTCTCCAGGCGGAAAGGAAGCACTCGCTCACGCCGTCAAGATATCGAGTGGCGGAAGCCCTCTATTCCTGATCGCGGAAGAGGAGACTTATATGTTCACGCAGATCGCCGGCGCTTAGTCACTGACGTCGTTGCATTACGTGTCATGCGCGCTTCAGGGCCTCCAGTTCTTCAAGCGTGCGTGGCCAGTCTGATCGTAATAAGCGCGATAAACTGCGATCGGCGAGCAGTTTTCCATCAGTCTGGCAGCGAGCGCAGTAATTTGTTTCGTTGTCGGCATAGCGAATCCGCTGAATCTTTTCTCCACACCTGGGACAAGGCTGTCCATAGCGTCCGTGAACTGCCATACCCTCACAAAACGCGGTCACGTTCTCGGGAAAGCCAGCTTTTGCTTCGTCGCGCAGCCGGTCAATCCAGAGCGCGAGTGTGTTGCGTGTGGCGGCGAACAGCCTTTCCCATTCGTGTGGTTCTAGCTTGTGGGTGAGCGTGACAGGCGACAGTTGCGCCGCGTGTAAGATCTCATCCGAATACGCGTTGCCAATGCCACTTAGTATACGAGGGTCGGTAAGAGCCCTCTTGAGCGTACGGTTTTCGGCCGTAAGTGCGGCTTGAAACGAAGCAAGATCACTCTTGAAAATGTCTATGCCGCCGGGGTCGAGGACCGCAAGCCTTCCTCGCCACTAACGACGTGCAGAGACGCGCGATGCTTTGAACCGGCCTCCGTTAGCACAAGAGATCCGTTGGGAAAATCGAAGGCTGCCAGATCCCTGCGTCCCGACAGTTTTGCCTGCGCTGCCCTCCAATGCAGCCGGCCAGCAATCATCAGGTGCAGCACCAACCAAAGATCACCTTCTACACCAATCGCGATTCGCTTGCCGATTCGCCGCAGTTCGCGCACGGTGCGGCCCTCCACATCCGTAAGTGACGGTTCCGCGGTTCGAAGCAGAAAGACACTCGCTAATCGCACTCGCTCGATTGGCTGCGCAAGGATGCGGGTTTCGAGTGCACTGATGTACGCGGCGATGTCAGGCAGCTCTGGCATGCTATGAAGCCACTCTTCTTCTTTGGAACGGCGTGGGCTTAATGAGCCATCGTTCTACGAGTGCCAAGGGTTCTCTTCCACAACTTGCGTCGATCCACGGTCCGAAATATCATGCAGATCTCTCGCCTCACGTTCCAAATGGGCGTCTCGACGCTCCCGCACGAGAAGATGTTGCGGTCCATCGAAATCCTGGGAACCCGCGTCGCGCCCATCATCCGTAACAGCTCACGGCTGCGTCCACTCCGTCCTGATCCAGTCACGACTACGTCCTGACTTGCGCCGTGGAGCCGTCCGAAATATGATGCAAGCTGGCGTGCGGCAGGCAGTAGCGACGAAGATCAGCGGATATTCCACTCCGCATTTTTTACAACGCTACAATATAAATTGACGAGTCAGACCTGCGCGAAGCGGTCAAGAAAGTGGAAGATCACAACGGTTAAAAACTGCTCGGAGGTGGTGCAATTGGTAGCACAGCGGACTCTGACTCCGTTAATCCTGGTTCGAGTCCAGGCCTCCGAGCCAACCTCAAATACGTGGCTCTCCCTCGGAATCCAGTAGACTCGAAATAAACTTGGCGGTGGCGGTAGTTCTGAGTAAGTTGACGTACGCGTCAACCGAGCGGCACACGAAACACTCGTTTTATGCGCCGTGGGGTGGGGAAGTCACAGGTATCATGTGGCCATTCTTTAGCGTAAAAACCAGCCCTCGCCACTCGATGCGATTGATCGCGAAACTCCGCAGCCAGAGGAAAAACCAAAAGAGATCGTGTAGCGGAAGCAGCCATAGCTTGCGGCGCACGACAGGATCTCGCAGACCCCATACGCCGATCACGTACCCAGTCAGCCACCGAATAATCAGATACGCAGATATCCAGGCCCCAGCCAATGTCCACGAAGGGGACAAAACAGCCGCTGCGGCCGCCCATGCAATTCCCTGGGTCATCAGGAGGCCGAAGTGGCCGCCGGGCCGGATGTGCCGCAAGCCTATCAGCCAGCGCAATTCGTGGCGAAGATAATCGCGCAGAGTCTCCGAAGGAAATTCCATATCCACCGGATCGGGAGCAAGCTCTACCCGGTATCCTTTTTCTGCGACCCGCCGGCCCAATTCGTAGTCATCGGAATGCATATCCAGAAGTGGAGCGAATCCTCCGATTTCGTCGAGCCTTTCGCGCCTGATCGCCCCCGTCGAACCCATGGTGAATTTCAGTCCTTCGATTTTCCGCGCCACCAAGGCCGATCCGGAAAAGGAGAGCGAACCCATGGTGTCCATGACCGCGCCGAAGGAAGGGGCTTCCATTGCTCGATATAGCGCGGTCACGGCGCCCACGCGCGGATCGCGAAAAATTTGGGCCACCTTCCGCAAGTAATCGGGTGCGACGCGTACATCGCTATCCGTGATGATCAGCAAAGGGTAGCGGGCCTCTTCTGCCATAAGGCAAAGCTTTCCCACCTTATCGTTTGTGCCTTTCCTATCCTGATTGACCAACAGGCGAATGGGCACGTCAGGGAAGTCACTAATAAGATGGCGCACAACCGGCACAGCGGGATCGTTCTCTTCGCTTACCGCGAAAAGAATTTCGTATTCAGAATATTCTTGGCGGCAAAAGCTCGCGAAATTTTCGTAGGCCCCGCGGTCCAGACCATGTAGTGGCTTTAGAATGCTGACCGGCGGAGTGAAATCATTCTCAGGCTTTGCGGCTCGAGCGCGCGCCTTTCGAAAAAAGCGCCACGCCGCCCACGCTCCGAAAAGATAAAAGGCCAATGGCGCCAGCGCAGCCACAAAAACAATTTCACGCAGAAAAATGTACAAATTCCGCAAATGTGGCAACGCCGACATCGGATCCGCCCACGCCAACGCCACTCCGAACGAAATGCACGCCACGCCAGCCCAGCGTATAGCGCTTAGGCGTTCCCGCAATATAAATTTTGCGCCTAGAGCGCCTGTCACGTAGGCAAGCGAAGTCGCCGGAACCACAAAGCTGACCGGATACCACGACAGCATGGTCAGGAAAGCGTAAAAGGATACGGCCATTAATCCTACGGCGATCCATAACCACACTTGACGGAACGAGCGAAGCAAGACTCG
Source organism: uncultured Acidobacteriota bacterium (assembly GCA_963804535.1). Taxonomy (GTDB): domain Bacteria; phylum Acidobacteriota; class Terriglobia; order Acidiferrales; family UBA7541; genus Palsa-189. The sequence continues at coordinate 8,201 of CAWDQT010000028.1, forward strand.
AACGATTGCAGATGGGGAGAACTGGTGCACCTCACCGATTTGCTTCATGGCGTGGGTGAGGCTGATCTCGCCGCCGGTCCCCGTCAACACCACGAAGCTGAGGATCAGAGCTGTGCGCATTTAATTCCGATCAGTTCGCCGACCGGTCCGAAATAGATGGCGTCGTGCGAGGGGGCGTGCGGCTGACCAGAAAAACTCCGAAAACGATCAGGACGATACCAAGTCTGCGCGCGATCGGCACGTACTCCCCTAACCACAAGTATCCAAGCAGGGGAACCAAGGCATAAGTGATCGCAGAAAATAACATGACAAAACTGTAGTCGGCCCAGGAGAGTACCAGCATATGGCAGACCATAAAAAGCAACATGCAACAAATGCCCAACCAGATTGTGCCGCTCGTGAAAGTGTGGAAGGCGCCTTGCCAAATTGCGGAACGGGTGGAAAAATCGATCGGACCCAGGCTTTTCATGCCTTTGTCCAGAATTGTGTTCCCGACCGATCCCAGCGCCATCATCAAGAACAAAAGTATGTAAGTCTTCGCCTTCAGCGTTCTGGTCGAAGAGATCGTCTGATCCATTGCTCAGGCAATTGAACTACGAGGAACGGCCCTAGTTTGCAGGGCTGCTGACCGCGGCAGGAGAAGCTTCCGCCGTCTTTTTGCGTTCATGGAGGAAACGGAAAAACTCCACGCCCTCCCGCAATCGGCGCCGCATCACCTCGGGACTGCGCACCATTCCGCCCACGAGCGAGAAAATCTTGCGCGGGCGGAAATAAAATTTGCGGTAAAAATCTTCCACTGAATTAAACATCAGGGTGGAAGGCATCGTGGGGTAGCTCAATGCGGCGATTTGCACGCCGTGGGTGTCTACCAGTTCGCCGGTTTGAATCTGCAGCCAGCCCTGTTCCTGCGCTTGGCGATAAAGCTCTGTCCCGGGATAGGGTGCCGCCAGCGAAACTTGGATTGTTTCCGGCTCGATCTCGCACGCAAAGCGGATCGTCTCGCGAATGGTCTCCGGCGTCTCGCCAGGTAAACCGAGAATAAATGTGCCGTGAATGGTGATGCCCAATTCTCTGCAATTGCGCGTGAATTCGCGGGCGATATCGATGCGGGTGCCCTTTTTGATGTTGTTCAGGATTTGCTGATTGCCGGATTCGTAGCCGACGAGGAGCAGCCGCAGCCCGTTGCCACGAAGAATTTCCAGCGTCTTGCGCGGAACATTGGCTTTGGCATTGCAGGACCAGGTGATGCCCAGCCGTCCCAAGCGGCGCGCAATCTCCTCGGCGCGCGGCAAATCGTCGGTGAACGTATCGTCGTCGAAGAAAAATTCCCTTACCTGCGGGAAATATTTCTTCGCGGCAGCCATCTCCGCTTCCACGCTATCCGCGCTGCGTACCCGATAGCGGTGCCCGCCCAGAGTTTGCGGCCACAGGCAGAAGGTGCACTTTGACCGGCAGCCCCGTCCCGTATACAAGGAGACGTAAGGATGCTGCAGGTAGCCGATGAAGTAGTTCTCAATGGTCAAATCGCGCTTGTATACATCGACTACATTTGGCAAAGCATCCATGTTCTCGATTGTGGGCCTTTCGCCACTAATGCGAATCTGACCATGGTCACGGTAGGCTATGCCTTGTACCTCAGGAAGCGGTTTCCCCGCGGCGATCTCGGCACAGGTATAGTCGAATTCGCCCAGCGCAACCCAATCCACTGCCGGCGCGCCGTTCAGCGATTGCAGTGGCAGAACGCCGACGTGAGCCCCGACCATGCCGACTTGGATGCGCGGATTTTCTTCCTTCAGCCGCGCTGCGAAACGCGCATCATTCGGGAATGAGGGCGTGCTCGTATGCAGCACCGCCAATTCGTAATCGCGGGCCAACGGAGCGACCTGTTCGACGGTGAGCCCATCAGGTGGAGCATCAATCAACCGGCTGCCGGGCACCATTGCCGCCGGCTGCGCGAGCCAGGTGGGATACCAAAACGAGCGAATCTCGCGCCGCGCCTGGTAGCGCGAGCCGGCGCCGCCATCAAAGCCTTCGTAGCTCGGAGGATTGAGAAAGAGAGTATGCTTCACTCGCGGATGGTCCTTTCCAGATGCCCTTTGATGTCTGGGCTCAACAGAACTCTATCAGTTTACCCCGAGTTTCACCCAGGAAACAGAGATTGTATCTGACTCAGACCTCGCCTCGAATGGCAATCCCTACACGGTTTCACTATTGGAATGCTTGCGCTAGCTGACCGGTGGTTCGCAGCAGATCCAGTTCCGACTGCTGGTGGGCGTATTCCGCATCGAGAAACGCCAGCCATTTCTCGTTTTCATCGAGCTGGCCTGCTTCCAGATCACGAATACTGGCGCGGCCCTGCTGAAACTGGGATTGCAGCACTTGCAGATTCTGTTGTGCCAATTCGAGTTGCAGGCGCGCTACCTCTCGATTCATGTCCATTTCCCTGGCCTGGCGGGCCTGGTGACGAACGTCGAGCGAGACCTGGGCCCGCTTGTTCTCTACTTGCATTTGCGAAGCCGTCAGATTGGCTTGCGCAAAAGAAACGGATGCGCCGGTGTGCGACGCGAAAATCGGAATTTTAATGTCGACTCCGACGATGAAGTTATTGCGCTGAAATTTGTTGAAGAACTGATCGTAGTTGTTGAATTTCGCGAGGAGATTGTATTGGCCGATCAGTCCGATTGTGGGCCAGTATCCTCCACGTTCGCCCCGCAAGCGTTCCTCGCTGGCCACACGCTCGGATTCTGCCACCTTAACTTCGGGGTTATTGCGCAAGGCTTCTGCGACCAGATTGCTGATCGTTTGGTCGGCAGCCGGCGGTATATTTTCGGCGGTCACTTCGATGGGCTGGTCCGGTTCCAGCCCGAGCAGCAGTCGAAGCTGGTCAGCCGCCGTTTCTTCCTGGTCTTCGAGCTGCGCCATTCGCTGCTCCACCTGAGCCGCGGTCAATTGAGCGCGAGTCACTTCGATGGGCAGTTCATAACCCGCCTGCATGCGCTGGCGCGTGTAGTCCAGGATCTTTTGTGCGCTCTCTCGCTCGCTATGCAAAAGCTCGAGTTGGCGCCGGACCTTGGCCAGTTCCAGATACGCGGAGACCGTGCGCTGAATTACGCCATCGCGAACGGCATCGATAGTTAGTCGCTGCTGCTCAGCTCTTTGCTCCTCTGCGCGCAGATTGCCTCGTGCGGGGAGATTGAACAGTTCTTGGTTATAGGTAAGGTTGAAGAGCGCGGGAGCACCGCCACCAGCCAATAGCGGGAAGCCACTGGTATAGGCCACTCCTGAGCCAGTGTACAGGTTAGGACGAAACTGCGACCGTGCCACACCAGTCTCCTGGCGCGTGGTCTCGTATTGCAGACGGGCGAGAGAGATTTCGCGGCTCTTTTGTAGAGAGGCCGCCACTGCTTGCTTTAACGTGAAACGCAGCGGCGAAAGCGCTTCCGCTGTTTGCGCCTGTCCCGGGCAAACGGCAGCCAAGACGAGCGGCACAATCAACACAGCTTTAGTTCGGGCTAACCACCGAACTTTTCGTTTCCAATTGTGGTGCTGCTGATCGAGGCACTTTTCTTCTCGCATCGAGCGCACGCCTCCTGATATCGATTACTCGTAACGAAGCGACTCTGTAGGTTGCAGCTTGGCTGCTTTATCGGCGGGCAGATAGCCGAAGAACAGGCCCGTCGAACATGCCACCACAAAAGCCACCACCACAGAGAGCCACGGTACGGGTACACGCAGATTGCCCGGTAATAGCGGACGAACCACAACCGGAATCGCCAACGCGATCAGAACGCCCATCAGCGAGCCAATTCCGCTGATCAGAATCGCCTCGATCAAAAATTGAAAAAGAATTTCGATGCGGCGCGCGCCGATGGCCTTACGAATCCCGATCTCGCGGGTGCGCTCTGTGACGGTCACCAGCATGATGTTCATGATGCCGATGCCGCTCACCATTAGCGCGATAAACCCGATTACCAGCAACACGACGGTCAGCGCTGTGCCGATACGCCGAGCCGCATCCAGGATCGCGCTCAAGTTCTGCACGACGTATGTAGCAGTCCTCGAATGACGGCTCCGCAGCAGGTCTCGCACCTGGCTGGTCACCAGGACTACATCTTCGGGGCCGTCCGCCTGGGCGTAGAGAATTTCTACCGCGTCATCCCCGGTGTAGTACTGCATCAGCGAGAACGGAACGAGGACCGTATATCGTTGTATTTCGGAAAGGCCAAAAGTTCCCACGCGTTCCCGAAAAACGCCCACGATCGTAAAGCTGATCTGGCCCACGCGCAGGCTCTTTCCGATCGGATCTTCATTCGGAAACGTAAGAGCTGCCAGTTCATCCGTGATCAAGCACACTTTGCTGCGCGATTGCTGGTCAATGGCGTCAAGAAAGCGGCCCTTGAGGATCAGCAAATTGCGGATTATTTGGAAGCCGGCCGTGGCACCAAATAAGGTCACTGCATGCTCGGCCCCACCGGTTACCACGTTACGCAACAATGCTTGCGACGTGGCCGCAACGGCGACCACGTTGGGCAGGGCGTTCTTTACCGCCTCCATGTCCGCGAGTGTGATCTCGTCGCTTCTAACCATCGCCTGCTGCGGGTTGACTTCATAATTGGCGTATATGAGGTTTGCTCCGACGCCCTCGATTTGCCCAACGACATAGCGCCTGCCGGTGACCGCCACCGTCACGACCAGAACAATGCACGCGCTTCCTATAACGACGCCCAGCGTCGTCAGAATTGCCCGCAGTTTATTTGACCACAGCGCCTCAACCGCAACGCGCCAAGTTTCTCGGGGCAGCATCGACCACCTTCGCCGGCAACCAAACGAAGACTCTAGCAGAAATGGAGGGCTTCACGGCGGGCTGCGACCTTGTTGTTACACGACGGATCCAGCGCCACCGCACCGGCTATCTTCTCTGAAGCGCCTTCAACGCCTCGCTGGCCTGCTTATTGCGGGGATCGAGTATCAGAGCGGCTCGATATTCCTGCGCCGCCCGATCCAATTGTCCTTCTTTATCGTAAAGCTTGCCCAGCCACTCGTGAGTTGTTGAATGAGAGGGTACATTATCGTTGTCCGGCACCGTATCGAGATAACGGCGAAGGTCCTTCTCCGCTTCTCCCTGATTCCGGTTCCCCAGTATCAGCGCGATTCCACGATAGTAGTCCAGGCGATGATCGGAAGGGGCCAGCAGTGCTCCTGCCTCAACAGCTTCCGACATTTGTTCTGCATCGCCGCGATCGCGGTAATATTCGGCAATCTCAAAATAGACGCCGATTCGGTCCGGCTTCAGATCCAAAACCTTCCGGTATTGTTGATTGGCTTCGTCGAATTTCTTACGCGAAGCAAGCAGCTCGGCTTGCGCCAACTCTCCTTCAATCGAATCGATCGCGGTGAGCGCGTGAACGCGCTGCTCCGCCGCTCCTTCGCTTCCGCCCACAATGCCGGGCGCGTTCATGAGATAACGAATCAGGTCTCGTTGCGCTTCCATGTTGTTTGCGTCCAGCCGTACGGCCGTCTCGAATTCGCGCCGAGTCTTGTGAGCCAGCGAGATGGAGGAAAAAGGTGTGAATCGATTTGCCTCCTCCGCTTTGCGGCCGTAGGACTTGCCGAGCCAGTCGTGATAATCGGAGCGGTCGGGCTCGAGAGCTATGGCGCGTTCCAGGCTGGAAACGGCGCGGTTATAATCGCGCAGCTCATAAAAACAGCGGCCCAGCCAATAGTGGAGCGAAGATTCCTGCGGCTCTCGCTGGATTGCGGCATTGAGCGCCTCGGCTGCTTGGCGGTAAAGTCCGCCGTTATAGAGCCGCTCGATGTCCGCCGGCAGCTCACGCACTGCTGCGCTTACGCACAGCGGCGCGGTAATCAGCAATGCGGCTGAAAACGCGGCAAAAACAACCAAAAGAAGGGTAATCTGCCTCATTCCGACTCGGATTCGGGAATCGCCACACGCACCGCCATATTGTTGCGCAGCGTCGTATCGCCGGGCAGTGCCAGGAAATCCCCTTCGTTGACGCCCGAGAGCACCTCAAATTGGGTGGCGTTTGATAAGCCCACGCGGATCTCCGTCTGATGCAGTCGCCCTCCATCAAGGCGGTAAATGTATCGATGCACGCCATCGATTTGAACCGCGCCACGTGGCACGACCAGCGCGTCGGCTCGTTCATTAATTTCGATGCGCACATCGACTGTCGTGTTGGGAATCAACTCCTGTCCCTTATTTTCGATCGTACAGAGTAATTCGCCAACGTTGCGCGTGCCCAGTGCCACCACTTGCCGCGGCAGAATCTCGGTTTTTCCGGTCCAGGTGCGACCGGGCAGGGCATCCCACGTGACCACGACCGTCTGACCCGGTTTTAACTGCCCAAGTTCGGGCTCATCGATATAGGCGCGCACTCTCAACTCGTGCAGATCAGCAATTGCCGCCAGCAGATCGCCGGTATGTACAAAATCTCCTGCATGCACCGGGAAGGAGTAGAGGGTACCGTTCGCCGGAGCGGCTACGCGGCTCGAATCCACTTTGTCTTGCAGGTCGTTGACCAGTGCTTTGGAATGCTCCACCAGCAGATCGAGCCGGTCACGATCCAGACTGGCTTGACGCTCGAACTCCTGTTTGGCTTTGCGCGCCTCATCGACTGAGGCCTCGGAGCGCTCGAGCGCAGTGCGATTCTTGTCCACTTCCTCAGCCGTCGCGGCATTTTGCGCGGCCAGCTTCGTAAGCGTTTCCTGCTGCCGTTGCAGCAGGTTCCGTTCCGCTTCCGCGGATCTCAGATCGGAGGCAAGCTTCGCGGCCTGGTCGGCTCGGCCCCCGGCTCGCGCCGCGCGCAGGTCATCCTCCTGAGCGGCTAGCTGCGCTCGTGCTTGATCCAACTGCGAGCGAATAGCGCGGGCATCGAGCGTTAGCAGGAGTTCACCCTTCTTTACGTTTTTCCCTTCTGCTGCAATCACGCGATCGACAAAGCCATCGAATTTGGCGCGCAGCGAGTAAGGAATAATCGGTTCGACCTTGCCGTTGCTGGAAATCGAGGAGCGAAAAGTTTCGCGCGAGGCTTGCACGACCGCCACCCGAGCCGATGGGCGCCGGCTATTGAGATATAGCAAAAGCACGACCAGAACCATTGCGAGGCCAAGCAGCAACCACACTCGTCTGCTCAGTGTTCGCATGCCAGCCTCACTCTGTCGTTTCCTCCGTTAGCGGGGCGCGGTTGCGCGGAAATTGTAGCAAAACTCGATAGCCAAGAGCTGGAATGCGGGCTCCGGCGGCTAGTTCCCGTATCCAAGATGCTATATTCTGCATCCGAGATGCCGGTTGTGTTTATTGTTTCCGGCGACTGGGATTTGCGGGGCGCCGTGCGGGCCGAATTGCGCGAGGCGGGCATCGAAGCCCTGGGCCTGGAAACAGTGGAAGATATGGCGCGAGTCATCGCCGGCGGCATCGCTCCCTCACTGGTCGTTCTCGACGGTGCGCAATTACACAATCCGGAAATTCGGCAGGCTCTGGAAAATCTAAGTTCTCGGGTCCCGCTTCTGGTGATCGACTCCCGATTAGATCCGGCGCCTCCCCTGCCTGGTGCCACCACCATGCTAAGGCCTGTTCAAATAAAAGAGATTGTCGCACGCATATTGGCTATGCTCCCCGGCCTCATGAACGCTTCCTGATTATGTTAAAATGCCGGCGTGAGTGAGCATCCTACGACGTCGCCGCATGCCGCCGAAAATGCTGCATTGCCCCGCGGCACCCGCGTGATTCATCGCGTTTGCATCCAGTGCAACAACATGTTCCGGGTGACGCCGGATCGTTTCGACGCCAAGCAGTGCCCGAACTGCCATAAAGGTTGATTGCTCCCCGCGAATTTCTTTCCGCCATCACATCAGCTAGAATTTCCGCCGTCCATCGGAGAGGTGCATGCGGGTTCATAGCGATTACATGACTGTTCAAACTAAAGAGAAGCGCGAGTTCCTGAATATCACGCCAAACATTAAGGCCGCCTTAGAAAAAAGCGGCATTCGCGACGGCATTGTCCTCGTCTCCTCGCTGCATTCAAACTCCGCCCTCTTCGTCAACGATGATGAACCCGGTCTTTTGCAGGACATCGCCGAATGGGCCGATCGCATTGCGCCCTTCGGGCCCAATTACCAGCATAGTGCGCGCAGCGAAAGCAACGCAGGTGCGCACCTCCAGAGCCTTCTGCTCCATCATCAGGCCGTTGTCTCGCTCGCGGATGGCAAGCTCGAACTCGGTCCCTGGCAAAACGTGATCTACGCTGAACTGGACGGCCAGCGGCCAAAGCGTATTCTCATCAAGATTCTGGGCGAATGATGCCGCGAACGTCCCCAGCCACGGAATGATCGAAGCCGAAAGTCTCGGCAAAGAATTTCGAGATAAAAAGCGGGGCGTAATTCGCGCGGTCGAGAATCTCACCTTTTACTGCAACCCGGGAGAGGTTTACGGTCTGCTCGGCGCAAACGGCGCTGGCAAGACGACTGCTCTGCGTCTGCTCGCTACCATCCTCACGCCCACCTCGGGCACCGCTCGCGTTGCCGGTTTTGATATTCGGAAGGAGCCCGAAAAAGCTCGCCAAAATCTGGGCTTTCTTTCTACAGCTACCGCTCTGTACGGCCGCCTGACGGCCCTCGAGGTGGTGGAATACTTCGGCTGCCTTCATGGTCTGGATCGGGCGAGCGCCCGCCGGCGCACCCTCACGCTTTTCGAGCGGCTGGATATCAATGCCTTTCGCGATCGCCGCTGCGAGGCTCTCTCCACGGGCATCAAGCAGCGGGTTTCCATCGCTCGCACGCTCGTTCACGATCCGCCGGTGATGATCTTCGATGAGCCAACCTCAGGCCTCGACGTCATCAGCGCCAGGACGATCGTGAATTTCATTCGCGAATGCAGAGAAAGCGGCAAAACGGTTGTCTTCTCGACACATGTCATGAGTGAAGCCGAGAAGCTCTGCGATAGGATCGGCATCATCCATGACGGACGGCTGTTGGCCGAAGGCTCTCTCCAGGAGCTTCGAACTTGTTACGGTCGTGCCGATCTCGAGGAGATTTTTATGCGAGTAGTGGGCGCGTGAACCTGCGCAACATTGCCGTCGTCTATCGCAAGGAGCTCACCGACGCGCTGCGCGACCGTCGCACGGTTATTTCCATGATTGTCGTACCCATTTTCCTCATGCCGGTGCTGACCATTTTCGTGGGAGTGCTCTCGGCGCGGCTGATCGGCAGGGCTCTGCAGCAAGTGCCTTCGATTATGGTAATCGGCGGAGAAAACTCGCCGCAGATTTTGGCCGCGCTGCACGCTGTGCAGGATGTACAGATCGTGCCAGCAAGCTCCGACTACTCACGGCAGATCGTGGACAAAAAAATCCGCGCAGCCGTTGAACTGCCTTCCGATTTCGACGCCATGATCGCGCGTGGCGAGACGGCCAAAGTGCGGATTGATACCTACCAGGGCGAAATCAATTCAGGATTCACGGCGGATAAACTCGAGAGATTTTTTCGGGACTTTCGCGAACGTACCATCCGCGAGCGTCTCGATTCTCGTCATCTGCCCACGAATCTGGTTGAGCCGTTCCAGGTAGAGGAAACAAACGTCGCCCCGCCGGAAAAGGTCAGCGGCGTGGTGCTGGGCGGGTTAGTGCCGTATTTCGTCATTATTCTGTCGTTGACGGGAACGATGTACCCGGCCATGGATCTCACCGTCGGCGAAAAAGAACGCGGCACGATAGAAACAATCCTCTGTAGCCCCATCTCGCGCACGAGTCTTGTGCTGGGTAAATTCCTGATGGTGCTCACCGCATCGCTTTCAACCGCGGCTCTCGCGATCGCCTCCATGGGGTTGACGCTCGCGGCCGCCGGGAAAATGGTTGGCGGGGTCTCGCAAATCAGAACGATGGGATTTCAGTTCCATGTGACTCCGGCAGCTGTGATCTGGGTCTTCATTATGGTGGTGCCGCTGGCGGTTCTGTTTTCGGCGGCACTGTTGGCGATCTCGCTTTTCGCCAAGAGCTTCAAGGAAGCGCAGAGTTATTTGTCTCCCTTGACGATTGTGGTCTTCGCTCCCGCCATCGTAGCTATCCTTCCGGGAGTGGAATTAAATGCCGCTCTGTCGCTTGTTCCAATTTTGAACACAAGCCTGGTTTGCAAGGAGATCGTAAGCGGAACTTATCACTGGGGATTCATCGCGCTGATTTTCGCCTCGTCTTGCATATATGCGGCGGTGGCGCTTTGGGTGGCGATCCGCCTTTTTCAGCGCGAAGACGTGCTCTTCCGTATCTAAAGCGAACTAAATACTCGGCGCCCCTAGCTGCGCGAATTTGTGCTGGCACAATTACGCTCAGCCTGCGTGCCGTAATTCTGCAGCGCTGCTCAGGCGTCGCACCGTCTCCCGCAGTCGAACCGCGAGATGTGCGATCGTCTCCAGCCGTTCGATTGCCGATGCCGGCAGCCCATCCCGTCTGGCCAAAAGCATCTCGGCATTGCCCAGAATCCCGGTGAGCGGATTATTTACTTCATGTCGAAGGATTTCTCCGAAATTGTCGCTCCGCGCGCTCTTTATTTCTTCCGAAGAAGGCACCATCGCCATTCTCGCCAGCTGCAAGCGCCGTTCCACCAAACCTACGGCTACCGGCACGAAATTTCCCGTACGCGCCACAAAGTCCGTCGCTCCTGAGTTGAGTAGCGCGGTCAATTCCGACTGCCGCTCGGGTGCGGCAACGACGATCACCGGCGCGACTCCTACGAGGCGCGCCACGGTCCGTTTCAGTACTTGCTTCGATGAAGCCTCAATCCCGGACTGATCTAAGAGAAAAACGGAGATCCCTGCGGCCAACCGCCGGGCCTCGGCTCGCCGCGCAATTGGCCGCAGGTGAAGTGCCTCCGCCGCCCTGTGAAACTCATTCACGTACTCGCGCGCCAGTTGCCGGGTCGCGCAAATGATCTGGATTTCACGCTCAGGCTTCATAACGCTTCCAATGGCGCCGATGGTGCTCGTGCCCACGCGGCGCCCCGGGTTCCAAATCGTTCGGAGAACCCGCGAGTATGTCGCTCGTCTTATCCAAAGTACTCGCTACAGCCTGTTTCAATTCCTCGATGAGAAACGGCTTGGCGACGTAAGGCAAGCCGCACTTCCGAAGAAAGTCTACCGTTCGCGGCGCCAATGTATCGCCGGTCACAAAAATCAGCCTGTGCTGAAGCGGGTTTTCGGAACTTGCGAGTTGCCGATAAAAAGCACGCCCGTCGAGATGCGGCATTCGCAGATCGCAGATGACGAGGTCGTACCAGTGCCTTAGCGCCAGATCCAATCCCTGGCGGCTATCCAAAATGGTCTCCACGAAATGCCCCTCTTCGCCTAGGACATCCGCGATCAACTGCGCTATTGTGGGCTCGTCCTCCACCACCAGAATTCGGCTGCCCCGCGCTTTTGTCTTTCGGGCCACATCTCCTGATATCGACGCACCGATCAAGTACGGCCTCGTATCGCTGACCGACGAGTTTGTGGCGCTCGGCAGTTCCACTGTGAATACCGCACCGCCTCCCGGCCGGTTCTCCACAGAAACTTGGCCGCCGTGTTGATGTACGATTCCGTACACAATCGAAAGTCCAAGTCCCGTCCCCACGCCGGCCGGCTTTGTTGTGAAGAACGGGTCGAAGATGCGCAAGACCACTTCCGGAGGAACGCCCGGTCCATCATCAGCGACTTCTATCGCTATCCGACTAGGGGAAATCGATCTCGTCCGAATCCATATATGGCCGTTTTCCTTTGCTTGTAGGATGGCCTGTTCCGCGTTCAAAACAAGGTTGAGCAGGACCTGCTGAACCTGTGCCGCGTCGGCGATTGCTTCCGCGAGCTGTTCATCCAGCTCGAGCTCAACGCCGATATTCTCGAGCCTGAGTTCGTGCCCACGCATCTCGACCGTGCGCTTCACGATTTCATTTAGGTTCACCCGCGTGCGTTCGCCTTCGCTTCCACGCGCGAAAAGCAAAAGATTCCGGGCGATGCGTCTGGCGCGCTCGCCCTCTTCCAAGATGTACCGGGTTTCCGCCTCCCACTCGAAACCTCTGGCTCGCTTCCGCACCAATTGGGCGTAGCCGAAAATGCTGGTGAGAGTATTATTAAGTTCATGCGCAATGCCGGAAATCATCTGTCCCAGGGCCGCAAGCCGTTCATGATGAAATAGGCCCAATTCGATTTGGCGACGGCTGGTGATATCCTGGTGCACTTCCAGCCATCCGAGCGGCTGTTTATAACGGCCGAGTACAGGGCGAGCGTAGCGTTCCACGATTTTTTTCTTTGGCTTCGCTAGCTCCAGTTCATCCCAGAAGGCCTCTCCGCTGCGAAACCGTTGTCGCCATCGCGCTGCGACGGCATCGCCGTCGGCAAACTGAGGAGCAACCCTTTCCACGATTTGTTCTAGACTGCTCAATTCGCGTAATCTTTCCGCCTCTACTCCGAAGATTTCGGCGAAACGGTCATTCACGGCCCACAGTTCGCCGCCGATCCCGAAGAGCAGGATTCCGCACTCCACCGATTCGAGTAGGGTCACCAGCACGGCTTCGGCGCGGGAGCCTGGGTCCGGCGAACTCCCTCCCAAATTCGAAAAGCCCGCGGTGCTAACTTTGTCCGGCATACGGGAATCTCGTGGCGCAGGATGTCGCATTCCTCACCATAAGGGGCTAACGGATATTTCCAGGACCCCAATAGCCGAAAAGGGCCTCGGTTCCGAATGTCGCTACTTCGATAGCCAACTTCAACGCGCGATGGTGTAGCCACATCCTTCTGCGGATCATGAAGCCCTCCTGCGTAATCTCCTGCACAGTGTTCGCCAACGCAGTGACAAAACGTTAGCGGATCGAATTTTCGCAGAATCAACAGGTTGGCGATTCGGCGCGCCGCTCAGATCGCCCAAGGATTCCCACTCCGATACACAAGAGGCCGCTCGCTTCCGTAGAAGGGAATGTGCCCACATCCTCGTACGGGAAAGTCGGCAGAAAATTTCTTCAGTTGGGAAGGCTTTCCGGGCCGTATTGTTTGAGTTTGCGGTACAGCGTGGTTTTGCCGATGCCCAGTAATCGTGCGGCCGCCAGCTTGTCTCCATTGGTTTCGCGCAAAGCGCGGAAAATGAAACGGCGCTCCACCTCATCGAGAGTCGTCAGCTCGTTCGAGTCGAGTGTCTTTTCGTTCGAGTCTTGCTGCAAGTTCGATGGAAGATCGCCGATGTGCAGGATCGGGCCGGAGCCGAGCGCCACGGCGCGCTCCACCGCATTCTCCAGTTCGCGCACGTTTCCCGGCCAGTCGTAAGCCATCAGCCGCCGCATGGCGTCTTCCGATATTGTGCGAATGGGCCGCTCGGGGTCGCCGAATTTTTCCAGAAAAGAATTAACCAGCAACGGTATGTCGCTCTTGCGTTCCCGCAGCGGAGGCAACTTAATCTGGACCACATTCAGTCGGAAATAGAGGTCCTGCCGAAAGGCGCCCGTCCGAGCCGCCGACTCCAGATCGCGATTAGTCGCCGCGATGATGCGCAAATCGATGCGCACCCGTTCTATACCTCCCACGGGCCGGATCTCGCGTTCCTGCAGTACCCGCAGTAGTTTGGACTGCAAATCCAACGGAAGGTCGCCAATTTCGTCGAGGAACACCGTCCCACCGTTCCCCGCCTCTAGCAGGCCCGTGCGAGCGTGCTGAGCGCCCGTAAACGCCCCTTTCACGTGGCCGAACAGTTCCGACTCGATCAATGTTGCCACCAGCCCCGAGCAATCCACCGGAACGAACGGCTTATTTTGCCTTATGCCCAGAAAATGGATCGATCGCGCAACCAACTCTTTGCCCGTTCCGCTTTCGCCAAGAATCAATACCGGATGTTTGTGCTGGCTGACCTTCTCGATCATTTTGTAAACGCGCTGCATTTTTGCCGAGACGCCAATCAAACCGCCAAAGCCCGGCCGCGTCCGCAATTGCTCCCGAAGAATCCGATTTTCGTGGTCGAGTTCGGCGCTCTGAACCAGCCGTTCGATCTTGGTGCGAAGTTCCTGTAGATGAAAAGGCTTGGTCACGTAATCCTTGGCTCCCAGCTGAGTCGCCGCAACAGCCGTCTCTATGGTCCCGTATTGTGTCAGCATCATCACCGAAGTATTCGGTTGGTTCGTACGAATGTGCTTCAGAAGCTCAATGCCTCCCAATTCCGGAACCTTGAGATCTGTAACCACGATGTCGACCGGTGACTGCTCCAATATCTCGAGCGCCTCGTCAGTCGTAGAGGCCGTACGCACCTCCAGACCTATTTCCGAAGCGATGTCCCGGCATAGCTGTCGAGTCGCGTCCTCGTCGTCAACGATTAGAATGGACACTCCGACGGCGCTGGCTTTGAGGTTGGCGGGCTTGGGCTCAATATCCACGACCACTTTCCAAAACGTGCACGAGCAGTGCCAGAACCAAGCAGAAAAATTGCTGAAAGAGAACCGTTTGCCTACAACGTGTAGCGAAGATGTATACCGAAGGGGGACTGGTGTCAATCAATTAACGGCAACGCCACCGCACAAGCTTCGAAGAGTATGGGAGTTGCAAAAACGGGAAGGGCCGAAATTCCAATGTGGGAATCTTCGCTCTAGAATGGCCACCTGCTAAACCCAAGTTTAATTACAAACCCGCGCGATCGGTCGCGTTCGTCAGATTCAACATATAGCGACAGCCTATGTCGATAGCTGTTACCGGCAAAATGTATACCCGGACTCCCCAGATGCCATCAATCGGATCGCGGGCCCCAAATGTCATGTTCGGGGTCGCCCCTCATCTCCCGAGCGCAGCATTCAGCTCGACCGGGAGTGAGCACCATTCCTTCGTGGCCCGCTTTGAGGCGCGACTGGTGGCGCTCGCTTGGCATTCCTGCCTTCGGCTGGTAGATTCAATTCGTACCAGCCGAAAGGAATTATGCCGACGGATCAGAATAAATCGTCCGATCGCATCCTGATCGTCGAGGACGAAGAAAACGCGCGCCGCGGTTATGAGGCCCTGCTCCAAAAATGGGGCTTGGACGTTCTTGGAGTCTCCAGCGCGGAAGATGCCCTGGCTCGGTTCTCGGACTATCATCCCGCCGTCCTGATTGCGGACGTTGAGCTTCCTGGGATGGACGGGCTAAGCCTTGTTGAGCGGCTCAGAGACGAGCTCGCCTCGGTTCCGGCGATCATTATTACCGGAAAGGGCAGTGAGGAGCGCGCCGTCGCCGCAATCGACGCAGGCGCCTTCTGGTATATCGAAAAGCCCCTCAAAGGGGCGATTCTGCGGGCCCTGCTCAACCGTGCCCTGGGAAAGGCCCGCGATCAGCAGCAAGTGGCGGCACTGAGACGGCAGCTAAGGGAAGCGGGACGCATCGGCGAACTCATCGGAGGCGCGAGACCGATGCAGGAGGTCATGCGCCTGGTCGAGCAGGTCGCTCCTTCGTCGGCGTCCGTGCTGATCACCGGCGAAACGGGTTCCGGGAAGGAAATTCTCGCCCGCACTCTCCACCAGCTTTCGCCTCGTAACGACCGGCCCTTTATCGCGATCAATTGTTCTGCCATTCCGGAATCTCTGATGGAAAGCGAAATTTTTGGCCACGAACGAGGTGCCTTCACGGGAGCGGCGGAACGCCGCATCGGCTGTTTTGAACTTGCCGACGGCGGCACGCTGCTTTTGGACGAGATCGGCGAAATGCCCGCGCCCACACAGGCCAAATTGTTGCGCGTCCTGGAAGACCGCAAGGTCCGGCGATTGGGCAGCAAGGTCGAAACGCCGGTGGATGTGCGCGTCCTCGCGGCTACGAACAAGGATCCCGAGCAGGCCGTTGCGCACGGCCAGCTTCGCCAGGACCTTTATTTCCGTCTCAACGTTTTTCACATTCATCTGCCCGCCCTGCGCGATCGGAAGGAGGATCTCCCGCCGCTCGTCGAGCACATCCTGCGCGACCTTAATGTCAAACACAGCCGGCAGGTTCGAGGCATTAATGCTGAAGTCAGCGAGCTTTTTCACAATTACGCTTGGCCGGGAAACGTCCGCGAGTTGCGCAATGTGCTCGAACGCGCCGTTATCGTGTGTGACCGGGACCTTATCGGCCGCGGCCATCTTCCCACGGATTTCGGCCGTACCCACGCCACAGCCGCTTCCGAACTCTCTTCTCTGCGTTTCCCTCTGGGCACGACGGTGGACGCCATGGAACGCGAACTCATTCTGCAGACCCTCGCCGCGACCAATAACAAGACACGTGCGGCGGAACTTCTCGGAATTAGCCTGAAGACACTGCATAATAAGCTGAAAGAATACGAAGCCGACCGGGCTGAGAACCGCTGAGTTCGAAAATGCGCCTGCGTTTGAAAACCAAAATCACCTTGACCATCTCTCTGCTGGTGCTGATGGTGGTGGGCGTAACTTCCTGGCTTCACGTATTGACTTTGACCCGCCAGGTGATCGAGCAAGCCGATGGCCGCGCGAACCTCGTCGCGCAGCAGGTCTTTTTCCAAGCCCAGAATGCGCTTGCCGAAGCGGCCAACGAAGGACAGCTGCCGGCCTCGAATCGCCCCGAGGATGTTCGAGAATACGTCCGCAACGCCCTGGACCAGAACTCCGCGCTCACTTCATTGATTGATGCCGAGGTGGGCAACTCTTTTCTAGTCTATGAAGTAACCATCGTCGATCACGACGGAACGGCCCTGATCTCGAGCGATGCGTCGCTGCCGGGCCGCAAAGTGCTTCCGCGTCCACCTCTCAGTCAACTCGTCGGCGCGGGGTTCATCCAACAGCTTCGATTGATCTACGGCGCGCCGCAGGCCTATGACGTCTCCGATCCGTTCAAACTCGGCCCTCCAGGGCGTCAGGTACCGTTTGGTGAAATTCGCGTCGCCTTGCATACCGGTCTCCTGGCTATCGAGATCACTCCGGCGCTGCGTTCGGCCATTCTTTTGGCGCTCATTTCGGTGCTGGCATCAGTGCTTCTGGCGGCCGTGGTGAGCACGGCCATACTCGCGCCTGTCGAACGCATCTCGGCGCAACTGGACCGCATCTCACGAGGCGAATTCGACCAAAAGCCGCTCGAGCGTGGGGATGAGTTCGGGCAAGTGAGCACCAAAATCAGTCAGATCGGATTGCAGTTGCGAGGAGTGCGCGAAATCTTCAGCACGCTGCGAGAAAATCTGGACCAGATTCTCGGCGGCCTGGAAGACGGCCTGCTGCTGTTCACGCGCGATGGCCGCGCCGTAATGGTGAGCCCCGCCGTGGAAAATTTCCTGGGCTCACCCGCTGACCAATTGCTGGGCCGCAAAGCGAGCGAAATCTTCCCTCCAGGTCACCCTATGCGTTCCGCTCTCGTTCTGGTTGAAGACGAATTTGAAGCTGTAGCAGCCGCCGAGGTTGATATCCCAGCTTCTGATCCCAGTCTGCCGCCACAACGCATCGGCGTGAGCGTGCAAGTGATCAGCGAACGCGGTACACGCATGGGCGCTCTGGTCACCTTGCGCGACCTCCAGTCCTTAGAGACGATCAGTCGGCAATTGCAGGTTTCCGAGCGTCTCGCCGCGCTCGGCCGCGTCACTGCCGGCGTGGCCCACGAAGTGAAAAATCCGCTGAACTCCATGCGGCTTTGGCTGGAAAATCTCAAGGAGAGTCTGCCCCCCGGCGATGGCGTGCCCAGGCAAGCCGTGGCCGTGTTGGATAGCGAAATCGATCGTTTGGATTCGGTTGTCAAACGCTTCCTCGATTTCATGCGCTCACAGGAACTGCGGCTCGAGGAAACCAATCTCGACGAACTGCTCGACGAAGTGAGCGGAATTGCGCGCCCTCAGATGGAACGCGCGCACGTGCAGCTTAAAAAGCAGTATGCGGATCTTCCGCCGGTCCGCGTCGACCGGCCCCTTCTTACCCAAGCGCTTCTCAATCTCGTTTTCAATGCCATTCAGGCTATGCCGTCGGGCGGCACGCTCACGCTCGGCCTCGAGCGCCGCGGCGAATCGGCAGAAATTCGGATCGAAGATACCGGACAAGGTATTACTCCGGAAAATCGCGGTCGCGTGTTTCAATTATTCTTCACCACGCGACCTGGCGGCAGCGGCATTGGCCTTGCCAGCGCCTATAAAGCAATACAATTGCACGACGGTTCTATCGATTTTGACTCTCAAGTTGGACGCGGAACGACTTTTCGCATCGAATTACCTCTGGCGCGCCCCGTAGAGCCCGCAGTTTCGCGCTTCCGGGAGGCAAACGGGGCGCTGGCACGGAACGCATCATGAAGCTGCGCCGGAACATTCTCGTCGTTCTTTTGTGCCTCGCGGCAGCCGGACTATGCGGCTGCCGCCGAAATATTGTTCGCGCCGCTCCGCCTTCAGTCGCGACTCCGCCCGATACGGAACCGTTCCCACAGCCAACCGTGGTGACTCAACAGCCGCCCGAGCCACCCGCCGAGCCACCCGATGTTCAGCAGCCGGCGCAACCCGTACCTGCTGTAGCTGACCAGCCGCGTCCCCGGGCTCCTGTAGAAGCCGAGGCAGTTGCCCCGAAAGCTGAACCAGGGCCGGAGCCAATCCAGATTGCTCCGGAGCTTTCAGCGAAAGACCAGGCCGCCGCGGTTCGCACGACCACCGACGATATCCGTGTCGCCGAACGCAATCTGCAAGTCGCTTATGGCCGCCAGCTCAGCGCCTCACAGAATGATCTCGTCGGGAAAATCGCCGGATTCCTCTCTCAGGCCCATGAGGCGATACGTACGGGCGATTGGGTGCGTGCCCAGAACCTGGCGCAAAAAGCCCAGGTCCTCTCTGTTCAACTGGTCAAATCATTCTAGATTCGCGCTGCCTTTGATCCGCATTCGCGAGGCCTGGCTGTCTTGATAGACTGGATGCATGCCCTCGCATGATGCCATCGTCGTTGGCGCTGGCCTGATCGGCTCGGCCATCGCCTTGCGCCTTGCGCAAGACGGCCTTCGCGTTGCGCTCCTCGAAAAGAATGAGCCTGGCCGCGAGGCCTCTTGGGCTGGAGCAGGCATGCTCTCTCCGGCGCCCGACAGTCCCGCAGCGATTCCGCTGGTGCCATTTGGCCGAGCCAGTCTGAATCTCTATCCCCAGTTTGTTGCTGAGATCGAGGAAATTTCTGGACAGCGTGGGGGCTATCGCGGCGACGGCGCTATTGAGCTGCTCTTCTCTACCGATGCCGAACGCGAGCTCAGCACACTCATTGCTCTGCATCACGCCCTAGGGCTTCCAACCGAGCCGCTTCCTCTAGACGAGGCCGCCAAATTAGAGCCCGCATTGACGCGCCGCGCCCAAGCGGCGGCCTATTTCCCCTACGAAGCTTGCGTAGATAATCGCGCTCTCATGGAAGCGCTCTTGGCAGCAGCTTCGATTGCCGGCGTGGAGGTGTTTCCCGCCACAGCTGTTCGCACGATCGTGATCGATGATGGGCGCAGCACGGGTGTACGCACTGAGAATGGAACTATGTTCGCGGCGCAGGAGGTAATTGTCGCAGCGGGCGCTTTTTCGGGCCTACTCGAAGGCATCATTCCGCGATTACCAACGCGCCCGATTCGCGGACAGATGGTGGCTCTAAAATCTCAGCTGCCCATTCGGCACGTAGTCCGTTGCGAACAGGCGTATATCGTGCCACGTGACTCCGCCGTGCCTCAGCGAATGGTTACCGGCAGCACGTTGGAGGACGCCGGATTCGATAAATCCGTCACCGCGGGCGGCATTGAGAAAATTCTCTCCACAGCGCGGGAACTGGTCCCTAAGCTCTCGAATGCCGAGGTGATAGAACTTTGGTGCGGTCTGCGCCCCGATACGCCCGATCATCTCCCCTTGCTAGGTCCCGCGGGAGTCGGCGGGCTGACGATCGCAACAGGTCATTATCGCAACGGTATCCTGCTCACTCCTATTACGGCGAAACTCGTCCGCGAATGGATCGTGGAGAAGCGCGTCTCAATGGACTGGGAGATCTTCAACCCGCTGCGATTTGCCGAAACCGAAAAAGTCGCCAGCGCCGACGATTCTTTATCGAGCGACGAAGCCCCGGGCAATCAAGCTGCCAAGAAATTCGCCCACAAACAAAGCTGATGTGCATTCGCACATCTCAAAATCTAAGCTCGCTATTAGAAGGGGAAACTCCTTGCAGGCGGACGGCCGGCGGGTCCGGGCAAAGTGGTCGCGCGCCCCGGTTCGGTAAAGTTGATCTTCGTTGGATCGAGGTAGAGAGGCCGGTCCAGCATAATATCCACGCTGCTTCCACGCGGCAGTTGTACCTCCGGTCCTCGCGTCATGAGCACGCCGGCCAGGCCCGTGGCGGCTCCGATACCGGCGCCAATTCCCGCGCCTTCTCCCCCTCCTGCAATCGCTCCGATTCCTGCTCCCGCGCCAGTGGTCTTGATTACAGTGCCGGCATCCGCGCCTTTATCCCTATCTTTGTTGATTTGACCTTCTTTGCTGGCGTATTCACCGCCGCCTGTGTCCGCGTTGGTCGGCACAGCATCGAATTTCACCGAATAACCATTGGGCATGATTAACGTCGTAAGGTGAATGCGAATCTCAGCGCCACCTTTCCCTTTTGGCGCCCGCTTTGCCTCGGTGATTTCCCCCGAGACATACGAACCCACCGGAATCACGATGCGGTCATTTACGACTACCGGAAACGTGGTTTCCATGTAGACCGGCTGGCCGGGTTGCGCATTGCGAGACGTGATCCCGCTGTGAACCACGAGCGGCAGATGTGTTCCCGCGGGCACCACGATTTGCGCAGGCCCATTACTCGACGCGCTATTTGCTGCCGGCGCAGCATTGGGTTGCGAGCTATTTTGCGTTGCCTGTTCCGATTTGGTTTGGTCAGATTTCGTTTGATCGGAGTCCGATTGCTGCTGGAGATGCACCGCCAAACCTGGGACGCTGACGAGAATGCTGCCGAACGCTACCAAAGCCAACTTTCTTGGATTGATTCCGTAGCTCATAACCATCCTCCTGCCGCGATATCGCCACGATGAAGTTTTGAGGAAATGCAGGTCGCCAAAGTATACCCCTAAGTCGGCGTATTGGTGCCACGCGTGATTTGCGAATCACCGCGCCTTGGGGTGAACGGCCCCGGAGTATTAAACTGGTTGTTTCGAGAGCCCGCGATCATGCCCTATAGCCATGCCGGATAACCGTGAGAAGAGCAATAAAGTTTAACCGCTTCGCTGTTGCATGGATTGCACTGGGTCTGTGCTGCGTGCTGGCGGCAAGTTCGCGGACATCAGCGCCATCTCCAACCGCTGAGGCCCGTGGCGAATGTCTTTCCGTGCCCAGCCGCATCTTGGGACGCTCCGTTCCTTACTGTGTGATCCTGCCGCCGGGCTACGGCGAAGACGCCAATCGCCGCTATCCCGTGCTCTATTACTTCCACGGGCTTGGTGATAATCAGCAGATGTTTGTGCGTTCCGGCGGATTCAATCTTGTCGAGGAACTCTGGGATCGCCGGCAAATCGGCGATTTCATTCTGGTCAGCCCAGCCGGTTACGCCAGTTTCTTCATGAACTCGTACGACGGGCGCTTCCGATACGAGGATTTCTTCCTGCAGGAATTCATGCCCTGGATCGAGCATCGCTACCGGGTTGCCGCGCGCCGCGAATCCCGCGGCATCGGCGGTATCTCCATGGGAGGCTATGGCGCGCTGCGCATGGCGTTTCTTCACCCGCAACTGTTCGGATCGGTGAGCGCCCATAGCCCAGCTCTAATGGAGAGGCTTCCGGCCATCTCCGTTGGCAATTCTCCCGAGTCCGGCCGTCTGCGGATTTTGGGGAACGTCTTTGGCTCACCTCCGGATCGCTCATTTTGGGACCGCAACAATCCTCTGACCATCGCCCGCACGGCAGAACTCGCGGGCATGAAGATCTATTTCGATTGCGGTTCTGAAGATGACTATGGATTCGAAGCGGGAGCCCAAGCCCTGCACAATGTGCTCGTGTCCCGGCACATCGCTCATGAATTTCACCTGTACCCGGGCGGACACAATTGGGGCTATTTTGCCGAACACCTGCCCGATTCGCTGCGCTTTAATTCCGAAGCCTTTCGCCTGAACGAGAGCCGCCCGGCTCGTGCCAAACCGATCTTGAGATGAAAAATGCGCCCATGTTCAAACCCGTGTTCAAGGAAGGCTGCATCTTTTGCAACATCATTCGGGGCGCCGTTCCGTGTTTCAAAGTTTTTGAGGACGATATTTCGCTGGCGTTCCTGGATCACCGTCCGCTCTTCCCGGGCCACACGCTGCTCATCGTAAAGAGCCACATCGAGACGCTATTTGAGTCTGCCAGACTCGCTTATGGGCGCTGCTATTTCCGAATGTCCGCCGCCTCTCCCAGGCTGTCATGCAGGGAATGCAAGCGGAAGGCGCCTTCGTGGCCATCAATAATCGTGTAAGTCAGAGTGTTCCGCATTTCCACGTGCACATCGTCCCCCGGCGCAAGGGAGATGGCTTGAAAGGCTTTTTCTGGCCACGGCGCGCTTACAAGGATCAGCAGGAAATCGATGCGACTTTGCGCGCCCTCCGTTCAGCCATCGCAGAACTGCAGGATTCGTAATTGCCGGCTTCTCTCATCGACAAACCCTGAGCTTAAGCGACCGAGGAGTACAGGTTAGCTTTTGCGTCACTGAATACCAAAATAAGCTCGATGGCGTTTCTGATTACCCTTAAGTTATTAAAAGGCATCCGTCACTCCGCGTTGAGGGTCATTGATGAAGATTTCCGGCCGAGTCCAGCCCGAGAATCTCGAGAACAGCGAGCTGCAGCTCAGCGTATTTGTCGCCGTCACCGTCATGGTGCTCGCTGTTGGAATGGCTGTGCTCATGTACCCGGTCGTGTTTTCGCATCAAACGCCGGGCGATCGGACGATGCGCACTGCCTTCTGGGGTTTTTGTGCTCTTGTGCGTCTTGCTCACCATTTATGTCTGGGATCGCCATGCCACCATCCGCCGGCTGCGGCGTGAGATGGCCGAAGGCCGGCGGCAAATCGCCGAGACTCGCAGGGAGGCCAGCGTCGAGTTGCTGAAGACGATGCCCAATTTCGGCTCTTTCCAGGACCGCTTGCCGATGGAATTTCGCCGCATGGCCACAACTACCCAAAAGCTCTCCATTGTCGTCGTTACCATCAAGTTTCCGGCCGATCATTCCAGTCCTTCGGAAACCGCTTCGGCGATGGGCGATGCCGCCAAAGTCATCTCTCGAAGAATGCGCGAACAGGATTCCATCTACATTTTGGCTCCGGCTTGTTTTGGCGCGGTCTTACCGGGAGTGGACCTGAGCAACGCCGAGCGTGTGTGTGCCCGCCTGAAGGAAGGATTGGCTGATGCGGCCGGCGCAAATCAGCGGTTTCAATTCGAGTTGAAGGTCGTCAATTACCCCACCCACGCATCCTCAGCAACGGAACTGCAACAAGCCGTATCGCTCCTGGCTTCGGTGGATGATTCTGTGCGGGGGATGGCTGAAGCCCTGCAGTAAAGTCAAAACCTATCGCTTTTCGGGTTGCGTCGACCAGTTCTCTATGCTGGTCATTCGAGCCATTTTTTTGGCTCGCGAATGGCGTCGACCAGGTCGTTCATAAATAGCGCCGCTCGCGCTCCATCGGCCACGCGGTGATCGGTCGAAAGCGTAAGGGTCATCATCGGCCGTACGGCCGGCTTTCCATCAACGGCGATCACGCGATCTGCCGCGCGCCCCACGGCCAGAATGCCTGCCTGCGGAGGCACGATAATCGCGGTGAAAGCGTCGACGTTGTACATTCCCAGATTGCTGATCGTAAACGTGCCGCCGGTGATATCGGCCGGCTGCAAGCGGCTGCTTTTGGCGCGCTCGGCTAATTCCCGCCGTCGCATAGCTATCTCTGCGATCTTGCTGAGGTTGGCTTTGTGCAATACCGGCGCGACCACGCCTTCCTCAACAGCAACAGCTATGGCGACATTGATCTCGGAATTGTGACGAATGCCCTCCGCCGCCCAGCTCGCATTCATTCTCGGATGTTTCGCCAATACGCGCGCGACGAGCGCAACCAGTAAGTCTGTGAGTGTCGCTTTGACGCCTTGCGCTCTTTCCACTTCTACAGATACCCGCGCGTGCGCCTCGAGCAAACCGCCGGCATCCACATCCCGCGTTACGAAGAAGTGAGGAACCGTCGTCCAACTCTGCGCCGTTCGCGCGGCCATCAGCCGCCCGACCGTTCCCAACGACTCGATCTGCCCAGCGGTTGGTTGCGGTTTCTCTGCCGCAGGCATGGCCGCCGGCGCAGTGGCCGCCGCCGCGCCGGCACCTTTGGCCGCCTGCAAGAATATCTTCCGCGAGAATCTCTCCCCCCGGGCCCGAGCCGCGGAGCCGCGTCACGTCCACGCCGTGCTCGCGCGCCAGACGCCGCGCTTTGGGCGAGATTCGGAGTTCAGTGGGAACAGGAGGCGTTGGCGTGCTTGCGCCTGCGCTCGTTGCGCCGGCACCGGCCGAAGCGCTATCCGTGCCGCCGTCCCGTTTGTGTCGGCGCGGTGGCTATAGGTGGCGCTTCGCCCGGAGCGAGCAGCCAGGCAATCGTTTGGCCTACGGGGATTACCGCGCCTTCGCGCGCCGAGACTGACGGAGAGGATGCCGTCGCCCGGCGATTCCACTTCGACGACGGCCTTATCGGTTTCCACTTCCAGCAGTGGCTCGCCCTTCGCCACTTGCTCGCCTTCACGCTTGCGCCAGGAGATGACCTTGCCGGTCTCTTGCGCCATTTCCAGGGCGGGCATTACGACGCTGACGGCCATATGGCGGAGTCCGCGAGAGCGCGCTTCTAGCGCACTCCCACTCCTTCCGTCTTTGCGCCGGCTTCCACCATTTCGAGTCACGCGCTGGCTCGGAGCAGCTTCGCTCTCGCGCGTGGTCGGCAACGGTCCATTCACGGTGTGATAGTGCGCTCCCGCCACCAGCAACTCCTCGGCGGGGAACCGCGTGATGACTTCATGCCCAGTCTCCGTGACCACAATCTCTTCTTCGATGCGCGCCGCGCTCCAACCGTCCGTGGATGGCCAGAACGTCTCCAGCGCAAAGACCATGCCCGGCTTCAGTTCGTGCGCATGTTCGAGCGAAACCAGGCGGCTGATCACCGGCTTTTCCCAAATCGCCAATCCCACGCCGTGGCCAAACTGCAGCGCGAACGCCGCCTCTTCATCCGGGAATCCAAATTCCTGCGCTCGCGGCCATACCGAAGCTACCTGCGCCGTCGTCCGGCCTGGCCGGATCAGCTCAATCGCCGCATCCAGGTATTCCCGGCAGCGCTTGTAAGCGTCCACCATCGCATGCGAAGCGTAGCCAATGGTGAAGCAGCGGTAATAACAGGTGCGATAGCCCATATAGGAATGCAGAATGTCGTAATACACCGGATCGCCGGGCCGCAGCACGCGATCGGAGAAAACATGCGGATGCGGATTGCAGCGTTCGCCGGAAATCGCGTTCACCGCTTCCACGTACTCCGAGCCGAGATCGTAGAGAACTTTGCTCACCAGGCCGACTGCCTGGTTTTCGCTCATCCCCGGTTTCATCGCGCGGTAAAGCTCGTCATACGCCGCATCCACCATCATCGCGGACATATTCAGCAGCGTGATTTCATCTTGCGTCTTGATCACACGCGCGTCGGACATAATCTGCTGCCCGTCAACCACCTTGATGCCTTCCTTCTGTAGCGCAAAGAGAATGGGAGGCTCGATGATGTCCACGCCCAGCGGCTCATGCTGCAATTTGCGCTTTTCCAGTTCGACCTTGATCTTGCGCGCCACGTTCTCCGCGCGCCCCATCTCCGGCGACATCGCGCCTCGCAGCAAAGGAATGCCCGCGCGCGAGCGCTCGCCAAGCCAGGGGCAGTTGAGCTGATGATGCCTGGCAGCTGAACCGAAGTCCCAGAGTATCGGCTCGTCGTTTTGCGGCAAAAGCGTGAAGCGGCTGTTCTTGTCCTGCGCCCAGGTGCCGATATGCGTGGCGGTGATATAACGCACGTTGTTCATGTCGAAGCAGAGCAGCGCGCCCATCTCCGACTTTTGCAGCAGCGCCTTCGCGCGCGCCAGGCGCTCGCGCCGCAAGCGGTCAAAATCCACGCGATTTTCCCAATCCACCGCCATCGTTCCGTAAGTTTTCAGTCCCATGGCATACCTCCGAATCTCTTTACGCCCGACTCCTCAAAGCTTCCGTCTTCGAATCTGCGTCTCAGCTTGCAACACTGTCATCCCGAGGGCCGGTGCTTCGGGGCCCGAGGGATCTGCTTTTCCAGCCGGCTGGCGGGCCGCTAGGATTTTCCGCACAGCTGCCGCGCGGCTTCGAAGACTTGCTTTTCGCTGGGCACGGTTGCGTCTTCGAGTGGAGGAGAGAAGGGAATCGGCACGTGCATCGCTCCGATCCGCTTCACCGGCCCGTCTAAGTTATAGAATGCGCCCTCCGCGATTACCGACGCGATTTCCGCGGTCACTCCGTAGCGTTGATAGCCTTCATCGATCACGATCACGCGCGAAGTTTTCTTGGCCGATTCGATCAGAGTTTTCTCATCCAGCGGCCACATCGTGCGCGGGTCGACGATTTCCGCGCTGATTCCGATCTCCTCGAGCATTTTCGCCGCGCCGAAGGCCACTTGCACCATGCTGCTCGTAGCAACGAGCGTGATATCGGTTCCCACGCGCTTGATATCTGCAACTCCGAACGGAATTGTGTACTCCTCCGAAGGCACCGGGCCCTTCAGCCGGTACATCATCTTGTCTTCAAAGAAAATCACTGGATTGTCGTCGCGGATGGCGGTTTTGAGCAGTCCCTTCGCGTCATAAGGAGTAGACGGCAAAATAACTTTGAGTCCCGGAATATGGCTGGGCCAGGCATGCAGCGATTGCGAATGCTGTGCCGCCGAACGCCGCGTCGCGCCCATCGTCGTGCGCAAGACCATGGGCACCTTCCACGTTCCGCCGGACATGTAATGAATCTTGGCCGCCTGGTTGACGATCTGGTCCATGATCAGCGTCAGGAAATCCCCGAACATGATGTCGACCACCGGCCGCAGTCCCGTCATCGCCGCGCCTACACCGATGCCCGTGAAACCCGGCTCCGAGATTGGCGTGTCGATCACGCGCTCTTTGCCAAACTCTTCCACAAGCCCGGACAGCACTTTGAATGGCGTACCGGCTTCTGCGACGTCTTCGCCGATAATGCAAACCCGCGAATCGCGCCGCATCTCCTCCGCGAGCGCCTCGCGGATCGCTTCCCCGAATGTCAGCTCTCGTACTCCGGTTTGAGTTGCAGTTTCAGGCATAGACGTCCTGCTCCGCTTCGTCGACGGTCGGATAAGGCGCCGCAATCGCGAATTCCACCGCGGCGTTCATCTCCGCTTTGACTTCAGTTTGAATCTTTTCGAGCTGCGCCAAATCCGCGAGCTTTTGCTGGATCAGCCAATCGCCGAGAATGTTGATGGGATCGCGTTCGGATGACCATTTTTGCTCTTCCTGCTTGGCGCGATAGTATTCGCGATTGATGTCGCCCACGTGGTGCCCGCGATATCGATACGTATTGCACAGCACAAAGGATGGCCCCGCGCCGCTCCGCGCGCGATCGACAAGCCGAGACGCGGTGGCATGCACTGCTCGCACATCCTGCCCATCGACGGTTTCCGCCGGAATGCCGAAAGCAGCCGGGCGAGCCATGATCTCGCCGGCGGTTGTTTCGGAGTAGTGCGTATATTCGTTGTACATATTGTTCTCGCAGGCGTAAACCACCGGCAGCTTCCAAAGCTGCGCCATATTCATGGCTTCGTAGAGCACTCCCTGGCCGAGCGCGCCCTCGCCAAAGAAACAGACGCAGATTCTGCCATTGCCGAGCTTCTTGGCGGAAAACGCCGCGCCGGTGGCGATCGCCGCGCTGCCGCCGACGATCGCATTCGCGCCAAGGTTTCCCGTTGCAGGATCGGCGATGTGCATCGATCCGCCCTTGCCGCGGCAATAGCCCGCCTCTTTCCCGAGCAATTCGGCGAACATGCGGTCGGGCTTCGCCCCTTTTGCCAGGCAATGGCCGTGTCCGCGATGCGTGCTGGTGATGTAGTCATCGGGGCGCAGCGCCTCGCAGATTCCCACGGCGACGGCTTCTTCGCCTTCGTACAGGTGAGTCAGGCCTGGCATGAGAGCGCGCAGGTAAAGATCGTTCGCGTGCTCTTCGAATTCGCGAATGGAATACATCCGCCGGTACATGCGGAGCAATTGATCCTTGCTGAGCGCTGTAGTTGTTTCGGTTCGTTGCGTAGCTGTGGTCATCGCGATACTCCGGACATTTTCGCCAGCGCGTCAAACATCACCGCAAAATCCTCGTGAACCAGTCCGATGGCTCGCGCGCTGGTCAGCATTTCATTCGCCGCGGCCGCGGTTGGGAGCGGAACGTCCACCTGGCGCCCCAACTCGAGCGCAAGCAGCATATCTTTCTGCATCATGTTTACATCAAACCAGGCCGTCTCCGGAAGCTTCAAGACAAACGGGCCGCGGTACTGCACCATCGGCGAGGCAATGGCACTGTGGGTCAAAACGTCCACCGCCGTTTGCCGCGGGATTCCGCTTTTTTCTGCCAGCAGAACCGCTTCGGAAAACGCCAGCATCTGCACCGCGAGATTGGAATTGGTAGCAATCTTCATCACCAGCGCGAGTCCGTTCTCGCCCACGTAGGTTACTTTGGGTCCCTGCCCTCCGGCCGCCGGCTGATCGGAGAAATCTTCCAGCAGTGGCTTGATGCGATCGAAGCTCTCGCGTTTGCCTGCGACGATCAGCGACATCCTGCCAACCTTCAAAGTGGCCACGCTTCCTGAGACCGGCGCGTCCAGCATGTCCGCGCCCTTTTCGCGTACTTTTGCCGCGAGCGCGCGGCTCGTTGCCACGCCCACCGTGCTCATATCCGCATAAAGTCTTGCCTCGGCTCAATCCCGCCAGGATGCCATCGGGTCCCTCGACAATCGAGGCGAGCGCCGCCGAGTTCGCAACCGAAGAGAAGATCACGTCCGCGGCCTGGGCTACCGCACGAGGCGTCTCCGCGAACTTCATGCCCTTATCGATCAGCGGTTGAGCCTTCGAACGCGTGCGGTTGTAACCGGTGAGGTTGTGCCCCTTTTCGAGCAGTCGCTGGGCCATCAAGCCCCCCATCACGCCCAGCCCTACAAATCCGAGATTGGCCACCTGATCGAGCCTCCTCGCAGAAAGAATGTTTTATGAAATGACGTGCAGTGCTACTGAATCCAGACCGTCTTTATATCCGTGAATTCGCGGATGCCAAAGGTGCCCAATTCGCGCCCATATCCGGACCACTTCACGCCACCGAAGGGCAGCCGCGGGTCGGATGCTACCATGCGGTTGATGAACACCATCCCGGATTCGATTTCGTTGATCAGGCGCTCCCGTTCTTTTTCGTCATTGGTCCAGGCGCTGGCGCCCAGGCCGAAGCGGCTGTCATTGGCGATGAGAATCGCCTCATCCAAATCTCGCGCGCGAAATACGCTGGCGACCGGGCCAAATAGCTCCTCGCAATGCGCGGGCGAACCCTTGGGAATCCTGCCGAGCACCGTCGGCGCGTAGAAGTTGCCGGGGCGGTTCAGGGGCTTCCCACCCGTCAGTATTTCGCCGCCCGATTCAACTGTAGTGCGCACCGATTGATCGAGAGTTTCCACTCCGTCTTTTGTCGCCAGCGGCCCCAGATCGGTTTTTTCGTCGAACGGATCGCCCACCTTGAGCGCCGCCATCGTCGCTACGAATCTGCTCAAGAATTCATCCGCGATCGGCTCCGCAATGATGAAACGTTTTGCGGCGATGCACGATTGTCCGTTGTTCGAAATGCGCGCCTTCACCGCCGTCGCAACCGCTTCATTCAGGTTCGCGCTCGGCATCACGATAAAGGGATCGCTGCCGCCCAATTCCAAAACCACCTTCTTGACCTTTTTCGCCGCGCCCATCGCCACTTGCACGCCGGCCCCTTCGCTTCCCGTAAGCGTAGCTGCGGCAATTCTCGAATCGCCCAGCACCGCCTCGACTTTTTGCGATCCGATCAGCAGCGTTTGAAATACGCCTTCGGGGAAACCTGCTTCGCGGAAGAGATCTTCGATCATCAGTGCGCATTGAGGAACATTCGACGCGTGCTTCAGCAGCATCACATTGCCTGCCGTCAGAATCGGCGCCGCCGCCCGGATCACCTGCCAGAAAGGATAGTTCCAGGGCATCACCGCGAGAACCGGACCAAGCGGCTGATAACGCACATAACTCCGCGTTGCGGGCGTGGCTACGACTTCGTCAGCTAGAAAAGCCTCGCCATTTTCTGCATAAAACCGGCAGACCCACGCGCATTTGACCGCTTCCTCGACGGCCGAGCGAAACGTCTTGCCCATCTCCGTCGTCATCATCCGCGCGAAAGCCTCTTTCTTTCCTTCCAGGATTTCGGCCGCGCGCTGCATGATCTGTGCGCGTTCCGCGAAAGAACTCTTGCGGTGCTTCGAAAACGCCTGTGCCGCTATCTTTAGCTTCCGGTCAATCTCCCGGTCAGAAAGCTGCTCAAATGTTTTCAGGGTCTCTCCTGTTGCTGGGTTGATCGTCGCTATGGGCATCCCTAACCTCGGTCACGTTATTTTGGTGAATTTACGATACCATGCCGCTTTGCAGCGCACAAAATGCGCCCAGTCGCTCGAAGCGGCGATGCATCTGCGCCAACCTTGGTTGATCTTTGTTGTCGCTGAATCTCCGGACGATCCAAGACCTGCCCGAAATCCCATTTGTCCCTTGATATTCCCTGTTGTATGGTGAACGCATGGCCGTCGAACCGTTTCATCTCTTGGGTGTGAGTGGCAGTCTGCGCGAAAAATCGCGCACCGCGCTCGCCTTGCGCCGGCTGCTCGATTTTGCCCAAGAGCATGGCGCCGAGACGCGCATCCTGGATCTGCGCGCGATCGAATTGCCCCTATATCGCCCCGATGGACCAGGCGGCTCCGCGGCCGAAGTTCGGCTGGGAGCGGACATGCATTGGGCTTCAGCCGTGGTGCTTGCTTCGCCCGATTATCACGGATCGATGTCCGGTACGATGAAAAATTTCCTCGATTACAACTGGGAAGAATGTGCCGGCAAGGTCTTTGGCTATATCTGCTCCTCGCACGAAAAAGGCCTCACGGTGATGGAACAGATGCGGACGGTCATCCGGCAGTGCTACGGGTGGAGCATGCCCTACGGCGTCTCCTTCGATGGCCGAACCGATTTTGACTCCGACGAGACGTTGAAAAACGCCAAGGTCGAAGCTCGTCTCCGTATGATGGCCCGCGATCTGGTCATCTACGGAGCGCTCATCCGGCAGCAATTTCTCTCTGACCTCGCCGGCAGCGATGCCGCCACGTTCGCCGCTGCCTACCGCTAAGCCAACGGGCTTGCCACTCAATAGATTTGTGGGTCGCGGCTTTAGCCCCCGACGTCAGACCTTCGGCCTGACAACGGCTTCAGCTTTCCGCGTCCAATTGTAGGATCAGTTCTGGCTGCGGCCATCTACTTCGGCGCGTCGTACAATTCCTTTTCCGAAATGACGGGCTGGCTTGCGGATTCCTTGCCGCCCCTGCTGGCAGCTCCGAACATCGGGCCTCTGGCAGGGACAACGGGCGCGAAAGCCATGAACCCGGTGGGCTGCGGCACGTCGTCGTAAATGGCTTCCATGCCGCCCCGCCGGAAATACGTTTCGTGCCAGAAACCGGTTCCGCCCGAATCCTTCAGAAAGCTTTTCCACCATTGCCGGTGCGGGTCCGAGCGCGTCCACGTCAGCAGCGAGTCCATATCACGCCAGTATTGCCGCATGCCGATGTGCATCGGGAAGATGGAATAGACGACTGTTTCGTGCCGCAGAAGTCCGTCGGGGCGCGCCTCCGCGGAGGCGGAAATCTTCGGACCAAAGCCAATGAGCGTCTTAATCCCCGTGATGCGATTCACCCTCATTCCGAGATAGATCACCACCAGGTCCGGGAATCCGGAAAGATCTACGGTCCGCCGATCGACATGTGTACTCATACCTTGAAAGATGCCAGCGGACGACAATCGTTACAGCTTCGGAGTAGTGTTTCCATACCCGGCGTTTTCCCGGTTCAATAGCGCCGCCAGCTAGGCCCTCGTCGAAATCTGACGTGTGGTCGATTATCCTACTCGCCTTTACCGGCAGTAACCCACCACGTTATTTAGCCTTTAAGCGCTGAAAGCGTAGGGGTAGGATTTCCTCATGCGCCTACGCATGTTGCTCGCGGTTGTTGCCTTCATGGTGTTGTGCGTGACTACCAGCGGCCAGAGCCCTTTAAGTACTCCAAGCACTGCAAACATCAGGA
The DNA here is from genome assembly GCA_963804535.1 of uncultured Acidobacteriota bacterium. Taxonomy (GTDB): domain Bacteria; phylum Acidobacteriota; class Terriglobia; order Acidiferrales; family UBA7541; genus Palsa-189. The sequence continues at coordinate 40,543 of CAWDQT010000028.1, forward strand.
CCAAGCAGGTTGAGACTTGTGAGAACTTTTGTTACGCACTCATCATTACTGGCCGATTGATTGATACCTTTGAATTCTCTAAATGTGACGCCATTTCCGGCATGACCTGCCATATCGCTTTGAAGAAGGGAGCCCAGCTTCCGAGTCGCGTTTTCATGCAAGCGCTGGACTCGCGAAATCAGCCATCAGGCAAGAGGCGTCTTCTGATCTATCCGGAGCTCAAGGATGGGGAGCGTGGCTGGGCTACTTTTCTCCGAGTTCCAAACGGCGCGAAGACCGTTGTCCTTACTGGAGAATGGAACGGACAGTATCGCGATCCGTACTGAACACTCGTGTCGAAGAGCTTCTAATCAACAGCCGCCGCCATCGCAATCTGCCTCACCCAACGCCTTGCCCGGAACCAGATAATTCTGCACGTAATCGCGGACCGCTTCGCCGAGAGGCGTAATCGCCTGCGTGTAGCCCGTGGACCGCAGCTTCTCGATCTTCGCCTCCGTAAAATACTGATATTTGTCGCGAATCGCTTCCGGCATTTCGATGTACTCGATCCGCGGCTCACGGTCCAGGGCGCTGAAAATGGCGCGCGCCAATTCGTTCCAAGTGTGCGCTTTTCCCGATCCAATGTTGAAAATCCCCGCAGCCTGGCGATTTTCCGCCAGATGCAGCGTCATGCGCACGGCATCTTTGACGTAAAGAAAATCTCGTCGCTGCTCGCCATCCGCGTATTCGGGCCGATAGCTTTTGAATAGGCGAATGACTCCCGTCTGCATCACTTGTGTGAAGCTCTTGTTCACCACGCTGCGCATGTCTCCCTTGTGGTCCTCATTCGGTCCGAACACGTTGAAATATTTCAAGGCCACCACACGTTCGAGCCAGCCTTCCCGCCGGGCGTGCAGGTCCATCAGGTGCTTCGATTCGCCGTATAAGTTCAGTGGCTTGAGCCGGTCGAGATTCTCGGGGTTCGTGTCATCCATGCCAGCGGTCCCGTCGCCATACGTCGCTGCCGAGGAGGCATACACAAATCGCACGCCTTTTGCGATCGCCCAGGCTGCCAGATCGCGCGAAAATTCGAAATTATTGTGGTAGAGGTACTCGCGGTTTGTTTCCGTGGTGGAGGAGCAGGCGCCCAAATGGAAAGCGAAATCGAATTTTCCTAGCTTATCCGTCGTAAGCCACGATAGTGCTTGTCCCGGCTCGATGTAGTCTGCGAAAAGCAGATGTCGCAGATAGCGGCTGCGCTCAGCTTCTGGCGCAGAGTCTGCGATCACGATATTCGTGCAGCCGCAGCGATTCAGTTCCCAAACGAGAGCGCTGCCGATAAATCCGCCGCCTCCGGTAACCAACACCCGGCGTCCCTGCCATCCGTTTTCTTTTTCGCCCATCGCCATATTGAGCTTTCCGCAGCCCTACTATACAGTAGCGGGCTTTTCCTGGGGGCTTGGTGAAAGGCGCGCGTGACTCTGAGAAACTGCGGATTTTGCTTCGCCGCAGCGCCATCGAGCGCCGCGTCCGCGAGTTGGGCCGGCAGATCACGGCCGATTTTCGCGGCGAGCGCCTGCATCTGGTTGGCGTCCTCAAGGGCGCTTCCATCTTTCTTTCCGACTTGATCCGCGAGATCCGCCTGGAAGTCTCACTGGATTTCATCGCCGTGGCGAGTTACGGCCAATCCACCCATAGTTCCGGCCAGGTTCGCCTTACCAAGGACCTGGATAACAACATCGAGGGCCTGCACACGATCTTGGTGGAAGACATCTTGGACACCGGTCGCACCATCAATTATCTCCAGCGTGTGATCTCGCAACGCAACCCGCGCTCCCTGCACGTGGCCACCCTGCTCAGCAAATCCGGGCGGCGCGTGAAGGAAGTCCGGCCGGACTACATCGGTTTCGAAATTCCCAACGAATTCGTGGTCGGCTATGGCCTGGACTATGCCGAGCGCTATCGCAATCTCCGCGATATTTGCGTCCTGCAATTGCCCAGCGGCGAGCCCCACCCCACTTCTTCTCGACACTGAAACGGGAACCTCCTTCGGCTGCTGTTATACTGTTGAACCCGGCGAAAGAAGCGGAAACGCGTGTCCGACGTGGAAACCAAGCTTACTCAAGAGCTGCCGGAAAGCGTCCTTGCGACCCTGGCAGAGATTGGCGAAGAGATTAATGCTTCGCTGAATCTGGACCGCGTTCTTTCCAAAATGGCCACGCTCATCAAGCGCCTGATCGATTACGAGATCTTTACCGTAATGCTTCTCGATGAGCGCAGCCAAATGCTGATCAATCGTTTCGCCGTGGGCTACAGCCAAGAAATGATGGAAAACTGGCGCATTCCTATGGGCCAGGGTATTTCCGGAGCGGCGGCCGCCAGCCGGCGGCCAATCCTTGTCGGCGACGTTCGCAACGATTCGCGGTACATCAATACCATCGACGGAGTTCGTTCCGAACTTGCCGTGCCGTTGCTGTTCAAGAATCACGTCGTTGGCGTCATCGATATCCAGAGCTCGCGGGTCGATTACTTCACCTCCGAGCAGCAGGAAATTCTTGTCCTGCTCGGAAGCCGGTTAGCCACGGCTATCGAAAATGCGCGCCTTTTCGAACGCGCCCGCAGTCAGGCGGATACGCTTTTGCTCTTGAACGAAGTTGGGCGCGAGGCCAGCTCCATCCTCGATGTGGAGGCGCTCCTGCGCCGCGCCGCTGAACTGGTGAAGCGCGTCATCGACTACCAGATCATGAGCATCATGCTCTACGACGCCGCCACGAATCTTTTCCTGCAACGGCTCGCCGTGAAGTACGGACAGAGCATGCAAGGCAAATTGGCCGTTGGCTTTTCCGAAGGCATTATTGGTGCCGCAGCTTCCACCGGCCTGCCCGTGCGCGTTCCGGACGTGACCAAGGAACCGCGGTATCGCATGCTCAATCCCGAAACGCGCTCGGAACTGGCCATTCCCATGACCCATAAAGGCAGGGTCATCGGCATCCTCGATCTCGAAAGCCCTCAGCTCAACTATTTCACTGAGGACCACGTGCAGGCGCTTTCCATTCTCGCCGCCCAACTGGCCATCGCCCTGGAAAATGCCCGCCTCTACGAAAAAGTCGCCCACGACGAAGCCCGCATGGAGCGCGAGTTGCAAGCCGCGCAGCGCATGCAGGGAGGTTTGCTCCGGCCGGTCCCGGCGGAAGACTTTGGCATCGATCTCGCCGCGCGCATCGTTTCCGCGCGCGAAGTCTGCGGCGATCTTTACGATTTCCTGCGATATGGCCCTACGCGGGTCGGCTTCGGTCTGGGCGACGTCAGCGGCAAAGGCTCCGCTGCCGCGCTCTACGGCGCCGTCGCCATCGGCATTTTGCGCAGCATCGCCCCGCAAAAACTGTTGCCGGCCGAACTCTTGCGCCAGCTCAATCAGTTGATTTGCGAACGCCGCATCGAGGGGCGTTTCATGACTTTCTGCTTTGCCACCTGGCGCAAGCCCACGCGCAAATTGCGCGTCGCCAATGCGGGACAGACGCAGCCCATGCTATACAGAAATGGAAATGGCCATTGTGAGCAGCTCAAACTGGTCGGCTTCCCGCTGGGCATCTATGACGACGTGACCTACGAAGAATGGGTGCTGAATCTCGATCCCGGCGACATTCTCGTATTCCAATCCGACGGCCTCTCGGAAGCTACCGATCCGGACGGCAACTTTTATGGCATCCCGCGGATTGCTTCTCTGATCGAGCAGAGCGCCACGCTCACCTCCGATCAAATCGCCGATCGCTTGCTCTCCGACGTTCAAGAGTTCACTCGGGGCACCGCCATCACCGACGACCGCACGCTAGTGGTGATGAAAGTAAAGTGAGCGCCTCAGTGGTTCGCCGGGCGTCCTCGGGGCGCTCGAATTCATCGGCAAATTCGGGGATGGATCCCGCAGGTTACACACCCGAATTCTCCTGGCGGCACAACGATTTGTATTGCGAGGGCGTCCGCGTAGAAGATATCGCCGTCCGCGTCGGAACTCCAGCCTATGTTTATAGCGCCGCCAGCATCACCTGCGCCTATCGCAAGCTCGATCGAGCCCTGGGACGCCAGCCACACACGATTTGTTACGCCGTCAAGGCCAACTCCAATCTTTCCATCTTGCGCTTGCTGGTGCGGCTTGGCAGCGGATTCGACATCGTCTCCATCGGCGAGCTTTTCCGGCTGCAGCGGGCTGGAGCCGATCCACAATCCATTGTCTTTTCCGGGGTCGGCAAATCACGTGAGGAAATTCGCGAAGCCCTGCGCGCCCGCATCGGCCTGTTCAACGTCGAATCCGCGGCGGAACTCGAAATCCTCGCCGCCGAAGCATCTCGCGCGGGAAGCCGCGCGCCCGCGGCCATCCGCGTCAATCCCGACGTTGAGGCCGGAGGACACCCGCACATCTCCACCGGCCATCACAGTCACAAATTTGGCATCGATTGGGAAAATGCGCTTCCGCTATATCTGCAGTACCGGGATTCCCGCTGGATCGAGTGGCGCGGCATCAGCGCGCATATCGGCTCGCAGATTTTAAGTGTGGCGCCATACCGGCAAGCCCTCACACGCCTGGCGCGCCATTTTCGCGAACTCACGGATTCCGGCATCAATTTGCGCTACCTCGATTTGGGCGGCGGCCTCGGTGTGCGCTATGCGAATGAGAAGCCGTTTTCTCCTGCCGACTACGCAAAGACGATCACCGGCATATCTGCAGCCACTTCGTTGCCATTTGTTGATCGAGCCGGGACGTTCGATCATCGCTCCTGCTGGCGTCTTGCTTATGCGCGTGCTTTATACAAAAAAGAATCGCGGCAAGACTTTCGTCATTGTGGACGCCGCTATGAACGATTTCATCCGCCCGGCCCTCTACGATGCGGTGCATCCGATTACGCCGGCGAAGCATTCGGAGCCGAGCAGGAACGGGACAAAAATTCGCGTCGATGTGGTGGGACCCGTTTGCGAATCCGGGGACTTTTTTGCTCAGGATCGGCCGCTGGCGCGAGTCAGCTCCGGCGATCTGCTGGTGCTTTGGGGCGCCGGCGCTTACGGCTTCGTGGAAACATCGAATTACAACTCGCGCCCGCGCCCTGCGGAGATTCTGGTGGAAGGCAGCAGCTTCCGCTTGATTCGCCGCCGCGAATCTCTCTCCGACCTCATCCGCGGCGAATAGCTTCGGCTTTTCGTTGGCGGGTCATTCTGAGCGAAGCGTCCCGACCGTTTTTTCTTCAGGAAATCGGTCGTTTACGATTTCCGGTCGGGACGCGAAGTCGAAGAATCTCTCCTGGATCGCTTTATCCCCTTACCTCTCGCCCCACTTCAATTTATCTCGCAGCACGCTGAAATAACTCTTCCCTTGCGGACGCACCAGGCGCAGCTTTTCGGCCGCGGCGCTCAGAGCCACCACGTCGTTCGGCTGCAACTCCACCCCAATTTGGCCGTCCAGGGTCAGGTAGATAGGAGTTTCTCCCGCCGCAAATCCGATTTCAATTTTCGCGCTATCTGGAATCATCAGCGGCCGATTTGTCAGCGTATGCGGGCAGATTGGCGTAACCACAAACGCCGACACCAGTGGATAGACAATCGGCCCGCCTGCGGAAAGCGAGTACGCTGTCGAACCTGTCGGGGTCGCCACAATCAGTCCGTCGGCCTTGAAGGTGTTTACAAATTCACCGTTGACGTGCAGCTCCAGATCGATGATCCGCGCCACCGCTGCCTTGTTCAGCACCGCGTCATTCAGCGCCCGCGAACAATGAAACGGTTTCCCTTGCCGCATCACGCGCGATTCCAGCAGCACGCGCTCGCTGTAGTGAGCTTGGCCCCTGATCACCTGTTCCAGCACGGGATAAAGATCGTTCAGCGTCACGCTCGTCAGAAAGCCCAGGCCTCCCAGGTTTACCGGCAGGATAGGAACATTGCGGTCGCCTAATAACCGTGCCGCCGCCAGCAGCGTGCCGTCGCCCCCGAGCACGATCAGCAGATCGGAAACTGAGGGAATTTCTTCGCGAGCCTTCACCTTGCAGGAAGATGGGATGCACTCCGCAGTTTCGCTATCGCAGAAGACGTTTATGCCTCGCTCTTCCAGCCAGCCGACCAGTCCTGGCGCGACCGCGGAAACATCCATTCGACGCGGACGCGAAATAATTCCTACCGTCCGAACCGGCGCAGAAACCGGAACTGATACGCTATTTGCCATTCGGCTCCAATCGGTTTCGAAGTGTTCAGAAACCGCCCCGCACTCGCGAGACTGCATTTTACCTTAGCGCTTAGTGCTCGGCGAATCGCGCTCTTCGCCGAGAATGGCATGCAGGAAGAATTCCTGGTTGCCCTCCGCCCCCGGCAGGCGGCTCGGCTGCACTCCCAGCACACACATACCACATGCCTCCGCCGCTTTCCGCACGCGTTCAATCGCCCGTTCCCGCAGTTTCGGATCCCGAACAATTCCGCCTTTGCCCACCTCTCCGCGTTCCAATTCGAACTGTGGTTTGATCAGAAGCAGGAATTCGGCATTTTCCTCCGCGGCCGCTGAGAGGGCCGGCAAAACTTTGCTCAGCGAGATAAACGACAAATCCGCGGTAATCAACGAAGGCCGTTCCGCCAAGTTGTCTGGCTTGAGGTAGCGGACATTCATCTCCAGCGTCGCCACGCGCGGATCGCGCTGCAGCTTCCAGGCCAGTTGGCTGATTGTGACGTCCACGGCGTAAACTTTCGCCGAGCCGTGTTGCAGGAGGCAATCCGTGAACCCTCCCGTCGAACTGCCCGCATCGAGGCAAATTCGATTTGCGGGGCTCACGCCAAAATCTTGCAAGGCGCCTTCGAGCTTCTCCCCGGCGCGGCTGGCGTAGCGCGCTCCCCGCGCGGCTAACTCAATCCGCGCATCGCCTGAAAACATCGCCCCGGGCTTCTCCGCGCGCTGCCCGTTCGCTCGTACTTCTCCCGCCAGAATCACCGCCTGCGCCTTCTGCCTCGAATCCACCAGCCCGCGTTCCACCAGCAGCACGTCGAGGCGCTTTTTTGCGGAATGCGGGCGGGCCTTCACAGGCTTCCTTGCCGCTTCAGGCGCGGCGCAGCACGAGGAATTCGCCCAGTTCGCGCAGATTCGTCGCTCGCGCGCCAAATGTCTTCAGCGCATCCATCGCCCGCGTTGCAAGTTCCCGCGCGAATGCGTGCGATTTCTCAAGGCCAAAAAGCGCCGGGTAAGTCGCTTTCTGCTGTGCCTGATCCTTACCCGCGGTCTTACCGAGAGCCGCCGAAGACTCCTCCACATCCAAAATGTCGTCGGTAACCTGAAAAGCCCACCCAATCAGCCCGCCAAAAGTGCGCAGCCGATCCTGATCTTCCCGCGAAGCGCCCCCGGCTATCGCTCCCGAAACAATAGCAGCGCGAATCAAAGCGGCCGTCTTCGAGCGGTGAATGTATTCCAGCATCTCGGCGGTCACTTCTTTGCCCTCCGCCTCCAGATCCGCCACTTGGCCGCCCACCATGCCGTCGCGTGTGCCCGCCGACGAAGCAACCTCCTGGATCAAGGCTACGCGTTCGCTTGCCGGCACCCGCGCGCCAGCCAGCGCCTCAAAAGCCAACGTCAGCAGCGCGTCGCCGGCCAGAATCGCCATCGCCTCGCCAAATTTCTTATGGCAAGTGGGCTGCCCGCGCCGCAAATCATCATTGTCGAGAGCGGGAAGATCGTCGTGAATCAGCGAGTAGGTATGGATGAATTCAAGCGCGCAAGCCACGGGCAGGACCGCACCTACCTCGCTCGAGAATATGCGAAAGGACTCGATGCACAGAATCGGGCGAACCCGCTTGCCGCCCGCAAACACGCTGTAGCGCATCGCCTGATGAATGAGCGAAGGCCGTTCATTCTCCGCGGGCAGGAGCCGCTCGAGTTCGGCGTCCACCAGCCGGCGGTCCTCTTCAAAAAAAGGGGGAAGTTTCATCCGTTCGAAGGGCGCTCAGGTCTCCTCTTCGTTGTCCGGTTCGAACGGCTGGGCCGTCATTTCGCCGCCCGCCTTCTTCAGCAGGATCTCCACGCGCGCTTCGGCCTGCTCCAATTGCTTCTGGCAATCGCGGGAAAGCTGCATGCCTTCCTCGAAGAGCTTCATGGCCTCATCCAGCGGCAAATTTGCGCTTTCCATCCTGCGGACGATCTCTTCCAGGCGCGCCAAGGACTGCTCAAACGCCTGCTTTTTCGCCCCTTCAGGCTTAACCTCGGGCTTCGTTGGTTCGGGCTTTTTCCCTGGACTGGAATTCACGCCCTCATCCCCGCGCGCATGGGCGGCATTCTAATGCACGCCGCGCAGCCCGCACAATGCCCCGGGGACTGAATCGTTAGGTAGGACGTACTTTGACGTTGTCATCCCGAGCGAGCGGGTTCCCATCGCAAGCGTTCTTGCGTGCGATGAGATGCGAAGAATGCGAAGGGATCCGTTAGGTAGCTCAGGTCGTCCCGCTGCCCAGCAAAAGCGCAGCTTTCGCGTTTGAAAAAAGGGCGCCGGAGACCTGAGGCCTTCCGCTCACACAATGGCGACCCCGTTAAAAGACCCACGCTGCTAGAATTGTAGGACATGATCGGCCTTCGTCTCCTGGCCGTATTGCTGCTGGTGGCCATCAACGGCTTTTTTGCCTCCGCGGAGTTCTCGCTGGTGGCCGTGCGCGCCTCCCGCGTGCGCCAGCTTATGGAAGCCGGCGACCCCCGCGCCCGCATCGTCCACGAACTTCTCGGCCAACTCGACCGCGTCGTTTCCGGCGTGCAGGTCGGCATTACGCTCACCAGCCTTGCCATAGGCGCAATTGGTGAACCGGCCTTCGCTCAGCTCTTTCGCCCACTGCTGGACTGGCTGCCGGGCAGCCAGGCCGTAATTGTGGCCCACAGCCTCGCCATCATCCTGGCCTTCGCTTCTCTCACCCTCTTGCATGTCGTTTTTGGCGAACTGGTCCCCAAGACCATTTCGCTCGAGCGGGCCAGCCGTGCCTCGCTTCTGATTGCGAGGCCGTTCTATTGGTATCTGACGACGTTTCGTTGGGCCGTGGTTTTGCTCGAAGGGATCAGCCGCAAAATCGTCCACTGGCTCGGCATGACCGGCCTTGCCGCCGGTCACACCATCCCGCATTCGGCGGAGGAGTTGCAAGTGCAGATTCGCCAGGCCGCCGAGCACGGCCTGCTCGCCCCCGGGGAGGAGCGCGTCATCCTGGGCGCCCTGGACCTGCGCCTGATTCGCGTGCGCGACATCATGATTCCCCGGCCCGATGTACACGCCTTGCCCGTCGAATCCGGATTCGAGGAGACTCTGGCGCTTTTTGCCAAGACGCAACGTTCTCGCCTGCCCGTGTACGAATCCAACCTCGATCACGTGCTCGGTTTCGTACACGTTAAGGACATGCTCGCCGTCCTTTCATACGGTAAAAGCGGCGACGCACAGGACGCGCTGCCCTCTCGTGCCCAAATCGGCCGTCATAACTTTGACCTCCGGCGCCTCTTGCGCGAGTTGCTGATCGTGCCGGAGGGCAAGCAAGCCGGCGAATTGCTGATCGAAATGCGCGCCCGCCGCATCAGCCTGGCTATGGTCGTGGACGAATTTGGGAGCATCCTGGGCCTGGTTACGCTGGAAGACGTGCTCGAGCAGATGGTTGGGGAGATTCACGATGAGTTTGACGTCGTGCAGGCGCCCCAGATCGTCGGCTCAGGTCCGGAAATGGCTATGGTATTCGACGGAGCCGTAAGCCTGCGCGATCTGGAGATGCAGTACGAAATCCATCTTCCGGAAGATCCCGCTTACGCGACGCTAGGCGGGTTCGTGCTGGCCAAACTTGGCTTCATTCCGCACGGAGGCGAAAGCTTTGATTACGCCGGCTATCGTTTTACGGTTTTGGAGATGGAGCGCCACCGCGTTGCCCGCATCAAGCTTCAGCGCCTGATCGCCGCCACGCCGGCGCCGCGCATCGAGAATCAATCAGCCCAGCCTAAGAGTCCCGCTCTGCCGCAACCTTGATGCCTATGCTGAGCCGACTTCGAGGATTACCTCGGCGCCGCGGTTCACTCCCAGAACCCGCGCCGCCTGCCCCTTGTTCACGGCGATCTCAACGAACCCGCTCGAGCCCACAATCGCCACCGGTTCTCCTGCGGCACCTTGCGCAAACGTCTGCGCCAATTTCTCCACGCGCTTGCCCCCGACTTGCAGGTTGATCTTCCCGTCCGCACCTGTGCGGCAGGTCTTCGGCCGTAAAGTTCGTCATCAGATTGCCGAACGTATCCACACGCAGCACCATGCCCTTGCGCGTGGAGCCCGCCGCCTTTGGGCGCGGCAAAGCGAAGCGCACATAATCGCTGATCTCCTCGCCCATCGCTTCTGTCTGATAAGCCTTCGCCAGCCAGGCGGCCACCGGCGCAAAAATGTCCCGTCCATGGAACGTCGCGCTCACGGGATTGAGGAAATAATGCTCCGCGGTGATGTGCCGCACCGAAACCGCGGATTCCCGTTCATAAATCAGCGAAAGCACGCCGTTATCGGGCGCCACGAAATAGAATTCGTCCGCAGTCACCAGGATCGGCCGTCTGGCCGTACCCACGCCCGGATCCACAACCACCAGATGTACGGTCCGAGCAGGGAAGTAGCGGTACGCTGCTGCAATCGATAAGGCGCCGTCTAATACGTCGAAGGGGACAACGTGATGATTAATGTCAACGATGCTGGCGTGCGGCGCAATGCGCAGGATAACGCCCTTCAGCACGCCCACCAGGTGATCGTTCGTGCCGTAGTCGGTCGTCAGCGTGATGATCGGATTAGACATCTCTCTGACCTTTCGCCGCTCAATTTGTCTCGCCGCGACTCGGTTGCGAGGTAAGGAGCCTAAAGCCTACCTGTAAATCGCTGCAATCGGCTCGCTTTTTCTCGAAGCGGCGTGCTCGGCACGCAAACACTCACCCCTGTAATTGCGGGCTGATTTTGTCTTATACTGGTGTTCTCCACTCAAATCAGATGATCCGGGAACCCATGAGACAATCACTTCGCATCGCACTGTTAGGCGACTTCGATCCCCAGAAGCATTCCCATTGGGCCACCGAAGCGGCCCTGTTCCACGCCGCAACCTGGCTCGGCTTCGATGTTGAACCTCGCTGGTTTTCCACGGAAGCACTGGAAAGCAGGGATGCACAAGACTTCCTGGCGCACTTCGATGGGCTTTGGGGAGCGCCTGGCAGCCCTTTCCGCAGTTCGAGCGGCATGCTGCGCGGCATTGAGTTCGCTCGCCAGCGTGACTTGCCTTACCTCGGAACTTGCGCCGGATTCCAGTACGCGCTGATCGAATTCACGCGAAACGTACTGGGTTTGCGCGATGCGGATACCGCCGAAAACAATTCCGATTCGCGGAATATCGTGGTCACGCCCGTCGCTTGTCCATTGCCTCAGCGCACGGCCGACGGCCCCCAGACGAACAATCCGAAGATGCATGGCGAAGACGCCGTCCATCCGGTCAAGGGCACGCTCGTGCATGAGTTGTGCCGATCGGATGCCTTGCAGGGCCAGTATTTCTGTAATTTCGAGACCAACCCTGAGTACGTGGCGCGATGGGAAGCCGCCGGATTGCGCGTTGCCGCGCGCGGCCCGCGCAACGAAATGCGTGCGTTCGATCTGCCCGACCGGCGTTTCTTCCTCGCTACTCTGTTTCAGCCGCAGCTCTCCTCCCGGGCGGAACAGCCGCATCCTCTCGTCCTCGGGTATCTCCGCGCCTGCGCAGAATTCAGGGCCAGCAAAAAAGCCGCGATGGCCCGCAGCGTCTGAGAAGCGTCCCGCCTGACGTCGAGCCTTTCGCGAAAACCTTGCTCATCGTTGGGTCGGTTAATGGGATGCCTCCTGGCCCCGGACTCTACACCCCGAGCGTCTCGGCGGTCGGACCATCCCAAGAACTGCCATTTGGTCTGGCATGATCCGAGTTAGAATGGGCTCTCAATTGGCTGGCCGCACTGCGGCACATCAGAGGAGGCGACACAATGCCGATCAACGAACTGGAGAGGTTCCTTAAGACCTGGGACCGCGAAGCTGAGAATACTGTGAAGTTGTTGCGAGCACTCCCTCAATCTCAATACGACTTCCGCCCCGATCAAGGTGGGCGTTCCCTCGGTGAGCTTGCCTGGCATCTGGCCGAAGGCGATGCTTACATAAGTTTCGGGATCGAGAAGGGCCAATTCGGTATGGACCTGAAAGTACCGAACATCGAGCGCCCGCGCCAAGTAGAAGCACTCGCGCCCGCATATGACCGCGTTCACAAAGAAGCCGTCGCTCGAATCAAAAAGCTCACGCCCGCTGACCTGGACCGGACGATTCCATTTTTTGGCCAATCCTTGGCCATTCGCGACATCCTGTGGGACATGATCATTTGCCACAGTGTGCATCATCGCGGACAGTTGGCGCTGATGTGCCGTCTGGCCGGAGGCCAGGCGCCCGGGCTCTATGGTCCGAACCGTGAGGAGATGGCCGCTATGCGCGCGAAGGCTTCAGCCCAGAACTGAACCTAATCGTCCGGACCAATCGCTGCCGTTTCATCCCGTCTGGCTTATCGAGGAGACAGATCAGCGCTCTTTACTGCTGCCGTAAAACGCTCGATCCGGTCAGGATCAGCGTCCCCGGTGACGAACCGGAGCGAGGGATCTCTCCGTGCTTTACTCGTGCGGTAGAATATTTCATGCTGGAAATTGTGCGTTGGAAGCCGCAGCGGCTCTTTTAGCGCCCGAGCTTGATCGGAGTAGTGCCTGGTGCTAGCCAATCAGCGTGCTAACTGCTGTCGATTCATACTCTTGCACGAAGGTTAGGCGTAAACTGTGTAGAATGATATTCTTGCAGAAAAAGGTAGGGGGGCAGGGGTAGGATTCCTCAAGCATCACTTTAGAAAATCCGGCGGATTTTTGCAGCGTCTGGCCTTTTGACGCGTGCGGCAGCTGTCCCAAGAGAACTCAAAAATGCAGCGCATCTATCTCGATCACAACGCTACGACGCCCGTGCACCCTATCGTGCTGGAGGCGATGCTGCCCTACATGGGCTCGGAATTTGGCAATCCCAGCTCCGCGCACTACTTTGGTCAGCGAGCCAGCCAAGCCATCGAGGGCGCGCGCGAGGCGGTCGCCGCCCTGATCGGAGCCCGCTCCTCTGAAATTGTCTTCACCAGCGGTGGAACGGAGGCCGATAACGCCGCGATTCTCGGCGTCGTGGGTCATGCGCAGCGTACCCAGAAACAATCGGGTCGGTCGCCCCTGCACGTGATCACCACCGCCATCGAACATGATGCCGTTCTGAACGCCTGCCGCGCTCTGGAAGCGCGTGGCGTTTCAGTCACTTATGTCCCGGCCGGGCGCGACGGGATCGTCAGCCTGGACGCGATTCGCTCAGCATTACGGCCGGAAACGGCCTTGATCTCCGTCATGCATGCGAACAACGAAATCGGCACGCTGCAGCCCATCGAGGAAATTGGGCAAATCGCGGCCGAAGCGGACATCCCGTTTCATACGGACGCGGTACAGTCCGCTGGCAAAATCCCGATTGACGTGAACCGGTTTGGAGTGGATCTGCTCTCCCTTTCTGCCCACAAATTTTATGGACCGAAAGGAGCCGGCGCGCTTTTTGTCAGAAAAGGCGTGGAAATTGATCCTTTGCTCTATGGCGGGGGAAACGAACGCGGTCGTCGCGCCGGGACTGAAAATGTTGCCGCAATTGTGGGTTTAGGCAAAGCCTGCGAACTCGCGCGCGGCGACATGGCCGAAGCATCGGCCCATCTCTGCGAATTGCGCAATCGACTCGAAGAGGGGCTGCTCGCGCGCATTCACGGTGCTCGCGTCAATGGCGATCCCGCGCGGCGTGCGCCGAATACTTCCAGTTTGATGTTGCCAGGCGTGGAGAGCGAATCCTTGGTCATTGCGCTTGATTTGGCGGGCTTGGCTTGTTCGGCGGGCGCGGCATGTTCGTCTGGTGCGGTTGATCCCTCGCACGTGCTTACCGCAATTGGGCTGACGCCAGCGGAAGCGCGAGCCAGCCTGCGTTTCAGTGTCGGACGCGCGAATACACGAGAAGAGATCGACAAAGCGCTCGAGTTAATTCCTGTAGCGGTTACGCGTCAGCGCGACGTCGCGACGAAGCGAGAAATGGCTACAGCATGACGACCGTTGAAACGCATTCTCGCGAACTGACCGTCGTGGCTATGAGCGGCGGCGTGGATAGCTCGACCGTGGCGGCCATGCTGCATGAATCGGGCGCTCCAGTGGTCGGGCTGACCATGCAGCTTTGGGATCAGCGCCGGTTTCCGGAACTCGCTCCGGGCGAAGCCGCGCCGCAGCGCTGTTGCTCGCTCGACGATGTGTATGACGCCCGGCGCGTTGCCGAGCATATCGGCATTCCCCATTACGTCGTCAATTTCGAGCGTCGGTTTGAAGAGACCGTCGTGCGCCCCTTTGTCGAGGACTATCTCGCCGGCCGTACGCCGATTCCTTGCGCCGCGTGCAACAACCACGTGAAATTCGATCAACTTGCTGGTCACCGCGCGGCAGATCGGCGCATCGCGCATCGCCAGTGGCCACTACGCGCGCATCGAGCAAAACGCGCAGACCGGCCGCTGGAATCTCTTGCGTGCATTGGATCTTTCCAAGGATCAGTCTTATTTTCTGTTTGGATTGACCCAGGAGCAGTTGGCCCACGCGGAGTTTCCGTTGGGAAATCTCTCAAAGCAGGCAGTCCGTGAAATTGCGCGCCGCTCGCGTTTGCCCGTGGCGGAAAAGCCGGAGAGCCAGGAGATCTGTTTCGTGCCTTCGGGAAACTATACGAACTTTATCGAAGCTTACCGGCGTGAGCAGCAGCGCAACGATAACGAGAGCGAGTCAGTACGGCCAATCCAACAGGACGGCGAAGCGGGCGAACTCGTTACCGCGTCGGGTCAGGTCGTGGGCACGCATTCCGGCGTTCAGCATTTTACGGTGGGACAGCGCCGCGGCTTGGGCATCGCCTCGTCCGCGGCCGCTCTACGTTTTGCAAATCGATGCCGACGCAAAGCGTGTTACGGTCGGCGAAGAAAAGGACCTATGGCGCGATAGCCTCGAGGCTCGCGACGTGAATTGGATTTCCTGGCCGGATTTGCATGAGCCAATCGAAGCAACGGTAAAAATACGTTACCGCCACGATCCCGCTCCCGCTCGCATCGAGCCGGCTGGCCCTGCCAGCGTGAGGGTATGCTTTTTCGCGCCGCAGCGCGCCATCACGCCTGGTCAGTCCGCGGTTTTTTATCGCGGAGACGAAGTTCTCGGCGGCGGCTGGATCCGCTGAGCTGATTTAGGCAGAAAAGTTTGTCGATGGCGGAAAATTCGAGATAGGAATTGGATGAAGAACGCGGCTAAATGAAAAGCTCTTCGTCTTGCTCTTGGTTGGGTCCGTCAGCCTGACGGCGGCGTCCGCGGTAAAACTCCAAGCCCGTTTGAATTCCGCGCACGAGCGCACTGAAGGACTGCACTGGCCGCCACACAGAACTGCGGATGCGCGCGCCGGTCTCTTCGACGGTTTCCATCGCGCCAGTGAGGATCTGGTCGGCGTGGACAAGTTGCATGCGCAGGCGATCGACGGCTTCGGTGACCATGCGGTCCATGCGCTGCACCTGGCTGCGCGCGACGTGAGTGATCTCAGCAGCGTCCGAAATCATGTTGGAGATACGCGGTTGCGCCTCTTCCACAAGCATCTGCAGCCGGGAAATTACCGGGATCACGCGCCTTTGCAGATCGTCGGCAAGGTCTTCCATACGCTTGCTGAGGCGCCGGACGGTCAGGAACATCGCGCCAAAAATCAGCATTTGAACGAATAGAGAGACCGCCGCGACGATCACGAACAGAGGAATGACCCAGCTTGCCATCGAAACCGGCCCTACATTTCCTTGGATTTTTCGCGCTGATAAGCGTCGCGGCCCGCATCTACTGCGGCGGAGATGGACTCTTTCTGCCTGGCAGCAACCTGCTTGCCGCGCTCTACAAGATCGTCCGCCCTTTCGCGCAGCTCACGAGCTTTGCGCTGAGCGTATTCCCGGCCTTCTTCGGCCCGCTGGCTCAGATATTCGCGGGTTTCCTCGCCGGATTTGGGAGCAAATAGAATGCCTACAAGGGCGCCGATTCCGAGGCCTACCATGAAGTAACTGACTTTGGATCCGCTGCTGTCGCCCATTTCACTAACCCCCTGTGGCTCAACGTAGCACACCCGCTATTTCGATGCAACAAAGCGTCGCCAAGGATACATCATGCCGCGGAATCTGGTTTCGGAGCGGCGCTGGCGAGTTGATTCCCGTGGAGATGCTCGACAATGCGCGCCGCGACCGGCCGCGATACAACGCGGGAGAGATCTTCGGTGCTGGCCAGTCGCACGCGAGCGACACTGCCGAATTCGCGCAGCAATTTCTGCACGGTTCGCGAACCGACGCCTGGAATTTCGTCGAGCTCCGTTTTCAGGGTTCGGCGAGAGCGGCGTTGGCGGTGAAAACCCACGGCAAAACGGTGTGTTTCATCACGGATTTGCTGAATCAGATGCAGCAAGTGGTGAATGTTTCTCCAGGCGAATCGGTTCGTCCTCCTGGCCGAGAACGAAAAGGACTTCTTCCTGTTTGGCGATGGCGGCCACGGGCTGATTGATGATTTCCAGCTTTTCCAAGGCTTGCGCAGCGGCGTGCAGTTGTCCCAACCCGCCGTCGATCAGAATCAGGCCGGGCATTTCTTTCTGTTCGCTCTGCACTCGGCGATAGCGGCGTTCCACTGCCTCGCGCATACTTGCGAAATCATCATTGCCCCATTCGCCGCGAATGATGAATTTGCGGTAATCGGATTTGCGCATGTGCCCGTTTTCCCAGACGACCATGGAGGCAACCGTGTCGGTTCCCTGGAGATGGGAAATATCGAAGCTCTCGATGCGCTTGGGAGGAGCGGGAAGATTCAGCGTGGACTCGAGCGCCTCGGCAATGGCTTTGGAGTTGGGTTTCAGGACGCGGAATCGCTGCTCGAAAGAATGGCGCGCATTTTTCTCCACCAGATCCAGAAACGCATGCTTCGGACCGCGCTGCGGTACCGCGATCTCCACGCGGCGATAGGGCAGATTCAGCGTTTCGGCGCGCTCCGAAAGGATTTCTTCGAGCAGCTTGCGATCCTCGAAATCGCGCATGACGTGAATGGCTCGCGGCAAATAGGCGGCATCGAGATAAAGCTGCTTGAGCACAGAGGGAAGAAATTCGTCGGGATCGAATTCCTCGAGGTCTTCCCAATAGAAATCACGGCGATCGACCACACGGCCGGCGCGAATGTGGAAAAGATTCACGGCTACCTGGGGAGGCTCGGCGTACCAGGCGAGCACGTCGGTGTCGTCGCCGGCAGCGGCGGCAATTTTCTGCCGCTCTTCAATCTCTTCAAGGGTATGCAGGAGGTCGCGGTAACCGGCCGCTTGCTCGTAGCGCTGGTTCTCCGAAGCCTGCATCATGCGGTCGCGGAGGCTGGCCAGCAGGTCGTGACGGCGGCCTTCCAGGAAAGTACGCGAGTCGCGCGCCGCCTCCGCGTATTTTTCGTCCGACACGAGGCCGGCAACGCAGGGACCCCAGCAACGGTGAATGTAATACTGCAAGCAGGGACGCGGATGTTGCCTCGTGAGGTCCACCGTGCAGGAAGGAATCCGGAAGTGTTTGTGAATGAGATGAACGATGCGGTAGGCGAGGCTGTGCGGGAAGAAGGGCCCGAAATAGATCGAGCCATCTTTGCGCAGGCGGCGCGTTACGTAAACTCGCGGATATTTTTCAAACGCCGTGAAGCGGATGTAAGGATAGGTCTTGTCATCCCGCAGCAGGACGTTGAATTTCGGCTGATACTGCTTAATGAGGTTGTTTTCGAGCGCCAGGGCTTCGCGTTCGTTATCGACGACGATGTAATCCACGTCGGCGATTTCTCGCACCAGCGAGCCAGTTTTTGCATCCATCCATCGCGTTTCGAGAAAATAAGAGCGCACTCGAGAGCGCAAAGAACCGGCCTTGCCAACGTATAAAGTCGTCCCCAACGCGTCCTTGAACAGATAGACACCGGCATCGCGGGGGAGATTGGCGACTTTTTCCCTGAGTTCCATGGGCGGAGTTACAATTGTCAGCAGGGGAGTTCCCGATGGGCGGGACTCTCATGCCGCAGGCAACATTCATGATAACAAAGCGAATCACACCTGCGAAAACCATGCGAAACGCGCGCAAGGCGGCTCGTTTCCTGAGCGGCACTTTTTTCTTATTTGCGGCGGTGTTTGTGTCTTTCCTGGCCGCGCGACCGGCCTCGGCTCAAGAATCGGCTTTGGACAAAGGTCCCGCTCCGCCTTACATGGAGCCGGAGCCTCCCCCGACTCCGGTCGAGCCTACTTACGATCCGCTGCGCGCGAACAAGAGCGTGGAGATTGGCAGCTTCTACCTGAAGCGCGGAAATTACGACGCGGCGATCGAGCGATTTCAGGATGCCACGCACTTCCAGCCGAAATTGGCACGGTCGTATTCGCTGCTGGGAGAAGCCTACGAACGAAAAGGGGACGTGGACAACGCGCTAGCCGCGTACAGAAAATACCTGGATGTTTATCGCGCCGCGCCTGACCGCGATAAAATTCTCAAGCGCATCGAAAAGCTGGAAAGCGAATCCGGGCACGCAGCCTCAAAACAGAAATCAGGGTAAGCGGTCGAGAAATTTCCTGGCGCGCTCATAATTGGCGTACCGTTTTTCTTCCAATCGAAATTTCAGCGAATGGGCTTCGATGCCGCAGCGAGCGGCGCGCAGCGGGTGCTTCACGTGCAGCATTTCGTGGAAGAGGACGTATTCCACCGCGTAACGCGGCACGCAGGGCCGGTCCAGCCAGCGGTTCATGACGATCTGATCGAGCGCCGGATCGAAGCAGCCAAATTGCGCTCGCCAAGTCCGGCTGCTCCAGCCAAGTCTGGGGCGATGCAGCCGCCCGCCGAAATACTTGCGGTTGAGGCGCGTGAACAAGGGGGCGAGATCGTAAATCGATCCGCGCGGGCCCGTCTGCACACGGCGGCCTCGCGCGCCACGAAGCGCGGCGACGCGCCGGCGAGTCCGCGGCAAGAGTACGAATTGGCGATAAGCGCCAAGGATTTCACTGGGCGCGCGACGACGATAAATGCGGGATAAGAGAATCGCCGCCGCGGACTCCAGGACCGCTAGCGGCGCACCACGCAACGCGTCTGATAAGCGCACACAAGCGGTCTCTTCGCGCAGGCGGATGGTGTGCATCAGGTTGGCGTAAGGATAAAACTCCACTTCAAAACGCGGCGGGCGTCCCCGGCAGCCCAAACGCGTATACAGCCGTTGGAAAACCGCAGCGCCTCCGGGAACTGGGCTGGGACGTTCGCGTTTCATTGTGGCCGGCGGCGCACCGGAGGCGGTGCATTCTCCTTGAGCGCGTCCGCGGCGTCTCTGATCGCGTCGTTAGTGGCGTCGATGGCGTCATCGAGATTGTCTTTGAATTGCTCGACGGAGCGGCCTTTCGCGGACAATTCTTTCAAATAAGCCAGAAATTCGGGCGCGCGGCTTTGCATCTCCTTGATGGCGTCGCGAATGTCCTGCTGTTTGTCGACACCGAGCTGGATCAGATCCGTACCGTCATCAATGCAGCCAGCGTAGGCATTGATGAGCGTGTTGATCCGGTCGTCGCGGTGCAATTCGCCGGGATGGGCGAATTCGATATTGCAGTTTCTTGATGCGATCGGCTGCGAAGGAGATGAACAGCTTGATGCGTTCTGAAGTGGTCTCCGCATCGCGAATTTTTTCGGATTCGGCGTCGGACAGATAATCCTTCTTTTGAGCGAAGGCCGGGGACGTGGCTGCGGTAATCCCGGCGGCGCAAAGAAACGTTGCAAGTACGAGCGGCAGGGGGCGCATGGCGAGCTTCATCACGGATCTCCTCTCTTCGATCGCTTCCCGCCTAGAGAAGGAAAAAGCGCCTCGATAAGCAAGTTGTGGGAATTGGCCAAATCCGAGCGCACCGCCTGAAACCAGGGCCTCTTATCCAGCGGGAGCTGAAGGATCAATTCATCGATGTGCCGCAGGGTTTCGCGAAGACTGATTTGCAGTTCTTTGAAGCCGGCGGGGTGCTGCTCGGCATTCACGCCCGTAGCGGAAAGCGCCTGCACCGTGCCTTCCACCTGGTCGCGGTAGTGCTCGAGATCGGCAAGAGATTGTTCCTCTTTATCCGCCTTTAAGTCCGCGCGAGCCTCATCGATCTCGAAGCGACCCAATTTGGCGAGTATCTTGGCCTTGGCCACGGGATCGCGCTCCAATTGAAATTGCGCCTCATACTTCTCGCGCGATTCTTGTTCGGCAGCGCTGATAGCAAGACAGGCGGAAAGAGCCATGGTTGTCACGATCAGAACGGGAATCGAGATTCTACAGCGATGATTGGAACGCCGAGCCACTTTTTTCGCTCCGAAGCTCCACCTTGCTACGTCCCGAAGCCGCTCTTTATTTCTGGCCGGAAAGCGCATCGTTCGTTCAGCGGGCGAAAGCTCGTCCTTCGGCCAGACTTTCGCCGCGCGATAGTTTCTTCGCGATGCGGCTACGCCCGCGGCGAAGAAGGCGTCTTCCGCTTCCAACTATTTTCTAGAACCCTTTCCTAATTCGCGCAGGAGAAGCGTCAGTCGCGCTTGCGCCTGGAATTCTTGATCGGGACGCTCGCCTCGATCCAATTCGAGAAACTTTTGATAAGCGGCGGCCGCTTCGGGTTTCCGCCCTAGTTTATCGCACGAGAGGGCGCGGAAGAACCAACTAAGCGGGCTCAGGGTTTCACGCTGAGCGAGAAGATCTAAAGTGGAAAGCGTGTTTTCGTACTGGCCGGACAAGTAGTAGACCCCAACCAACTCTCGCAAGGCATCGGAATTGCCCGGAGCCAATTCGAGAGAGCGCCGGAGTTCTTTTTCGGCCGCAGTGTAATCACGCAACTCCATTTTCGTTTGGCCCGCCCACATATGAAGTTGAGCATCGTTCGGGGATGCGGCCAGCGCTTTCTGAAACGACGCATCAGCCTCGGTCCACTTCTTCTGCTGCAGATAGATGCTGCCGCGAAGCTTGAGAGAATCGGCAGTCGGGGCCTCGCTCTTGTCAAGCTGATCAAGCTCATGCAGGGAATCGTCGAAGCGGTTCAGGTCCTGCAAGGCGACTGCTCGCTCGAAACGGGCGTGGCTGTCGTCGGGAGTCTTCTGCAGGTAATCGGCGAAAACATCGATGGCTTCGGTGGTTTTTTGTTGGGCGAGCAAAGATTCGGCCAAGCCGAGTTGGGCCGGCGCGGAATCGGGCTTCAGCGAGAGCAATTGACGAAAGCCGGTCTCGGCGGCGGAGTTTTGGCCGTCCGCTAAAAGTGCGCGAGCGAGCGCAAAAAGAATGACATCGTCTTTAGGCGCAAGGGTAGCCGCGGCGCGATATTGTTCCATGGCTTCCGAGCGCTTGCCGCTGCGTTCGAGGGCCTCTCCCAACAGGTAGACCGGGCGGGACTGTCCTGGCAGCAAATCCACGGCGCGCCGGAAGGATTCCGCCGCGGCCGCAGCGTCGGAATCGAGCAACGATATTCCCAGATTCAAATGCGCCGGGGCGAGCTTCGGATCGAGGGAAATGGCACGGCGATATTCGGCAATGGCCTCCGGATTTTTATTCAGCCCGGAGTAGGCAAATCCGAACTCAAAGTGAGGCATCGCTTCGGTGGGTTTCGCCGCTGCGATTTTTTCGAGCAAAGGAATGGCGGCGGCGAAGTCTTTGCGGTCAAGCGCATCCTGAGCCTGAGCGAGTAGCGGGGCAAGAGGATCAGCGCTGGAAGTAGAGTTTTGCTGAGGCTTTGATTGCGAATTCGACGGCGGATTCGGCGATGCAGAGCGAGGGTTTTGGGCGCGTGCGACCGGAGCGTGCAGCGATGCGAACAGAACGATGAGCGCAAGGCTGAAACAAATTCGATCGGCTTGAAATGAAAGGCGTTTCACTATTCTTGTGCCTTGATGCCCGACGTGAACATTATATGAGAGATTCTTCGACTCCGTGGCCGCGCCGGCCCGAGGCGGGCCGTGGAAAGAGACGCGGCCACTTCGCTCAGAATGACACGCTGTCGCTTACAGCTTCGACGCTGGCCCTATATGAGATTGTAGGTCGGTTCTACCCCAGCGCAGACAAGAGTGGAGAACTGGGGTTCGGCCACGCGGCCTAAGAGACGCGCCGCAGAGGAGCGCGGCCACTTCGCTCAGAATGACACCCAGCTGGAGTCTTCCGCCGAGAAGCACATCAAAATACGAAGACAAGGCTGCCGCGCTAAAGACCGCGGCTCTACGTTTAAACCTTGTTTCGGCGGTTAGCCGTTCGCAACGGAAGTGTTCTTGGAAGAACCCCGGGCGTCGCCACGGCCGTTATTATTTTTGAGGGCGCGCGCGAGATATTTGCCGGTGTAAGAGTGCGGGTTGCGCGCGACCTGCTCGGGAGTTCCCGAGGCCACGATGGTGCCGCCCTGCGCGCCGCCTTCCGGACCCAAATCGATCACCCAATCGGCTGATTTGATGACGTCGAGATTGTGTTCGATGACGATGATCGAAGCCCCGCCCTCCAGGAGCTTGCGAAAAGCGATCAGGAGCTTCTGGATATCGTCGAAATGCAATCCTGTAGTCGGTTCATCGAAAATGTAAAGAACGCCGGGATTGGCGGTGTGAATCAGGTGAGCGGCGAGCTTCAGCCGCTGTGCTTCGCCTCCGGAAAGCGTGGTTGCGGATTGACCCAGGCGCAGATACCCGAGACCTACCTCCTCGAGAACCTTGAGTTTGGAGATCACGCGCGGCACGCCGAAGAAGAATTGCAGAGCTTCGCGCACCGTCAGGCCGAGGACCTCGTGAATGTTTTTGTCGCGATAGCGGACTTCGAGAACGGAGCTCTTGAATCGAGTGCCGCGGCATTCCTCGCAAATGAGCTCGACGTCGGCAAGGAACTGCATCTCGACCGTGACCGTGCCGTCGCCCTGGCAGGCTTCGCAGCGGCCGCCGGGAATATTGAAGGAAAAGTGTCCCGCCGTGAGACCGCGGCGCTTGGCATCCGGGGTGGAGGCAAAGACATCGCGTATGGAATCGAACGCTTTCAAATACGTCGCGGGATTGGAGCGCGGAGTGCGGCCGATAGGAGATTGATCGACGAGAACAACCTGGTCGAGCTGCGTATCACCCTCGATGCGATCGCAGAGTTCCTTGAAACTCACGCCGGCGCGCTTGGCTTCGAGCGCTTTATAGAGCACGTCGTGAATTAGCGTGGATTTGCCGGAACCGGAGACGCCGGTCACCGCGACCATGGTGCCGAGCGGGAACATCACGTCGATATTGCGGAGGTTGTGCGCATGCGCGCCGAAGATGCGCAGAAAACGGCGAGACGGCTTGCGGCGCAGCGAGGGTACAGGAATGCGCAGTTCGCCATTTAAGTAACGCGCGGTGAGGGAGTCCGGTGAATCCAGGAGATGCTCGCGCGGGCCGCAAAAAAGGAGCTTGCCGCCCAGTTCGCCGGCTCCCGGTCCGAGGTCGAGCACATAATCGGACGCGGCGATAGTTTCGGCATCGTGCTCGACGACGAGAATCGTATTTCCCAAATCGCGCAGGCTTTTGAGAATTTCGATCAGCCGGTGGGTATCGCGCGGATGCAAGTCCGATGGAAGGCTCATCGAGCACGTAGAGGGCGCCGACTAATTGCGAACCGAGAGACGTGGCGAGCTGGATGCGCTGCGCTTCGCCGCCGGAAAGCGTGGAGGTGAGGCGATCCAGCGTGAGATAGTCGAGTCCAACCTGATCCAAAAAACGCAGCCGCTGCTGAATCTCCTGCAGGATTCTCTCAGCGATGGCAGCCGCTTCCGGCGCTAGTTCGAGAGAATCGAAGAATTGGCGCGCTTCGGTGACGGTGAGCTTGCAGACTTCGGTAATCGATTTTCCCTGGATGCGCACGGCGCGAGCTTCGGCGCGAAGCCGCGTGCCGCCGCAATCGGGGCAGGTGGCATAGCCGCGATACCGGCTGAGGAAAACGCGTACGTGCAGCTTGTATTTCTTTCGTTCGAGCCAGGCGAAAAAGCCATTGACGCCCGTAAAGTCGGCGTCAGGATCGCCCTCAATAATGAGGTCTCTCTGCTCGGCGGTGAGTTGGCGGAAAGGAACATCGAGAGGAATGCCGCGAGCGCGAGCGAATCGCTTCAGATCCTGCCAAAGGGAACGATAACGCGGCTTCGTCCAGGGTTGAATAACGCCTTCGTTGATGGACTTGCCGCGGTCGGGAATCACCAGATCGATATCGAAATCGATCGTATTGCCGAAGCCCTGGCAACGGGGGCAGGCGCCGTAGGGATTGTTAAACGAAAACAGGCGCGGCTCGGGCTCCTGATACGTGAGGCCGCACTTCTTGCATTCGAAACGATCGCTGAAGACGATGCGCTCAGTCTCAGGATGCGTCTCTGAAGGCGGGAATTCGAGGATGGCTTCGCCTTTGCCTTCGCGATAACAGATCTCGACCGAATCGGCGAGACGCGAACGGATTTCCGGCGCCACGGCGAGGCGATCGACCACGACATAGATCGGTTGCGAAAAATCCAAGTCGAGGAGGGTTTCCGGTGAAGAGAATTCGTGAATTTGTCCTGCCTGATAAAGGCGGTTGAATCCACGTTTTTGCAGATCGACCAAGGCTTGGCGGACACTTTCGGCGTTTGGCTTCGGTGATTTTCGCGAGCCCGGCTTCTTGGCGGGCTCAGGAATCGCAAGGCGGAAGAACACGTAGAATCTGCGGCCTGGTTCGAGCGCGAGGACACGCGCGGTGATGGCATCGATGGTGTCGCGCTGGACTTCGCTGCCGCAACGCGTGCAGAAAGTGCGGCCGGCGCGCGCGTAGAGCAGGCGCAGATAATCATAAATTTCGGTGGCGGTGGCTACAGTCGAACGCGGGTTGCGGGTGGCGTTTTTTTGCTTGATGGCGATCGCCGGAGCGATGCCGGAGATTTCGTCAACGTCGGGCTTTTCGATGCGCTCGAGGAATTGCCGCGCATAGGCGGAGAGCGATTCGATATAGCGCCGCTGGCCTTCGGCGTAAATGGTGTCGAAGGCCAGGCTGGACTTTCCCGATCCCGAGACGCCGGTGACCACGGTTATGGCATTGTGGGGAATCTCGAAGCTGATGTTCTTCAGGTTGTGTACACGGGCGCCGGAAACCACGATGGACGCGGGCTCGTCAAGGATTGCGGGTTTATCGATGATTTCGGGCTTATCGCTCATGGACGTTCACAGGCGCTCACGGAGCGCCACAGTCCTGCACAGCCGGAATTTCGGTGGCAATCTAAACGAAAAATTATACGTCGCGGGGGCAGAGGGCGGCAAATTGGCATGCGCCGAGGTTCAGACAGATAATTCAATCGAGGACAAATGTGATCGTCTTTAGGCGGACTCTCGCTTCTATTTGATAGAAGAGGGATTCTTCGACTTCGCGTCCCGACCGGAAATCGAACAACCCGACCGGATTTGTCCACCACAGGCAAAAGGTCGGGCACGCTTCGCTCAGAATGACGAGGTCGAAAGAGGCGGAGATGGCGTTTTCGCGAATTGTGTGGGTGGTGCTGGATAGCGTCGGCATCGGCGCGCTGCCGGACGCCGATCAATATGGCGACGTCGGCCGGAATACGCTGGGGCACATCGCGCAGTCCCGGCCGCTCGCTATTCCTAATCTCGTCCAGCTCGGACTCGCGAATATCGAGCCGCTAGCGCATTTATCACCCGCCAACAAGCCCACAGGCTGTTTCGGAAAAGGAGCGACGCGCTCGCCGGGGAAAGACACGACTACAGGTCATTGGGAGATGGCGGGAATCTGGTTGGAACGCGCCTTTCCGGTCTATCCGCAGGGCTTTCCGCCCGAAGTGATGCAGCCATTCGAGCGTGCCATCGGACGAAAAACGCTCGGCAATAAGCCGGCGAGCGGCACGGAGATTCTCAAGGAATTGGGCGCCGAGCACGTGCGCACCGGTTATCCCATCGTGTATACCTCCGGCGACAGCGTTTTCCAGATCGCGGCACACGAAGACGTGATTCCTGTGCCGGAGCTTTATCGCTATTGCGAAATCGCACGTAAGATTCTGGATGGACCGCACCGAGTCGGCCGCGTGATCGCCAGACCTTTTACTGGCGCGCCTGGGAATTTTCGCCGCACGGAGCGGCGTCACGACTACGCGGTAGAGCCGCCGCGGCCGATGTTGCTGGACGTGCTTACAGACCGCAAGGTGCCTGTTCTGGGGATTGGAAAGATTCACGACATCTACAACGGCCGCGGGCTTGGGAATTACGTGACCACCAAGAGCAATGCGGACGGAATGGAGAAGCTGCGTTCCGCGTTAGAGCGACAGCGCGATGGGTTGATCTTCGCCAACCTGGTGGATTTCGACATGCTGTACGGCCATCGCAAAGACGTGGAAGGGTTCGCGCGATCGCTGGAGGAGTTTGATTCGCTTCTCGGCCCGCTGCTGACTAGCTTGGAGAAAACGGATCTGGTCCTAATCACGGCGGATCATGGCTGCGATCCCGATCCGGCTTGGCCTACGACGGACCATTCCCGGGAATACGTGCCGATTTTGGCTTACAGCCCCGGAGGACAGCATGGCACGAACCTGGGCGTGCGCGAGACGCTGGCGGATATGGGGCAGACCGTGGCGCAGAATTTTGGCGGAGAGATTCCTCACGGAGAGAGCTTTCTCGCAGAAGCCGAAGGTAGCGCGTAGGTTTAAAAGCAGAAGAAAATTCCTCGGGTCTGCCGCATAGGGCGCGCGAAAGCTACACTTTCCTGTGGCGCGGCCGACCCGAGCTACAAACTTCAGGGGCTAAAGCCCTATGAAGGCGAGAATGTCAGAGCTCAAAGCTACCCCCTACGACGAAGCGTGTGCGTATCAGCACAGAGAGGCGCCCAAAAGCAGATCCCTCGCTCACGATGTTCGCTCGGGATGACGATCCTGGCCGGATCGTCAGTTGCCGGCGCCGGCGCTGGTGGAGAGAGCGGGGCCGCGAGCGTAATAGCCGGTGCGGGTGCGCACCTGAAGCTTGCCGGAGCCCTTCTGCGGACAGACGCTGATCTGCACGGTCCGATAGGTGCCGTCGCGGGCCGTATTCGTGGGGTAATAGGCTACGGTGTACTGATTGCGGATATCGCGGGCAATCTGTGTGCAGATGGATTGGGTGTCTGACACGTTCTCGGGAAAGAAAGCCAGCCCGCCTGTAGACGTGGCCAATTCGGTAAGCGCGCGGCGTGCCTTTTTCATGTCGCCACGGTTGTGCTTGATATCGTCGTCACTGAAGATTCCCACGGCATAAATCAAGGCGTCGGAACGCTGAGCTTCCTGCACGGCATTGGCCAGCGTGCGGCGGCTGGCGTTATCCACGCCATCGGTCACCACCAGAAGCACCTTCTTGTCTTTTGCGCCCTTCTTCAGATGATCAAGCGATCCGATAACCGCATCGTAGAGCGCGGTACTGCCGCGCGCATCGATACGATCCAAGGCGTCCTTCATTTCACTGATATCGTTGGTGAAGTCGTGGATCGTGTCCAGATAAAAATCATCATTAAAATTGACGACGAAGGCCTCATCCTGAGGATTGCTGGTTTTGACGAGCGTCAAAGCCGCGGCGTTTACCTGAGGCCGCTTCTCGCGCATGCTGCCGCTATTGTCGATGACCAGGCCCATGCTTACGGGCACGTCTTCCTGGCTGAAAACCGAGATCTTCTGATCGACCTTGTCTTCCAGGACGTGGAAATCGTTCTCCTTCAACCCTGGGACGAACTGCCCGCGATCATTCACGACCGAGACGTGCAGGACAACGAGATTTACGTCCTTCTTAATGGAGTAATCAGGCCCCTCCAGGGGAGCTTGGTAGGAGCAGAGGGCTGTTGGGGCCGCTGCGCGTGAACAAAGGGAGCAGCAAAAATCGCCAGGACCGCAGCCGCAAAAATCGGCGTGAACGCAGATAGCTTATTGAGCCGGTGCGTAGTATCCCGTCTTGGCGTAAACGTTGAGAGGCGGAAGCCCTTTAGGCGCGAGGAGCTTAACTTTGATTTTTCTCCAGGCGCCATTGTGACGCACATCGCTTGGTTTATATCCGAGGACATATTGGTTACGCAGCTCCATTCCAATTTTGGCGGCGATATCGGGCAAATCGCCCAGGCTGGAGACTGGGAAGACGCGACCACCCGTCATTTCAGCGAGTTCGGAAAGCAGGCTGGGTCCGTAGCGCTCCTCGGTTGTTCGGCCCATATCGTTGACATCAAAAATCCCCATGGCGTAAAGCTGGCAGTCTGCTTCTTTAAGGAAATTCCGAATGTCCGCCTCGTTGTAGCGACTATGATTATCGCCTCCATCGGAGATGATGAGCAAGGCCCGCTTGCCGTTCTTGGCACCCCTCATTTGGCTCAGGCCCAGGTAAATAGCATCCAGTAGCGCCGTGCGGCCCTTGGCGACGGTAAACATCATGCGGCTTTCGAGTTCCTCGATGCTGGAGGTGAAACGGCTGGTCAGTTCTGCACGATCGTTGAAGCTGACGAGGAAAAACTCGTCCCGGGGATTGGCCGTGCGCATAAACTGAATGGCGGCTTGCCGGGCTTTATCGACTTTGTCCGCCATGCTGCCGCTCATATCGAAGACCAAGCCAATGGAAATCGGAACGTCCTCGCTCGAGAAAGCGGAGATCTCCTGTTCCACACCATCTTCGAAAACCTTAAAGTTTTCCCTGTCGAGGCCGGTGACCAGCCGACTATAAGGATCGGTAACGGTCACGTTGACCAAAGCCATCTCGACGTTCAGTTTGATGCCGGCGGATTTCTTGATGTCGGGTTCGTAAGATTGATTCGGAGGTTCGGGGCCCGTGACCTGCGCCAGGGCGGGTGCTGCGAACACAACAAGGGCAAGGAGAGCTACGTACAGCAGCCCCTGTCGTTTACCTGTTGCCATTACAAACCCCCTCCCGGACCTGGGCCGGGCGGCTGCGGGGAAATCCCAGCCATTCTAGCACTAGATTCGGCCCATGCAACACTGCGTTGCTGTAGACGGCGTTAACTGTTGCTGTAGCCTTAACGGCGCCAGAACGCAGCCATGACGGCTAATTGTGGCTCCGAAGCTTGGCCTTCCGACGTCTTATGCTAGCATCGTGGCGAAGAGCTTCAACAGTTGAGATGAAATAATTACAAAATAGAGACACGTTCCAGTTACGAACCAAAATCTTTCACGAGCCGTTCACAATGAACATTCTGGCCGTCATTCCTGCACGTTATGCGTCGACTCGCCTTCCCGGCAAACCGCTCGTTTCGATCGGGGGAAAGCCGATGATCGAGAGGGTCTGGGAGCGGGCGCGGCGAGCCAGTCTGGTTTCGAAAGTCATCGTGGCGACCGACGATGAACGGATCGCCAAAGCGGTGAAATCATTTGGCGGCGAAGCCGTGCTTACGCGTCCGGATCATCGCTCCGGCACCGAGCGAGTGGCCGAGGTGGCTGCTGCCCATCCTGATGCGGAGATTTTGGTGAACGTGCAGGGTGACATGCCTATTATCGAGCCTGCCGCGATCGACGCTGCCATCGAAGCAGTTCGTGATGATGAGGAGGTCAAATTGGGGACGCTGGCCGTGCCCATCACCAATCCCGCGGAGATCATGGATCCGAACATGGTGAAGACAGTTCTCGATTTCGATAGCAACGCCCTCTACTTTTCGCGCGCACCCATACCGTGGGTAAGGGATCGCGAAGGCTCTGTTCACGCGAGACATTTAAAGCACATTGGACTCTACGTATTTCGCCGCGAGGCCCTACTGGAATTCGCTACTTTTCCACAGGGTGATCTAGAGCGCATCGAGCAGCTCGAGCAGCTTCGCTGGCTCGAGAACGGCTTTCGCATTCGCGTTGCGGAGACGGAGTACAAATCTGTTGAAGTCGATACCCCAGAAGACGTGAAACGAGTGGAGCAGGCTTTGGCCAGCGGTGCAGGGGCGCGTTGACACACTGCCGCAGTTCTCCGTAAAATGCGTTGTACACCTACTTTCCCAGGAGGAAAAAGACAGCTTAGCGCCCGGCGTGTACCTTTAGCGGGGCGTAACCTGTGCGGATGGGACCAAAGTATATATTTGTAACCGGCGGTGTGGTTTCCTCCCTCGGCAAAGGCGTCGCCGCAGCATCGATCGGCTGCCTGCTGGAAAGCCGGGGCCTTCGAGTCACCCTTCAGAAATGCGATCCCTACCTGAACGTCGATCCCGGGACCATGAGTCCGTACCAGCACGGGGAGGTTTACGTCACCGACGATGGTGCGGAAACCGATCTGGACCTGGGGCACTACGAACGGTTTACTTCAGCCAAACTCACGCGCGATAACAACTGGACGACAGGCCGCATTTACGAATCGATCCTTTCGAAGGAGCGTCGCGGCGATTTTCTGGGCAAGACGGTGCAAGTAATTCCGCACGTTACCGACGAGATCAAGGCGGCATTTCGCAAGATCGCGCACGACGTGGATGTGGTGATCATCGAGATCGGCGGCACGGTGGGAGATATCGAGTCGTTGCCGTTTCTGGAAGCGATTCGCCAGATGCGCCTGGAACTGGGGCAGGAAAATGCAATTTTCGTGCACGTCACGCTGGTGCCCTTCATCCCCACGGCGGGTGAACTGAAGACCAAACCGACGCAGCACAGCGTAAAAGAGATGCTGAGCATCGGAATTCAGCCGGATCTCTTGCTGTGCCGCAGCGATCGCCCCTTGCCGCACGAGATGAAGGCGAAGATCGCCCTTTTCTGCAACATTCCGGAGCGATGCGTGGTGACCGCGCGAGACGTGAATACGATTTACGCCGTGCCGGTGAATCTCGCCGCCGAAGGGTTGGACGAGCAAATCCTGCGGCTTTTGAAATTGGACGCGGCGCCCAGAGACATGAGCCGCTGGCTCGGGCTGTTGGAAAACATGGAGCACCCTCGGGGCGAAGTGCGTATCGGCGTGGTGGGCAAGTACGTGGCATTGGAGGACGCGTACAAGAGTTTGCGCGAGGCTCTCATGCACGGCGGGCTGCCGCATCACATGCGCACGGTGATCGAATGGATTGAGGCCGAGGAGATCGATTCGCTGGAAACTGCGGCGCGCCGGCTGGCGCACGTGGATGGCATTCTCGTGCCGGGCGGTTTTGGTAAGCGCGGCATTCAAGGCATGATTTTTGCGATTCAATACGCGCGCGAGCGCAAAGTTCCGTTTTTTGGCATTTGCCTCGGAATGCAGTGCATCACCATCGAGTACGCGCGCAATGTCGCCGGGCTGGCGGATGCCAATAGCACCGAATTCGACGCGCACACGCCGCACCGCGTGATTTACAAATTGCGCGAACTGCTGGGCGTGGACGAAATGGGCGGCACGATGAGACTAGGAGCATGGCCGTGCCGCATCGAGCCTGGTTCTTTCGCACACCGTGCTTACGGCACCGCGGAGATCAGCGAACGCCACCGGCATCGTTATGAATTCAACCGCGACTACGAAGAGCGCCTGACCGCTGCCGGCCTGCGGATCACCGGCCGCACGCCGGATGGCTCCTACGTGGAAATCGTCGAAGTGGCCGATCATCCGTGGTTTTTGGGCTGCCAATTTCACCCCGAGTTCAAGTCCAAACCGCTGGCGCCGCATCCGCTGTTCGCCGCGTTTGTGGGAGCCGCAAGCAAGCGCGAAACCCACAATCGAGCCATGGCCGCCGAACACGTGCCCGCGGCAGTTCAAGCCGCAAAACGAAGCTGACGTTTTTTATTCTGAAACGTGCAGATTGCAAATCCGAAACGTCCCGCATAGGCTTAGGTTCCCGAGAAACGCGCGCAGTTTAGAATCCTGAGGAGCTCGGGCGTTCACTTGCCGCTTCTTCGATCGATTCCAATTGGCGCCTTCCGCATCGGCGCCGGCGAGCCGCTCGTTCTGATCGCCGGACCGTGCGTAATTGAGAGCGAGAGGCACGCCATGAAA
This sequence comes from uncultured Acidobacteriota bacterium, assembly GCA_963804535.1. Taxonomy (GTDB): domain Bacteria; phylum Acidobacteriota; class Terriglobia; order Acidiferrales; family UBA7541; genus Palsa-189. Next base: position 72,550 of record CAWDQT010000028.1, read on the forward strand.
CTGGCGGAACGATTGACGAAAATAGCGGCCAAGGCCAAAGTCCCGCTGGTTTTTAAGGCTTCTTACGATAAGGCGAACCGATCGTCCGTGAGTTCGTTTCGCGGACCAGGACTGGCGGGCGGCTTGGAGATCCTACGGAAGATCAAAGCTCGCTTTCGGGTGCCGGTTTTGACCGATATTCATGAGCCCGATCAAGCGCGGGCGGCGGCGGAAGTTTGCGACGTGCTGCAGGTGCCGGCATTTCTTTCCCGGCAGACCGATCTGCTCACGGCTGCGGGCAAAACGGGCCGGGTGGTGAATTTGAAAAAAGGCCAGTTCCTTTCGCCTTGGGAGATGGCCAACGCCGTCGCGAAGGTAAAGAGCACGGGAAACAACAAAGTGATTATCACGGAGCGCGGCGTCTCGTTCGGTTATAACAACCTCGTCGTGGATATGCGTTCTTTTCCTATCCTGGCCAAGACCGGCTGCCCGGTAATCTTTGACGTGACGCATTCTGTCCAACTGCCGGGAGGCCAAGGCCATGCGAGCGGAGGTCAGCCCGAATTTATCGAACCGCTGGCGCGGGCGGGAACGGCCGTGGGCGTGGATGGAATTTTTCTCGAAGTGCACGATCGGCCCGAGCGGGCGCTCTCGGATGGCTCGAATGCGCTGCGTCTGGATCGGTTGCCGGAGCTGTTGGCGAAATTGAAGCCCATAGCAAAACTGGTGCGTTCGTGGAGCGCTTCGTGAGCCTGGAGACCGCAAGGCGGGTTCTGCGCATCGAGGCGGAAGCGCTGAAAGAATTGCAGGCGCGCCTGGATTCGGGATTCGAGCGCGCTGTGGAAGTGCTGCTGGCCTGCAAAGGGCGCGTTGTGGTGACCGGCATGGGCAAGTCGGGATTGATCGGGCGCAAGATTGCGGCCACGTTTTCCTCCACGGGCACTCCTTCCGTTTTTCTGCATCCGGCAGAGGCGCTGCATGGGGACTTGGGAATGTTGCAGGCGGGCGACGCCGTGGTGGCAGTTTCCTACGGCGGAGAGACGGAAGAGATCGTCGCCCTTCTAGCCACGATGAAGCGGCTTGGCCTGCCTCTGGTGACGCTCACCGGAAACACACGTTCGACCTTGGCGCAGGCAAGCGATGTGGTGCTGGATACGAGCGTGCGCGAGGAAGCCTGCTCGCTGAATCTGGCGCCGACCGCGTCTACAACGGCCGCCATGGCTTTGGGCGACGCGCTGGCGATTGCGCTGTTAGAGCGCCGCGGTTTCAATCACGATGATTTTGCGGCGCTGCATCCGGGCGGGCGTCTTGGCAAAAAGCTGCTGCGAGTCCGTGAGCTTATGCATGCGGGTGAAGCGCTGCCGAGCGTGGCGCCCAGCGCGAAGATGCCGGACGTGATTTACGAAATGAGCAGCAAAGGTTTGGGAATGACCACGGTGGTCGATGCGGCGGGCGCGCTGGCCGGAATTATCACCGACGGCGATTTGCGCCGCCTGATGCAAAAGCGGCGCGGTGCGGTTCTCGAACTCACCGCAGAGGAGTGCATGTCCGCGAATCCGGTGACCATTGCTTCGGAGGAATTTGCCAGCGCCGCGCTGAGGCTGATGGAGCAGCGCAAGATTACTGCAGTGGTGGTGCTCGATGGCGCGCGGCGCGTGGCGGGCGTCGTGCACCTGCACGATTTGTGGACACTGGAGCTTTTCTAGCTTCCATTGACCGGCACACATTGCAACGCACCGAGTGGGCACAAAGACTCGGGGTAGGGACCCGCAAGTAAGAGAGAGAAAGCAGATCCCTCGTCGTTCACCCGTATGAAGACATGCGAGTGAACATTCTCGGGATGACAGCTCCCGGATGCAGGGGATACAGGAGAGGCTCTTGGCTCGCAGGATTCGCGCCAAATCCAGTGGATTTCCGGCCGCCGTGGCGGCCCGTGCGCGCAAGATTCGCGTTTTGCTGATGGATGTAGACGGCGTGCTCACAGCCGGCCAGGTCTATCTGATGCCGCTCGGCTGACGGCACGGCAGTTGAGATGAAGGCGTTTCATTCGCAAGACGGGGCCGGGTTGAAACTCGCGCGCGACGCCGGATTGCGCACGGGAGTGATCTCAGGACGCGAATCGGCGGCTACGACGCGGCGCGCCCAAGAGGTCGGGATGGAATTTGTGTTTCAGGGCCGCGGCGAAAAGGTGCCCGCATACGAGGAGATCCTGCGAGTGGCGGGCGTGCGCGATTCCGAAGTCGCCTACATCGGCGACGATCTGCCGGACCTGCCAATTCTCGAGCGAGTAGGTCTGGCGATTGCGGTAGCCAATGCGGTTGAGGAAGTGCGCCGCGCGGTTCACCACGTGACGCGCCGAACGGGAGGTGACGCCGGCGTACGCGAGGCTATCGAAGGCATCTTGAAAGCTCAAGGTAAATGGCGCGAAGTGTCGAAAAAAGCGCGGGCTTAACTCTCTTCTTGAGTTTGTAATCCTCGTTGAGTGGCAGGACATGAGTTCTTTAGCAGAAATCGCCGGGCCGACCTGAGCTACAAACTTAACGACCAGACTGTCATAACAAAATCCTCATTTTCTCTTTATGACTCCTTAATGGTATAAGTACGGTTTACGGGGGAGGGGCTGTGTGCCGGGTCCAGATTCGCCAGTAATGTGTAAAGGTTACCGCGTCATCTACTCACAAAACTTGAACGAGACGCTCAAGTCCGCGCCGTTATCTCCGGCCTTCTGATGAAGATCGATTTGGCTAGCTCATCACAGCAAAGAAGAACGTCTGGCGCGCCTCGCGTGCTGGTGGCTACCACGGCCATGCTCGCGTTCATTTCGTTCTGGCGCGCGGCGGCCATCGTACTCAACGACATGGGCTCCTCCGCCTTTTACGCCGGGGCAATTGCGGAACACTTCGTCGGTAAGGCGGGTCCCTGGTTCATCCTGGCGATCATGTGCCTGGCTTATGCCGTTCGATCCGTTTACATCGAGAGCTGCAGCATGTTCGTGCGCGGCGGCGTCTATCGCGTGGTGAAAGAGGCGATGGGGTCGACGCTGGCCAAGTTTTCCGTGTCGGCCCTGATGTTCGACTACATCCTGACGGGGCCCATCAGCGGCGTATCCGCAGGCCTGTATCTGGTGGGGCTTCTGAACGAACTGCTGCACTACGCGCACTACCAATTTGTTCTTCCGGTGAACGCCACGGCGGCTGCTTTCGCCATTCTGGTGACGATTTATTTCTGGTGGGAAAACGTCAAGGGCATTCCGGAATCGAGCGAAAAGGCGCTGCGCATCATGTACGTGACCACGGTGATGGTAGTGGTCATGCTCGTGTGGTGCGGCTACACGTTATGGACGAAGGGCGCGCATCTGCCGCCTCTCCCCTCGCTGCGCAATCTTACTTTTTCGTCGGACGCATTAGGCTGGTTGAAACACACGCGGCTGCCTTACACGGTAGGTTTGATCGGAATCCTGATTGGATTGGGCCATTCCGTTCTGGCCATGAGCGGCGAAGAGACGATGGCGCAGGTCTATCGGGAGATCGAGCATCCCAAACTGCGCAATCTGGAAAAAGCCGGCTTCATCATTTTCGTTTACAGCCTTATTTTCACGGCCGGCGTGGCGTTTTTCGCGGTGATGATTATCCCGGACGACGTCCGCGGAAACTTCTTCGACAACCCAATCGGCGGACTGGCGATGTATATGACCGGGCCGTTGCTGATGCGGCTCGCGTTTCGGGCATTCGTCGTGATCGTTGGCGTTTTGATGCTCGCGGGCGCGGTGAATACGGCGATCGTAGGCTCGAATGGGGTGCTCAACCGCGTTTCCGAGGACGGCATTCTGCCGGACTGGTTCCGGCGGCCGCACCGCCGCTTTGGGACTTCTCACCGCATACTGAATTTGGTTGTCGGGCTGCAGCTCCTGACGATCATCCTGAGCGGCGGAAACATATTCATCTTGGGCGAGGCGTATGCGTTTGGGGTGATGTGGAGCTTCGCCATGAAGGGCCTGGCAGTATTAGTGCTCCGCTATAAGGAGCCGGGCCAGCGCGAATTTCGCGTTCCTTTGAACTTTAAAATTGCCGGTGTGGAGATTCCAGTAGGCCTGGGTCTCATCACCTTGGTGCTCATAGCGCTCTGCGTGGTCAATCTTTTCACCAAGCAGGTCGCCACAATTTCCGGCGTCGCCTTTACGATCGCCTTTTTCGCCGTATTCGAGCTGTCGGAAAAGATCACGAAAAAACGTGGCGCAGCCCACGCGGACCTGGATCAATTCAACCTCGAACCAGGCGGCGATCTAACGCCGGAGGCGGTCGGCGTCCGGCCCGGGAACGTATTGGTGATGGTTCGCAATTACAACACGCTCTACCATCTCGGTGCGATCCTGCGAAGAACGAATACGCAAAAACAGGACATCGCCGTCCTGCATTTGCGGCTGCTCGAACGCGCCGCTTCGGGCGAGCACGAACTGGAAGCTGAGCAACTCTTCAGCCGCGAAGAGCAGGAGTTGTTTACTCGTTGCCTGAATCTGGCCGAAAAGATGGGCAAGACGGTGCGACTGGCAGTCGCTCCGGCCACGGAAAAATGGGACGGCATTCTCCGGGCCGCGCAGGGCCTGAAATCGTCGGCCGTCATTCTAGGGCTCTCACCCAAGCGATCTATCGCGGAAGAGGCGCGAATAGCGGGTTTGGCGTGGGAAGCGCTCCCGCCGCCGCGACCGCAATTAACGCTCGAAATCTATTCTCCGAACAGTCAAGAACACGTCTTTTACCTGGGGCCGCATGCGCCGCATCTTACCCCCAAGGAAATCGACCTTCTGCATTGCCTTTGGCTGGAATTCAGCAATGATGTTGCCCCGGAGGAATTGCACCATCGCGACGTGGTGCACTTTGCCTTAAACGAGCTAGTGCGAGAGGCACATAACTCGGGCAGGGAAGAGGTGCTCGAGCGGCTTCGCGAGCATCTCCGAGAGATTCGGGATCAAAGGGCTCGCGTGCCCAAATGTGACTGAGCCTTTGCCTTTCGCATAGTCCTACTTCCTTCCTCTACGGTTAGGAAATTCCTCAAAATACAGGGTTTCGAATTATCAGAGACACGTTGCGCAGTATTTCGTTTTGAAGACAATGGCCGCAGCATATGGAAGGTGTGTCATCAGCGGAACGCTGAGGAGAATGAGGAGAAGCAGATGGCTAAAAAGCACGATACTGTACTGACCGATGTTGCAGGAAAGATCGGTTCTACGCTCGGCATTATTGCGGCCGAGGCAGCTAAGGTTGTGCGACCTCTGAGAGCGAAGCGAGCAAGGCGTTCGCGTTCACAAGCTCATGCTCCGGCCCTCAAGAGACGAGCGACAGCTTCCGGCCGTTCTACGCGGCGGCATACAAACGCGCGCAGACGGACGAAGCGGAGTAGCTAGGCCTGATCTTTTTGAATCGAGGCTGAAGCGAGGCGATCATGAAATCAGCAACCGTTGCAGGCATTGTTCTGATCATTTTGGGAATTTTCGCGTTTGCATATCAAGGAATCACGTTCACAACGCAGAAGAAAGTGGTGGATATCGGTCCGATCCATGCCGTCAAGGATGAGAAACACACGGTTCCGCTTACGCCAGTGCTTGGAGGCTTGCTGTTGGTTGGCGGCGTCGTACTCGTTTTGTCTGGTTCTCGATCCATCCATTCCTAAAGATCGGCTCGCATGCTGCGGTGCCCGGGGTATTCAGGCCTGTACAGTTTCTGGGGCCGACGCAGCCGGGCATAGCAGGGAATGCAAAATGACCAGCGTGAGCCCGCCGGAAATCACCGGCTGCTGCACGATCAGTTTTGCCACGAGCGGCATTGTCTGAAGGACCTCGGGCGAAACAAACAGTCCGCCCAGGCCCACGAGAACCGCAAGCCCCGCCGCCGCGTACTGGCGGTCGTCCCAATCTACTTTCGAGAGCATTTGTACTCCGTGCATAAACACGACCCCGAAGAGAAGTGTGGCTGCCGCGGAGACGACCGGTTGCGGCACGAGCACTAACAGCATGTCGAATTTGATACAGGCGCCCAGTGCGATCAGGATTAGTCCGGCCGAGAGTGTGGCATAGCGCGAGCCTACGCGCGTCGTCCGCAGCATGCCCATATTGTCTGGATAGACGATTGTGCTGAACCCACCCACAATTCCTGCGAGCACGGATCCAATAGCAACTGCGAAAATTCCCTGAGACATTCGCTCGGCAGGCAGCTTCTCGTTTCCCCAGCCTCCAACCATTTCATACATAGCCATCGAGCCCATGCCTGCCGGAATCAACACCAGCAAGAAGACAATGACCAATTCAGGCCGCACAGAAAATCCAAAAGGAAACCATTGGGGAGCCACAAGGAGCGGCGCGCTCACGACCGAACGGAACGATATCGGCCGCAAGATCGCGTAGCACAGTGTGCCGCTCGCAAGACCGATCAGGATCGCCCCGCGCCGAAGATATTTTCCGCCCCAGAGCGTAGTGCCAACCAGAACAGCGACGGCAATCGCTCCGCTGAAGATATTGACGAGCGGGAAGCCCAGACTCGACGGCGCGCCGATCCAGTTGGGCAATGCTACGTTCGCTACCTGGATAATCGTCAGCATTACGATGATTCCGGAGATCAGCGGCGCCCGCAAAAAACGCGCGAACAAGCCGATGAAGCTCAGCCGTCGAATGGGCACGCTCAAAAGGCACCAGATCAGTGAAGCGACGAAGAACGATCCATAGGCGGCGCCGAGGCCTCCGCTTTGCATATGACCGACGGCAAGCAGCGCAGCAAAATTGCCGGCATAAGTTCCCTGCACCACGGGGAGCCGGAGCAGCCACACGGATTGCAAAACGGTGATGAAGCCGCAGACGACGAAGGTCATGCCATAGAGATAAGCGATGCGTTCCGCGGGCAGGTTGAACGATCGGCCGAGCAGGCCCGGGAACACAAACATTCCGGTCATTCCAAAGACATGCTGCAGCCCGAGGATCAGAGCCTGTCCAAAGGGCAGCCGGTCATTGATACCTATATCGAACGCACCGGTGTTCGCCGTTACGGACATAGACATATACGCCTATTTGAAACCGAAATCAGCAAGGAGGGATTATGGCAGAAACCGAGCGTTCGTCACGCCGAACCTCGTTTCAGTTCATCATTCAGAATGATCGATTCCGCGATTTCCTTCATAGACTTGCGCCTTTGCTGGCTCTCACGTTGCAGCGTTCGGTAGGCCTCTTCTTCATTGATTTTAAGCTCACGCTGCAGGATGCCTTTAGCGCGCTCAACGATTTTCCGGCTTTCCAGCTGACTCGAAAGGACAGATTTCTCGCTCTCCAGGAGGAGCCTCTGGCGTTCCTTTTCCTGGAGTTCGGCAATTGACTTCTGGAGTTCGGAGGTTCGTTCGGCCACGCGGAGTTCGAGGTCGTTGCGGGCTAGCCTAAGGGCCTCCTCCGTGCGTCTTTTGGAGGCGCTCACCCAGCTCGCTGCGACGGCGCAGAGGATGAACGCGACAAAGTATGCGACGTCCGTCGGTTCAATCGTGAACGTATAGTATGGGGGTAGAAAGAAATAATCGACGAGAAGCGTTGAAACCAGAACTGCTAAAAACCCCGCCGCGGTTCCGCCAAACCACGCACTCGCCATTACCGCCGCGAAGAACAGAAACAAAAAGGGGTACGGGAAAAACCGCTGCAACAAGAAAGTTAAGGCAAAAGCAGCCGCCACGAACAACAAAGCTATCCCGTAGCGGCGAATCAAGTGTCGTCTCCAGCCCGGTGCTCGGTTACTTCGCCTTATCAATGCCAGTAGTGGGTCCGGTTTGGCCGCCGAAATACTTATTCCAATGCTCCTGATCAGATGGTGAGCACTCCATTTCCTGAATCTCAAGATGGGGCGATTGCAACCTCAAGGGCAATTTGTCGAGGGCGACCCAAGGCTTCGTGTACATCTTCGGATCCGTGATCTTGATGGATAGCTCCAGGTGTTCGGCGTCCACGCGATGGTATGTTTCTTCCACCTGCATCGCGTCGCTTTGCGGAAGGCCGGCATTATCTAGCCAGGTCCTGTCGTCGTAGAATCCATTCGTCTCAACCACAAACGTGTAGTCATCGACCCATTTGCCGACCGAATATCCCCACCAACGAGACTCAGGAGGAAGGGCATCGGCGCTGCTCCCCCAGGACGGGTTCTCGGGATCCTTCGGCAGTTCTCGCCCATCGGTCCAGATTTGGCGCCAGCGATGCTGAAATTTATACAAGATGACCATGTGGGTTGGAGTCTGCAAGATCTCGCTTGTTCTGAAATTATGCAGATTGATTCGGGGGAAGCCGCCTGGATCACACTTTAGAATAGGGTCATTGGTTAAGGAATCGGGAACCATACGATAGCCCTCAACTGGAATATGGGCTTTGACCGTCTCACGCCCCAAGGCGGTGTAAGGTGGCTCGATATCCGGTTTCAAGCAATCGGGGGTTGCATAACCGGTGTCGGTGACGGGAGCGTTTGGATCGACCGAGTATTTGCCGCCGGGTTTGTCACGCTTACATGATTCCATCCCCGCGGCGCCCTTGCCCTGGATTCCACCCGCCGGTCCCCTCGCGGGTTCCCAGATACCCGAAATGTCCTGCTTCGGAGCAGGCCCAGGCTTCTCGCCCTTTTTATCAAAATCGTATACGGCGCCCGGCAGCCGAGCCTGAGCGTGCGCCAGGGGCGAAGGAAGCAATGTCGCAATCAAGGCGAACAGCGGAACCACCAAACGCCTTTGCATTGAGAGGTTCCCTCCTCATTCAAGTTAATTCAATTTTGCCGTTTGGTTTCGCTCTCGAAAGGCCCACCATAATCGAGGATTTCGGTTCGCTGCGACCCCGCTCTACTTCGGCTCTTCGGGTCCACGCGATGCGCCTGTAGCGTCTTCCAAGGCGCCTAGCCTCTTGCCATTGGGGAGCACGACCGACAACAGACGTCCGAGAGGTTTGCCATTCCTCACTGGCGTCAAAGTGACGGTCACTTCATCTCCCGGTTTGAAAGTCTGCTTGGTATAGCCGAGCGGAAGGATGTTCGGCCCACTCTGCGTTTCGACGACCCACTCTACCGTTTGGCCATTTTCATCTTTGACGTTGAACCTCAAAAAACAATGCGGATTGGCCCAAAACCATTCCACCACTGTACCCTTCACGGTGAGTTTCTTAGTTGTGTCGAAGGAGGCGGCGCCGTGATGTGCGAAGAGCGAAGGAGAAACGACCAGAAGGCCTGCAGCAAGTACGAAAATCGCGACAAGCCGAGTCTTCATGGATTGCCTCCAATCGAACAATATTTTCTGTAATAAAGACTGTCCTATTTCTGTTCTATTTGGTTCTATTTGGTGCTCGTTGGCCCTTCGAGTATTTCTGGCGGCCTCTAGAGTAACCTAATCCGCTTCCAGTTACATAGGACCGCCGACAGGGCTCACACCAGAATGGTGGGCGATCGGCAACGCAGCGGCAACAGAAAAGGTATGGTGTTGTGTGTTCGGCTTAGCCTGAGCCGGGCTACTCGAATTGTTTTCGGAATTCCGCGAGCTGCTGTTTCAAGTTGGCAACTTCGTTCTGAAGGGTCGAAAGCTTCATTCTCCAGACGCGCGATACGCTCGCCATCGGCGGTGCTGTAGGCTGATGGCTGCTTCGGGTATCGCGTCCGGCGCTTGGATCTGCACATCGCCCGATAACAGGTGGGCATAGCGCGACTCCTTGGTACCGGGCTGGCGGGGGAGCATCTTCACCAAGGGCGGCTCGCGCTGCGCCAGGCGTTGCAGTGTCGATTGCACCTGGCCCAGGTCGTCGAACGGGTGCATGCGATCGGCCCGGCTGCGGAGCTCGCCGGGCGTCTGCGGGCCTCGTAAGAGCAACTCACAGAGGATCGCGATCTCGCGGCGATCGAAATTGAAAGCCTCCTGGAGTCGGTGCTCGAACTTGGTCACCCGGTTGTCCATGCCATCTGCGCGACCCGCCAGGCCTTCTTTGTCCAGACTCCGCAGCGCCTGACTAACGGCATTTTCGTTCAAGTTCATCACAGGATCGCGGTTAGATTTCTGATTGCAGGCATTGAGCAGAGCGTTTAGCGAGAGGGGATAGTAGTCCGGAGTGGTCAGCTCTTTTTCCACAAGTGAGCCCAGGACCCTGGTTTCAACTTCGCTGAGGATTTTCACAGAACAAAATCATACTGTACTTCGTGCTTGCGAAGTGTTTCTAAGACGATGCAGTTGCGCGGAATCTCCGCAGCCCACGCTGTATCAGCGCCGCTGGATCGGGTCGTGACAATACTCGGGCACACCAACTCCAAGATTAAGGAGAGGTGTAGGTCCGGACTAAGTCGTCTTATCAGGGAATATAAGGTGAAGGGTAGCGGCATCAACGTAAATTTTGCACTGGGAACTGGAAGGATCGCCTCGCTGTTTTTGGTTTGTGTCTCTACTCGACCCGAAGGAGACCCGCCTTCGCGCATTCGTCTGCAACCGTTAGGTACCGCTGCACGCTGTCTTTGCCGATGACGTAGGGATTTGGATCGCCGGGTTTGCGCTTTTCCAATGCGGGGAGCTTCTTCTTCGATCCATCATAATTTGTATGATTCGAGATAAGCGCGTCCGCGCCTGCATCGGCCACGATCTTGCGGAAACGCTCGGCGGACGTGCTGTAGGTCTCGAACCAGAATCGGTCCGGTCTCTCCGGGGTGATGTAGCCGCGGCGATTCGCGATCCAGTTGAACGCCGTGCCGCCCCATTCGGCCACGAGGTGAGGCTTGCCCGCCGTCTTTCACAGGGATGAGTGTCGAAATCGTGCCGAGTGTATGACCCGGTGTCAGGTAGAGAGTAAGTGTGGTGTCACCCAGCGTGAGCCGCTGGCCATCGCTTGCCACCATGTCCCGCTTCGGTTTGGGCCAAGCGCCGCGTATCGCGACCGAGCAGATCCCAGTCGGCGGCAGAAAGAATCACGCGCGTTCCAAAATGATCCTGGAGATATTTCGCGCCGCCCGCGTGATCGATATGGCCATGGCTTACGATGGCGTACTTGATTTCTCGCGGATCGAATCCGAGTTTGGTTAAGCCGCCGACGATCTCGTCTTCCACTGAGTAATCCCAGATCGTGTCGATGATGATGATCCCTTGCGATGTCGTGACGGCCCAGGCGGAATATTCGGTCTGGCCGACAAAGTAGAGATTATCGAAGACCTTCACTGGCTCGGCGTGCCATTGGGAGCGGTCAGGAGGCCCTGACGGCGGCGCAGGTGCCCGGCTTTGCTGAGTAGCCGGAGCGGGTTCGGCGCAGAGGCTATTGAAAAGGAAGACGTGCTCTTGGCCAGCGGCGGCTTTCGCGGCTGCTACGTGGGCCTCTACTGTATCAGCCCTCGATTGTGCGATCATCTTCACGCCGCCGATGACCAGCGTCAGTGCTGCCAATAGACCGATTGCCGATGGTTTCATCTCCAACTTCCTCCATGGCTGATTTCCGAACAAGGGCCCGGACTCTGCGCCGCTACTGACCGATCGCCTTCCAGTTCTTGAGCTAGATGGTCGGCGGTGCGCCACGCGAGCGCTTGGAGAGTCAGCGTAGGATTGCGAGCGCCGCTCGTCCCCATCACCGATCCTCCGAGAATGCCCAGGTTCGGGGCTTCGTGAGAGAAACCCCATCGGTCGACGACGTTGGTTTCGGGATTATCCCCCATTCGCGTACCGCCGTAGCCATGCGTGGTTGGCCCCATCGAGCCAATCGGGTTCCTAATTGTCGCGATAGCGCCAGCCGCTTTGTACCATTGCTCCATCTTGTCTTGGATGAAGGCGGCAAGTTTGCGCTCGTTGTCCTTGTAGTCGGCGGTGATCCGGCAGACCGGAAAGCCGAGAGGGTCTTTCACCATTGGATCGAGGTCGAGATAATTGTCTTCGTATGGCAGCGTCGTCTTCTGGAGGTACGAGGTGTTCGAGCGATCAGCGTTTTCTTTGATGAACGCTTTCCATGCGGAACCCCACGCCGGAGTCCTGCCGAACGTGGGCATGCTCGCAGCCGCAATCGGACGCCGGTCGGAATAGGCCCACAGATTCCCTCCGCCGATGAAATCGAGTCCTGCGTGGTCGAAGTTGTCATCCGCCCAGTTGTCGACCGCGACGCCCTGGGCCGGCAGGCCGTACCAGTTATTCAAGTTCCACGGGAAAAGCGCTGTTACGCTCGCGGTCTGGTTGTGGCTGAAGTAGTGCTTCCCCACCTGGCCATGGTTGTTCGACAGCCCGTTCGGATAGGGCTTCGATTTCGAGAGCAGCAGGAGCCGGACATTCTCGTAGACATAGCTCGCCAGGAGCACGACCTTGGCCGGCTGCAGGTACTCGGTGCCGTCAACCAGATAATTCACACCGCTCACACGGCCTCGGTTATCGACTTCGAGCGTAGTCACGTGCGCGCGCGTAACAACTTTGAGGCGGCCTGTTGCCTCTGCCTTAGGGATCGTGGTGACCGCCGTCGAACTCTTTGCATCGACGTGGCAGCCGCCGCGATTGCAAAAGCCGTGGTACATGCAACCCGAGCGATTTTGGTACGACTGTGAATTGATCGCAGCCGGTCCGGGAAACGGATGCCAGCCGAGCGTTCGGGCGGCTGCCGCCATCAGATCGATGAACCCGGTGCTGCGCAGTGGAGGCATCGGATATTCTCTCTGGCGGCGGCCCTCGAAGATGTTTCCCTGCGCGTCGATCTTGCCGTTGATGTTCCCGGCCTTGCCGGACACACCGATCTCGTATTCAACCTTGTCGTAATAGGGTTCGAGTTCTTCCAAACCGAAGGGCCAGTCTTCCACCGTCGAACCTATGGGGATTCGACTGGCTCCGTAGCGGCGCTTCGTCTCACTGACGACTTTGAAATCCCACGGATTGAGGCGCCAGCTCTGTCCCCAGTAATGGAGCGTCGTTCCGCCGACTGCATTCATCATGGGGTGGATCGTCGGCCGCGGCGAGTACGGCGCCGACGCGTTTGGCCGATGTGTTGGAACCTCGTGATTCGCTTTTTGCACCGCCTGAGGCCAGCCTCGGAAGTTGTTCCGCAGCTCGTCGGGCGCGAAGTCGCGCTTAGTGAGCCTGGTGCCTGCTTCGAGACCAATCACTTCGAGCCCGGCCTGGGCTAACGGCAGAGCCGCCACGCCACCGGCGGCGCCAAGGCCGACGATTACGACGTCGGTGTCCTTGAGTCTAGTCGCCATCAGGTTGGCTCCCTCGCCAGCTCACGCGGGCGGAAGTCTTCGTGAACATTTCGTAGTCGTACGCCGACTTATGATTGGGAGCGAGTTCAATGCCTATGCGCTGCTGATCCGGGGAGACCACGGTGCGAACGCCTGGGTAGCCCAGCAGATCCCATCCTACAAAGTTCGCGTTTCCGCCGTAATAGGGGTCGCAGAACATGCCTTCCAGTGTGTGCTCGCGCACCAAATTGAAGAATGTTGCGGAGCTTGGAGTGAAACCCGTCGCCGTGTTGTTCTCCATGTCGGTCAGCACCGCGTCCTGATCCTCCGGAGACGATTTGACGAATGACGCTCCTTTTGTGCTGCGGGCGTATTGGTCGACAGCGGCGAGACCCGCGGCATACGCCGGGCGCGAGGACGACAGCGCACCGCCCAGCGCGCGGTCGATATAGTGGGCAGCCCGTGCCTCAGTGGCGCCAGGTCCGTTGACGTCGGTCGGAATAAGGCGCGCGACAATGGCCTCAAGCGTGTCCATTTCGGTCGCGCTCAGGGTCTCCAGCGGCTCTTTCGCCTGCAAGGCGGCTTGCGCCGCGGCGTTGCCAGCCTGGCTCTCTGGTGGCACGACTTCGGCAGAGGTCAGCGCCCCTGCAGGAGTCGCAGCTATCGCCGCGCTTGCCAGGCTCGCCCGAAGCAAATCCCGTCGCGAGAAGAAGTGCTTGCTCACGAAATTCCTCCATACGAATTGAACCCGAAGCTCTAGCGGCGGATTGTAGCGCAGCAGATGGCGATCCGCTGAAGGGCATCACGGCCGTGCGGCGGGCGGTGTTCGTCATGAAACGCGGCAAAGTGTTCGAAAACCTGGCGCGGGGATCGAAAACACGAAGGCGACCAGGTAAGCTTCCGGGATGCCAAATGAGAAGGTATTTCTCGCACCAATGATGCGTCCTCAAGTGCGAACGAGGGATCTTATCGAATCAGAACCTGCGTCTCGGCAGGGTCTTTCACGCCCATATTTTCAACGCTGTTTTTAGGCGGCTCAACAGTCTACCAAGTCTGGCAGTTTAGTAGCCGACTGCCTGGCCGTCCTCCCGAAAATTCGAGCCAGCCCGATAAACGCCAGCGATCGGGTCGGTACAATGAAGATCCGTCGGCGCGCATCCTGGCGAGGCGCCCGCATCAGGCGTGAACATAATTCCCTCGAACCCTCCCACCGGTGAGCCGTTGGAAGATGAGGTTTTGTGACCCATGCCGATCAATTGCGAACCAACCAGCTTGAACAGTTGCGACTCCAGCTCCAGCCTGTTGCTCACCTGGTTGTGATGAAACCGGGCCATATCGCCGGCCGCCTGGACATTCGCGCCGAGGTCGAGGATATTCACCAGCACCTGCATGTTCCCTTGGCCCTGCTGGTCGCCGCCATGTTGGCCGGTCACGAGTAAAGGTCTGCCGTTCTGCATGACGAAAACAGCCGACAGGGTGTTGTATGGGCGCTTTCGCGGCGCAATGACATTCGGACTCTTCGGATCGAGAGTGAATAAGCCGCCTCGGTTATGAAGGATGAATCCGTAGCCCGGCACCGTTATACCTGACCCCCAGCCGGCGAAGTTACTGTTGATCCACGACACCATATTTCCCCAACGATCCGCCGTCGCCAGGTAGATTGTGTCGCCGCTGTCGCTTGTTTCCGATCCGGGCGATCCAGTGCTGGACGCTCGCTTAGGGTCGACCTTCCCGCATAGCGACGCGGCGTGCGGTTTCGAAGTCAGCGTGTCGAGCGGCACCGACACAGCGTTCGGGTCAGCGTTGTGTTCGTACAAGTCGGCGTAGACCACCTTCTTGGTCTCGACCAACGCGTGCCAAAAAAGAGGACTCGCTGGTCCAAGAGTGGCGAGCGTCTGGCCCGGATACCATACCGGCACGCACTGTTCCAGCACATTCATCGCTTCCACGATCCCCCAGGCTTGCGAAGGCGCCCTCGTGCCATAAACGGTGAATTGATCGTGGTACGTGGTGGAAGCCGGAGTTACCCACTCGCCTTTGTAGTTCGCCAGATCATCGAGCGTCATCGTGCCGCCAAGTGCGTTGGATTTGGCAATAATGGCCTGAGCCACCTCGCCCTTGTAAAACACGTCACGACCCTGCTGTTGGATGAGCCTCAATGTTTTCGCCAAATCAAGATTCTTGAAAATGGTGCCCACCGCAGGAGGGATTCCGTTGATGTAAAACGTCTTCACGGAGTCCGGATCCACCTGCGTGCAACACCCTACGAGCGGAAGAGCATTCTTCATGCGCCAGCTGCTTTGGATTTCCTCGGTCACCGGAAAGCCCTGCTCTGCATAGTCGATGGCCGGCTGCAAAACTTCTTTGAATGTTTTTGTGCCAAACCGCGTGAGGACTTCTTGCCAGCCCCAAAGCGATCCTGGCACGGTGACTGTCAGGATGCCACCTGAAGGCATGCCTGAGCCGGGTCCGAAGTTGGACGGATGAACTTTATAGCCGAGCGAATTCATGCGAGCGAGAGTCAGACCGCTGGGCGCGATTCCGCTGGCGTTGAGCTGGTAGACCTTCTTCTCTTTTGCGATATAGATGATCGCGAACAAGTCGCCGCCGATACCCGTGTTCGCCGGATAGACCACATTGAGCGCTGCCGCCGTCGCCACCGCGGCGTCAATGGCGTTGCCTCCCTGTTGCAGCATCCGCAGACCCGCCTGCGCAGCCAGCGGCTGCACGGTGCTGACGATGCCGTTTCGCGCCATGACTTCTGATCGGGTCTGTTGCAGCCAGCCCTCCATCCGGTCGCCTCGAACCGCCTGGCATGCGGGTGTTGCCGGCGTTGCCGTGCATATTTGCACGGATGACGACTGCGCAAGGGCGAAACTCGAGCTCAGGACCAGCACGCCAAACAAAAAGTAGGAGAATCTGTTCCACCACTGGTTCATGTGGCTATCCTCCACACATAGTCTTGGAATAAAGAGGTTGTGTCGCGATTCGTTATCTATCCTAGCTCCAAGGACAGTGACAAAGAGTTCTTTAAATGCTTCGGCCAGCTCCTCCGACTGTTGCTGTTAAGGACCAGCTAAGTCGCGCGGCAATGAAACGCGGGCGCCTACCACGAGGCGGACGAACCGGCCCGAAACATAAAGTCTCACCCCGCGGCCTAGCTCTTCTTCGATACTTCCTTGTAGATCACTTCGGTCAAGGTAGCCGCGGGCGGTGCGCCATTCGGATTTGGCGGCGGCGCCGCCGTGGGCTCGCCCAGCGAAGTCTTGATTTCGTCGAGCGATTTGCCTTGCGCGGTCATGGTCTTGATCTTGTTGTACTTGTCTTCTATAAACGCGAGCTTTTTCTGCACGTCGGCCTTGGTCATCATCTCGCCATGGCCGGTTAGATAGGTATCTGCGTTGAGGCCCACCATGCCTTTGGCATTTTCGATCCATCCGGCGGCCGAGCCATTCTTTTCCAGGTGAATCAGCGTATCCGGGCGGTTGGTCACCAGCAGGTCTCCGCCAAAGACGATTTTCTCGTCGGGCAGATACACGATCGTATCGCCGCTGGTGTGCCCATTCGCCCAGTGGTAGAGGCGAATATGCACGCCGTCAGCGGTCAGCTTTTCCGTCTTGGCGTAGGTCTTGGTGGGAAGACGATCTTGCGGCGCCGGATTGCGGCTGCCGGCCGAAGCCTCCATCTCCTTTTTGCAGTTTTCCTGCGCGATGATGGTTAAGCCCGCAGGGAACGCGGCCAGCCCGTTCACGTGGTCGCCGTCGCTATGGGTGATGATCACCGTGTTCACCATCTTCGGAGTGACTTTGGCGATCTCGGCGATCACTCCCTTTTCCGAATCCACGGTGGTCTTCGTATCCACAAGCACGACGCCCGTGGTGCCGACGATGAATCCATCATTCGAACCCACGCCGCCCTGGACCCAGTAAACGTTGTCCTTCACCTTCGTCACTTTGAGCGGCTGAGGCTGCTGTTGCGCCCTCGCCAGCGCGCCAAACGAGACCAGCGCCACAACATCCGCCATCCCGAGAACCAGTTTCCTCATCTTGTTCATACTTGCTTCCTCCTGATTCCTTCTTCCCGCAAAACCCTATGCCTGTCGCGCTCCACTGTCAACCTCAGGTGCCGCCGACTCCGCACTAGTCGACGGGCTTCAGAGAGGAAAAAAGGAATCGGGCCGGAGAGCTCGGTAGGAGAACAAACTGAGTTACCATCTAGGTAGCTGGAAGGCCAAAGTGAAAATTTCGGTTAAAACCTGCTCCTGTCCCAATTGTCTTCATCAGAAGGAGGCTGTCTATGCCCAAATATGAGTTTCGAGTCAATGGGCGCATGGTATCGGTTGACTCTTGGGACCCCGGTCAACCGCTCCTCTACATCTTGCGAAATACACTCGGTCTGCACGCGGCGAAATTCGGCTGCGGTCTGGCCCAATGTGGTGCCTGTACGGTGCTGCTTGACGGCAGGCCGGTGCGCTCCTGCGTGACACCGGTGCAGCAGGTCACGGGCCACGCGGTCACGACGCTCGAAGGTCTCGGGACGCCGGAGAAGCCCGACCGGGTCCAGGCAGCCTTTATCGCCGAACAGGCTGCGCAGTGTGGTTACTGCACCAACGGCATGATCATGGCAACGACCGCGTTGCTGCATCAGACGCCCCATCCCACGCCCGAACAAGCCAAGCAGGCCCTCAGCGGCAACCTATGCCGCTGCGGCACGCACACTCGCATTCTCGCCGCCGTGATCCGCGCGGCGAAGGCCTAAGGAGGCGACCATGGCCACACTTTCTCAAGGTCGTAGCGTTTCCCGGCGTGATTTCCTCCTGACGGGGGGCGCGGTGGTGGTTGGCTTCAGCCTTTGCTCTTCTCTGCCCAAGTTTGTTCTCGCGCAGGGTGGCCCTTCAACTTCCGATCTAGGCAAGCCGCTTGATCCACATCAAGTCGACAGTTTCCTTGCCTTCCATGCCGATGGCTCAGTCACGATTTACACCAGCAAGGTGGATGTCGGCACGGGCTTGCGCATAGCCATGAGCCAGATGACTGCCGAAGAGCTCGGCGTTCCGGTCGAGAGCGTCTCAATTGTAGAAGGCGATACGGCGCTAGTGCCCGATCATGGCGGGACGGGCGGCAGCACGGGAATCCCGCGTGGAGCAGTGGATGTTCGGCAGGCGGCGGCCACGGCGCGTCAGGCTATCCTCAATCTCGGAGCCACGCAGCTCAAGCATCCGGCCAACGAACTCACCATCGCGGGCGGCGTGGTTCGCCCCGCCACAGGCGGCGCTGGAATCAGCATCGGCAAACTAATTGGCGGCAGGCGCCTCAACCTTGCGGTTGATGCAAAGGCGCCACTGAAAGATCCGGCGACTTACACCATCGTCGGCAAGCCGCTGCTGCGGCCCGACGTTCCGGCCAAGTGCACCGGAAAGCGCGAGTACGTGCAGGACCACACCGTGCCGAACATGCTGCACGGCCGCGTGATCCGTCCGCCGGCCATCGGCGCGAAGCTCGTCTCCGTCGATGAATCCTCGATCCGTGGCATTCCCGATGTGCGCGTCGTCCGCATCGAGAGTTTTTTGGGCGTGGTCGCGCCCGACGAATGGGCTGTGGTACGCGCGGCCCGTGAGTTGAAAGCTACCTGGACAGAGTGGGAGGGCCTGCCCGGCAGCGATGGCCTCGAACGCTACGTCCGGGAGAGCGCTGTCGATCGCGACGAAACCGTCGTCAGCAGGGGCGGCGACCCTGCGGCCGCGTTTTCATCAGCGTCCAAGGAACTCTCCGCTACCTACACTTGGCCGTGCCAGAGCCATGCGTCGCTCGGCCCGTCCTGCGCCGTCGCTGACGTGCGCGAGGATGGTGCCACGGTATGGACGGCGTCTCAGGGGAGTTATGGCCAGCGCGCGCAACTCGCAAAGGTCTTTGGCATCCCGGAAGAAAAGCTGCGCGTGATCTTCCTCGACGGCTCGGGCTCCTACGGCGGGAATGGAAATGACGACGTCGCCGCCGACGCGTTTCTACTCTCTCGCGAACTGAAACGACCCGTGCGCGTGCAGTGGATGCGCGAGGATGAGCATGGCTGGGACCCCAAGGGTCCGCCGCAGTTGCTCGAGTTGCGAGGCGGCCTCGACGCCCAGGGGCGCATCGTGGCGTGGGAAACGCAAATGTGGATTCCGGTAACGGTTCCCGGGACTCGTCCACTGCTCGCTGCCGACGCTGCAGGCATCCCTCAAGTACATGGCCAGGGTTCCGGCGCGATCTCCCAGAATGGCGATCCGCCGTACACCGCGGAAAACGTACGGGTGGTAGCGCATTGGCTCAAGCAGACGCCGCTGCGCCCATCGAATCTCCGCGCGCCGGGCAAGATCGCCAATGTCTTCGCCGTGGAAGGCTTCGCCGACGAGATGGCGGCCGAGATGGGCGTAGACGCGGTCGAATACCGGCTGCGCGGCCTTAGCGATCCGCGCGCCATCGACGTGATCAAGCGCGCTGCGGAGATGATCGGGTGGCAGACGCGGCCGTCTCCGATGCCGCGGCCCGCGCAAGGCGGCTTGCTCGTCGGGCGCGGCTTCGCGTACATGCGCTACAAGCAGGCGGAAAACTACGTCGCGACGGCGATGGAAGTGGCGGTCGAGCCAGAGACCGGTAAAATCACCGTGCGGCGTGTTACATGCGCGCACGACTGCGGCCTGGTCATCAATCCCGACGGGTTGCGTAATCAGATCGAAGGCTCAATCGCGCAAACACTTAGCCGGGCCCTGCACGAAGAGGTGAAGTTCGATCGTTCACGCGTCACAAGCGTCAATTGGGCGAGCTATCCGATCCTCACGTTTCCGGAAGTGCCGCCAATTGAGGTGGCACTGATCGACCGGCCCACGCTGCCACCCTTTGGCGCTGGCGAGGCTGCCACTGCTCCCGTCGCCGCATCGTTGGCCAACGCCATCTTTGACGCTACGGGCGTACGGCTGCGGTCCGTGCCCTTCACCGCCGCTCGCTTGAAAGGCGCGCTAAAGAGTTAGTGGGAAAGCGCTGAAATCAAGGATTTGGCGGCGCTTCTGACGCTTCACGCAATGACGCGTTGTCATCTTCACCCCTTAGTCACCAGCGAACGCGCACGCGATAGCGCAGCACGGATGTACCGTCTTTTTCGACGGGAACAACAAACTGCGCCGCGAATGCAGCCGTCTTGGTCCATTTGAAGGTGGAGTTCAGGATTTCCCAGTCGCCGCCGATAGGCTCGTTGACCTCGACAGTGATCGGCATGGTCTTGTGGTTCCGCAGAGTGATTTCATACTCCATCTCGTAGGAGTCGTTGAACAACTTTTTGAAATCCGTCTGCTTGCGTTCGGATACGACATCAAAAGCATTGCCAACGTGCAGGCTCACCTGCTCGTCCTTGGGCGTGTGGTCGATGCGATCTTCGCCGGCGAAGAGGATGTTGCCGCGAGAGTCGGCTTGATAGACACGCACCGTGCCGGCGGGCAACGGCATGCCGAGATTCGCTTTTTCCTCGTTCTTGAATTTGTAGTACATCTGCACCGGATCTTTCACCGGAGCGCCGGGACGCATGGCGCTGCGATAGTAGTATTGCTGGCCATTCACTTCGTAGGTCTTGAGCAGAGGAATGGAAGTCGCGTCGAGCAGGCTGACCTGCTTGCTCTCGTTATTGAGTACGCTGGTGCGACGCGCCAGCGTATAGAGGTGGTACTCGCTGAAAGCTTCTTGTTGAAACGGCGCTGGTGCTGCCGCCGCCACCTGGTCTCTCATGGCTTCGAGTTCCTTGAAGGCGCGTGTCGGTGGAACGGCGCGGTTGAGCTCACCTGCCACGAGTTGCAACTGTGCGTTCTGAAAGCCCGTGCCGCTGTTGTTTGTAAGCGTCACCCATCCATCGAGGTCGGCTGCGGTTTCGTCGCGGTTCGCGGTTAAGACGTAGTCGGCGCTCCAGGCAAGCCGGGTAGCGAGGTAGGAGGCTTCGACCTTTTGACGTTGCGGGCCGCTGTTCTCAAGTGTCCACAGCAGCGTCGGTCGGTCGTACAGATTGGGCGGCAGTTCAGGGAAATGCATGACGCCGGGGTTGAAGCCGGTAACGATTTCGTCGCCGATTTTCCAGACCGGGCCATTGTTATCGGCGAGCAGCGTGGCCGTGACCTCCGTCGGACCCCACATCACCTTGAGGTTGCGTCCCACATACTTCGTCAGGAGTTTCTGCGGGTCCAGCAAGTCGTATTCGTAGTTTTGTTCCAGTACGCTGAGGCGTCCTGGATCGGTAAGCGATCGAAAATGCACCGTTGCGGGATTCATAGAGGCAGCGACGTCCATGAATTTGAGGCGAAAGTCGCCAGGTGGCAAGGTAACGTCGCGGACGTCGCGCACCAATGCGAGATCGGAGTTGTAAACCGTCAGGCTCAAATCGGTCTGGTCACTCTGAGAGGTCGTTGAAGAAACCGGCGACGGCAATTGCTGAGCCGATACGTGCGTTCCTTGATTAACGTGCTGGCCAGCCGCAGTGCGGGGGAGCAGTAAGGCGCTGACTAAGAGTGCGCCGAGCGCGGTTGTCGTGAGAGTCGTGCCGAGCAGGAGCTTTCGCATCTTGAGTTCCTCCGGATGATTGTCCTCATGGTTAGAACGGGGCAAGCCCGGTTTCTTGCATGGCGCGAAGCATTTTTTCGGTGCACGGCACTGAGGAGAATCAGGAGAAAAGGAGGAAGGGCGGAAGAAAGGCGAAAAAGGGATTTCTACTGCTCTTGGACCCAAGTTCGTCCACCGTCTTCGGTGACGAAACGGCGAAGGTCCCGGGAAATGATTGTGGCGTGCAACGTATCGCGTGCCTCGACCCCGATCCAATCCGAATTCAGAGCTGAAGGCGTGACGGCTTCAATAGCTGGCGGCGTTACCTGCCGCCAGTGCTCGCCGTCCTCCGTGCGCACAATGATCCCTCCCCGGCCGACGACCCAAGCGATCTTTTCCGATGGCGCCGCTCCGGCAAGCAGATCGGCGGTCACGCCGCTCGCTTGTGGCTGCCAGGTTTGCCCCTCATCGGTGGAATGCTCTATGCGCCCGCCAGAGCCCAGCCGCCAAAGAGCACGTCGGTTCGGAGAGCCAAACACAATTGGTTGGACCGCATTCGCAGCCAAAGCTTTCAGTCGTGTGGGGGCAGGTGCGCCGGCCGCGGTGTCGAAGTCTCGCCTTGCCGCTCGTTCGCCCACACGGGAGGGCGGCGGAGTAGAGGGTGCCGCCGGCGCGGCGGAAGCTGCAGCAGTGGGAGCATCGCCTGCTTGGGACTTCTGCTCGGCAGCCTGAGCCGATGGAACTCGATTGTCTTTTGCAGCCTCCTCGCGAGTCTCCAAGGCATCGGCTTCGGAAGGCGGCGGCTGCCTGCGCGGCGCTTCGAGACGTTTCTTGCTTCTTTAATGCTTCTTGCCTTGTAGCGACTGAAGAATTCGCTTGCGCCTTTTCCTTATCGCGAAGCAGGGCGCCGGACGAAGGAGACGACGCCGGTGCCGGAGGCAGATCCGCCTGCGCGATTTGCGTATCGTCAGGCTTCGCGGACCGAGCCGCCGTGGTTCCCAGGACGATTTCGTTTTGGGGCGCTTCACTTCTGGTCGTAATTTTTTGCGCGCTCAAGCTTTCGGGCGAAGGCGTCTGCCGTAGCGCAAGCCACAAAGCAGCCGCTGAGGCGATGCCGGCGACCGGCACGAGCCAGCGCCAGAAGACCGGCCGCCGCCAGATCATCGTCCACCGCGTCGCCGCGTTCTGCGCGACGGGCGTGCGGGCTGTAGACGATGCCGCAGCCAGGCTTCCTAACGTTTCGACTTCGGCTTCCGCGAGTTCTTCGCCGCTTGCGGCTAGAACGGCGATGATCCTCTGGCAGCGGTCGCAATCGGCGAAGTGGCTTTCCCAACGAGCCGTTTCCTCCTCCGCAAGCCCCTGTTCGGCGTACGCGGCAAGAACTTCAGCATCTGGGCATGCGGAATCTCGCCCATGTCCGGCGGGCTTCGACTGGGATTTCAGCGCTTCGGCCAGCAGCCGAGCCAACGCGGTGTCGCGTGAATGAAGATCGTCAGGCTTATCAAAGCTCATTTTTCACGACTCGGTCGCTCAGAAAGCATTGCAACGCTTCTACCTTTGAACGATACAAACTTCGTTTCTTGCACACCATACGGTCATTTCCCTTCGCTTCTTCCAGGCGCGGCGTTCTCTGCCAATGTGGAAGTGAGATCGAATGACCAGTCCTCTAGTGCGTAATCCAGGCAGCGCCGAATTTCCGCGGGCGACAGGCCCTTGGTTGCCGGCCGACCGTCGTGCGCAGCGCTCCCTCTGGCAAGCACGGATTCCACTCCCTGGCGCACTTCGAGGCGAATGTCTTGCAGCCGACGTGATGCGGTGGCTTCGTGGACATCGCGCATGCGGGCAATTTGTGCAAGCGTCAGCCTTTGGACGTAGTAGAGCGAGAGCAGCAGGCGGTCGGCCGCTGGCAAAGCCGCAAGCGCCTCGGAAATCGCTTCGACAAGCCGCGGGAGAAGCCGGACACGATCTGGGTCGACGTTTTCAATGGGGGTATTCGCACGTTCGAAGCGGACGCCGCCGGTTACACGTTGATCGTCGAGCGATTCTAAGCGTTGCGAGGCACGCAGCGCGTCCACGTGTCGTTGTGCCAGGACGCTACGCAGCCAGGTGGTCAGCCTACTACGCCCGTGAAAATAGTCGAGCAGCGATTTTTTTTGATCGCGGCCCCATCGGTCTAGGCCGTAAAGCTCCGCGTAGAGCGAATCGGCGAGCTCCCGCGCCCGCGCTTCTCCGCCAGCACCGACAATGGCGCGGGCCGCCGCCTGCAGAATTGGCCGATACTCAGCTATAAATTGTTCCCAGGCAGTTTCGGAGCCGCGCCGGAGCGCACACGCTAGCGCCAGATCTTCCAGGTGAAGCGCCCGCAAGTAGCTTTCTGTCCGTTTCAGCTGTCGGTTGTCCGATGTGCCGAAACGGTGTGCTGCACTGCGGTACAGCGCTGCTGCAAATTCCTCGTAAGACACCGTCCAGCGAGCGGCGTTCGAGCGGAGGTGGAGTGACTCAAGGAGCGATGCATGTGCAATGAGAAACTCAGCAAATCCGGAGGTAGAGGCTCCTGGAGGCATCATAGATATCATCCCTCCAGAACGAAATTGTGAACAGTACAACCGCGTCATGACCAGCTAAACTACAACTCCCGAACGGTCGGTGTGCCTCGACAACATGTGTTTGTGGGCAAACACAAATACAAATTTCGCCAGAATCTAATCAAGAACTTACCTCTACCGCTTGGAGGATGTTTTTGGTGCAGCCGTCTTTAGCAACTTCATTTGGGTGTGCCAAAAACCCTAGGGAACCGTTGCACCTGTGGCGATTAGCGCCCGTGGACTCCTATCTCGCTGGCGCGGCGAGCGCATATAATCTAACGATATGATTCCGTCTTCCTACAAACCGAAAAAGAAGTTTATGGAGCTGGCTATTGCGGAGGCCAAACGCGCCGGTGACAGAGGCGACTATCCCATTGGAGCGGTCGTTACACGCCTCACGGGCAAGCGCGAGGTGGTCATTGCCAGTGCAGGTAACCGAGTAAAAACCTCGGGATCGAGCATCAAACACGTAGAGTTGGAAACCCTCAAATACGTATCCAGTGGCTATGGCCGCTACCTTCCTGACTTCGTCCTCTACTCCACGCACGAGCCTTGCGCCATGTGCGCCGGTGCTTGCGTGTGGTCTAGAATTGGCGCGGTTGTCTACGGCGTTTCCCAAGAAGACATAGCCGCTTACGGCAGCAAGTGCGGCACCGAGGACTATAAGTGGCGAGCTTGTCTTATCCCCTGCCGGTTCGTCTTCGAGAAGGGCAATCACCCCATCCCCGTCATCGGCGGTTTTCTACGAAAAGAATGCCAGAAGCTGTTCAGCTACAGACAGTGCATAGGGCCTCGCTCTTATTATTATTCTGGAGCAGCATTGCCGCTGTGACCCGCGTCAAGACCCGCGGCAAAGACAAGGACAGAGACAACCCCGAGCGATAAGTGATGCGAGTAGTAAGTGAATTGTTCCGGCCTGTCCGTGTTCGCCGCCATCAATTATTGGGAATAAGTGCGAAAGAGCACAGACACTAGCCTCTGTTGACCCTATCCTGGTTTAGGAAGACAACGTGACGAGCTACGAGCTTAGGAAAGATTAGGAGGCAACAATGTTTGGATACGGAATACTGGGCACAATATTGGTTATCTGTTTGATCGTTTGGATTGCTCGGAGATTGTAACTAGGTCTGGCATTTTATTCTCCGAAGGTTCTGTTTGGCGATTCCCGCACTCTCAATTAAATGTCAAACGGGCAGAACGCCCCTATCCTTCAGTGCGCCAGCGGATCGGGCCGCACCTGAACCTTGTAAAGCTTGGGGCGCGCCTCCGTTCCGCCTTCGTTGTGGAATACCGTACGCGTACCTGTCGTGGTCCACAATCCTTTGCCCTTCCAGCCGGCGTCCGGATTGTCAATGCGGCCATCCACGTTCTTGCTGAAGAAGCCCATCGGGTACGGGACATGAATGTTTACAAATTTGCCGTCCACGAGCGCCAATAGAGCCTCGTTGCCGTTGGATTCCGCGATGGGCACGTTTGCGCCAAGACCCAGCGTGTTATAGCGATCCACCCAGACGAAATAGGCGTGGTCTGCGCTGCCCGGGTCGGTAACGCCTTTGAACTGCGGCCCCGGAAATTGATACAACGTCCAACCTTCGGGGCACAGCTTGCCGGTTGCCGCGGCCGGCCCATTCAGCGGACCTTTGCATTTGCGGCGGTCGAAACTGGCAAGATGGCCGCTCGCAAGTGCAGTCCAAACAACACCGTTCGTATCGAGGTCGATGCCGCGCGGCCCGAACCCGATGTCCGGCGGCTGGTAGATCTCCGCCAGAGCGGTTTCGGGAGGATTGGGACCGGGCACCAGGCGGATGATGTAGCCCGGCTGATTCATGTGCGAAAACCCAACGTCCATCGATTGTCCCCAGATGGAATCATCCACCGGGCTAGGCTGAACGCCATAAAATGCGGCCATGATGCGCTTGTCCTTCTTAGGATCGAGCGGCTCGTTGGCTTCAACGTACGCGTCGCGTTTACCGTTGCCATTGGTATCAATAATTAGCGGCGTCCAGCCCTGCGATTTCTTCGCGTCGCCGGTCTCCAGGTACATCTTCGTGTTCAGCCAGCCGACAACACCGCTTTCCGGCCCTCCTGCGCTGGTCCAGAGCGTGTTGTTCGCGTCATGACCGAAGTACAGATGCTGCGTGCTAAAGCACGTGTCGATCAGCGAAAACTTGCCGGTTTTCGGATCGTACATCGAGAGCTGGCGCCCCGAGACATCCAGCGGCGCCACCTTGGCCGAGGGAAGATCGGAGTCCGCTTTGCAGTAGGCCGGGTTCTGTGGGGCACGGATGCGCGCAGTGAACCAGACGCGTCCCTTTTCGTCGAAGATCGGATTGTGAATGGTCGTGTGACCGTCCCAAATCGGCTGGTCGTCCCAGTACGGCGAATGACCGTGGGGATAATCGAGCGATGACGGCGTGTTCGGGTCGCGGTAGGGATGCTTGATCTGCGAGGCTTCGTTCGTGATCGGATTGAGCACGGGAACCATGTCCGTGCTTTCTTCCGGCGAACCGTAGATCAGGCCATTGGCGTTTACGCGAGGATTGCGCTTGTCGGTTGAGATCTCATCGTGCAGATAGCCTTTGGGCGTCGACCATTCCCACATACTGATTACAACGTTCCGCTCGACACCTTGGGGCCGCTGCGGCTTCGCGGACGGCAACTCGCCGGCGGCGATGCGATCGGTCCAGTCCGCGAACAACGCCAAAGCTTTCTTGGGACCGAGCTGGCCGAGAGTGCCCAACATGTTCGTCTGTGCTTGCCCCGCCTGCAGGCGCTGTGTCCAGGCCTGAATGGAATTGTCAAAATGCCCCCAGGCTTTGGGGATCCTGCGCACGCCCTGCGAACCCAGAGCATGGCAGGATTGGCAGGAATTCTTGATCGTATCGATCCAATCTTCCTGCGTTTTGATTTTCGGCGAGATGCCGTTTCCGTCAGGGCCGGTCCCGGGGAATAGGCTTTTATCGGGGATTTGAAGCATCGAATACCAATACACGCCTGGATAATATTCGGCGGCCGCAGCGGCAGTCGGCGCCGGCACCGCAGTCAAGTCGAGATGCTGGCCGGGAGCGACTTTTACTCTTTGCGAATCGACGAGACCGTATCCACGCACCCAAACGTTGTAGTTCGCTTTCGGAAGTTCCGGAATGACATAACGCCCCCGCTCATCCGTGACGACCATCTTGGCAAACTTGGTGGGCAGGTCAGCCGTTTCTGCGATGACCCATGCGCCGGCTTCCGGTCCGTTCATGCTGGTAACCACGCCGCCGACGTCTGAGCTGCCAATGGCGACGTCCGCCGCAGGACGTTGCTGGGCCTTAACCAGTGCAAAAGCTCCCGCGAGACATGTGCGCAAGCGCGATCACCGCGATCTTTGAGTGTCTGCCGATACCTGTCTTCATCGTTCTTTGCTCCCTTACAAAACTTTGCCGGTTTCAGTGGAACACAAGCACGCTCACGCTATCGCGACGCCGGTTGAACTTTGCCGCGTCAATCGGTACGCGTACGCAACAACCATTCGCTTCAGGATAGCTTCAGCACCCGCTCCATCGCGAGCCGCGCGGATTGTGCAGGGTCCTGCTCCACATTGCATTCGTCGTTGAATAGCATGGTGTCTCGATGCGCAACGGAGTAAGCAGGCCAGCTCGGAAGCTTCGGCGTATTGGGATTCCCTGTGCGCGCAAACGCGGCCCAGCTCGAACTGACCTTTTCGGCGAGAGTATATGCTTCAGCCATCGTGGAGATGAATTGACCCGCGATTCTGATGTTCTCGAATACGAACGGAATTTCGGCGGTGTGGGGCGAACGCATGTGTCCGCCTCCCTCGGGTGTTTCCCAATCGAAGCGATAGACGAAGGCCGGGGCACCCGCCTGCACAGCCTTACGTTTGGCGAGTTCCCGAGTGTAAGCCGCGCGCGGATGATCGCTCGCAATGAGAATGTATAGATCCCATGGGGACGCGTCCGGATACGCTTTTTTAAATGCCTCGATCACCGGATCGGGATCAACCTCGAGACGCCTCGCCGTACGCTCTCTGAGTCCCGCCTCATCCAGGGCAAGCTTTTCGGCTGTGGGCCGGTCGTAAAACGTCTCCTCGGTGCGCGCCCAACCGATCAGTAATGGAATGTTCGCGGAAACCGCTGGCGCAGCTGGGTCCCAGGGCTGATTCGGCAGCGCCTTGCCGTCGACCATCGGTGAATCGGCCACCATACCCGGTTCTCGCAGTTTGATTTCGTTCTGCACTTCGGCATCAGCGGCGAGCAGCTTCTCGACTGGAATATTCTGTAGGTCGCGCGCTTGCTGGGGCTGCAGACCCAGTTTTCGCAGCAGCAGCTCGGTCTGACGGATGGCATCCTCCTGCGCAGTCAGCCGCAACACAGCGCCGCTCTCGATGATTGCTCTTTGGAAGAGCCCCTTCGCGCCGGGCATGGACATCAGCGTGGCTACTTTCCGTCCGCCTCCCGATTGGCCGAAAATCGTCACCAGGTTCGGGTCGCCGCCGAAATTTTCGATGTTTTCGCGCACCCAGTGCAGGGCGGCGAGGATATCCAGCATTCCCACGCAGCCGGAAAGAGCGAACTCGGGACCAGCTACCTCACCCAGGTAAGTGGAGCTCAACACATTCAACCGGTGATTGATGCTCACCAGTACTACGTCATTTTTGTGGGCAAGATTGACGCCGTTGTATATTGCTTCCGATCCAGAACCGGTCGAGAACCCGCCTCCATGCAGCCATACCATCACCGGCCGTTTGCTGCTGTCGCCCAATTCCGGGGTAAACACGTTTAGCACGAGGCAGTCTTCACCCTGTCCTGGGTTCCAGGAATACCGTTCGCAATTTGCGGCGCGGTGGGGCCGTATGCAAGGGCGTCCC
The DNA here is from genome assembly GCA_963804535.1 of uncultured Acidobacteriota bacterium. Classification (GTDB taxonomy): domain Bacteria; phylum Acidobacteriota; class Terriglobia; order Acidiferrales; family UBA7541; genus Palsa-189. The sequence continues at coordinate 101,708 of CAWDQT010000028.1, forward strand.
GCACGCCTTTCCAATTCACAGGCTCTGTCGGTGGCATGAAGCGGTTCTTGCCAGCCGTTGTGCCACCGTATGGAATGCCTTTGAAGACTTTGACATCATCCAACGCAAGGCCCCGTACCTTGCCCGCCGAGGTTGCGGCAATGACGTTATCGGTGCCGGCCGCCGTGAGGACCTGCGCGAGAAAATCTGCCTGGGCGGCCGCGAACAGCGCCAGCGCGGAAGTCCCTCGCAAAAAGCTTCGCCGATTCAAGACCGTGTCCATATGCCCTCCCGAAGGATAATCGCGCTAATGCTGAAAAGCAGGAGTATATGAGCCCGCCATCAAGCTAGGCGGAACCGCCGGCGGTCTACTTTGCCCGCGTGTCAGCAGGATTGCGGATTCGTTCATTGAAAACGTTTTCGTCAATGGGCGCGTAAATAATCTCCTGGGCTCGACACCGTGCTGAAGAGAAGTATACGTCAAGGGACTGCTGGTCCAGGGCTTAGTATAAATCGTGGAATCATGGACTGAGATCTTCAACTGAAGTTTGTCCGGGGCGATGCGCTGTAAACTGGGGCGTGCTCGCGGTTGAGCTTAGGCCTTCCGCCTCTCAAAGCAAAGTCCCGTCACCGCGCTGCTTTTGGGGTCCTCGTTTTCCGAACAAGAGGGGATGATTAGAACGGCCCAATCAGTTTGGCGGGCGCTAATATTAAAGAACCTCGCAGCAGATTCAACAGGGCCTTGGAGGAATCGTGCGCGACTAGCGAGGACAAGCCACAAATTCGTTGGAAGAGGGCCGTTGTCCCCGAAAAAAGGACCTTCCCAGCCTTGTAAAAACGGTACGTCAACCCTCGAACCCTGATCTTTGTTCTTGAGCAATGAACTCTTCTCGGGCTTTCCGCATCCTCTTCATACCAAGTTGCGTTGATACCAAGTTGCGCTCGATCTCGCAGTACGGACGTACTAGGTACTCAGGTTTCCGAAAACTTAGGCAAATGTGCCCACCGGTCTATTGGCTATGGCCGAGTTAAAACTTACTTTCGTCACAGACCGACAGAGCACTCCTGCATGGCGAGCCGCCAACCATTTCTGAGGATCGCAACTGGCGCTTGCCCGGTTAGCGTCCCAGGGCTTAGCGTCAGCCATGAAGGGGGAAAGGGCACAGGAAACGCCTCCCTTACGTTGCAAGACTCAAAGGCTGGATTTCCGCTATCACAATACCGACCCTGGGCTCTCCGAAAGCTCGACTTTGACGTTGAAGCTCCGGCCAGAGTGGTTGCTAGCATCTGAGCGGCGCAAGGTTTTCGGAGGCATCATGCGTACCCCAAAAATACTCCTCGTCGTATTGGCCTTGGGAGCGCTGAGCCTAGCGGCGCAGCAGCCCCCGACGAAGGCCCTGAATCAAGTTGTCGACAAGATCGTCTCGCAAGAGCAGGCAGAAATGGAGTCGCTGCAGCAGTACTCACCGCTCGTAGAATCATACATACAATATCTGCGTCCCGATAAGGACCTCGGCACAGTGCCCGACGGCGACAGGTATTTTCTGGGCCGCGCAGAGTTGGGCAAAGCCGTCAAGCTAGAAACTTTCGATGTTGCCTCCAGCGGCCTGCGAGAATTCCTGCAAATGATCTACATCGACAAAAACGGATTCGACCGCCAGCACTACAAATTCGATTACGTGCGGCGCGAATTCTTGGGTGAGGTGCGTTGCGTGGTTTTTGATGTAACTCCCCTGGAAAGATCCGGCAAAGGGCGATTTGTGGGCCGCCTCTGGGCGGAGGACCGTGGCTACCACATTGTGCGATTCAATGGCGCCTTTATGGGCTCGGCAAAGACGAACCACTATTTTCATTTTGACAGCTGGCGCGTTAACGCGGGGAAGAATGAGTGGCTACCAGCCTTTATCTATAGCGAGCAGGGCGATTTGCACAATGCCATCACCGAGAAGCTCACGTTCAAGGCACAGACCCGCCTGTGGGGCTACAACCTCGGCCAGGTCCATGCAGAGCAGGAGTTGAGCGAGATTCTCGTGGAGTCATCCACGCCGGTAGACGATCAGACCACAGGTTCGCACGACCTTTCGCCACTCCAAGTTCAGCGCAGCTGGGACCGCCATGCTGAAGAGAACGTCACCGACCGCATGGAGCGGCTGGGATTGCTGTCGCCGCCGGGCGAGGTTGACAAGGTGCTGGAGACTGTAGTCAACAACCTCGAAGTCACCAACGATCTGGACATCCAGCCCGAGATTCGCTGCCGGGTGTTAATGACGTCGACGCTCGAATCGTTCACGATAGGTCACACGATTGTTCTGAGCCGCGGCCTGGTGGACGTGCTCCCGGACGAAGCCAGTCTGGCGGCCATACTTGCGACCGAGCTCGGACACGTCGTACTCGGTCACCGCATCGATGCGCAGTACGCCTTCTTCGATCGACTGTTGTTCGACGACAAGGAAACCTTCCGGCACTTCGGCTTCTCGCGTACGTCCGAAGAGGAGCAGGCGGCGCACCAAAAGGCGATTGATCTGCTGAAGAATTCACCCTACAAGGACCAACTGCGGACGGCGCAGCTGTTCATCCGGGCACTTCAGAGCCGCTCGGAGGAGATTCCTAACCTCATCAGCCCGCACTTGGGCGATCGAGTGCTGACCGACTGGACGGTGTCGTTCAACAGTGCACCTGTTCAGATCCCCGACGCGAAGGCGACGCAGCACACGCCGATCGTCGCGCTACCGCTCGGCGGTCGGATCAAACTTGACCCCTGGAGTGATGAGTTGCAAATGATCAAGACCGAACCAGTGGGTTCGGTGGCGGAAAACGAAAAGATGCCGTTCGAAGTTACGCCGTTTCTTCCTTATCTGACGCGCCAGAGAGAAATCAGGTAGATCAGGAACCAAACCGCAGGGGCCGTGTCACAAGCCCCGCTAGAGCCGCGACCATGAAGCGGCTCCGCATCACGCTGAACAGTAAGTCTAATCGAACATGAGAAATGATATGCTCGGCCGGCGACACTTCCGATGGGGCGGGCCGCTGTTATGTGCCTGTCTTTGGTTCTCCCAATTGCCTTCGGTAGAAGCGGCAGGAGCAAACCACAGCAGCGATAATCAAGAGCGAGTGGCGGTTAGACAAGCGGCTGAGCTCGCGCATCCCGACGCCAACGTCGACCAGCTAGAAATGTCGGACAGGGTTGATCTGCAGGAGGAACTTTCGCGGATCGCCGATAAAAGCACCCTCCCCGTCTCCTTCTATTCTTTCCACGATATCGATTCATCTTCGGACGACGGCTCACTGTGGGTGGTCGTTTCGGGTGATTCAGCCCAGGGATCCGACGAGCTGTACAGCTTCGAGAGTTCAGATGGCGTCGAGCGATCCTCGCAGAAGTTCAATCAGCTGGTGTTTCACCTAGGGCTGTCGATTCCAAACTACAAAGCGACAAGCATCGCCCGATTCTTCTTTCGCTGTTGCGTTCGGGGGGCGCCCGGCGAAACCATAACCGACGAAGATGACCTACGCCATTCGGTAGAGCGCTACTACATCCGTGCATACGGGGATGTCTGGAGAGCCTTGGAGGCGTATGCCCAATGGTGGGAAGGTTATGAAAAAAGTGCAGTCGAGCTGAGACCAACGCTCGTGCTCGAAGGCGGCCTTCGGCGCATCGTCTTAGAAAGACTCATATTGAGGTTTGGAATGCATCCGCAGCTGCAGCAATGGGACGTTGCAGTTTCCTCCGACGGCAGCATACGTGTGTTTGCCGTGGAATCGATTTTTCCAAAGCAAACCCGGTGGCTTTCCTACGCCTTCCGATCAACGACGCAGCCGCAAATCCACTAACGCACTATGAGCGCGCGGGATCTTGGTTCTGTATGAAATAACGCACGACGAGCCTTAGCGTGAACTCAGCTTCTGTCCGCGACCTTTACAGATCTTGAAGGGCATTGAATCGCGCAAGGGACTATAATTCGCGAATGGCATCCGTAGTGCAAAGTACCGGGCAGGTTCGGCAGGCGCAAGACATTGACGCGATTCCCACGCTCGCCTGGTCCGCTCGTCCCGACGGCTCGGCTGAATTCCTCAATCGGCGCTGGCTGGATTACACCGGCCTCTCTGCGGAAGAGGCATCGGATTGGGGCTGGGCTGCGGCTCTTCACACAGAAGACCGCGAGAGGCTCATGGATTCTTGGCGGCATCTACTGGCTTCTGGGGAGGCCGGTGAGATTGAAGCACGCCTGCGCCGGTACGACGGAGAATATCGATGGTTCCTGTTCCGTGCAGAGCCCGTCCGCGACAATCACGGCAACATCTTCAAATGGTATGGCGCGAATACCGATATTGAGGATCGTAAGCGCGCCGAGGCACTACTAGCCGCCGAAAAACGGACCTTGGAAATGATTGCCAGCGGGGCTTGCCTGGCAGATATCCTGGAAAGGTTGTGCGAAACCATTGATGCTCAGGCAAGTAACATCAAGTCGGCAGTAATGCTGATGGACGCGGACGGCATGCACCTTCGGCCCGCGGCAGGTCCTCGACTTCCCAAGGTCTGGGTTGAGGCCATCACTCCACTAAAGATTGGCCCTTGTATAGGTTCATGCGGTACTGCCGCATCTCTGAAGCAGCGGGTGATCGTTTCCGACATTGCAAGGGACCCCTTATGGGCTGACTATCGGGAACTTGCTTTGAGTTACGGGTTGCGCGCGGCGTGGTCCCAGCCGCTACTCTCCAAAAATCAGGAAGTTCTTGGCACCTTCTGCGTCTCCTATACGGAGCCTCGTACCCCTAACGAGAGCGATCTGCGATTAATCGAAGGCGCGGGTCACATCGCCGTAATCGCCATCGAGGGAGAGCGATCGCAGGAAGCATTGAGAAGCGCTTTTGAGGAGATCCGGAACTCGGAAACGAAACTCCGGAAGATCATCGACACGATCCCGACACTCGCTTGGTGTAGTTTGCCTGATGGTACGGGAATATTTTGGAACCGGCGATGGCACGAATATACGGGCTTGCCGCTTGAAGCGGTTCGCGGCTGGGGATGGCAGGATGCCATTCACCCGGAGGACTTGAAGGAAATAACGGATAAGTGGCTCGGATTTCTGGCTTCTGGCCAGCCGGGTGAAGTCGAGGGAAGGCTGCGCCGGTTCGACGGGGTGTATCGATGGTTCTTGTTTCGGGCTGAGCCATTGCGCGACGAATCGGACAACATTGTCAACTGGTATGGAACGGATACTGACATCGAGGACCTGAAGCGCGCTGAAGCTAAGCTCCGTAAGGATGAAGAAGAGCTTCGGCGCATGACCGACGCTATTCCGCAAACCATAATCGTCTTGAATCCCGATGGGAAAGTCATTTACGCAAATCGCGTGGCGCTTGAGTACACCGGACTGTCTTTGGACGACGTGCGAGCCGAAGATTTTCGGGCGCGCGTTTTCCATCCCGACGACGTTCAGAGAGTTCGCGAAGAACAACACAAAGCCCTTTCCAGCTCGCTTCCTTTCGAAAACGAGGAACGGGCTCTAGGAAAAGACGGCAAGTATCGCTGGTTTCTGATTCGGTACAACCCATTACTGGACGAGAGCGGAAAAGTCATTCGTTGGTATGCAACAGGGACGGACATCGACGATCGTAAACGCGCCGAAGACCGCATGAGAAATGAAACCGTGGCGTTGCGCGAGGAAATCGTGCGCTCGTCCATGTTCGAGGAAATTGTTGGTTCCTCCGAGTCGCTGCGCAAAGTGTTGGGGCAAGTTTCGAGAGTAGCTCCCACGGATTCGACGGTTCTGATCCAGGGTGAGACCGGAACCGGTAAAGAATTGATTGCCCGTGCGATTCATAATCGGTCCAAGCGGGCGAACCGTGCGTTCATTCGCGTCAACTGCGCGGCGATTCCCCCTTCGCTGATTGCTTCCGAACTATTCGGGTATGAAAAGGGCTCCTTCACTGGAGCGCTGCAGAGACGCCTGGGACGATTTGAATCGGCCGATGGTGGAACGATTTTCCTGGATGAGATTGGAGAACTGCCCCCGGAGACACAAATCGCCTTGCTGCGGGTTCTCCAGGAGCGGGAATTCGAACGAGTCGGTGGAACTCAAACAATTTCACTAGACGTCCGGGTGCTTGCTGCCACCAACAGGGATTTAAGTGCAGCGGCGGCTGAAGGCACATTCCGTCGGGATTTGTTCTACCGCCTGAACGTTTTCCCGATTCAAATGCCGGCACTTCGTGATCGAGTTGATGACATCCCGTTATTGGTGGAATACCTGGTGGACCGATACGGCAAGAAGGCCGGTAAGAGAATTCGAAGTATAAGCAAAGACACGCTGAATTTGTTCCAAAACTATGACTGGCCCGGCAACATTCGGGAATTGCAGAATGTGGTCGAGCGGGCCGTGATCCTTTGCGACGGGGAAATCTTTTGTGTCGATCCAAGCTGGCTCGTGCCAGCGTCTCCAAATCCGAATACGCCGACCATTCCCTTGGTCGCAGACCTTGCGGAACGGGAGAAGGCGATGATTGAAAACGCATTGCGCGCGGCTGAAGGCCTGATCTCGGGTCCCACCGGCGCTGCTGCGAAACTAGGCATACCCAGACAGACGCTTGAATCCAAGATCAGGAAACTCGGAATCAACCGGCATCGCTTCAGAACGTCGTAGTCCCGGTCTGGCCTTCAGGCCTTATTTCGATTAGAAGCCCGTTTCCAGACTTCTCTCTCAATCCACCGTAGCGCGCCTCTTCGATACGCCCGCCCCGACGGGATTTGGCGCGACCCAGCCCCAAAGACGATGCTGAATTTTCAGCAAACGCTGAAATTGCGGCGTGACTGCAGAAGCTAACCACCAATATCTCAACTGATTACGAGTGGCACTGGTATTGCCATTGTTTAAGGCGTGAGTCGTCCGACAGATCGAACATGACCTTGAAGATTGAGAAGTACGCTGATCGGTACAGCACGACTATTCGACTGATAGGCCGGATGCGGGCGGAACACCTAACCGAGTTGGAGAAGCAGATTAGGGAGAGCGAATCGAAGATCGTGCTGGACTTGGAGGAACTGAATTTGGTCGACGTTGAGGCGGTTCGCTTCCTGGGGATGTGCGAAAAACAAGGGGTCACGCTGCTCAACTGCTCGGCCTATATACGGGACTGGATCGGCAAAGAGCGAGATTAAAGGAATAGGAGTCATATTCGACTGGAGGCGGAGGTGTCGTCGATCATTGCCTCACCACACACTGAACGTCCCTCTCTCACGCCCGGAGCGTACGGAACAGATTTCGCTGCAAAATTCCACGTTTCGGATAGTTCGAGCCTCACTACCCCTTGGCCCGATGAGCAGGCCTTTGCCGTAACTCGTTTGTGGTCTAAATCAGGGATGTCTGACCGGACTACGCAATTTGATCGCGAGCGAGCCCTCGTTGTCTCCCTTTCACTCAATACGATTCCTCGTGGCAACTACCGATTCTGGACGGAAGGAAAATTTCGCGAGGTCCCATTTCTTGCCCCGTTCACGACTAGCGTCACAGACATGGAGTCGGACCCAGTGTGCTTGGTTACAGGACCATTCGACTATATCCATTACCATGTTCCGCGCACGGGTTTGGACGACATTGCCAAGAGCGTCGGGATTCAACCTGTGGGTACTTTTCGATGTGTATTGGCGGAAAACGATCCTTTCCTCTCCCAATTTACAAAGCTTGTGCTGCCAATGCTTGAAAGTGGGAGCCAACTTCCTGCGCTATTGCTCGACCAACTCAGTCTGCTTCTGGGTGCCCACCTTTTGCAGAAGTATGCGGGACTACCAAAGCTTCCGGAAATGATACGCGGCGGCCTTGCTCCTTGGCAGAAACGCAAGGCGGCAGAATTTCTGAGCGACAATTTGGCCAATAACGTCCGGCTTCGTCAGGTTGCAAAAGAATGCGAACTATCGGTGAGTCATTTTGCGCGATCGTTCAAAGAGACGTTTGGAGTATCAGCCTACCGATGGCTGATCCAGAAGAGGCTTAGCCATGCCCAGCATTTACTGCTCAAAACAAGTATCCCTCTTATTGACATCGCGTTGCAGTCTGGTTTTCCGGATCAGGCGTCTTTTACAAGAGTCTTCAAACGCAACCTCGGTGTCACCCCCGGCTTTTGGAGAAAACTCCACCATGACTGAGTACCGCGCTGGCCACTTCGCAACTGACACATCAGCCCGAGTATCCAGCCGTTTTTGTCAAAAACCGCGCCTTTCCGGCAAGACTGAGTTTTCGATTGCTCGTAAAGTCATGGCACGTCAGATATGGAGTCTGTGAGTCTCCGAGCAACATTACAGTCTGTTGAATAAACGCGGTGCTAAATAGAGCTATAGGAGGTCACATGTCTGCGTTAACCGAAAAAGTGGCACTCGTTACGGGCGGCTCGCGCGGCATTGGTCGCCGCAATCGCCAAGCGTCTGGCCGCGGACGGAGCGAACGTGGCCATCACCTACACGAAAGGCGCCGATGCGGCCGCGTCGGTCGTCAAGGAGATTGAACGCGCCGGCCGAAAGGCGATCGCAATTCAGGCGGACGCCACGGATGCCAAAGCCGTCGAAGCCGCGGTCGAAAAAGACCGTGGCGACCTTCGGCCGGCTTGATGTGCTGGTGAACAATGCCGGCACGGCCATTCCGAAAACGTTCGAGGAGACGACGCTGGAAGAGATGGATCGCGTGCATCGACATCAACGTCCGCGGGGTATTCGTCGCGACGCAGGCGGCGCTGAAGCACATGAAGAGCGGTGGCCGCATCATCATGATCGGCTCGTCCGTGGGCGAGCGTGTCCTGGTGCCCGGGCTTGTGCCCTACTCGGCCACGAAGGGAGCCGTGAAGATATTTACGTCAGGGCTTGTCCAGAGAGGTCGGGAGCCGGGGCATCACGGTCAACAACGTGCAGCCGGGTCCGATCGACACGGATTTGAATCCCGCCGCGGGCGATTGGGCGGTACCGCAGAAGGCCGCCACAGCACTCGACCGCTACGGGCACGTTGATGAGGTCGCTGCGCTGGTGGCGTTCGTCGCCGGTCCGGAGTCCTCGTACATTACCGGGGCGAATCTTACCGTGGATGGCGGAATGAATGCCTGAACCGAACGCACACGATGTAGCGATAACGGATCTGGGCAAGGTAATTCGGCGGTTTCAAGGAGAAATTCAATGAATACCCAAGTTGTTTTGATTACAGGAGGACTGACAGGCATCGGACGGGCGACGGCACTCGCGTTTGCCAAGGAAGGCGCTCAGGTTGTTGTTTCCGGTCGGCGTGACGAAGAAGGCCAAAAGCTCGTCACTGAAATCCGCAAGAAGGCGCGGAAGCGGAGTTCATCCGCGCCGATGTGCGCCGCGAAGAAGACGTACGCAACCTGATCGACAAGACTGTGGAGCGATTTGGCCGTCTGGATGTCGCTGTAAACACCGCCGGAACCGAAGGCATGCCCGGCCCAGTGACGGAGCAGACTGCAGACAGCTACGCCGCAACGTTCGATACCAACGTGCTCGGCACGTTGCTGAGCATGAAGCACGAACTTCGCGTGATGCTTCCACAAAAAAGCGGCAGCATCGTCAACGTATCGTCCACCTACGGCCACACGGGCGCTGCCGGGGCCTCCGTATATTCGGCGAGCAAGCATGCGGTCGAAGGACTCACGAAGTCGGCCGCACTCGAAGCGGCCGGGACCGGCGTGCGCGTTAATATCGTCGCCCCCGGTCCAATCGAGACACCGATGCTGAATCGCTTCACCGGAACGGACGAAAGAAAGGCCGGCTTGGTCTCGACGGTGCCGCTCAAGCGCGCAGGAAAACCCGAAGAGATTGCTCAGACCATCGTCTTTCTTTCTTCCGACAAGGCGTCATTCATCACGGGCGCCTCCTACCTCGTTGACGGCGGCAAAACGGCCCGATAGCTCTCACTCTTACGCGCGTGGCACACCCGTTCGGGACGGAGGATAAAAATGAATCAGACGATTGAAGAGAAGAACAAAGAGCTTGTCCTTAAGGCCTTCGACACGCTGTTTAATAAGCGAGACTATGCAGCGGCCGAGCGCTACTGGTCGCCCAACTACATCCAGCACAGCGCCCATATCGAGCCTGGTCGTGATGGCCTCTTCAAGCTCATCAAGAGCATCCCTCCGACACTGAAGTACGAACCGGGAACGATTGTAGCCGAAGAAGATTTTGTGATCGTGCATGGGCGCTTTTCGGGCATCGGCCTGCCGGTGAACTGGATTGCGGCGGACATCGTTCGCATCAAGGATGGCGTTCTGGTCGAGCATTGGGACGTGATCGAAGACGAAGCCACGCAGGAACAGTCAAAAAGCGGCCTGCCATGTTCGGCGACAAGTTCACGAAGTGAACTGTACGGCAAGCGAATGCATGAAGGCGAGACCGATGGCCAACGATACCAAAACGGGAAGGTTGGACTTTTGCAGAACACGTGACACGCAAGACGATGCTGAACGAAAGAAGAAAAGCGCCTTCAGAGAGTCTTAAGTGAATTTATGGCGACTCTTGTTTCAAGTGATGCGAAATGGTATACCTAAAAAAAAGGAGAAACGAATATGAACAGCCTTAAAGACAAGGGGGCTGTCGTAACGGATGCCACGTATGTGATCTTGGGGGCGAGCGGGAACACCGGTTCAATCATCGCCGACATCCTGCTATTGAAGGGCGAGAAGGTGCGCGTCATAGGTCGCGACGCGGGGCGACTGAAGCGCTTTGTGCGTAAAGGCGCGGAGGCGTTCACGGGCGACGTGAGCGATGCGGTTGCGCTCACCAAAGCCTTCAGAGGCGCGCGCGCAGCATACTTGATGTTGCCGCCGATTACCTCCCGCGAAGACCAAGAGCGAGAGAGCGATGCGATCGCGAAGGCCGTGAAGGAGTCCGGTCTGCGTTACGCGGTGCACCTGAGCAGCTACGGCGCGCATGTCCCGGAAGGCACCGGGCCAGTCACGGGGCTGCATTCTTCGGAGCAAAAACTCAATGCTATCGGCGGTTTGAACGTTCTGCACCTGCGTGCCGCGTATTACATGGAGAACAATCTGGCGGCGATCAGCATGATTCAGGGGATGGGAATCTTCGGACATGCACTGCTACCCGACCTGAAACTGCCCATGATGGGGACGCGCGACGTTGGCGACTACGCCGCGCAGCGCTTCCTGGACCTGGATTTTTCCGGCAAACAAACCCGCGAGCTGCTTGGCGAGCGCGACCTGTCGATGGCGGAAGCCACGACGATAATTGCGCGCGGCATTGGCAAACCGGATCTGCGTTACGTGCAGTTTCCGTACGACCAAATGCAGCAGGCTTTAGAAGCAAATGGGTATGCCGCCGAAGAAAGCCGCGGTGTACATCGAGATGTTCAAGGCGATCAACGCAGGTATCCTCGCTGCGCAGGAGCCGCGTTCGCGGGAGAACACCACACCGACTTCGTTTGAAAAATTTGTGCAGGACGTTTTTGCGCCTGCATATCACGGCAAGGCTGTCACCGCTTAGGCTCACCGCCTAGGTGGCACCGGTTGCGCCTGCTGAGGCGAGAATTTCGGGAAGCACCTTCCGAGAAATTACCGATGCGGAGATCCAGTCATGAATGGAACGGTTTCTAAGAAAACAGGGTTGTCCAAGCACGGTAAGAGACAGAGTACTTACCGCCGTATCGTCACGGGGAAGTTAAACGGCAAGTCCGTCATTCAAAGCGACGAACGGTTGTTGGCCTATGAGTTCAAGACTGTTCCCGGCTACGAGCACACCCTCATCTGGGTCAATCCGGCGACGCCGGATCTCGGCAAGGAGCAAAGATTTGATAGCTATCCCGACTCCGTCGTTCCTGGCCCCGGAGGCACAAGTCTTCACTTCGTGACGTTTCCGCCAAGTTCGGTCTTTGCGGACCCTTCCTTCGACGGCGAAGCTGCTCGCAAAGAGGCTCTCATCCGCCTAAGAGGATTAGCCGATCACTTTGAAAAGGAAGACCCGGCAATGCACAAGACGAACACGGTTGACTACGCGATAGTGTTACGACGGTGAGATGTGGCTGGAGCTTGATGACGCCAAGACTGTTCATCTCAAGAAGGGCGACGTCGTCGTCCAGAATGGTACTCGGCACGCATGGCGAAACAAAGGCACAGCGCCGGTAACCATGCTGTTCTTTCTAAACGGCGCGAAAGAGTGAGGCCGAGAAGAAAGCAGATACCTCGCATTGTTTTAGAGGAGGTTGAACCACATGAGAGCGGACATTGTAGCTGGCGCAGTATTCCCCGATTATGAGCTGACCGATCACACGGGCAAACACCGCAAGCTTTCAGACCTACAGGGGCCAGATCCCATGATCCTGGTGCTCAGCCGGGGAGGATACTGCCCAAAGGATCGGCGCCAGGCCGAGGGTCTGGTCCAACTTCACCACGAGATGGAAGTCGGTTACTCCCGGCTCGTCACCATCAGTACCGACAACATGCTTCTGACGAATGAGTACCGCACCGGCGTCGGCGCTCATTGGACCTTTTTATCCGATCCGGGGCGAAAGGTTCAGAAGGATCTCGACATCGCCGAGTACACGGACCCCGAGCACAATCCGATGATCCCGCATGTCATCGTCCTCGAACCTGGTCTCGTTATATTCAAGATCTACAACGGCTACTGGTTTTTTGGCCGGCCGACCATCGAAGAGCTTCGGCAAGACTTGCGTGCTGTGTTGAAGAAATGCCGTCCGGACTGGGACATCACTAGGCCCGAACTGAAAGCCGCTTGGGAACGCGGTGAACATGATCGCTTTTATCCCTACGGCAAGACCTACGGGCAGGTATTTCGGGAGCAGGAGTAACACGGAACGCGGGCCAGGGAACCTATATGGGAACACAAACTTTTCTGGGAGAGCTTAACGGCGATCTAGCCCAGGAAAAACTATATCCCGAAGGGGAAATCCGCGCCGAATAAGAAATTTGACGAGATCGTCGGAAAGAGCGCTGCTTTGCGCTGGCTTTTGCACCAAGTGGAAACAGTCGCGCCTACGGAATCGACCGTCCTTATTTGCGGCGAGACGGGAACCGGAAAGGAGCTAGTGGCGCGCGCGCTCCATAATCTGAGTCCACGTCTCTCCAATGCTTTCGTCAAAGTGAATTGTGCCGCTATTCCGGCTGGGCTGCTCGAAAGCGAACTCTTCGGTCACGAAAGAGGGGCATTCACCGGCGCGATCGCCCAACGAATCGGCCGTTTCGAACTGGCAAACCGTGGCAGCATTTTTCTGGATGAGATCGGCGATGTCTCACTCGAACTCCAGCCGAAGTTGCTGCGGGTGCTACAGGAGCGCGAGTTCGAGCGCCTCGGAAGCACGCGCACTCTGCGCACGGACGCCCGGCTGATCGCCGCGACAAATCGTGACCTGGCAGCCATGGTCATGGAGCAGAAATTCCGCACCGATCTCTTCTACCGATTAAATGTGTTTCCGATTCGCGTTCCGCCGCTGCGCGAGCGTCGCGAAGACATCCCGATTCTGGTCAGCCACTTTGTATCAAGGTTCGCGCGTCACATGAACAAGAGGATAGAGAGCATCACCTCAGAGACGATGAGCGCCTTGTGCAATTACCACTGGCCCGGCAACATCCGGGAACTGCAAAACGTGCTGGAGCGTGCAGTGATCTTGTCTTCCGGGCCCGTGTTGAGAATTTCGCTCTCAGATTTAAGTGCCGCCGGTGGACTTAGTTCTAAGCAGCGCTACCCTGCCAAGCCGGAGAGCGAGGGGAACCTGCGGCGCTTGCTCGAAGAAACCGAACGACAGCGGATTCTGGAGGCCTTGGATGAAACCCGTTGGGTCATTGCAGGTCCAAGGGGCGCCGCTGCTCAGTTGGGAGTGAAACGCTCAACGCTTCAGGCTCGGATCCTGAAGCTGGGAATCGCCCGCAATAGGCGAACAACTCTAAACGTGGAGCGTCGAAGGCTCTCATAGAGATGTCCAAGAGTGCAACGAATTTCAGAGCAGTTTAAGTCAGGGAATGGATCTAGCGGGAACGAGGAAGCTGATGTGCATTAGAGAAAATAGATAAGGAGAGATAAAGATGAACGCTACCCAAAGCAAACCAAGCATCGTGTTCTGCCACGGGATCTGGGCCGATGGCTCGTGCTTTAACAAGGTGATTCCAACGCTTCAGGCTGAAGGGTACCAGGTGATCGCCGCCCAGTATGGCTTAGACTCACTTGCGAGCGATGTCGCCACGGTGAAACGCACGCTGGGGCGGGTCAGCAGCCCCGCAATCTTGGTCGGTCACTCTTACGGCGGAAGCGTCATCACCGCCGCCGGAATGGATGACCGCGTCGTCGGGCTGGTCTACATCGCCGCGCTCGCCCCGGACGCCGACGAGACGTCGCAGAGCCAGCTGACGAACTATCCCCCGACCGACGTTTTCTCATACGTCGAGGTCGCCGACGGGCGACTCTGGATGCTGCCGAAAGGCGTCGAGTGCTTCGCGGGAGACCTCTCCGAGCAGGAGAAAAAGGTCGTCTGGGCCACGCACTACGCGCCCGCCGCGGACCTCTTCACCAACAAGCTGGATGGCACCGCCTGGAGATCGAAGCCGAGCTGGTACATCGTTGCCAAAAAAGACCGCACCGTGCAACCCGACTTGGAACGCTTCTTCGCCAAGCGGATGAACGCCACCACCTATGAGGTCGAGAGCAGCCACGTGGCGATGCTCTCCCAACCGGAACGGGTGATCGATGTAATCCGTACCGCCGCAAAGGCGATTGAAGAATCCACAGCGGGTAAAGCAGCGCGTGTGACCGGGCGATAAAGAACTGTCGTTTGGGACGGTGATGACGCGGCGTCGCCGTCCTGCACGGCTCGCCTTACGCCAAAACACTGGTCATAAAGGGTTCTCCGCGACGAAATAATTACGTTTCAAACTCCTGTCGAGCGAGGGCGAATGACGGCAGAACAAGTGTTTCAACTCCATTCGGAGGGCTTCAATCGAGCATTGAAACAGCAGGACTATGGCGCATTGGAAAGAATCTACTCCGATGAATATATGCTCGTGCGGCCTGACGGCTCTGTATTGAACAAGCAACAGGTTCTGAGAGACCTGCGCGAACAGGGATTGACATTCCACTCTATCGATCTTAAAGACCCGCGCGTCCGGGTCCTGGGTTCGGCCGGAATCCTGACGGCCGAAAGCAGAACGGTGACCTCGCGCAACGATACGGAATCCAAAGCGCATTTTCGCTTCGTCGCCGTATATGCCCAGGAGGGTGAGGCAATCCGCCTTGTCCATTTTCAGAGCACAACGCTCAGCTAAGAAAAGACTCCAGGGAGACGTGTCCCGAAGGCGGACGCTGAAAAGAATGCCTGCGCTCAAGGAGAGAGACATGGCAATTAACCGGAAATGATCGTTCTCTGGCATCTGGATGAAATTGTCGGCTATGCGTAGAAGTCGCGGCATCGTCGCGGAGGAAGCCTCGCCGCGCGTTATATTTCTTCGGTCCAATGGACCGAAATTCAGTCCAACTTCAGTCCAAAACGCAGTTGACTTGCCCTACCGACCGATCAAGATCAACACCGCTGATTCGCTTGGCGTTGTCGTGCAACTCGAACGGCGACCAGGCAGGCGCTTCGTTTCTGAGGTGGTCGAAATCAATCGCTACAATCTCGATCTCGACGAGTACGACTTCGGAAAATAAAGAAAACGGTGTTTCCCAATGTTTAGAATATATCGCGCGTGAAGGCCGCATACGCAGTCTACCGGGAGGACCAATGGCAGAGACGTTCGAAGCATACCGAACTCGAGTCCTAAGCTATCTTGGCGATGAGGAGCCCATCGGTGTACAACAAGCCACCCCATCGCAACTCGATCGGCGTCTGCGCGATGTCGCGCCCGAGGAGTTGATCAGGCGTCCTGCACCTGAAAAGTGGTCAATCGCCGAGATCGTAGCGCACTTGGCGGACGCGGAGCTGGCGATGGGGTGGCGATTGCGAAACATGCTGGCGAATCCGGGCGTGGCCTTAACGTGGTGGGATCAGGCCGTATGGGCGGAGCGCTTGGGTTACGCGCAGCAAGATGCGAGCCTTTCGGCAGGGGTCTTTCGGGCGCTCCGCGAGAGCAACCTGCGACTGTTGGAGTCGGTCCCGCGCGCACGGTGGGTGGAGTGCTATGGGGTCCACGAGGTACGCGGACGGCAAACGGTCGAGGAGTTCGTCCGCTTGGAAGCGGCACACGACTTGAACCATCTTCGGCAGATCGACCGCATCTTGGGTGGGCGTATGTAGTGGTAGCCGTTTGGCTGCCAACGCCTCGGCGAGCGCACTCAGTCGCCGTGTAAGGGCAATCGGATCATCGGGAGTTCTGGAGCGGGCGATGGGAATCGAACCCACGTCCGCGGCTTGGGAAGCCGCTATTCTACCATTGAACCACGCCCGCTCGGGCCTACCCTACCAGACCGATCGCGATTTCGGCAAGTCTCCGTGGGGAACGAATTCTCTCCACATAACGCAAGCCGCGATTGCCTGCTGCGATCATTTTTCACCGGTTCTTTCAGAATGAGGCCTTGGAAGAGTCTCGTAGAGAAATCGTGCTACGCTGTGCGGCTTCCTTATTGCAACCTAGGCACTTGGGAGGGCCGGCGTGGCCTATAAGGATTTACGGGAATTCGTCAAGCGGTTGGAGGCGGCGGGCGAATTGAAACGTATTTCAGCTGAGATCGATCCGGTGCTGGAAGTTACGGAGATCACCCAGCGCGTGACGCGCGCCGGCGGTCCGGCGTTGCTCTTCGAACGCCCCAAGGGGTCGCGCACTCCGCTACTGATCAATATGCTCGGCAGCGAGCGGCGCATCAACTTGGCTCTCGAGACGGATTCTTTAGCTGAAGTGGCCGGCCGCATTCGCGGATTCCTGGACATGCAGGCGCCGCAAGGGCTCCTGGACAAAATTAAGATGCTGCCCAAACTCGCGGAGCTCGGGTCATTTTTCCCAAAGACGGTCAAAACGGGGCCGTGCAAGGAAGTCGTACGCCACAGCGACTTCTCGCTTTTGGAATTTCCAATCCTGCAATGCTGGCCCAAGGATGCGGGGCGGTTTATCACTTGGCCGCTGGTGATCACACGCAACCCCGAGACCGGAAAACGAAATGTAGGCGTGTATCGAATGCAGGTATTCGACGAAAAAACAACGGGAATGCATTGGCAGACGCAAAAACACGGCGCGGAACATTTCCGCCGGGCACGCGCGGCGAGTCGCGACGGTCGGATCGACGTCGCTGTCGCAATTGGCACAGACCCTGTCACCTGCCTGGCGGGAATACTGCCGATTCCACCTGATCTCGACGAAATGATGTTTGCTGGATTCTTGCGGCGCGAGCCGGTGGAGATGGTGGCATGCGAGACTTGCCCGCTAGAGGTGCCGGCGCAAGCGGAAATTGTCCTGGAGGGCTATGTCGATCTTTCAGAGATGCGCGTCGAAGGACCCTTTGGAGACCACACGGGGTTTTATTCGCTGGAGGGAGAGTATCCGGTTTTTCACGTTACCTGCGTGACCCAGCGGCGCGATCCTCTATACCTCACGACCATCGTGGGACCGCCTCCGCAGGAGGATTTCTATATGGGCCATGCTGTCGAGCGCATCTTCCTGCCGGTCATGCAGATGCAGTATCCGGAGATCGTCGATATTGCCATGCCTGCTGAGGGCATCTTCCACAATCTGATGATCGTGGCAATTCGCAAATCTTATCCCGGGCATGCCCGCAAGATTATGAACGCAATTTGGTCCTTGGGGCAGGCGATGTTCACGAAGGTCGTGATCGTAGTGGATCACGACGTTAACGTACAGAATTGGCATGAAGTTATCTGGAAAACATTGTGCGCCATCGATCCGGAACGGGATGTGCAGTTTGTGCTCGGCCCGGTAGATACGCTGGACCATGCCGCCCGCAGACAGGACTTCGGGTCGAAAATGGGTATTGATGCCACGAGAAAGTGGGCTAGTGAAGGATTTGACCGGCCCTGGCCGGATGAAATCACGATGAATGAGGTAACCAAACAACGTATAGAAGGCCTCTGGAAGGAACTAGGCCTGGATCGGAAGCGCTAAACATATCCCCATGACGCTGCGGAATTAACCACTATATGATGTGGTACTAGAAGATATAAAACTCAATATGTAGAGTATTCTGTCTCTCTCTTGTTTTCTCATAAGCCACAATTTTTTGAGCAATTGCGCGCCTCGCTTTTCTTGACACTCCACAGTGCCGGATGCCACAGTCGCCGTACGACAGGGCTTCCTGACGGGCAGTTCAGGCGGAAGCTCTGAGTGGCTGGGGCCAGCGGACCCTTCGTTTCCGCTCCAAGGGGTAGCCAGCGGGAATGCGTGAATCAAGAGAAGTGATGAATCTGCGCCAGGCTTCGCACTATTTGGGGGTTTCGCCCGACACGCTTTACCGCTACATCTGCACGGGCCTGGTTCCGGCCTTTAAATTAGGCAGCAGGTGGAAATTCCGTAAATCTGTGCTGGATCGCTGGATGGAAGAGAAGATGCGCCAGTCGCAGGGTAGGCGGCACTAACCGGTCAGGGCGACGCTTTTTAGGGCTCGCAGAAAGGCTGGGCGATGTTTGGCACGGCTAAACAGAAACTGCTCGTGGGGTTGGATATCGGCTCAAGCTCGATCAAGTCCGTCGAGCTGAAGAGCACCAAGCACGGCTACGAGCTCGTGAGCTTCGGCCTGGAACCACTGGCGCAAGATACAGTGGTCGATGGCGCCATTATGGATGCTCCCCTTGTCGCAGGAGCCATTGGAACGATATTCGATCGGCAGGAGATCAAGACGCGCTCTGTGGCAACGGCCGTTTCCGGACATTCCGTCATCGTCAAGCGAGTGAATTTGCCTGTAATGACGGACGAAGAGCTGTACGACCGAATTCAATCGGAAGCCAGCCAGCATATCCCGTTCGACATTTCCGACGTGAATCTCGATTATCAGCTTCTGGATTCGGCGGAATCCCAGATGGATGTGCTGCTCGTGGCCGTCAAGAAAGACAAGATTTTGAACCATACGAACGTGCTGGCACAGGCAGGTAAAACGCCCACAGTCGTGGATATCGATGCGTTCGCCCTGCAAAACTGCTACGAGGTCAATTACGATCCGGATCCCACCCAGACCGTGGCGCTGCTGAACATCGGCGCCAGCGTGATGAATATCAATATCGTGCGAGGCGGCGCTCCGCTTTTTACGCGCGATGTTTCCGTGGGCGGGAATCAATATACGGACGCGTTGCAGAAAGAGCTGGACCTCAGCTATGAGGATGCGGAGAGGCTTAAGAAGGGCGAAGAGGTGGCTGGCGTAAACGAAGAACATCGCGGGACGATTCTGCGCTCCGTTTCGGACATTCTGATCCTGGAAATCCAGAAGACTTTTGACTTCTTCCGCGCCACGGCCAGCGGGGAAAACATTCAACGAATTTATCTGGCGGGAGGAACTGCGCGCGTCCCCGGATTGGTGGACTTGCTCCGCGAGGAGTTTGCTCTGCCCGTCGAAGAACTCTATCCCTTTCGCAAAATCGTGATCAATCCCGGCCGGCACAACGAAGACCAGGTACGCGAGCTTGCTCCGCGTCTGGCCATTGCTGTAGGGCTGGCGCTCAGGAGTTTTGACCTGCCATGATCCGAATCAACCTGCTGGGCCGGGCTCGACCCAAGGCCGCGCGGCAAGCGGTGCCGCTCGAGGCAACTCTACAAGTCGTCTTTTTCATGGCGGCATTGGTGGTTGCCTTCGGCGTGCTCTATTACAACTGGCATTCTACGAATGCGCAGATCACCGAGGTGCGTCTGCACATTCAGAAGCAAACCGGAGAGAAAGCGAGACTCGAGCAGCTGAAGGCGCAGGTCAACGAGTTTGAACGTCAAAAAACGGTTCTTCAGCAGCGTATCAACATCATCGAAGAGCTTCAGCGCAATCGTACGGGGGGTCAGGAACTCCTTGACGCCGTGGCCAATACCGTCGTACGGACCGACACGCTCTGGCTGACTTCGCTCTCCCGGCAAGGCAATGCGCTGACGATTCTTGGTACGGCCGGATCCATTAACGCCGTGGCGAACTTCATCACTCAACTCGAACATTCCGGGTATTTCAACCAAATTGAGATCAAGGAGTCCGTGCAGGATTCGAAGAACGCCGCCATTCAGACTTTCACCTTCAGTTTGACGGCGCAGTTCGCACTGCCGCAAGAGAAATCCGCAGCTTCCGTTTCGGCTCCCGCGGGGAAGGGCTAAGGGAAAACGATGGCCATCTCCTTCAAAGAATTTCCCTGGTACATCCAGGCGCTAGTTTTCGTGGCCTTGGCGATTCTGCTCATTGCCGCAGGGCTCTATGTCCCTGGGCTGCCCGTATCGACAGCACGGGCAGAGTTGCAAGCGCTGCACGATCAGGACACCAAGCTGAACCAGGAGGTCAGCGCCCTCCAGGTCTACGAACGCCGCTATGCAGAGTTCCAGCAAGAGATGGCGGCGCTTAATAAGCAGATCGACACGCTCAAAACGATTGTCCCTGAAGACAAAGAAACAGACGAGTTCATGCGACTGCTCGAAAGCGCTGCTGCTGCCTCTGGCGTTCAGGTACGCAAACTTACGGCGCTGGCTGTTGTCTCCCGCGACTTCCACTACGATATGCCATTTACAATCCAGGTTGACGGCCCTTACTACGCCATCGTGGACTTCTTCTCGAGGCTTAGCCGCTTGTCTCGAATCATCAATGTGGGTGATCTGAGTTTCTCGGGCCTCACTGATGGCAAATCGGCCTACCCGGTGCGCCCCAGCACGACAGTCAGCGGCAGTTGCACCATTACGACTTTCTTCACCATGAGCACGCCCGCTATGCCGCCGGCTGGCTCAAAGACGGGTGCCCGTCCGGGCGCAGCGGTTGCGAAATAAAGACAGGATCGAGCTGAAGATGCGACTTCAATACAAAATCATGCGGAAGGCGAACCGGGCAAGTTGGCTGATGGTCTTTTGGTTGGCGTCGCTGGCAACGCCGTTGATGGCACAACAGGTGCCCGCTACGCCCGAAGCGGTTCGCAAGGCATTGAATCCTCCCGCGCCAGCGAAACCAGCCGCGGGAGCGAACACTCCTTCCGCTGCAGCGCCATCGCCGAAGCAGCCGCAAACTTCCAAGCCAGCGCCATCCACGAACTCTGCTATCAAGCCGGCAGCATCGGCAACTGGCCCGGCGGCCGGTTCCTCGCCAAGTTCGCCCTCCGGACCGGCGGCGAACGCGACTGCCATTGGAACCGTCAAACCGGCGGGCAACTCGGCGGCAAAACCTGCCTCAGGCGGGACGCTAGCTTCCAGGGGCGCGCCTCGAGGAACGGGAGCTGCTAGAAGGCCGACTCCTGGTTTGGGCAGCAAGGGCCCTTCGTCCGTGGCACCGAACTCGGCGGCGAAGCCTCCCCAGCCCAAGCCGGTTAGTGCAGCGAACTCGGATGTGCCAAGTTCGGTGCTTGGTCCTTCCGTAAAGCCGGTGGCTGTGCGGGAAACTTCCACACGACGCGATCCCTTCGCACCCCTTTTGGGCAAGGATATCGGGGGAGGTGGCGGTGGTTCAGCGCCAGAATCTGCCGCCCGGTAAGCCCGGCCTCTTGATCAGCAGTTTGAGGATCGACGGGATCGTCAGCGGTCCCAACGGAATGATTGCGATCGTCTCCAACGTCCAGGACCGCGTCTATTTCCTCCGCGAAGGCGACCGCCTTTTTGACGGTCAGGTGGAACATATCACCATGGATGGAATCTCGTTTCACCAGTCCGGGAAAGATCCTTTCGGCAACGCCGTCGAGCGCGAAGTTGCAAAACGGTTGAATTCCACTCCAGGAGAACAGCAATGAAGACCTACGGGCCGGGTTTCCGGCCGAGCGGGCTGATTCTGGCGGCGGCGATGCTTATGCCGCAGTGGTCGGGCGCTCAAACGCCGAAAGCCGCGACGCCACAGCCTTCATCGGCGACATCCGCGACAACGGTTGCGCAGGTCGGTGTTGACCGCCTCGGTCAGCAGACGATTGTTCGCGTTCAGGGGGCGGGTCCTTTCAGCTATCACGTAACGCAACTAAGCGATCCCCCGCGTGTTGTGGTTGATTTGGGCGGGGCGCGGCTCACTGAAACGCGGAACACGATTGCCAGCGACTATGCTCCAGTGCGTCGCGTGCGTCTCGGCCAATCTCGTCCTGATCAGGTACGGGTTGTAATCGATCTTGCCAGCCCTGTGCAGTTCGAGGTCGAACGTAAGGATCAGATGTTGCTCGTGGCCTTTAGCGATCAGCTGCAAAACGGAGGGGTCCCCGCAGCGCCCGCGGCGAAGCCGGAGGTGAAGCGAGACGTCGCTCGTGACAAGGCCTCAATCGCACATGCTGCCGGCCAGCAGAGTTTCCGATTGCCCTCGACTTTGAGCGGAAACGCGGCGTTAGCGAGCCCGCTGCCCCAAACTCTCAGTGCCGCTGCGGTTCCGAATCCCGCAGTTCCGAAAGCCGCTCAGGTCACAGCTATTCCTGCCGTAGCGAACACGGCCCAGCCGCCTACGGCGCAGCCTGTGGCCGCTGCCGTAAAGGCTTATACGGGCGAAGCAATTTCGGTGAATCTCAAGGACGTGGATTTGAAGGATTTCTTCCGCCTGGTGCACGAAATCAGCGGGCTCAACGTCGTGCTCGATCCTGCTGTCAGGGGGAACGTCACTCTAGTACTGGATGAAGTCCCGTGGGATCAAGCTCTGGATATCGTCCTTCGTAACAATGGCTTGAGTAAAGAGCTGGATGGAAACGTGCTTCGGATCGCCTCGCGAGACACCCTGAAGCGAGAAGCCGATGAAAAGCGCGATCTGACCAAGGCTGAGGCAGAGTCGGTAGATCCAGTGACCGTTACGCGGGTCATGAACTACGCCAAGCCCAGCGAGCTCGTGACTCCGTTGAAGCGATTTTTGTCCTCACGGGGCGATGTAATGGCGATTGATCGCTCTAATACATTAATTATTCGCGATATTCCGTCGGTCATGCCGCAGGTCGATAATTTGATCCGGCAACTCGACCGCAGATCACAGCAAGTGGAAATCCAGGCACGCGTCGTTCAAGCATCACGCTCATTTGCCCGCGACATCGGCACGCAATTCGGCATAGCTGGTTTTAATGCAACTCCAAACACCGCAAACTTATTTGCCGGTAATCCTTTGGCAACCCAGTCGAGTCCGCTCTTTCACACACCGGCTCCTCCAATTGTCGTGGGCACGCCGCCCGCTCCCGGTCCTACTTCGTCCGGCCAGATTCCGCTGAACGTTAATCTTCCTGCAGTTGCACCGACCAGCGGATTCTTATTTTCACGGGTGTCGCCCAACTACACGTTGGATTTCATCATCACGGCCTCCGAGAGCAAGGGAGTAGGCAAGCTTCTGTCTAGCCCGCAACTGGTGACCCAGAACAACGCCCAGGCAGTCGTTAAGCAAGGTACCAAGATTCCCATTCAGACGACCATTAACAACACGATCTCAGTTCAATATGTGGACGCCGTTTTACAGCTTCAAGTGATGCCCCAGATCACGGCTGACGGCAATATCTTCATGGACGTGCTGGTGGAAAATACGCAGATTGATAGCGGAATCCCGCTGGTGAACGGCATCCCGGCCTTGGACACGCAGTCCGCACAAACTAAGGTGATGGTTGGCGACGGTGGGACGGTGGTGATCGGCGGCGTTATGGTCAGCCAGCAACAGACGAACATCTTCCAGGTTCCGTTGTTGGGTAATATCCCCTTGATCGGCCATCTATTCAAAGAAACCTCAGTCAAAGTATCATCACAGGAGCTGCTCTTCTTCCTGACGCCGCGGCTGATTCCCGGGTAACGGCGAACCTAATTCTCGGTTGAAAGGGAGGAGACAGGGGTCTCCTCCTTTTTTTATGAGAGTGCTTTCTCAACATCGATTGGAGCAAGTGCGGGAAGCGATGGTGGCAGCGGGCGCGGACGCGCTCACGATAACCCATCTGCCGAATATCTTGTATCTGTCTGGGTTCAGCGGCAGCAATGCCGTTCTGCTTGTTCTCGGCGATCTTACGCACCTGTTCACCGACGGCAGATATACGATTCAGGCGCATGAGGAGGCGCCGCAGGCCCGCGTGCATATCGTCCGAACTCCGCTGGCCCAGGCCTGCGGCGAATTTTTACGCTCACGGTCACCGCGAAAGCGCTTGCGTGTCGCATTTGAAGCGGCTTCCTTGAATGTTGCCGAATGGGAGCGGCTAAAAAAGGCGGCGGGTCCTCGTATCGAATGGAAAGCGACAACTGACCTGGTTGAAGGCGTGCGCGAAGTTAAAAGCGCGGAGGAACTCGACGTGATGCGCTGTTCCGCCAAGCTGGCCTCCGAAGTCGTCGCCGAGGCTTCCGACTTCGTGCGGCCGGGTGTCACTGAGTTAGAGGTTGCCGCCGAGATCGACTACCGTTTGCGCCGCAAAGGCGCGAGCGGTCCGTCGTTCGAGACGATCGTCGCTTCCGGTCCGCGTTCCGCTTTGCCTCACGCGCGGCCTACCGAAAAGCGATTGCAGAAAAACGAATTGGTGGTGCTGGACCTGGGTGCTATACTCCGCCACTACTGCAGTGACCTGACGCGCACGTTTTTTCTGGGCCGCGCGCCTGCTCGTATCCGGCAATGGTACAAAGCGGTAGAGCAAGCCCAGGAAGCGGCGCACGACGCTCTCCGGGCGGGTGTGACCGCCGGAAGCGTGGACCGGGCGGCGCGGCGTCTTCTCAATCAGCATGGCCTCGGATCGTATTTCGTGCACGGCACGGGACATGGCCTCGGCATTGAAATCCACGAAAGGCCGCGAGTTGGACGAAGCCAAAAACAGGAAATTCGTGCGGGCAACGTGGTGACCTTGGAACCGGGAATTTATGTGGAAGGCGTAGGCGGAATTCGCCTCGAAGATGAAGTTGCCGTTCATGCAGATCGAACGGAAGTCCTAACCACTGCGCCTCGAGGGCTCCTCGAGCTCTGACATTCGATGAGAGAATCCCGAAAGAAAAATTCAAACAGCGAGTCGGGATCTCCGGGCGTGGAGTTCGGGCAACTGGAGAAGCTGCTCGACTTTATGAGTTCTCACGGACTGGAGGAATTTGAATACGAGCACGCGGGCTTACGCATTCGGCTGAAAAAAGCCGCGGCATCCCCTAATTCGGGACCACCTACAGGAGCGCCGCCGCAGGCTATGCAGGCGCAAGCGGCGGTGCTGGAGCCCCATTCGGGGACAGCCGCCGCAACACCAAGCTCTGCGGCGGTTACCGAAGACCTGCACACCATCAAATCGCCCATCGTGGGAACCTTTTACGCAGCGGCAACCCCGGGGGCTCCTCCTTTCGTGAAAATAGGCGACGTGATCCAGTCGGGCCAGGTGGTATGCATCATAGAAGCGATGAAATTGATGAATGAAATTGAAGCTGACGTGAGCGGTGAGCTTGTACGTGCCCTGGTCGAAAATGGCCAGCCGGTCGAGTATGGACAAGGCCTTTTTGCCATTCGTCCTGCAAAAAAGAAGTAGCACGCAGGGCCTTCCTCTATGTTCCGCAAAATACTAATAGCCAATCGCGGTGAAATTGCGTTACGCGTGATCTGCGCCTGCAAGGAATTGGATATCGCTACCGTGGCGGTTTACTCGGAAGCGGATCGCAATTCGCTGCACGTGCGTTTTGCCGATGAAGCCGTATGTATAGGCCCGGCACGCAGCTCAGACAGTTATTTGAACATCCCGCACGTAATTAGCGCCGCCGAGATTACCGACGTCGATGCTATACATCCGGGTTATGGGTTTTTGTCCGAGAATGCGAATTTCGCGGAGGTTTGCGAGGCTTCGCATATCACGTTTATCGGGCCAACACCTGAGATCCTGCGGCTGATGGGAGAGAAGGATCAGGCGCGCCGCGAGATGGCTGCAGCCGGGGTGCCCATTGTGCCGGGCAGCGAGGGAATCGTGGGCGATCCAGACACCCTGGCAGCCGAAGCGGCCCGTATCGGTTATCCCCTGATCATCAAAGCCTCGGCAGGCGGCGGCGGAAGGGGAATGCGCGTCGTACGTGCTCGGGAGGAACTTGTAACGCTTTGGGAAACCGCCCGGCATGAAGCCCAGCAGTCTTTCGGCGTGCCTGATGTTTACCTGGAAAAGTTTATCGAGCGGCCCAGGCACATCGAATTTCAGATATTAGGCGACCGCCATGGCAATGTTTTGCATTTGGGTGAACGTGAATGCAGCATTCAGCGGCGCCACCAGAAACTCGTGGAGGAATCGCCTTCCGTCGCGCTCACTCCCAAGCGCCGTACTGAATTGGGAAGCCGCATCGTAGATGCTTTGCGGAAAATCGGCTACAGCAATGCCGGCACAGTGGAGTTTCTGATGGACGAGGATGGTTCCTTCTACTTTATCGAAATGAATGCGCGCATTCAGGTCGAGCACCCCGTGACGGAGTTCGTCACAGGAGTCGATCTGATCAAGTCACAAATACGCATTGCCGCGGGCGAGAAGTTGGAGGCGGCCATCGGGCCCATCGAATTTCGCGGCCATAGCATCGAATGCCGTGTGAACGCGGAGGACCCCGACACATTTGTTCCGAGTGCGGGTCGCATCACTGCATTCAATATGCCCGGAGGACCCGGTGTTCGGGTGGACACAGCCGCGCATGCTGATGCCGTCATTCCTCCTTATTACGATTCGCTCATAGCCAAATTGATTGTCCACGGGCGAGACCGCGCCGAGGCCATTGCCCGGATGCGCCGCGCACTGGAGATGTTTGTCGTGGAGGGAATCAAAACTTCGATTCCCTTGCACCAGCGTATTTTGGCGGCGGCGGATTTCGAAGCCGGGCATCTCGATACGCACTTCCTGGAACGCTTGCTGCCCGTGCACGGGAAGTAGCACGAGCAGGATATGAATCTTGTCTTCCCTCCTCTCTATGCCATAATCGATGCGGCCCTGCTCAAGAAGACGTCGGAGCTGTCGTTCGTCGAAATGATGGCAGAATCCGGGGTTGAGCTTCTGCAATATCGCAATAAACGCGCCAGCAGCAGGGAACTTTTCGAAGCTTCGCAATCCATCTCTGCCACCTTATCTCGTCTTGCCAAGCCGGGCAGCTATAAGCCCCGCTTCATTGTGAACGATCGTGCAGATATTGCACGTCTGGCAAACGCGCAAGGAGTCCACGTGGGGCAGCAAGATCTAAATGTCGAGGAAGCGCGCGCCATTGTTGGGCCGGACAGCTTAGTGGGTGTGTCGACACATTCTCTCGAGCAGCTTGACGCTGCCGATAAGACTTCCGCCGACTACATCGCTTTCGGCCCTATATTTCCGACCAATTCGAAAGAAAATCCAGACCCTGTCGTCGGATTACACCTTTTGCGGGAAGCACGGCAGCATACCCAAAAGCCTATCGTCGCGATCGGCGGCATTACGCTGGAACGCGCCGTGGAGGTTTTCCGCGCCGGCGCCGATTCGTTGGCCGTGGCGCGTGATTTGATCGTCTCGGAAAATCCTGCTGCCCGGGCGCAGTTCTTTCTCAAAGAGGCTGCGCGCGCCCGCGGAGAAAATTGAGGTCAGCGTGAATACCTCAACTGCTACGTCGGCGGCATCGGCACCGCCTATCCGCGGCGAATCCGGTTTTATCCGCGGCCTGGGTCTCTTCGATTCCACGATGATCGTGGTCGGATCGATGATCGGATCCGGCATCTTCATTGTTTCGGCGGATATATCGCGACAGACGGGATCGACTGGTGGGCTTCTGCTCGCCTGGGTGATTACAGGAATCCTCACCGTGTCTGCTGCGCTTTCCTATGGCGAGTTAGCCGCGATGATGCCGAAGGCAGGTGGCCAGTACATCTATCTGCGCGAGTCCTACTCCCCGCTTTGGGGCTTTCTGTATGGTTGGACCCTTTTCCTTGTTATACAGACGGGTACGATTGCCGCGGTAGCGGTCGCATTTGCGCGCTTTCTCGGGGTCCTCGTTCCTTCCGTTTCGCCCGCCTCCTGGATCATCGCGCCCGTACGCATCTCCGCAAAGTATGCGCTGAGCCTCTCATGGCAGCAGCTCTTCGCCATTTTATTGATCGTTTTTCTGACCCTCGCGAACACCCGCGGCCTAAGCTGGGGAAAGTATATCCAGAATATTTTTACTTCCGCAAAGACCGTGGCGCTCATCGGCCTCGTGGTTTTGGGAATCGTTTTTGGGCGAAACGCAGCTGCAATTCAGGCTAACTTCTCGCACCTCTGGAGTGCTGATGGCGCCCAGATAATCCAACCGGGAGCGGATTTTTTGCGCCGATGGATTCCCGCGCTTTCCGTTACATCTGGATTGTTTGGTTTGTTTGTGGCCTATGGCGTCGCACAGGTGGGTTCGCTGTTTTCAGCCGATGCCTGGAACAACATTACGTTTACGGCGGGCGAAGTGAAAAATCCACAGGCGGGATGTGCCGCTCTCGCTGGCGATGGGCACCGCAATCGTAATCAGTTTATATTTCCTGGCCAATATCGCCTACCTGAGCACCCTTCCTCTGGCTCAGATTCAAACCGCTGCCGATGACCGCGTAGCCACGGCTGTGCTTAGCGCGATTCTTGGCGGTGCGGGTGCTGCCGTGATGGCGGTCGCCATCATTATTTCCACTTTTGGCTGCGTCAATGGCCTGATCCTGGCCGGAGCTCGTGTTTACTACGCGATGGCGCGCGACGGTCTGTTCTTTCGTTCCATTGGCGAATTGAACGAGCGTCACGTCCCTTCGCGCGCGTTGCTCATTCAGGGGATTTGGGCGGTCCTTCTGGTTCTTGCGCGCACCCGGCGAGTGGATGCGCTGGGAACCGTGACGTACGGGAATTTGTACAGCGACCTCCTCGATTATGTCGTTTTTTCCGTCTTGATCTTTTACGTGCTCACGATCGCCGGCGTATTCGTGCTCCGCCGAAAACGCCCGAACGTCGAGCGGCCTTACCGTGCTTTTGGCTATCCCATCGTGCCGGCGTTATATATCATCGTCGCTCTTGCGATCATGTTCGTATTGATTCTGTATAAGACGCAAACCACCTGGCCGGGCTTGGTGATCGTGCTCTTGGGCGTTCCGGTGTATTTGATCTGGTCCCGGCGGCCCGCACCAGAACCGATTTCTCGCTGATTTCGGAGGAGAGTAAACGTACACGGCCCGACCTGGAATCACGATCCGGCATCAATGTAGGGGAAGGGTAGATATGCCAAACCAGCTGTTCATGACCAAGCCGCACAGCGTCCTGCTTGAGGAGCTTCGCGGCGAGAATCGCCTTAGGCGTGTCCTCGGTCCCGTCCAACTCGCGAGCCTGGGAGTGGGAGCGATCATCGGTACGGGCATTTTCGTTCTGGTAGGGATTGCCGCCCACGATCGAACCGGCCCGGCCCTCATGCTGTCGTTTGTGGCCGCCGGTGTGACGTGTATTTTCGCCGCCCTGTGTTACGCCGAGTTCGCGTCCATGGTGCCGGTGGCGGGATCGGCTTACACCTATGCGTATGCCACCCTGGGAGAGCTGTTCGCGTGGATCATCGGGTGGGATTTGATTCTCGAGTACGCGGTGGCCTCATCCACCGTCGCGCACGGCTGGTCTCATTACTTTCAGGATTTGCTGGCCTTCTTCAAGGTAAGTCTGCCGCACCTCGTGACCAATGCGCCTTTCGATTTCGATCCCACCTCGGGGCGGCTTGCCTTGACGGGCACATGGTTCGATCTGCCCGCCATCGTCATCGTCGCGCTGGTCACCGTGATTCTGGTGAAAGGGATCAAGGAGAGCGCCAGCTTCAATGCCGCCATCGTGATCTTGAAGGTCACCATTGTGTTCTTCGTGATCGGCCTGGGTGCGCGTTACGTGAATCCGGCCAACTGGAGGCCGTTCGCACCCTTTGGACTGACTGGGTTGAGCCTGTTT
Organism: uncultured Acidobacteriota bacterium; assembly: GCA_963804535.1. Classification (GTDB taxonomy): domain Bacteria; phylum Acidobacteriota; class Terriglobia; order Acidiferrales; family UBA7541; genus Palsa-189. The sequence goes on from CAWDQT010000028.1 coordinate 131,593, forward strand.
GGTCACACGCTGATGGGACAAACGGGACCGGCCGGCGAACCCGTCGGCATGTTGGCCGGTGCGGCGATCGTTTTCTTTGCCTATATCGGCTTCGATTCGGTGTCTACCCATGCCGAAGAAGCCCGCAATCCATCGCGGGATGTGCCCATTGGGATCATGGTTTCGCTTGTGCTGTGCACAATTTTGTACATCGCCATGGCGGCCGTGCTCACCGGGATGGTGCCGTACAGCCAGATCAATATCGACGCCCCGGTGTCCGACGCGTTCCGGCAGGTGGGGTTGCCGTGGGCGCAGTTGCTGGTCGCGGTCGGAGCCGTCGCGGGCATCACGTCGGTACTTCTGGTAATGATGTTGAGCCAGCCCAGAATCTTCCTGGCCATGGCGCGGGATGGGCTGCTTCCTCCCGGATTCTTTGCTGCGGTCCACGAACGCTTCCGCACGCCTTGGAAATCGACCATTTTGACCGGAATTTGCGTTGCGGCCATGGCTGCCTTCTTGCCTTTGCGAATCCTGGCCGAACTGGTGAATATCGGCACCCTGCTGGCGTTCGTGATTGTATGCGCGGCGGTCTTGATCATGCGGCGAATCCATCCCGAGGTGCATCGCCCGTTCCGGGTGCCGTTCTGTCCCATCACGCCCGTGCTGGGGATCTTGTGCTGTCTCGTCCTGATGTTCTCGCTGCCTGCCGAGAATTGGTTGCGGCTCGGAGTTTGGCTGGTCGTGGGCCTGACGATCTACTTCACCTACGGGCGCAAACATAGCCGCCTCGCCGCCTCACAGCGCCTGACGCCGCCGCCCGTCGCCGAACCCGCCCCCACAATTGCCGATCTGCGCACCCGGCGCTGATCGTTCCGAAAGAGATGCGGGTGCCCCATGCGCCGGTGTTGCGCGTGGGGCTTTTCGTCAGTGGTATCCTCCCATCAAATGCAGCGCCACGTGGATGGGGGTACGTTTTGACAGATAGTCAGCGGCCAATTTATTTTTCCTCACCGAGGAGTTGATGGTGCCGAAAGCCGAGTACGAGGTTTTTGAAGCTCTCAATCCTTTCTTCGAAGTCGTCATGGAAGGCTTACGCGGACTCGTTGATGGCGATCACTATTTCGACACGATTGCCGAAGACGCATTCTTCGAGTTCCGATATCACTTTCCCGGCTGGCCTCTGACGATTCGAGGACGAGCCAATCTGATGGCTAGCTTCTCGGGATACGGCAAGACGATCAAGCTTCACTCCGGCGACGCACTTGTTGTGCATCGCTCTCAGGATAGTCGCGTCGTGATCATCGAGTACGAAGTGCACGGCAAAATTCTTTCGAGCGGTGCGCCCTATGACAACAGGTTCATCTCGGTCGTAACGATTGAGAAAAGAAAGATCGTGCGTTGGAGAGACTACATGGACTCTTTAGCTGCCTGGACGGCGCTGAATAGCTCCTCTTAATGAACATTAAGTGCCAGGACCTTCAGCTGCTAGCGGCTGCTGCCGCTGCTGAATACCAGAAGAAGAGCTGAGAAACGCTAGAGAAGTCCTCAGGTCCTGTGCTGTCACGTGCCCAAGTGTTTTCTTGTCAGTTCTCTCAAACTCAGCCCAAAAGCCGTCGATGTCTGCTTCCTTCTGCACCACCAAACGATTCTACACCATCAACTTTTGTCTAGTTCTCCGACCCTGCGCCGGGCCAGTTCTGCCAAGTCCCTCAGGCCTCCATCGTCCAGAGACAGGGCCTTCAAATACGAACTCCGTGCATGCCCCTCCATTGCCAAATGATCTTCGGAAACACCCTTGAAGTACCACGCCAGCGGATCCTTAGCGCGTAGCGTGACGGCTTTAGTGAAAGAGTCAAGAGCCTTTTGGTATTCCTTCAGCGAAAGGAACGCGCCTCCCTTGTTGCGCCACGCCTCCCAATGCTTCCCCTCGAACGCAAGAGCTTTATCGTAGCAATCAACCGCCTCGTAAAGGCGGTCGCTCGCGTTCAGGGCCTCTCCAAGAGAGAGGAGGCAGTTACCCATCTGAATCCAGCCTGCGAGGTACTTCGGGTTTAGTGAAACGGCTTTTCTGTAGCAAGATAGTGCATCCTCATGCCGTCCCATCTGACATAAGGTGTCCCCTTTGTTGATCCAGATACCGGCTATGGTCGGGTCCAACTCAAGTGCATATTCATAGCAGCGCAGCGCCTCCGCAACGTCGCCTAAATGTCTAAGCATGTTGCCCATGTTGTTGTACGGAGCGACATAACCAGGCTTCAGCCTTATCGCTTCTTGGAAACAAGCGCAAGCGTCCTGGTAAGACCTTTTGACATGGAGTGCCTGTCCTTTGTCGTTCCAGGCGAGAGCATCGAGCGGATTGAGTTGCAAGCTTCGGTCAAAACTCTTGATTGCCTCATCATGCAGCCCGAGGCTACACAGGCTCATCCCTTTGTTGTTCCACTCCCGCGCGTTCAGCTCTTTCAGCGCTGGTGGCGTCACAACTTTCCCCGCCTCACGCTTGAGGAGAATCTCGAGATCGTTCAGCAGTTCGTGGAAGCTTTGGTATCTTTGGCTCGCCTCCTTCTCGAGGCAACGCTCGATCATTGGAAAGAGAAGCGAATGCACTTTTGGAATCGGCGATCCGGTATGTAGCTTGAACATTGCCCTCCAGAAGCGCGCTGCTTCTTGTTCTGAGTCGTTGCTTGGCAGAGGGGCGAGAAAGGGAAGATTGCCATTGGTTGCCATTTGATACAGGACGACTCCGAAGCTGTATATGTCGCTTCTTTCGTCACAGGCGGCAGCATTGGTGAACTGCTCAGGGGGCATGTGCGTCGGGGTGCCGAAACCCATTCCTTCCGCCGTTCGGCCTGATAGCCCAATCCTGCCGTCGTGTAAACTCGGCTTGACTCTGGAAATTCCCGTCGGGTGACCGAGCACACCCGCTAGGCCAAAGTCGGAAATCTTGACTGTCTTGTCTTGCCCTATTAGGACGTTGGCTGGCTTGATGTCTCGGTGGCAACGGACACCCTTAGAGTGCGCATAGATCATGCCCTGGCAGAACTGGATCGACCATTGTAGAGACTGAACAAGGTCCAGCGTTGTGTGCATCAGATAGTCTTGGAGCGAATTCAGGCCGTCTTCATTTGGAGCGACGTATTCCATGGCTATGTAAAGTCGCGCGTCGACTTCATCTACCCAGTATGCTGTCACAAGGTAGGGGTGGTGCTCCAAATTGACCCAAATATTTGCTTCCCTGCGAAATATGTCTCTGGTCTGTTCATCCGCCAAAAATTCATCGCGGAAGGTCTTCAAGGCACACACTAAGTTGGTCTCGGGTGAATAAACCAGGTAAACAACGCCGAAGCCACCCCTACCCAAGATTCCACGAACCTCATACTTGTGCCCAATGAAGTCTCCCTTCGCGTAAATCGCCCCCGAGCGAAAATCCGACTGCGGCACTGGCCGAGCCCCACTAGCAGATGGAGCCGCTTTCGCTGGCGTAGCTTGCTGGGCTTCCCGATACCGACGGAAAAGACCAGCCAGAAAATCTTTTGGGCGTTTCATCCAAGCGTGACCTTCGCTCCTTTCCCGCGCCGTGGAGACTCACACCTTCTTCAGTTTTCTGAACCGTTGCTTCACTGTAGGCATATTAACCTTGGTTTCATCAATGCTAGTTAGGTCCCCAGACCTAATTGCCCCCGTAAATGCTTCGAGCATTGCAAGCAATACATTGGCGGCATAGGGCTTTCTGGCAGTAAGCTCGCGGGGCAGATCCCCAATTTGGCCCAAAGTTCGTGTATCAATGCTGACTTCTGCTCGGCGGTCGGAATCGTCGGCGTCGAAGAAGATCGCGACGGTCTTGTTGCCTGTAGAATCCCGCTCAGGGCCGTGTTCGAGTGTCCAGTGTGTGCGCTTTTCAAGTTTTCTTGGCATGTCGGCTTCCGATTGGTGACGAGTGCGCTCTCTCCTAGACTGCCACGATTCTCACATCCGCGGAAGTGGTACCGAGTACCACGTAAGACGCATCGAAATCCGCTTCATTCCCAAGAAGCGCTTCCCTATATGTACCGTGTATGGCCGGGTGGCCCACCCCTTCGGTGTTCGAAGGAGTGGGAATACGGTTGCCCCATCCAGTCAGCCGCCCAATACTTCTCTCAACTCGTTCGAACATGCCGTAACACATACGCATTCGAACGTCTAGTAAGTAACTAACTATTGACGTTGATTTACTTATGTGATAGCATCGCATATGTTGTTTGTACGGGTATACCGGCTTTCTCTCCGCTTTCTGCCATTCTCCGTTACCCGTTCGCTGTCCCTTCTCGACTCTCCGGGATCTCTGCCGTCCCGAATTCCCTTTGCTTGCTTCCGTCCTGTCCTTCGGGCAGAGTCCTGTCCTTCGAGCGAAAAAGTGGCGAGCAAAAAGTGCGGAACCACGCGAATCTTGCCAAGCCTCACAAAATGAACACTTGCACAAATCGAGCCACAACTCTTGTGAAATGAACACTTACATAAAAAAGGGGGAGGGGGGAGGCGTAGCATGAGGTTTAGGCGAATCGACGTCGCCGCTATAATTCCTTTGCATTCACACTCTTGTGTGACCCACACGAGGAACTTCCGAGGAATCACACTCATACAAAAAAGGGGTGGGGGGGCCGCTGGGACCTCGGCTCTGATCCTTTTGCGATCACGACGGATCGTGCCATGATCAATGTTCCATGAAGGTTTTGACCGCAGAACAGATGCGCGAGGTTGATCGGCTGACCACCGATCGTTATGGCGTGCCCAGCTTGCAGTTGATGGAAAACGCTGGCGCTGCAGTGGCGGACTATTTATCGCAGGCTTTTCCCGATCTTTCCGCGCGTAACATTCTGGTCCTCTGTGGCAAAGGCAACAATGGAGGCGATGGCTTCGTTGTGGCGCGCCGTCTGCGCGAACGCGCCGCTCCTCCTCGGGTCTTCCTCTTTGCGGAAATTTCGGCAGTGCGCGGCGATGCGGCCGTGAACCTGCAGCTTTGGCAAGCGGGTGGCGGAGAGTTGCACGTAGTGACCTCGAAGTCGGAGTGGGCCACGGCATGTGATGCGCTGAACGAAGCAGATCTCGTTGTCGATGCGCTGTTAGGCACCGGGATCAAGGGGCCCGTGGAGGGCCTGCTCGCTTCCGTCATCGACAATGTAAATGCATGGCGGGATAAGAGACCGGCTCGCCTTAGTCGCCTGCGTGGGCGTTTCGTAATCTCGGTGGATATGCCCTCGGGACTCCCTTCAGGAAATGAGGATTTTGGAGGGCCCGTCATTCGCGCTGACGTGACTGTAACTTTCACTGCTCCAAAGGTTGGCCAATTGCTGGCACCTCGCGCCGACGGTGTGGGCGAACTCGTGGTGCGTGACATAGGCACGCCACGCGAACTTCTGGACGATGATCCAACTCTGAAGCTTCACTGGCTCGAACCGGGCGAATTCCGCGATTTGCCCATGGTGCGCAAGGCGGACGCCAACAAGGGCAGTTTTGGCCACGCGCTGATTGTGGCAGGCTCGCTCGGAAAATCGGGAGCTGCCGTGCTGAGCGGCCGCGCTGCGCTGCGCGTGGGCGCGGGACTCGTTACTGTAGCTACGCCGGCGAACGTGCTCCCCATCGTCGCGGCCGGAATGCCCGAGATGATGACCACGCCCTTGCTAGAAAACGACGATGGCACGGTCAGCCTGCGCAACTTCGATGACGATCGTTTTGCCCAGGCCGCCCGGGATAAATCAGTGCTGGCAATGGGGCCCGGGCTTTCCACAAATCCCGAAACGCAGCAATTCATTCGCACTGTGCTGCAGAAGCTATCGCTCCCGGTGATCCTCGATGCCGATGGACTAAATGCCTTTGCGGGGCAGGCGGATGAATTGCGGACCAGAAAGCCAGAACTTCTTGCGGTCACTCCGCATCCAGGAGAGATGGGCCGACTCGTTGCTGCAACCGCACGTGACGTTCAGGCAAAGCGGCTGGAGGTTGCCCTCGACGCCGCTGCAAGATGGAAAGCTTTCGTGATTCTAAAGGGCTTTCACACGATTCTGGCAACGCCAGACGGCCGAAATTACGTCAACACAACCGGTAATCCGGGAATGGCTACCGGGGGCACTGGGGACGTTTTGACTGGGATGCTCGCCGGTTTAACAGCCGAATTTGGCAGTAAAAACTGGGAACACGTGCTCGGACTCGGTATCTATCTCCACGGTTTGGCTGGCGACATTGCGGTGGGACGCGTTGGCGAGGCCCCGCTTGTGGCGTCGGATCTTATCGAGGCGCTTCCGGAGGCCTATTCCCGGCTTCTGGCTCAATGGCACGATGTCGTCAACTGAGATCGTGTCCTCCTCACCGGAACAGACGATGGAAGTCGGCCGCCAGTTGGCCGAGCGCCTTCAGGTACCCGCGCTGGTTCTCCTGTCCGGCGAACTAGGCAGCGGCAAGACCACGATCACGAAAGGAATCATCGGTGGACTGGGTGTTGCACGAGAGGAAGAGGTTACCAGCCCAACTTTCACTCTAGTGCACGTGTTTCACAACCATATCAGGGTCTACCATGTGGACCTTTATCGCGTCGAAAACTTCCATAGTTTCGAGTCCCTGGCGCTCGAGGACGCCTTCGCTGAACCAGCCGTCGTCATTATCGAGTGGGCGGAGCGTTTCACTTTGCGAACCGGCTGGCCGCAGATCGCCATCCACC
>CAWDQT010000029.1:0-50634 GCA_963804535.1 uncultured Acidobacteriota bacterium
AGGCGCCAGGCCTACTATTCGGGTTCTTCGAGCATGGATTCTTCGCGGACGACGGTGACGACGCCTTTTTCGCTTACGTGATAGCGGCTGCGATCGGCTTCGAGGTCGTAGCCGATTTCGGTGTGTTCGGGCAGAACGACGTGGCGATCGATGATGGCGTTGCGGATGCGGGAATGGCGGCCGATATTGACGTGGTTGAAGATGATGGAATTTTCCACTTCGCAGAAGCTATTCACGCGCACGTCGAGGCCGACCACGCAACCCTTCATACGGCCTCCGGAAATGATGGAGCCGCCGCTGACGATGGAGTCGACGGCCACGCCCATGCGATCCGGATCGGCAAAAACGGTTTTCGCCGGGGGATATTGCTGCTGCCAGGTGCGCAGGGGCCAGCTCTTATCGTAAAGGTTGAAGATCGGCGTGACGGAAACCAGATCCATGTTGGCTTCGTAGTAGGCGTCGAGGGTGCCAACATCGCGCCAATAAAGAGGGCCATTGCGGTTTTCGTCCTCGAAATTGTAGGCGTAGACGCGATATTTCGAGAGGATGCGCGGAAGGACATCGCGGCCGAAGTCGTGCGTGGATGCGGGATCTTCGGCATCGGCGATCAGGATGGGAATGAGCAATTGCGTATTGAAGATGTATACGCCCATCGAGGCGTTCACTTTTTCCGGGCGATGCGCGGAGCGCTTGGGCTCCGCGGGCTTTTCCTCAAAGCCAAGCACGCGCCATTGTGCGTCCGTCTCGATGATGCCAAAACGATGGGCGGCTTCGGCGGGATCAGCTTCGATGGTGGCGACCGTGACTTGAGCGCCCGAATCGACGTGCTGCTGGAGCATCTTGCGGTAATTCATTTTGTAGATGTGATCGCCGGAGAGAACGATGGCGTAGGTGGAGCGCTCGCTGCCGATGGAATAAATATTCTGGTAGACGGCGTCGGCAGTACCGAGATACCAACTCGTGGAAACGCGCATTTGCGGCGTCAGGATCTCAATGAAGTCACCCAGCCCCATCAGCGATGACCAGCCGACGCGAATATGGCGATTCAAGCTCAGCGCTTTGTATTGCGTGAGGACGAAGACGCGGCGCAGGTCGCTATTGATACAATTGGATAACGTGACGTCGATGATGCGGTAGACTCCGCCGAAAGGAACTGCGGGTTTGGCGCGGTCGCGGGTCAGCGGCCAAAGCCGCTCGCCCTGTCCGCCGGCGAGAAGGATACCGATGACGTCGCCCATAAGGGGCATGGGTCTGGGCCTCTGGTGTGACTGGCGGTCGCGTACTGCGCCGCATTGTACTCCAGCGCGAGAAAATCGCAGCTGCGCCCATTAGACGGATAGAGAAAAGTTTGCGATGCCAAATTATTTGTGGGATCACGAAAAGCGTGTGAGAAGGCAGGCAGATGAACTTCTCATACGGTTGCGGCGGCCATGGCGGCGGAAAAAGACTGCTTGACTTAAGGGACGCGCTCCGCTAGAACAGGCCCACAAATGGCACCCCCCAGGGCGTAACCTTTTTTCAGCAAGCGCTGGCTCGGGTTGTACAGCCATATTCATACCCGGAAGGGAGGTGAGCTTCGCGTGGCAGAAGTTGTCATTCAAGAAGGCGAGTCTTTGGAAAACGCTTTACGCCGTTTCAAACGCAAAGTGCAACAAGAAGACATCATAAAAGAAATCAAGAAGCATAGTTTTTATATGAAGCCCGGCGAAAAACGCCGTGCGAAGCAGGCTCTTTCCCGGAAGCGTCTGCGTAAGAAGCAGCGCCGCGAGCAGGATTAGGCAAGCTAATCGGGCTCGCCAATCAGGCAAGCAGGACCCGGCATTATAGACCCTAGGGATCGTAGGCAGTTGGGCCCCGATCGAGCCGTTCTGGACGCACAGGAAAGCATTACGTCCGGATATGCCTGTCTGGGCCCGAATGCTTGCCGGCCTCGCAACCAGCGTGGGGTCGTGGGAGCTACACATGGAGTACCGGGATAAGGTCCTGAAGTGCGCGGAGTGCGGTGCAGAATTTGTATTTACCGCCGGCGAACAGATGTTTTTCGCCGATAAGGGTTTCAAAAACGAACCCAAGCGGTGCAAGTCCTGCAAGGCAAAACGCGCGGATAACGTCGGCCAAGGCCAAGTATCTAACTTTCAGCGAACCGAAACGAAGACGACCTGTTCACAGTGTGGGAAGGAAACGACCGTTCCGTTCAAGCCCACCCAGGGACGTCCCGTCTATTGTCGCGAATGCTTCCAGCAGCGACGGTCGATGGGTTCGCCGGCCTGACGACCCTTCACAGGTGCTACGGGGTTGTTCGGGGTGACCTTCGCGGCCGCTAAAAGCGGCGGCTCAGGGTGAAGGAAGTAGTTGGCAGCGGCGGTTTTGGGGTGAAGCACAGCGCTTTGCTTGATCCCTGTTTTGCGAGAGGCCGCACACGCGAATGGTTCTTCGTCGCTGCCACCGCGGCGCCTCGCTCCTCAGAACGACACGCCATACTTGTGTGTCGCAATTGAATTACAACTAAAATAATTGCGGGGCGACATGAAACCGAAGCGGCGTGCTCCTAAGAAACGGCGTGCTCCTAAGAAAGGCTCGAACGGCGGGCATGATGCGGATCTTCGAAAGCATTTAATCGAATTACTACGTAGCCGCGGAGCACACACGGATTTCGACGAGGCAATCGAGGGGCTGCCCGAAGAACTGCGAGGCGCTCGGGTGAAGGATGTGCCGTTCACACCATGGCGGCTTCTGGAACACCTGCGACTGGCGCAGTGGGACATTCTGGAATTCAGCCGCAACGCGAAGCACAAATCACCAAAATGGCCGGAAGGCTATTGGCCCGACGGCGATGCTCCTCCGAACTCGGCGGCGTGGGATGCCAGCGTGGCGGCATTCCGGCGCGACCTCGTCGAAATGGAAAAGCTCGTGAAGGACCCTTCCAAGGACCTCTTCGCTCCTATTCCTCATGGGCAAGGACAGACGCTGCTGCGCGAAGCGCTGCTTGTGGCGGACCATAACTCCTATCATGTGGGGCAATTAATTTTGCTGCGGCGTCTGCTGGGGGCCTGGAAGTAGCTGCGAGACGGTCCTGTTCGTCTGAAGAACGGTGAGGAAACAGCCCCAGGGCGCCACAAACCGGGCGCGCCCTGGGCTACAAGGCTGCCAGGCGGCCTGGAGGTAGACACCCAACTCGCGCGACTATTTGTTCGCGCGAATTCTCGCGCTCAAGGGGCGCGTCATAATTGCGTCAAGGAGCATAGCCATGGTTAGCGGCGCTCATGTTGTTCTTTATAGCAGCGACCCAGAAGCAGATCGCGTTTTCTTTCGCGACGTTCTCGGGTTTCGCTTTGTCGATGATGGCGGCGGCTGGCTCATATTCGCCCTGCCGCCTTCGGAGCTTGCGGTGCATCCTTTGAGCGAAAATGGTCCCGCTCCAGTCATGGATACGGGGCACGAGTTGCTTGGTGCGACGCTCCATCTGATGTGTGATGATTTGCCCTCTTTGATGAAGTCGTTGAAGGCGAAAAACGTCGGCTGCACGGAGCCGAGCAAGCAGCCGTGGGGTACGAGCACGACCGTGCGATTGCCCAGCGGCGGCAGTATCGGTTTGTATCAGCCGACGCACAAGACGCCTCTCGGTATTGGTTCGATGGAAAACTTCGGCGCGTCAGGCGGTTAGGCTTAGCGCACGGGCGGCTTCGGAAATGCTGACTAGCAGATAAGGGAGAATCGAGCGACTCCTGGAACATCGAGCGTGCAGGATTCCATGCCGATTTGGCATAGAATGCCTCGGCATGAAACGGCGGCGAGGTGCGGTCCTTCTTCCTTTTCTCCTACGATTTGTTCTCGTAGCACTTCTTCTCCTAACAGCGGCGACTGGCTATGCGCAGATCAAGCCAACCGCGTGGCTCCGAAGCGGGCTGGGCGATCATTCAGCGTTGTAGAAGCCACGATCCCCGAAATGCAAGCAGCAATGAAGGCGGGGCGCGTCACTTCACGAGAGTTGGTCCTGCAGTACCTGACGCGAATCGCGCTCTATGAAGACAAGCTGCATGCGGCGATCACCGTCAACCCGAATGCGCTGAAAGAAGCCGAGGCGCTCGATCGGGAACGCGCCCGAGGCAAACTGCGCGGCCCGCTTCACGGAATACCGATCGCACTCAAGGACAATATCCAGACGACGAACATGCCCACAACGGGCGGAGCGCTTGCGTTTGATCGTTTCACGCCGCCGTATGAGGCGACGCTTACAACGAATCTGCGGCGAGCGGGCGCCGTGATTATCGCCAAGACGAGCATGACCGAATTGGCAAACTGGGTGGCCGGTCCGCCTACACCGATGCCCGGCAACTACAGCGCGCTCGGCGGTTATGGGATGAACCCATACGATCCAAGACGCGATCCGCGCGAGGCTACATTTGACGGGCGTCCCGCGCTTGTGGCGGGAGGATCGAGTTCGGGTGTGGGCACGGCCGCAAATTTCTGGGCGGCAAATGTGGGCACAGAGACGTCCGGGTCGATTCTGAATCCGGCCAATCAGAATATGCTTGTCGGTATTAAACCGACGGTGGGGAGGATCAGCCGGTATGGCGTTATTCCCATCACGGCGGATCAGGATACGCCGGGTCCGCTGGCCAAAAGCGTGACGGATGCGGCGATTCTGCTGGGAGCGATGGAAAGCAGCGCGCCCGATCCGAACGATCCAGCGACGAACAAGTGCAAATCTCCAGCGCAACGCGATTACAGGCGCTTCCTCAAGCCGAACGGTTTGAAGGGAGCGCGCATCGGTATTCCGCGAGCCTTCTACTACGACGCAGTGATACCGCCCGGCGCCGCTCTGGCGAGCACCGGTCTCAATCCGAGTCAAACGGCTGTGATGGCGGAGGCGATCAAGATTCTCAAGAAACTCGGAGCGACTGTCGTCGATCCCGCCGACATTCCGAGCGTCGTGTCCACCGATCCTGAGACGAATTTGCTTTTGTGGAACTTCTGCGCAGGCGATCAGAATGCAAAGGGAAAAGACGAATATTGCTCCGTGGTTATGAAATACGGCATGAAACGCGATTTCAACAATTGGCTAAAGACGCTGGGGCCCGGCGCGCCGGTTAAGTCGCTGACGGAGCTTCGACAATTCAATGTCGGCTCATCAAGCCGCCGGCGCTATCAAGTACGGCCAATCGCAACTCGACATTTCGGACGAAATGGATGTGGATGCGGATCGTCCGCGATATGAGGCCGATCGTGCCAGGGATATTGCGTTAGCGGCTACGAATGGGATTGACGCAGCGCTGAAAGAAAATCGGCTGGATGCGTTGGTGTTTCCGGGCGCGACCGGCGCGGCCATTGCGGCAAAACCCGGATATCCGACGGTCATCGTCCCGTTCGGAATGATTCCCAATGCGCCGACGCCGCCGTTTCCGGACGGATTCGATGCCAAACCGGCGCCGTTCGGCGTAAGCTTCACGGGGACCGCGTGCAGCGAGCCGAGGCTTATCGAGCTTGCCTATGCTTTTGAGCACGCGAGCAAGCGGCGCATGCCTCCGCCTTCTTTTCCGTGAGGTGTTGCTACGAGGAGCATAGAGATGAATCGGACGCTCGTTGGTGCAATCGCTTCCACTACTTGCGTTATTTATCCTGGTTGCCGTGGGCTCTCCTGCCCGGGGGCAGCAATCTTCGTCAGCTTCGAGTGCGATCACGGATGCGTCCCGGGCCGAAGCCGTTCGATTCCTCACGGACCTGGTGAAGATCGACACCAGCAATCCTCCCGGTAATGAAGTAAAGGCGGCGAACTATATCAAGGCTGTGCTCGAAAAAGAGGGGATTGCCTCGGAGATATTTGAATCGGCGCCGGGACGCGGCAACATCGTGGCGCGGCTCAAAGGCAACGGCAGCAAACGGCCGCTTCTGCTCATGGGCCACCTGGACGTAGTCGGCGTCGAACGGGACAAGTGGACCGTGGACCCGTTCACCGCGGTTATGAAGGACGGCTACCTTTATGGCCGGGGCTCGCGTGACGATAAGGCTATGGATGCCGCGAATCTGGAAGTATTTCTGGAATTGCACCGCAGGAAAATTCCGCTCGATCGGGATGTGATCCTGCTCGCCGAAGCCGGCGAAGAAGGAACTACGCAGTACGGCATCGATTTCATGGTCGCGCAGCACTGGGACAAGATCGACTGCGAATACGTCCTGAACGAAGGCGGAGCGCTGCATGAGCGCGACGGCAAGGTGGACTATGCCGGCGTTGGTACGACGGAAAAAGCGCCACGCGCGATGACGCTGATTGCCCGGGGGTCGAGCGGCCACGCTTCCATGCCGCGCCTGGACAATCCTATCGAGCATTTGGGCGCGGCGGTGGGGAAGCTCCTGGCATGGCAGCCTCCGATGCGGCTGAATGAAACTACAAGAGAATACTTTTCGCGACTGGCCAAAATCAGTTCGCCGGAAGATGCGTACCTTTACACGCATCTCGAAGATCCGGCCGTGCAGCAGAAGCTCGCAGCGAACCACATCTCTCAAAACTCGATGCTGCGAACGTCGATTGTTCCGACGATTATCAAGGGCGGTTTTCGCGTGAACGTGATCCCCGCAGACGCGGAGGCGACGCTGGATGTGCGCGCGCTGCCCGATGAAAACGTGGATGAGCTTATGGCGACGCTGAAAAAGGTGATTAACGATCCTGAAATCGAAATCGTGCGCAGCGACAAAACTAACGATAGGCCTGCGGGCGCGCCGTCTTCGATCCACAGCGATATGTTTCAGGCTCTGGAGCGAGCGCAGGCGAAACTATTTCCGGGAGCAGTGACGCTGCCGATGATGGTGACGGGAGCGACGGACTCAGCGCAACTGCGGGCCAAGGGAGTGCAGGCCTACGGGATCGGCGCACCAACGAGTGACGATGACGCGCTGCGCGTGCATGGGAATGACGAACGGATTCGGCTGGAAGGCGAAGGCACATTTTTGCAGTACCTGTACACGGCGGTTGTGGATGTAGCGGCGTCGAAGAAGTAGCCCACAGTAAGGCGAAAACCCTCAGGTCTCCCGCCGAGATACAAAGCCGGCGGGACGACCTGAGCTACAAGGCCTCCATGCATGAAAGCTATGGGGCTTGGCAGGTGAAATTGGCGGCGTCGTTGGTGTCGCCTGAGCCCTTGTACTTCGCGATCTGAGGATAGGGGCAGAGCGGGCGGGTCATTTGCACGCCCTTGGAGGGATCGTCGTCAACATATTTGGTGGCGATGATGTCGCCGGGCGCGGCGCCCTTTTCCACCCATTCCTCGAGAGCATCGTAAACGCCGTAAGGCTTGCCCTTGGCGGTCGTGCGGCCAAACTGGCCGAAGGAATTCGGGCCGGGGCCCGGAAAGCAGTGTTGCATTCCGGGGACCATGTAGAGGCGAACGAAGCCGTCCACATTCTGTGAGCCCATCCTGGCGACGACAGAGTTGTAGTAATTAATGGTATTCACAGGCGGAATCGCCGGATCGTTCCAGCCGTGGTAAAGAATGAGCTTGCCGCCGCGACCTTTGAAGCGGCCAAGGTCGGGATCGGTTGAGTTGAGAATCGCCGCGGTTTTTTCATCGGCCGCGGCTTCGGCGGCGTCCACGTTGGCCGAGAGCATATTCCACGCAGGATCCTGAAAGACCATATATCGGAAATAATTTTCTGCGTAGACCGGGCCGGAGGCTTTGCCTGGGCCGGAGCCCGTGATCCACTGCGGCCAGCCGTTCGGTCCGTCCTCGGCGCCGGGCACGTAACCGGGAAAAATCTGTTTGCCATGCGAATCCTGAGCGCCGGCGTAGAGTTTCTTCAGCGTGGAAACCTGCGGTGCGGTGAGGCAATCGCGCGAATCCTCACCTTTGCAGAGCAGCACGGAAGGATCGACGTGACACCGCAGAGGATCGCTGATGATTCCGTCTTTTACTCCATCTTGAGCGTCACAGGCGGCCAGGGCGGCGGCTTGAATGGCAGGAAGCTTCGCGCTGGGGATATACGCGGACGGGTCCTTGCCGTACATGTGTTGGACCATGTCCACGGCGGCGGCCAACAGGTGAGTCCAGAAATTCGCGGGGGCGCCGGCGAGAATTCCGTCGAAATCTTCCGGAAAGCGCTGCGCTTCCATCAATGCTTCTCGGCCGCCGTCGGAACAGCTATCGAAATAGGAGTGGCGCGGCGGATTGTTGTAGAAGGCTTGTATGAGGGCTTTGGCGTTTTCCGTCGTCGTGTGCAGGCCGCGATAGCCGAAATCGACGATCTTCTCCGGATGCTTGTACGCCCAGCTTGCGTCTTCGGCATCGCCCTGATGTCCGGTGTCGGTTGCGGCAGTGGCGTAGCCTCGCCGCAAATCGTCGGCGAGAGCGAAGTAATTGATGGAACCCGCGAATCCGCCATTGCCGACGCTCAGGAATTTGCCATTCCAGTCGGAAGCCGGCAACCACACTTCGAAGCGAATATCGGAATCGGCGGTTGGCCGGATTACTCCAGCGAGACGGCAGAAGGCGGGAAGTTTGTCGATGGGTCTGCCGGACGGAGGTGTGAACCTGCCTGCGGGCACCGCTTGAGCCGTAGTGACGCTAGTGTTCGGCAGTTTTGCGCCGCTGAGACTTGCGCAATCAGCGGCGTGGCCGGCAAGGGCGGATGCCGCCAGGAGAAGGGGCAGCGTCACGAAAGTGCGCATTGAAAGCATTCGCATATTTGTCGGCTCCCTCGAATCGGCGCGTGGGCTGAAGATCGCGACGAGCTCAAATGCAAGCTCTGTGGGAGCCTAAGTCGGGCGGCGTTTCCGGTCAACTTCGAATCTGTGGCAATTTCTTAGAGGACGAGAGATTCGCCGAAAAGCGTCGGCGGCAAAATGCGCGCTTCGACTTCGCGTCCCAATCGGAAATCGTTAAAGGCGACGATTTCCGAAGACGCCAGGATTGGGACGCTCCGCTCAGAATGACACCCAGACGAGGGGCGAGACGGGAGAATACGTGGGGCCGCGGATTCGCTGCGCTTACCATAAAAAGCCGCGGCTCAAAAACCAAATCGCCCCACGTCGGAATTAATGGCTTTTTGCGAGACCATCGCGTGGTAACGAAGCAAAAAAGCCTCAGGTCTCCCGACAAAATTCGTCGGGCGACCTGAGCTACAAGGCCATCGGTTCGGCGGCTGAAACCGCGACCCACAAACCTACAGACCTGTCACACAGAACTTCAGAATGACATCGAGGGGCGAGTGGAAAATGGTGGAGCCGCGGTTTCGCATATGCAGGCGTGCGCGTATAATTTTGGCAACCTGACGGGCGATATTTTGTGAGGCGATAGATATGTGGCGGATTTTTGTCACGCTTGCGGCATTAAGTCTGGTTGCGTGGACGCTATTGGCGCAACAGGACCCGGCGCCTGCGCTGGCAGGCTTTTCGGGCGACAACGCGCGCACGGAACAGCAGTGGGAACAAAAATTCCGCTCCGCGATTTTGCCGGACAATATCAGGGATTACGCCAAACTGCTCTCCGCGCGGCCCCACCACGTCGGTTCAGCTTACGACAAGCAGGATGAGGAGTGGATCCTCGCGAAATTCAAGGAATGGGGCTGGGACGTTCACGTGGAATCGTTTCAAATTCTTTTCCCCACGCCCAAGGAACGCGTTCTCGAAATGGTCGAGCCGACCCGTTTTGTGGCCAAGCTGCAGGAACCGCCTCTTCCGGAAGATCCGACTTCCAATCAGACGGCCGAGCAATTGCCCTCGTACAACGCCTACTCGATTGATGGCGACGTGACGGCGCCGCTGGTTTACGTCAACTACGGGATTCCCGCCGATTACGAAGAACTCGACCGGCTGGGTGTTTCGGTGAAAGGGGCGATCGTCATTGCGCGTTATGGCTCTTCCTGGCGCGGCATCAAGCCCAAAGTTGCATTCGAGCACGGCGCGGTGGGTTGCCTGATTTATTCGGATCCGCGCGACGATGGCTACGCGGCCGGAGATGCGTACCCGAAGGGGCCGTGGCGCCCCGCTGGAGGCGTGCAGCGCGGAAGCGTGATGGATATGCCGTTATACCCGGGCGATCCACTCACGCCGGGAATCGGAGCGACAGCGGATGCCAAGCGGCTGAAGCTCGAAGACGTCAAGGTGTTCACGAAAATTCCGGTGCTGCCGATTTCGTATGCGGATGCGCAGCCGCTTCTGGAGGCTTTAACCGGCCCCGTGGCTCCGCCAAACTGGCGCGGAGGGCTGGCACTCACCTATCACATCGGTCCCGGGCCCGCGAAAGTTCACCTGAAGGTGAAATTCAATTGGGACATGAAGCAGATCAATGACGTGATCGCCAAAATTCCGGGAGCTTCGGAGCCGGACGAATGGGTGATTCGCGGCAATCATTACGATGCCTGGGTGAATGGAGCGCAGGATCCCATTGCCGGCGCGTCAGCGGAGATGGAAGAGGCGCGAGCGCTGGGCGAATTGGCCAAGTCCGGATGGAAGCCGAAGCGGACGATCATTTATTGCGCTTGGGATGCGGAAGAGCCAGGCCTGATTGGCTCGACGGAATGGGTGGAAGCGCACGCGGATGAGCTTCGCGCGCACGCGGTGGCGTATATCAACTCGGATTCCAACAGCCGCGGATATCTCAATGTGGAGGGATCCCATTCGCTGGAGACGTTTATCAATCAAGTTGCGCGCGAGGTGATCGATCCCGAAAAAAATATCTCTGTCTGGGAACGAAGGCAGCTCAAACGCCTGGCCGATGCGAGTTCCGGCGAAGACCGCGAACGACTGCGATCCAGATCGACCTGGCCGATTGAAGCGCTGGGCTCGGGATCGGACTATACGGCGTTCCTGGACTTCGCGGGCATCGCCTCGTTGAACCTGGCGTATGCGGGCGAGTCCGAGGGCGGAATTTATCATTCGATCTACGATGATTTTTTCTGGTTCACGCATTTCAATGACGCTGGATTCGTATACGGGCGCGCTCTGGCGCAAACTGCCGGGACTGCGGCGATGCGGCTCGCGGATGCGGACCTGCTGCCATTCAATTTTGCCGATCTTACTTCCACGGTCCGCGGTTACGTGAACGATTTACAGCGCCTGGCCGAAAATCAAAGCGATCAAATCCGCGAGCGAAACCGGCAGATCAGCGAAGGCGTGTTCAACGCAACGTCGGACCCGCAGAAGCAGTCGGTGGCGCCCGTTCCGGAAGCCGTGCCGCCGCATCTCAATTTCGCTCCTCTGCAAAATGCGCTGGATGCTTTGAATCAGAGCGCCAACCACTATCAGCGGGTCTATGCACAAGTCGAACAGGATGGCGGGGCGGCGCTGGCGCGAGCGTCAGTGGCGCAAGTGAACATGGAACTGCTACAGACCGAACGCGCGCTGACCGATCCAAATGGGCTGCCGGGACGGCCGTGGTTCAAGCATCAGCTCTATGCTCCGGGGTTTTACACCGGCTATGGAGTGAAGACCGTGCCGGCGGTGCGAGAAGCCATCGAGCAAAAGCAGTGGAGCACGGCGGAGCAATCGATCGCCACGGTCGCCAAAGTTCTCGACAGCGAGGCTGCCGTTATTGAACGCGCGGCGAGCAGCCTCGAGCACGCCAGTCCATTAATCCCCACCATTCAAAATGCCAGGTTGGCACCCGCAAAAAAAAGCCTCAGATAAAATCCGCACCCTTAAAACCGAAGGGTGCGGCACCCAGCAAACCGGCAATTGAAAATCAGAGGAAACCTCAGGGCCCCCGACGTATTCAAGCGGTGAATGCGTCGGAGCTAAGCCGAGGAGCGTCGGGCGACCTGAGCTACAAAAGCCGCGTGAAGAAATCAGAAATCCCCAGGGCCCCCGCGTCTTCATTTGAATGCGTCGGCTTGGCAGAGGCGCGGGGCGCCCTGGGCTGCAAGGCTTGCGCCACGAAGTTTGTGAACTTCGGGATTTGTTGCTAGCGGGGCTCGGAGGATGCGGGGACGATGCTCTTGATCCGCATATAGGTAACCATGTTGCCGTAGTGATGCTGGTTGTGGCCGAAATTCAGGACGAGCAAACTCATGCGGTTGATACGCCTCTTGTTTCCATTTTCCTGGGTAACTTCGAGGACTTCCTGGCCTGACGCATCGGTGAGAGAGGTATAGAGCGGATCGCAATAAGTGAAGGCGTCGTTGAGAGCCTTGATCAGATCGGCTTTGGAGGTCAGTTTTTCGAAATCTTTCCCTTCGGCCGGATTCTTCTCACCTTTTGCCTGCGAGCACCACAAATAGTTGAAGTTGGCGAGATGACCGACAAGTTGACCAAAGGTCCTGACCTCGGTTTGCGGGCCGGGGCGCAGGCCGTAGAACTCTTCCGGGAATTTAGCGGCCGAGCGCGTAATTTCACTGCGGTCACCCATATACATATTCTTCAGGAAACCCGTAAACGAAGGCGGCGCGGGCTGCTGGCTTTGCGCTGCCGCGCCGGTTGCCAGGATCAAGGCGAAAAACATAGCTGGAATCAATTTGCTCACAATGCGGTCCTCCCTGATTGGAAATATACACCTCATGGCGGCGCTGACGCTGCCGAGTATAGCGATTCGGTAACCAGATCGTAGTGCGCGGCGTCTGGAATTCAGCCATTTTTCAGGTAGGAGCAGGGAGCCTGATAGCCGAAACCAGGTAACTGGTCTGTATAATAGGCGTCACAGCCTCGGTAAAGAATGAAAATGGACTTGCGGGCCTACTACCGCGATCACAGGAAGCTCGTCGGGCTTGGCGCCTTAGCCGTGATCGCCATTCTTTCGGCAGGATGGGTCATTCGGGGACGTTCCGACGATCCCAACTATTTGACCGCGGAAGTTCAGCGCGGCGGCATTACTTCGGTGGTGCAGGCTACCGGTACGATTAATCCGCTGACCACGGTTCCGGTGGGGTCGTACGTGTCGGGGACAGTGCAATACGTCTTCGCCGACTTCAATTCCCGAGTCGAAGCCGGCCAAGTGCTGGCGCAGCTCGATCCGGAAGTCTATCAAGCGCAAGTGGTTCAGGCGCGGGGCAACCTGGACAACGCGATTGCCAACGAGAAAAACCTCGAGGCGACGATTGGCGCACAAGAAGCGGCGATAAAGAACAATGAAGCCAATCTGGAACGGCTGAAAGCAGCCGACGTTTATAGCCGAGCGAACTCACGCCGCATCATCGACCTCGCCGGCCAAGGCGTATTCTCGAAAGACCAAGCAGATCAAGCGCAGTCGGGTGTGGATCAGTCGCAAGCCCAAGTGCGGTCCGCCGAGGCACAACTGAACCAGTCCGTGGCGCAGCTCGCGGAAACGCGCGCTCAGGTGGATCAGGCGAAAGCTCAAATCAAAACGATGCAAGGCGCCCAAGCACTCGCAGAGGCAAATCTGCGCTACTGCACGATCCTCTCGCCGATTGACGGCACAGTTGTTTCCAAAAACGTGACCGTGGGCCAGTCCGTGGCGGCGTCGCTGCAGGCTCCGATTGTTTTCAGCATCGCCCAGGACCTCACGCGGATGCAGGTGGCGGCAGCGACCGATGAGTCGGACACGGGCAACATAAAAATCGGCACGGAAGCGACGTTTCAGGTGGATGCTTTTCCCAGTGAGACCTTTACCGGGCGCGTGAGCGCCATCCGGCTGAACGCCACCACGATTCAAAACGTGGTCACCTACAGCACGATCATTACGTTTGATAACCCCGACGGGAAACTTCTTCCCGGCGAGACGGTCTACTCGACGATTCCCACCGGCGACGTTTCCGACACAGTGAAGATTCCCAATGCGGCGCTGCGCTTTACGCCTTCGTTTCCAAACAATGTGCTTCGGCAGCTCTATGAGCAAAACCAGATCCCGGCAGCAGCAACAACCTCGCATATGGGCGGATGGCGGGTGGTATGGAAGCCGGAAGCGGGGGAAAGCTTCGCCCCGTGGCGGTTCGAACCGGCATTACGGATTACACGTTTACGCAATTGATTGCCGGGGAGATGAAGCCTGGCGATTTGCTCGCGACCGGAGAGCAATCGGGCGGAAATGAGAGCGGGAATGGCGCGGCATCGACTCCGAAATTTGGCGCGCCGCGATAAGCCGAGAATCCGAATATGGCCGAACAGGCTCTACAATCCCCTGCGCAGATCAGGACCGCACCTGAATCGCAGCTGACCATTGAAGTCCAGAATCTGCATAAGGTGTATCAACTGGGCGAGATTCGCGTGCCTGCTTTGCGGGGAGTTTCGCTGGAAGTGCGCTCGCGGAGAGTTCGTTGCCATTATGGGCGCTTCCGGTTCGGGTAAATCGACGTTCATGAATCTGATCGGATGCCTGGACCGGCCCACGAGCGGAGTATATCGCCTGGATGCGCAGGAGGTTGCGCAATTTTCGAAACAGGACCTGGCGCGGATTCGGAACCAGAAGATCGGATTTGTGTTTCAGGGATTTAATCTGCTGGCCCGTACATCCGCTCAAGAAAATGTCGAATTGCCTTTGGTCTACGCCGGTGTGAAGCGCGAGGAGAGGCAGCGGCGCGCTCAAGAGGCCCTGCACCTGGTTGGCCTGGAGGGCCGCGGGGACCACCACCCCTCCCAGCTTTCCGGCGGCCAGCAACAGCGCGTAGCTATCGCGCGCGCCCTGATCAACAATCCTTCTATCCTGCTGGCCGACGAGCCCACGGGCAATCTGGACACGCGCACGAGCGTAGAAATTATGGACACGTTTCAACGGCTCAACGATGAACGCGGGCTGACCATTCTGCTGGTCACACACGAGCCGGACGTGGCGCGCTTCGCGCGTCGCACCGTGCTCTTTCGCGACGGCCAGATTCTGCGCGATTCGCCCGTGCGCGAGCGCGCTTGCGCCTCTGAAATTCTGGCAACATTGCCTTCGGGCGCTAGCGAAACAGCAGTACCAGAATAGGAGGCTGCGGATGGACCTCATCAGCATCCTGCGATTGGCCATGCGGGCGTTGGCCCGCAACAAAATGCGCAGCATCCTGACCATGCTGGGGATCATTATCGGAGTGGGCGCGGTGATTGCCAGTGTGGCGGTGGGCGAGGGCGCTTCCGAGCAAATCCAACAGCAGATCAGCAACCTCGGCGACAACATGATTTGGGTGGAAGCGGGAGGCCGCGCCGTCAATGGCGTGCGCACCGGGACGCGAGGAACCAAGACGCTGGTCATGGGAGATCTGAAGGCGATGGGGCAACAGGTGCCGCAGGTGTACAACTGCGCGGGCCATGTGGACGGACCGGTGCAGATCGTTTACGGAAATCAGAACTGGTACACGCAGGCGCGCGGCATTTCGCCAGAATTTCTCGCGGTGCGCAAGTGGGACGTTGCGCGAGGGGGTTCTTTTTCGCAGGACGATATCGATCATTCGGCGAATGTCTGCCTGCTGGGCCAAACCATCGTGGAGAACCTGTTCGGCTCGGCAGACCCGGTAGGACAGACGATCCGCATTCAGAATCTGCCTGTGCGCGTCATCGGCGTACTTACGCCCAAGGGGCAATCGCCCACCGGCCAGGACCAGGATGACACGCTGATGATGCCCTTGACGACCATGCAGAAAAAGGTCAAGGGGATCGATTGGCTGGACGACATTATGTGCTCAGCCATTTCGCCATCGTCGATTAAGCCAGCCGAACAGCAGATTACGTCATTGCTCCGAGAGCGGCACCATCTGCGAGCCGATGAAGACGAGGATTTCAATCTGCGCCACCCGGCGGAAATTGCTTCCGCGCGGGCGGAATCCCAGAAAATCATGACCATCCTGCTGGCGAGCATCGCGTCGGTCTCTTTACTCGTGGGCGGCATAGGAATTATGAATATCATGCTGGTCTCCGTGACCGAACGTACACGTGAAATCGGCCTGCGGCTGGCGATTGGCGCAAACGAGAGCGACGTGCGCATGCAGTTCCTGGGCGAGGCGACTCTACTCAGCCTAATGGGAGGAGCGCTGGGAGTGATCATCGGTGTAGCCGGTTCGCTGACGATTTCCAGCACGTTGCAATGGCCGACCCGCATTCCTATGGAAGCTCTTCTCGTCGCGGTGATCTTCTCTGCTGCCGTGGGCGTCTTTTTTGGATTTTATCCTGCGTATAAGGCTTCTCATCTCGATCCGATCGAGGCGCTGCGGTATGAGTAGAGATCGGGGATGCGGAGACATACGGCGCCAAGACGACGCTCGCTTGCAGCGTTCCTCATGTTTGCAACGCTCGTGAGCTGCGGGTTTTCGCTGGCAGCGCAATCCAGCAAAGCGGCGGGTAACACAAACGGCGGGGAGCAGTTCTTCATCGTTTCTTCGGTCGACATTACGAAGCGGCAACTGCTGTTGAAGGAGCCGACCGAGATCACCCAACTCATCCAGGTGAACGACAAGACCCGCTACACCGATAGAACCGGCAAGGCGATGCAATTCGGCGATTTGCGTGCGGGCGATACCATCTACATCAGGTCGACCACCACATCAGCGGGCAGAGTGGCGGTGAGCATCCGCAAAGGGCCGATGACCCTGCAGGAACTGCAGCGGCACTATTTGAAGTAGCTTAGCCTTCGAGTACATATGCACGAACTATTGATATATTTCGATCCCAAACTGCTAGCCATTGAATTCTTTCTGGCCTCCGTAATTCTGTTCGCACTCAAGCGGAAACGCACCTCTGCCATCTTCTTGGCGATCGCCGTGTTCTGGATTCTTGTCCTCCTTGCGTGGCGGGTAGGTTTTGCGAAAGCCTAATCTCAAAAAATCGATTGGGCCAATCGAAATTCTGAATTGTACAAATTTGGCGCAGTAAGCTATTCATTAGCAATGGCTTGTAGTATGGCAACCGCCCTCCGACTTACGACGCTCGCGCCCTCCGCGTAGCGCTCACCACAAGGTCTAGCAGCTATGCTCGGGTCGCTTTACAAGGCAGGTTTGCCATGGTATTCAGGATGAACACTAAAATGGGCAAATACTACCCGTTGTACTCACCATTCGGGGGGCTCCCGCCTGCTCAGGGTCTCTATGATCCGCAGTTTGAGCACGATGCGTGCGGCATCGGGTTTGTGGCGGATATTTCCGGGCGCAAATCGCACGATATTGTCCTCAAGGGCGTTCAGATCCTGATCAACCTGACGCACCGGGGCGCGTGCGGTTGCGATCCGCAGACCGGCGATGGCGCAGGGATTCTGATTCAAATTCCGCATAGCTTTTTCCAGCGGGAGTGCTCGCGGCTTGGTTTTGAACTGCCCGCGCCCGGCGAATATGGCGTGGGGATGGCGTTTTTGCCGGTCGATCGGCCCGAGCGGATCCTTTGCGAAGGCATACTGGAGCGCATTGCCGGCGAAGAAGGCTTGACCGTGCTCGGCTGGCGGGACACGCCTCTGAACGGAAACGCGATTGGGAGACTGGCTCGGGCGACGCAGCCCTATATCGAACAAATTTTTATCAAGCGCGGGCCGGAGATGGATCAGGATGCGCTCGAGCGCAAGCTTTACGTGGTGCGCAAGCGCGCGGAAGCTGCCGTGGCGGCATCGGACTTCAAAGAGAAGGGCTTCTTCTATCTGCCTTCGCTCTCATCGCGGACGATTATTTACAAAGGGCTGCTGCTTGCGCCGCAGATTACCGATTTCTACAAGGAGCTGCTGGATGCGGAAGTGACCAGCGCGCTGTGCCTGGTGCACCAGCGGTTCTCGACGAACACCTTCCCGAGCTGGCAGCTCGCGCACCCCTATCGTTATATCTGCCATAACGGCGAGATCAACACGCTGCGCGGCAATATCAACTGGATGCACGCGCGGCAATCGGTGCTGGCGTCTCCGCTTTTCGGCAACGACATCAAGAAGCTCTTCCCTGTCATCACGCCGGGCGGCAGCGATTCGGCGATGATCGACAACGCAGTGGAACTGCTGACGCTTGCGGGCCGCAGCCTGCCGCACGTGATGTCCATGCTCATACCGGAGGCATGGGAACACGATTCGACCATGCCGGACGACGTGAAGGCGTTCTACGAATATCACGCTTCGCTGATGGAGCCGTGGGATGGGCCGGCGGACGTGGCGTTCACCGACGGGCGCGTGATCGGGGCCAAGCTCGATCGCAACGGCTTGCGTCCGGGCCGCTATATGGTGACCAATGGCGGGCTCGTGATCATGGCCTCAGAAGCGGGCGTGCTTCCGGTGAAGCCGGAAGAGGTCCGCATGAAGGGCAGACTTGCGCCGGGCCGGATGCTGCTGGTCGATACCGAGCAGAAGCGTTTGATTACCGACGAAGAAGTGAAGAAGGAGTTGGCGGCGCGGCAGCCCTATCGGCAGTGGCTGAAGGAAAATCAGATTACGCTGGACGATCTGCCGAGCCCCAAGCGCGTTCAGCCGACCGACCACGAAACCATCCTGATGCGGCAGCGCGCCTTCGGGTACACGGACGAAGATCTGAGGACCGTAATGTTGCCTTCGGCGCTGCAGGCGGAAGAGCCCGTCGGTTCGATGGGCATCGACACGCCGCTGGCATGCCTTTCCGATCAGACACAGCTGCTGTTCAGCTATTTCAAGCAGACTTTCGCGCAGGTCACCAATCCGGCGATCGATCCGATCCGCGAAGGATTGGTGATGTCGCTGAATACGTACATCGGGTCAGAGGGAAACATCCTCGACGAGACGCCGAAGAACTGCCATACGCTGAAGCTGCGGCATCCCATCATCTCCAACTGGCGGCTCGAGAAATTGCGGCGCGTGAGCTGGGGCGATTTTCTGGCCACGACGCTGCCGATGCTCTTCCGTGTGGAGGGCGGCGAAAAGCAGCTGGAGCACGCAATCGAGACGCTGTGCCGTTCGGCATCTCTGGCGATTAAATCCGGTTACACGCTGCTCATTCTTTCCGATCGCGGTGTGGACGCAGACCATGCGCCGATACCTAGCCTGCTGGCGCTCTCCGCCGTGCACAATCATCTGATTCGCGAGAAAACGCGCAATCAGGTGGCGCTGATCGTGGAATCCGGAGAGCCGCGCGAGGTGATGCACTTTGCGCTGCTGCTCGGCTACGGCGCAAGCGCGGTGAATCCGTATCTGGCGATCGAGACGCTCGAAGATCTGCACCGCCAAGGCGCTTTTCCGGCCGACTGCACCTGGGACAAAGCTTTCAAGAATTATATGAAGTCGATCGACAAGGGCCTGCTGAAGACTTTCTCGAAGATGGGAATTTCCACGCTGCAGAGTTATCAGGGCGCGCAAATTTTCGAGACCATCGGACTGCAGAAATCGCTCGTCGAGCGCTACTTTACCGGCACAGCTTCGCGCATCGAGGGCGTGACCATGGAGGTGCTCGCCCGCGAGGCGCTGCTCAAGCATCAATTTGCGATGCAGCCGCCGAGCGAATCCGATACGGAACTGCGCGTCGGAGGCGAATATCAGTATCGCGTGCGCGGCGAACGGCACCTATTCAACCCGATTACCGTCAGCAAATTGCAGCACGCCGTGCGGGAGTCGAAATTCGAAACCTTCCAGGAATTTGCCGCAGTTATCAATCAGCAGAATCGCGATTTGCAGATGCTGCGCGGCATGTTTGATTTCAAGCCCACCGGGAAACCGGTGCCGCTCGAAGAAGTGGAGCCGGCGGCGGATATCGTCAAACGCTTTGCCACTGGAGCGATGTCGTTCGGTTCGATCAGCAAGGAAGCTCACGAAACGCTGGCCATCGCCATGAACCGCATCGGCGGTAAGTCCAATACGGGCGAGGGCGGCGAGGACGAGGCGCGCTTCAAACCGGATGCGAATGGCGACCTGCGCCGCAGCGCGATCAAGCAGGTGGCGTCGGCGCGATTCGGCGTAACAACGAACTATCTGATCAACGCGGACGACTTGCAGATCAAGATCGCGCAAGGCGCGAAGCCCGGTGAGGGCGGGCAGTTGCCCGGCCACAAAGTCGATGAATTCATCGCGCGCGTGCGGCATTCCATTCCAGGCGTGGGCTTGATTTCGCCTCCGCCGCACCATGACATCTATTCCATCGAAGATTTAGCGCAGCTTATTTACGACTTGAAGAATGCGAATCCGCGGGCGCGCATTTCGGTGAAACTCGTAGCCGAAGTGGGCGTGGGAACCGTGGCTGCGGGCGTGGCCAAGGCTCATGCCGACGTGATTTTGATCAGCGGATACGATGGAGGGACGGGCGCGTCGCCGATCAGCTCGA
This sequence comes from uncultured Acidobacteriota bacterium, assembly GCA_963804535.1. Lineage (GTDB taxonomy): Bacteria > Acidobacteriota > Terriglobia > Acidiferrales > UBA7541 > Palsa-189. The sequence continues at coordinate 20,098 of CAWDQT010000029.1, forward strand.
TACGGCACGCAGGAATTCCGTGGGAGTTGGGGCTTTCGGAAACGCAGCAGGTGCTGGTGATGAACGATCTGCGCAGTCGCGTGCGCGTGCAGGTGGATGGCAAGCTGCAAACCGGCCGGGACGTGGCGATTGCGGCGATGCTGGGCGCGGAAGAGTTCGGATTCTCCACGGCTCCGCTGATTTCCATGGGCTGCATCATGATGCGCAAATGCCATCTGAATACGTGCCCGGTGGGCGTGGCGACGCAAGATCCGGAATTGCGCAAGAAGTTCCAGGGGCAGCCCGAGCACGTCATCAACTTTTTCTTTTTCGTCGCGGAGGATTTGCGCAGGGTCATGGCGGAACTGGGCTTCAGGAAGCTCGAGGAGATGGTCGGGCGCGTGGATTGCCTGCAGCAGCGAACAGACGTCACGCACTGGAAGGCGAAGGGAATCGACCTGTCGTCTATTTTGTATAACCCGCCGGTACCGCACCATGTGGGGCGCCGGCAAATGCAGCCGCAGGATCACGGGCTGGAAGCGGCGCTCGATCGGCACTTGATCAAGCAATGCAAGAAGGCTTTGGAGGAGCAGATTCCGGTGTCTGTGAGCCTGCCGATCCGGAACGTTCACCGCACGGTGGGCGCGATGCTGAGCGGTGAGATCGCACGGCGCTACGGCTCCGCGGGCCTGCCTGAAGACACCATTCGCATTCAGCTGACGGGCTGCGCAGGGCAGAGCTTCGGCGCATTTTTGGCCAAGGGCGTCAGGCTGACTCTCGAAGGCGACGCCAACGATTACGTCGGCAAAGGGCTCTCGGGCGGCAGGTTGATTATTTATCCGCCGAGGCATTCGGAGTTCGTGCCGGAAGAAAATATCCTGATCGGAAACGTTTGCCTCTACGGCGCGACGAGCGGCGAAGCGTATTTCAATGGCATGGCGGGCGAGCGCTTTGCCGTTCGCAATTCGGGCGCGACTGCCGTAGTGGAAGGCGTGGGCGATCATGGCTGTGAGTACATGACGAACGGGCTGGTAATCGTGCTGGGCCGCGCCGGACGCAATTTTGCCGCCGGGATGACTGGAGGCATCGCCTACGTGCTGGATCAAGCGGGCGATTTCGGCGCGACGTATTGCAATCGCGCGGAGGTCGATCTCGAGCCGGTGACGGAGTCCGCGGACATTGCGCTGCTGCATCGGCTGATCAGCCGGCATGGCGAATTCACCGATAGTCCGCAAGCGAAATGGATTTTGCAGAACTGGGAGTCCATGCTTCCGAAGTTCGTCAAAGTGTTTCCGCACGAGTACAAGCGTGTCCTGGGCGTTCCACGGGTCCCTGCCGGTGTGCTGGTGGCGCAGGCCGGAACACATGCGCATGGGCGCGAGGTTCGGGGCTAAGACTCGTGGGAAAGGTCACCGGTTTTAAGGAATTCACGCGAGAATTGCCGATTCGCCGGCCCGTCGAAGAGCGCATCAACGACTACTTCGAAGTCTACTACCAGTTCCCCGAAGACAAAGTCCGCACGCAGGCCGCGCGTTGCATGGATTGCGGCATTCCCTTCTGCCACACAGGATGCCCCGTCAACAACATCATTCCCGACTGGAACGACCTCGTTTATCGCGATCATTGGAAGGAAGCGATTCGCGTTCTGCATTCGACGAATAATTTCCCCGAATTTACGGGCCGCATCTGCCCGGCGCCTTGCGAAACGGCTTGCGTGCTGGGCATAAACGAGCCGCCGGTCACGATCAAGGTCATCGAGAAAAATATTGTCGAACGCGCCTGGGCGGAAGGTTGGATTCAGCCGGAACCGCCGGAAATGCGCACAGGCAAGCGCGTCGCGGTGGTCGGGTCCGGCCCTTCGGGATTGGCCGCGGCGCAGCAACTGAATCGGGCCGGGCATCTGGTGACGCTGTTTGAAAAAAACGATCGGCTCGGCGGCTTGATGCGTTACGGCATTCCCGATTTCAAGATGGAGAAGCACGTCCTCGACCGGCGCCTCGAGCAAATGACGGCGGAAGGCGTGCATTTCGAGACGAAGGCGCACATCGGCGGCAATATTCCTGCTCAAGATTTACGCAAAGAGTTCGACGCCATCCTGCTCTGCGGAGGCGCGGAGGCTCCACGTGATTTGAATGTTCCCGGGCGCGAGCTGAAGGGAATTCATTTCGCCATGGAGTTTCTGCCGCAACAGAATAAGCGCAATGCCGGGGACGAAGTGCTCAACCAGATTCTGGCTACGGGAAAACACGTGGTGATTATCGGCGGCGGAGATACGGGCGCCGATTGCCTGGGCACCACTCATCGTCATAAGGCAAAATCGGTGCGCCAGTTCGAAATCATGCCCATGCCGCCCGAAGCGCGCGCGCCGAGTACGCCGTGGCCGCTATGGCCGCTGCAATTGCGTTCGGAGAGCTCGCACGAAGAAGGCGGCTTGCGGGATTGGTCCATCGGGACGACGCACTTTACCGGCGACGAAAACGGAAATGTAAAGCAGCTTCACGCCATCCGCGTGGGGCCGCCGCCGAAATTCGAGCCAATTCCGGGAACCGAGTTCATCCTGGAAGCGGATCTGGTGCTGCTCGCGCTCGGTTTCACGGGGCCGGTGAAACAAGGCATGATCGAACAGTTCGGCGTCAATCTCGACGCGCGCAGCAATATCGCCGCCGACGCAAACTACATGAGCTCCGTGCCGGGGATTTTCGCCGCCGGCGACATGCGGCGCGGGCAGTCGCTGGTCGTGTGGGCAATTTCCGAAGGACGCAAGGCCGCCGCCGGCGTGGACAAGTTCCTCATGGGCAGCACGCGCCTGAAGTAAGTCCTGAAATACTAAGAGAGATTCTTCGACTTCGCGAGCCCGACGGAAATCGTGAGGCGCGATTTCCGAGAGCAAAAACTTTCGGGCCGCTCCGCTCAGAATGACACGGACGCTGACATCACGATGTGGATTTCGAAGCAAAATCTTACGGCCAGGACGCTCAGAATGACATGCCGGTCTAGTTGCGAGGATTGCTTCTAGTTTTTACTGCTAACGCCTCAGTGGGTCATTCCGTAAACAATGTAGTTGATGGCGATGCGGTAGGCCATGGATGTGGCGGGCTCCGGGTAATCGGGACTGTCGGCCCACTCCCAGGCGTCTCCGACGTCGCTATTGTGGCAAATGGCGATCATGATGCGGCCTTTATCGTCGCGGATGGCGCGCCATTTGGGCACTTTCATGTCGTCCGTATAGCGCCGGCCGTTCCAGATAAAGCGGGTTCCGGGAATCTGGAAGCGATCGTCGAGATCGTAAACGGTATGGAAAATTTCGTCGCTGTCTTTTAGATCTTCGATCGGGCGGTCCGGAAAAATCATGCGCGCGCCGGCCACCAGATTATTCCATTCGTAGTCTCCGTGGGTATCGTCGAAAAACATGAAGCCGCCCCGCAGGAGATAAGTGCGGATGCGAATTGCTTCGGCCTGTGAAAGGACCCACGCGCCGGGATCTTCGACAAAAATCCAAGGCCAGTTATAGATGTCGTCGCTATGGGCGTCCACCACTTGCTCGGCCACATGCGTGTTGATGCGCGTCAGGCGAACGACGCCTTCCACGAGCTGGCGATCCGATTTCGGATAATCGGCGGCCCAGCGTTGAAATCCGCGAAAATTGCCGTAGGCCATGTCGTAATGGAAACGCGCGAAGGTCCATTCCACTTTTTGTTTCACGCCGAGAGGCATGTCTCCCTCGTCGTCGTCCTGATCACCGCCGCGGGCTCGTCGCTGATAGGCGAGCAGACCGGAGGCGAAGCCAAGGAAGAGCAGTCCTGCCAGGAGAAGCGAGAAGCGCTGACGGACAATTCCTAACTTCATAACGTTTTCTTCCGGATGCCGCCCTGAAGGGCGGCGCTACAAAAACCAAACCCTTAGAGAAGAGGCAATACTATTATCGATCAAATTGCGGCGAATCACTTAGCGGCGATCGGAAGCGACGGCTTTGAGGAAGGTGCGCCGGAGGAAGACGCCGATGAGATGGCGCTTGTATTCGGCGCTGCCTTCGTGATCATCGACCAGGTCGGCGCCGTCGGCAATAAGTGCGGCGGCTTCGGGCAGCCGTTTTTCAACTGCCACGCGCGGCCCCGTGAGCAATGCTTCGGCTTGGAGTGATCGGCTCGGGAACGGACAGACGCAGCCCACGGCGACGCGAGCCGACCTAAACGTGCGGCCGCGGTCCGGGAGTTTCGAGCCAAAGGCCCAGGCCGAGAGTGGGGCGCTCGTGAATTTGGAACTTCATGTAGGCGGCGCGGTGATTGGATTTCGCGGCGGGGATGACGATTCGCGTGAGGATTTCGCCGGGAGCCAGATGATTCGAATAGGCGCCGGCGATCAGCTTCTCGATGGGGATTTCGCGGGCGCTCTTCGGCATTTTCGATGCGCACGGTCGCGCCCAGCACGAGCAGCATGGTGGCGGGGTCAGAGTGCGGCTCAGCGAAGCACAGATTGCCTCCGAGCGTGCCCGTCGCGCGCACGCGGATATTGGCAACCTGTGATTCCAGTTCGGCGAAGACGGGCTGTTTTTCCCGCAGCAGCGTAGATCGCTCAAGAGTGCGATGCGTGCAGGCCGCGCCAATTTCGATAACGCCGTCGCGGGCTTCGATTGCGTTTAATCCGGGGATGACTTTGAGATCGATGAGATGGCTATAGCTGAGGGCGCGATGGCGCATGGCCAGCAGCAATTCCGTCCCGCCGGCGTAAATGGCGGCCTCGTCACCATAATGGCCGAGCATCTGAGAGGCTTCCGCAATGGTGGCCGGCTGATGGATTTCGAAGCGGGAGAGAGTGGTCATGCGCGACGCTTGGGGGCGCGAGTTTTGCGCACGCGTGTTCTGCGCGCGCGAGATTTGGGTGCTACAGAAGATTTCTTCTGCGCTACCGGCGCTTGCGCTTTCTTCTCCTGCAGCGCTTTCCACACGCGCTCGGGCGTCAAGGGCAAGCTGCGAATGCGCACTCCGGCGGCTTGATATAGCGCGTTCGCGAGACACGCGCCGATCGGATTGACGGAGCCTTCGCCGCCGCCTTTTGCGCCATACGGCCCAACACCATCCTGATTTTGGACCAGCTTGAGTTCCACGCGGCGCGCCAGATCGGAGAATCGCGGCACGCGGTATTCGAGCATGGTTCCATTCATCAACTGCTGGCCGTCGTAGATCAGTTCTTCGAAGAGGCCGATGCCCAGACCCATGGTGGCGGCACCCAAATCCTGGCTTTCGGTCATGGCCGGATGGATGGCGAGCCCCACGTCGCCGACTGTGACGAGCGTGTCGAGTGAGATTTTTCCGGTTTCTTCGTCGAGCGCGATCTCCGTGCCAACGACGCCGATTTCCCAGAATATCGGCACGGATTTGAATGGCCCGGCGCGGCGCAAATAGGCGCGTCCGATGATGCTGCAGCCCTCCATCTGGAAATATCGCTCCATAATTTCGGGCCAGGTGAGCCAGTCTTTGCCGTGGCGAATTCCGCCGCGTTCTTCAATGAGCTCGCTTGCAGGTACGCTCAGGACTTCGGCGGCCATCGTTGTGCACTGTGCGATGGCTTCGCGGCAGGCCTCCATTACCGCGCGGCCCATCAGCGTGGTGGTGCGGCTGGCGCCGGTGGAGCGTTCGAAAAGCATGACTGCCGTATCGGTGCCGAGTACTTTCACTTTTTCCAGCGGCACGCCCATTTCTTCCGCGGCAATCTGCGCGAGAACGGTGTGACTTCCCTGGCCGATCTCTGTGCTCCCGCTCAGCACGGAGACGGAGCCATCGGCATAGACCTGCACCATCGCCAGAGTGACTGGATGCGCTCCGGCATCGCTGCAGGAGCAACATACGGAGCGGCCGTGCTTCGGCGCCAACACACCATTCGAGCATAGGACCTCGTGCGCAATGCGAACGTCACCGGGAACGTCCGCATCGATGGGGCGCAGCCCCGGATGAATGGACTCGCCGCTATGGGCCAAATTGCGGAGACGGAATTCCTGCGGATCGCGGCCAATTTTGAGGGCCAGTTCGTCCATCTGCGATTCCACCGGGAAAGTGATTTGCGCTGCGCCCAATCCGCGATAGGAGCTTGCGGGAACCGTGTTCGTGTAGATTGCCAGGCAGTCGATCTTCACGTTGGGAAAACGATAAGGGCCGACGATGCGATTGGCCGCTTTGCGGCAAACCATCGGACTATTTTCCGCATACGCTCCGGTATTCAGATGAATGGTGGCTTGCTTGGCGACGAGTTTGCCATTGCGATCGGCGGCGGTGCGGATGTAAACGCGCGCATCGTCTGATCGCGTGGTCAGGAAAGCTTCTTCGACATTGAGCTGCAATTTGACGGGGCGCGAGACCTTCCACGAGCATGCGGCGGTGAGCGGCTCGATTTTGGTGTACGACTTGCTGCCATAGCCGCCGCCGACGTAGGGGACGATCACGCGCACGCTATTCAGCGGCAGGTCGAAAACTTCGGCCAGGTCGTGGCGCACCATGAAAGGATGTTGCGCGGAGGAATAGACCGTGAGCTGGCCGTTGGGGTCGTAGTCGGCGACGGCGACGTAAGGTTCCATCGCGTAGGCATAGACCATCGGGAAATAAAATTCGCCCTCGACGATGTGCGCCGCCGAAGCGAAGGCGGCGTCCACGTCGCCCCATTCCACATGCACGTCCTGGCAGATATTTTTTGTGCTGCCCGGAAAATCGGTGAAATCGTCGAAACCGCGAAAGGCGCCGCCGATATAGTCCATGCCATGAACGAGCACGGCGCCGGGCGCAAGCGCGGTCTTGACGTCGAGCACAGGCGTGAGCTCTTCGTAATCGACTTTGATTTTGTCGAGCGCCTCCTGCGCGCTCAATTCATCTTCAGCGATGACCGCAGCGACCGGCTCGCCGACAAATCGAACCTTTCCGATCGCCAGCAGGGGATGATCTTTTACGGCGTGGCCATAATAAGGATGCAGCGGGCCGAGTTCATTTCCGGTGAGGACGTCAATCACTCCGGGCTGACGCTTGGCCTCGGAAACGTCGACGGAGAGAATTTTGGCGTGCGCAAACGGACTGCGGAGAAGCTTGGCCCAAGCCATGCGCTCGAGGGTAATGTCGCTGGCGTATGTGGCGGTTCCCGTCACCTTGGCCACACCATCGGCACGAGGGACGGAATGATTCACGACGGCAAAATTCTTTGCGTCGTTTTTCTTCGCGTTACTCACCGGTTCGTTTCTTTTGCTTCGCGTGTGGTTGTAATTCCGCAGCGGCCTGCCGGATGGCTTTGAGGATTCCCAAATAGCCCGTGCAGCGGCAGAGGTTACCGTTCATGTAAGCAATGATCTCTTCGTCGGAGGCGCCGGCGTTTTCATCCAGGAGCGATTTCGCCGCAAGGATCATGCCGGGCGTGCAAAAACCGCACTGAAAGGCGAAATTATCGAGAAAAGCCTGCTGCAGCGGGTGCAGACGTCCGCCGTCTGCCAGACCTTCGATGGTGGTCACGTGCTTATCGCGAATTTCGTAAGCGAGATAAGTGCAGGCGCTGACGGGAATGTCGTCGACGAGTACCGTACAAGTTCCGCAAACCTGCGATTCACAGGAGAGCTTCACACCGGTCAGGCGGCAGCGCGCGCGGAGGACTTCGGCGAGCGTTTCGCGCGGCTCGATTTCCAGGGACGCCGGCTTTCCGTTCAGCTCAAAAGCGATCTTCACCGGCGGTCCTTTTTTGATTGAGTGCGCAAACCCGCGCGCACATCGGTTGTTGATTGAGCGCGCAAACCGGCCTACATGGGCGGATTGAGCGCGCAGATTGGGGCTTACAGCGGGTGCAAATTGCGCCTGAATATTGCGGGCGAACTCAGCGAATTTTTCGGTGACTCTGCGCCGGATGGGGGCAGCGCCAAGTGTCGCCAGCTTGCCAAGGATTTCGATATCGGCTTCGAAACGCATTTGGGCGGCCGGGGAGGCGGGGAGCAGCGTAATGTGCAACGAGCCGGTGATGCGGTTCAGGCCGATGGAATCGCTTCCTTTGATGCTGGCTTTCAGTGAGACTGGCTCGCGCGCCTCTGTCACGCGGATTTCCAAGTTCAGGGCCACCTTGAAGGGACCGATTTTATCGCTGGCTTTGGCCTGATAGGCTTCCGCGCCAGGCTCATCGAGCGGCGTGACGCTTTCAACCCCCGGAAGAAGGGCAGCCAGACGCGGCGTGTCGCGCAGGAGCTTCCAGACTTCGTCCTGGGACGCACCGAGATTAAGTTCTTCGCTCACCTTTAACAGCATCGTGTGCCGGACCGCTCCCTGATGCGAAATCTCTTATCGACTTCGTCCGAGCAAAGTCGGTCCGTCCGAACAAAGTCATCGGCCGAAGAGACCGCCCCAATTATTACCGTGCGCTTCTCCCTAACGCAAAAACTAAATTGAACGCGAGCCGCTTCGTGCCACAATTATGAGCTTTTCAAAACAGGAGCATCTTCGATGGCCGAAGCCAAGGCAATCGCGCGCGGGAAAGACGGATGTCGGATTTCCTATCGCATTTATCCAAATCCCGGAAAGCCCCGCCTCACCCTGATTCATTCGCTCGCTCTCAGCGGAGCGATGTGGAGCGAAGTCGCGAAGCAGCTTTCCGGAACCGCGGAAATTCTCGTTTACGATTGCCGCGGACACGGGCAATCCGAACGGCGGTCAGGCCCCTACAGCGTGGAACTTTTTGCCGATGATCTCGCGGCGCTGCTTGACTCCGTCGGCTGGTCTTCCACCAACGTCGCTGGGTGCTCGATGGGCGGCTGCGTGGCGCAAGCGTTTGCGGGGGCATATCCGCAGCGGGTTCGGACATTGGCGTTGATCGACACGACTGCGTGGTACGGGCCAAACGCACCGAAGGAATGGAAAGCGCGTGGCGCCAGGCCCGCTGAATCCGGATTTCCCTCCATGGTGGAGTTTCAGCTGAGCCGCTGGTTCAGCGATGGTTTCCGCAACTCGCATCCGGAAATTGCGGAACAGATGACGCAAATTTTTCTCGCCAATGACGCAGCTTGCTATGCGGCGACTTGCGAGATGCTGGGGAACGCCGACCTGCGCAACGCTGTGCGCGGGTTCCGGATGCCGGCATCGGTGATCGTCGGAGAAGACGATTACGCAACGCCCGTAGCTATGGCGCAGCAGCTACACAAAAGCATCCCGAATTCGACCATAACAGTGATCCCCGGCGCGCGCCATACCACGCCCGTAGAATGCCCGCAAGGAGATCGCCGCATTCCTGGGCGATCTGCTTGGCAAATCGGCCGCCGTTTCGGCCAATTAGGTTTTGGATTTCGGCGGGCCTTCGATCTTGCGGACGGGAGTTTCCGGGGTGAGATCGCCGTGGCGGCGCGGAAATGTGTTCAGGCCGTTTTTCTGCCACTCGCCGGAGACGGCATTGCAAGCGAACGCGTCCCAAGCTTCGCTCCAATCTCCCAGTGAATAACCGTGCCAGGGCTGCTGCACGCGCAGCGCCGGCAAATCCAATTGCTTCCAAATGTCGAGGGCCCGTTCCATAAATTCGCGCTTCGGCAGGGCCAGCGGCGGCATGGGATATTTCAGCGTCGCGTCGATGAGCATGGTGGAATCCACGGTCTGCGGCCCGGATTTGGGCGCATGTCCAATGGAGCGGTAAGGCTCAATGTGTACGTCGTCCTGGGGATTCGAACGATACGCCAGCGACCAGAGCACCGCGTCCGTATTGGACGGCTCGATATCTTCGCTCACCGCGATCACGATCTTTCCGCAGTCGGCGCGCAGAGCCGCCGCGCCCCGCAGCCCTCGCCAGACTTCGGTGCGCGGCGCACCATTCGCGAATTGAAGAAAAATTACCGGCCGCACGTTGCTCAGCGGCTCATGCATAACCACGCGGCGAATGCCCTTGATCGATAAATGCTCGCGCAAGTGCGCCAGGAACAGCGGCTCGTAAGCGACTTTTTTGATCATGCTCGATTCGCTCGGCGTCACCTGGCTGATGATGGAGACGAAGACCGGAGAGCGCCGATGCGTGATCGCCGTGACCTGCATGGACATGTTGTAGTCTTCGAGCGCGACGTAGCCGTTGCTCTCCCCAAAGGGCCCTTCGGGCTCGAGCAGATCGGTATCAATCAGCCCCTCGATCACGATTTCGGCATCCGCCGGCACTTCGAGATCAATCGTCTTGCACTTGGCGATCCGGATCGGCGCGCCCGCGAGCGCTCCCGCAACGCCCATCTCGTCTTGATTTATGGGAAGCTTCTGCGGTCCGGTGAAAACCACGACGGGCGCGCAGCCAATCACGATGGCGCACGGCATCGGCTCGCCGCGCGCGCGATATTTCTGCCAGTGCAGATAGCCGCCGGCGCCGCCAATTCGGGCAGACATGCGGATGCCGAGCCGGTCGGTATTTTTCAGCGCGCCGCGATAGGTGCCCATGTTACGCACGCCTGTCTCGGGATCGCGCGTGATGCAAAGGGTCGCGGTGAGATATGGAGCGGAGTCGAATCCCGGAGTGGAGATGGGAACCGGCAGGCGCGCCAAGCCGCCATCTGGGCAACGGAGATCGTCGCCGGTGATGATCACCTCCTGGCATCGCGGCGAACCGACCACGACGGGAGGAATTGGATTGGCGATCGCTTGCGTCCAAGCCGCGCCAATTTCGTCGACGGCGCGGCCCATGCCAAGGGCGTAGATTTTCGCCGAGGCTGCCAGCGCGCCGACAGCGACGGGAATATCGTAGTGCCTGCCGCGCGAGTCGACCACGTTGGTAAAGAGAAATGCGCGGCGCTCGTCTTCGGGAACGCCTCCCAGGAATTGCCAGCGAACCAGCGGATGCAGTTCCGTATCTTTGTTGATCGGCCTGTCGACACGAACGAGCAGCCCATTCGCTTCCAGGGCGGCCAGATGGGTCTGAAAATCGAGGCTTGGTCCGCTCACGCCTGCTATTTCCAGAAAAACACGAGGATTACCGCGAGGATGGCGGTTACGACGAGCTGCAGAATCTGCCACGGCAGGCAAATGCGGAAAATTTCGCCGTCTTTACCTTTCACGTTGGCGAGCGACGCAGCGTAAGAGATTTGCGTGGGCTTGAGCGCGTTTGGCGGGCCCATAGTGACCACGGTCACGATTCCCACGAGCAGCGAGAGCGGAATACCCAGCATGGGCGCGATGGGCACCTGCATCCGCGACAAGAGAAAGTCTCCCGGCAATCCCTGACCGAAAGCCATGCCCCCCAGGAAAGCGACAGCTGGATAGAGCGAAGCGTAGATAAGCTTGCCCCCGCTGGAGAGCACTTTGCCGAGTTGCGCGATTTGGCCCGCGTCCACCATCAGATAAACCGTAGCGCTGCCGACGAGAAGAGTGGTCAGCGGAGCGCGGCTTCGCCGAGTGGCCGTTAGCAAGTCTTTCGCGAAATTGGCGCGCTTGCACGCAAAAAGGTAGGCCACCAGCGACGTTACGAGAATGAAGAATCCGGCGGAGGTAAATATGTTAATCGTAAAGCGCCGATAGCCCCAGGCTGCGACGCCAAACTCTACGTGCGACAGCGCGTGCTCAATTGTGGGGAATTTGGTGAGAAGAACAAACAGAATGCCCAACAGCAGCGGACCATACGCGCGAAATCGCATGGTTGCGGGAAACGAAGAGCGCAAGGCCTCCGGCCGTGCGGCACCGACGACACTCTGGACGCTCTGCCTGACGGAGAGACGTCCATAGAGGTAAATCGTTCCCAAGGAGATGGCTGCGCCTGTGACCAGGGTCAACAAATAGTAAGCCGGCCAGATCTGCGTGAACAAAATGATGGCTACGGCGTTGCCAAGGCCCATCGACCAAAGCAGGACCTGAGTTTCCCATTCGAAGAAGCGGAATCCCAGGATTTTCAGAAAGCCGAGCAGCGAAAGAAAAATCAGCGGAATGCTGAGCAAGCCCGCGCTGCGCACGATCTCTACAATCGGAACGCCGCTGGCTGCATTCGAAATGGTCGGCGCGATGAAAAGGCTATTAAACGGCAGCGTCCAGGAGAAATAGACAAGGTAGCTGGCGCAAGCGGAAAGCCCGTCAAAACCGAGATCGACGAGCCCGGGAATCGTCACCGGGTACGTCGCAAAGCCATTGAACGCGGAGATAAAACCGCCCACCACGGTGACCAGAGCCACGGCACGGCCTTGCCGATCCCAACTGGGCACGATCGACTGGACCGATTCCAGCAAGATCTCCAGCAGCCCAGTATTCCTGTAGGCCTGGCCAAAAATCTGGCCCGTGTAGAGCACCAGAAAGCCCGACCACATGGAGAGATTGCCCCAAAGCGAGGCCTCGATGGCCCGCAGCGGCGTCATGTGGTAGTAGCCGAGCGCAATCACTAACTCGACTATCCAGGCGGAGGTGACTGCCTGGACGGCGTCCCATTTGAAAATAAGGAATGCCGAAAACAGCACCGCAAAGGGCGCCAGCGTGATCGCGACTTCTATGCTCGTGCGCAAACTTCTCCTCAGTCAAACAGCCGCCATTGTGTCATGTTCCTCCGGGCAAAGTCATCCTCCGCACCGAAGGTCGCCAACTGAGCCTCTGCAGAATCAAAAGTTACAGGGGAACTCCAAAATCCAGTACACCAATCGGTTACCGGGAGTATTTCGCAGGTTACATAGGAGCAACGATTTTGTTTTTTGCCGATTATGTGCCGCTAGAATCGCCAACGATCGAGTGGAGGAAAACTTGACTGAAAATAGAGAGCTTGGCGCACTTTTATCACGAGTGGAACGGCTGGAAAAACAGAACCGCAGGCTCAAGCAGGGCGCACTGGCGTTCGTGCTGGCGATTGCTTCCGTGGGGCTGATGGCGCAAACAAAGCAAAAGCCCCCGACCTCAACGAGCAGCCAGAAACCAAAACCCCGCGCGGCCGCTCCGGCATCTGCGCCAACGGGACCGACGGCCGTTGAAGCGCAGGCTTTTATACTGAAAGATTCCAACGGGCATGTGCGCGCCGAGTTGGGCCTGACGGGATCGACGCCAAGCTTAAAATTCAAAGACGAAAGCGGCTCCGCGCTGGTCACCCTGGCGCTCAATTCCGACGCTCCCGGCGGACCGATGCTGTTGCTATCCGATCCACAGCACCATGCTTCGGTGGCGCTCAGTGTGCTGGAGCATGCGGGACCGCAACTTGCCTTGACCGGCGAGCGCGCCGACATTCAACTGCATATGGGCGTGGCACCCGAAGGCACTACACTAGAGCTTTCGGACAAAGATGGCTTTACGACGAGCATCGGTAGCGGCGTGGTGGCCAAGAATGGCCAAGCCAAACAGACTTCCGCTGCTTCCATCGTGCTTTACGGCAAGCAACGCAAAGTGCTCTGGTCGGTGCCGTAACGCGCTCGGATCTCAATCAAATCGGTCCGGTGCGGTCTAGTGGACGCACGCGGCAACATCAAGGTCGGAGTGGCGGGCTGGGCGTATAAGGATTGGCAAGGAATTGTCTACCCGCCTTCCCTGAAAGCGAACGCCCGAGTTGGATACCTGGCGCATTTTTTCGATCTAATCGAGATCAACACCTCGTTTTACGGCCATATCAAACCTGCCGTGGCGAAAGGATGGTGCCGGATGGCCGCCGGCACCAATCCGAACTTCAGGTTTACGGCAAAGCTGAACCGGGCCTTCACGCACTCCCCTATTGCCGTGCTCGAGCCGACCTCGGCGAAAACGATTCGGCCCGGCGACTCAGACGAACAAGATGCCAAGGCCGGATACGATGCCATTGCGGCGGAAAATATGTTGGGGGCTCTGCTCGCGCAATTTCCGATCTCGTTCAAGTACACGGATGAGAATCGCGCCTATGTCGAGCAATTAGTAGGGAAGTTTCGCAGCTATCCCCTGGTGCTGGAGATTCGTCATGCCAGTTGGAACCAGCCGGAAGTGCTCGGCTGGCTTCAAGGGTTACAGGTGGGACTCTGCAACATTGACCAGCCGCTGCTTGGCCGCGCGGTTCGCCCTTCGGCGCACGCGACCTCGGTTGTGGGTTACATTCGCCTGCACGGGCGGAACTACAAGCAATGGTTCGCGGAAACGAACGTGCGCGACCGCTATGATTATCTCTACTCGGCTGAAGAATTAGCCAAGTGGAAGGACCGTGCAGTGGAAGTTGCCGACAAAACGGAAACGACTTATGTCGTGGCCAATAATCACAACCTGGGCAAAGCGGCGGTCAATGCACTCGAGCTTATTTCCTTGCTCGAAGGCAGAAAAGTGCAGGCGCCTCCCACGCTCGTTTCGCACTACCCGGAATTGAAGCCGCTCACCAGCGACTAAGAGAGAAGCCCATTGCGTACGGTCGGACTCGCGCGGGCACTATCGAAACTGGGCTACTGCTCGCGCTCGCAGGCGCAGCAACTAATCGGCTCCGGGCAGGTGCGGGTAAATGGCGCAGTAAAGCGCAATCCCGAGGCGCCCGTTTCTCTTGGGCGCGACCGAATTGAAGTGAACGGCGCGTCGATTCATTCGGCGGAGAAGATTTATCTGATGCTGAATAAACCCCGGGGCCTGGTGACGACGGCTTCGGATGAGAAGGGCCGCCCGACAATCTATGCGACTCTGGGAAATAACCTGCCGTGGGTTGCGCCCGTAGGACGACTGGATAAGGCCAGCGAAGGGCTGCTGCTATTGACGAACGACTCGGAGTGGGCTGCGCAGGTGCTGGCTCCGGAAAGCCATCTGCCGAAAATCTATCACGTGCAGGTTTCCGGGATTAGAGACGCTGCGCTCGCTGATGCCTTGACGAAGGGCGTGCGCATTTCGAATGGCGATTTTCTGCGAGTGAAGGACGCCCGCATATTGCGGCAGGGCAATCGCAATACCTGGCTGGCCATCACGCTCGACGAAGGAAAGAACCGGCACATCCGACGCATGCTGGAGCAACTCGCGGTCGAAGTGCTGCGGCTGGTGCGCGTGGCGATTGGACCGCTCACACTGGGCGATCTGGCGAAAGGCGCATCGCGCCGGTTAACGGCGGCAGAAAAATCGAATTTGGACAGAGCTATGCAGACCTTGGCGCGCGGCTGATCTTTCAAATGAGCCAGCTGAAATGCGAAAGCCTCCCGCGCTTTACAGCGCGAGAGGCTCGCATCAGAGGTTTCGCTTCCCTACTAATTTCCTACTTACCGCCCTCGAGCAAAGTTGAACAGATCAAACAGGTCGCTGATGGCCGGGCTGTTCGTCGGAACGTATGGGTTATCGTCGGCCGTCGTTGGGTTGGGGAAGTTATCGCGACTCCGGTGCGTGACCGGTTCCAGGCGCCAATTTCGCTCGATGAATTTCAGCAGTGAAACATGGTCCGCGTAGCTGTGTGAAATGTGGCCCGGCTTGGTGTAGGGCGAAACCACAATCAACGGAATGCGCGTGCCATCGCCGAAGAAATCGAGCGGCTGCACATAACCCGAATCATAGTAGCCGCCGCCTTCGTCCGCCGTGACGAAGATCGCGGTGCTCTTCCAGAGCTCCGGCTGTGAATGCACCTCCTGCACGATCTTCCTCACGAATCCCTCGAACAAATCCCACTTGGAGGAAGCCGGGTGGCCATCCACCCATCCGCTGGGTTTGACAAAAGAAACGGCCGGCAATTTGCCGTTCGCAATGTCTTGATAGAGCTCGTCGGTGTCAGAAAGATGCGCTGTGCGCACAGCATCGTTGGTCATGATCTGCTTTTGGTATTGGAAGGGATTGCAAATGTTGCAGTATTGGTCGCTGTTCGGTCCCACTGTGCCGTAGTTGAGCTGATATTTATCGTTGAGATAGGCGTCCCACTGGTCGAAGTAAGTCTTCCAAGAGATGTTGTTTTCGAGCAGCTCGTCTGCAATGCTCCGCTGCGTAGTACCCGGAATCGTGAACGGTGTGTTATTCGGGTTCGTATCGGTGTAAGCATCGCTTCCATCGCCGAAATAACCGGGATTGTAATTATTCAGCAGGTAGTAGTGGCCCGGCTCGCAGTTCGGTTTGATGGGCGGAGTGAGCGAGCTGAGATAGCTCAAGACTGGCCCAACACCGGGCTGTGAACTGTCCGCGCAATTGCTGTAACTTCCACCGCCGAAGACTCCCGTTGATGCGCCGCTACTACCGAAGCCGCCGTAGCCATCTTCCGTATACCAGTTGTTTGTTCCCGCGGCTGGGTTCGGATTTTCGATTTCGTCGACGGGGCCGCCGAAGGGTGTCATCTGGTTATGCGGAGGCACAAGGGCATTACCATTCTCGTCGCTGAACCAAATCGCATCGCCAAATCCCAACATGATGTGGTTCGCACCAGTGCCACCCATCACCGACTGGTGGAAGTTATCGCTCATCGCGTAGTTGTCGGCGAGTTCCTTGGAATAGGCGGCGTCGCCGTCCAACATGTTGTAAAAGCCCATGGAAGTCGATCCCTCGCCGGTGGTCGTTTTGCCGGGGGCGTAATCGGTGCTGAAATTTGCGGGTTGCGTGGCGCCATTGGTGCCGGCTCCAACGGTAACTTCTACCCACGGAAAGAGGTCCGCTTTGCAGCCGCTGGGATTTGCCGGCGTGGCGTATGCGGCATTGCAGTCTTCCTGTTGCCACATCTGGTAGAAGCGATGTACCGGGCTCGCCGCGTAGTCGTCGTATACAAGGCTCGTTGCCGTTTGTAAGCTGGAAAGGACCCGGCGGCAAAGTGGAATAGGGAGGTGAGCTGTGCACGCCATTGATTCGCGTGTCCGGAACTTTCCCGCTGAGTCCGGTGCCACCGGTCGTTAGGAATTCGTAATAGTTGATTGGAGTCGTGGCCAACCCGTCCTCAGAGGAGGTGGCGTCGCCGAGGTTGCAAATGCCATTGTTATCCGTGCAAACGTCGGTCGGCCCGCCATTGAGTGGCGCGGGGAGGGGAGAATAAAGCGATTTTCCTGTCGTCGGGCTTAGCTCGAAAACCGGGCTGCCGGTAAGGTCCGCGGAGAATTGATGTGCGCGAGAAAAATGCGGGCCAGGCGTGCCGTCTTCCTTGATGATCCCTTCGGAGAGCAGATTGTTCACGCTCTCGCCTGACGTGGGCTTGTAGGTGGCGAAAATGTGATCGAACGTCCGATTTTCGCCGATGATGATGATCACGTGCTTGATAGGCGTGGCCGTCCTATGGCTGTTCCCGTCGGCGGCATTGATGTTTCCCACTGCGGGACCGAAAAGACTGAACTGCAGCATTGCGATCAGCGCGAGGCTGAAAGACACACTTCTAGCTGCTGGTTTTCTGAACTCCATGCTTTCGCCCTCCGTAGACAAAATGTTTCAGCTAGACTGAGCGAGGGCGACCGTACCGCCTCAAGATTACTCTTGCGTTTCTCGCTCGATAAATTCCCCGAGACATATCTAGTCTCGCCGGCCGTACTCGAATCACCTGATGGGTATCGACAAGATAAGGGCGTTGCGCCGCGCTCAAATTGCTGCTAAAACCTACGGAGATCGAGGAGGAAAGAGAATGAGCAATCTTTTACGTTCTATAGCGGTCGTAACACTTCTGGTTCTCGCAGGTGTGGGCAACGCGGCAGCACAGCAAGGGCAAGCGCCACCGCCCTCTCAATTCAAGATCATGAGTTCAGCCTTCAGTGACGGGAGCAAGATCCCGACGCAGTTTTCATGCGCGGACCCCAACGCCACTTCGCCGGCGCTGAGCTGGAGCAATCCTCCGGCTGGCGCGATGAGCTTCGTCCTGGTCATGCATGATCCCGAAGGCGCTCCGATGAAATCATCGACGGACGTTACCCATTGGCTCGTCTGGAATATTGCGCCAAGTTCGTCTTCGCTGATGGCCGATGTTAAACCTGACTCCGCGCCGGGTGGCATCGCGCAGGGCAAAAACGTCCGCGGCGTGAATGGTTATCAGCCGCCGTGCCCGCCTCCAGGCGCTGTGCCGCACCACTACACATTTGAGTTCTTCGCGCTCGATACCAAGCTGGACATCCCGGCGGGATCCGCGCGTGCGGACCTGATGAAGGCGATGGATGGGCACGTTATCGGCAAAGCGGCTTACATCGGGCTTTTTGGCCGATAAGCACGAATCGCCAGTAAAGAGATAAAAATGCCTCGGCGGAACGCACAAAGCCTTCCGCCGAGGCATTCATGTTTACGAAGCAGAATCGACGCCCGTGTTTCACGGGTCGAGCGGTGAAGAGAATTCGAGATTACTTGCCCGCGTCCTTCTTAGCTCCCGGGTCCGCGATTAACTTCAAATAATCCAGCTCTTGGGAGCCAATGCAGATCTGCTCTTCGAAATCCTGTTTCGGAATCCACTTGAAATGCGCCGTCGTGATGTCAAACGGCTTGGTGTAGGCCTTCGGGTCATCGATGTGGATGGTGACTTCGAGATCGTTGTGGTCCAAACGCTTGTAAGTTTCCGTCACGTGAATACCGACGCTGTGCGGATGACCGGCGTTA
Source organism: uncultured Acidobacteriota bacterium (assembly GCA_963804535.1). Lineage (GTDB taxonomy): Bacteria > Acidobacteriota > Terriglobia > Acidiferrales > UBA7541 > Palsa-189. The sequence continues at coordinate 38,466 of CAWDQT010000029.1, forward strand.
TCGAGCCAGGTGTTTTCGTCGCTTCCGGTCGTCTCCACGATAAATGTGTAATCGTCCTGCCAATGGCCGACCGAATATCCCCAGTAGCGGGGGTCGGGAGCATCCTTTTCGGTTCCACCCACGTTTGTGGGCAACGGCCGTCCGTCCGTAAAGATTTGCCGCCAAGTCTTGTCGTACTGCCACATCTGTAACATGCGGTCCGGCATCGTCGCGAAAGCAATTCCCCTGGTCATAAAAACCATGGCGCGGGGAAATCCCAGCGGATCGCACGTGTTGTCCGGATCGTTGGATTCCGCCACGGCGTACTGCGAATTATTCTTGTGCGTACGAAAGACTTGCTCGGCCCAGGAGGTCATGGGCGGAAGCGGATTGATTTTCTGGCCCACGCTCGATCCCCAAAAGCCGGTCAGGTCACGCTTGGGAGCGGCGCCACCCGTGCCCTCGCTAGCCAATTTGTCGAGTATGCTGGCGCTGCCCTCGCGTAATGGTCCCGGAGCCTCGGTGTGCGTATTCTGTGCCGCCGCATAAGAACCAAAAATCAGGACGCCTGCGAGACTTACGATTGCAGTTTTAAGAAGATTCGGCATTCCCTTTCACCTCGTGGAAAGTAGACGAATTCCGAAAAGCCGTGAAGCACACTAGTATCGCCATCAGTATCGCCCTTAGTACCGATTGATGTCGCCCTGGTCTTCCCGATCGCTGTCCCTTAGGATCCTGCCATTACCCAGCACGATTTTCTCGAGACGTCCGGCTGCGGCGTCGAATTTTGAGGGCCAGATGTAAACCGTTATCACGTCCCCTGGCCTCAAAGAATATTTATTCCAGCCCAGTAGTCGAATCGCGCCGGCACTGCCGGCTTCACCCGCCCAATGCACGACCTTGCCTTTATCATCTTTGGCATCAAACAAAACCAAGGTGTGTGGATTCTGCCACATGAATTTCGTAACGGTTGCATCCTTCAAGACGATGGCCTTTTTCACGTACATCGCGCTTCCGTGATGCGCGAAGGCCGAGCCACAAATCGTCAGAAGGAGACCGGCCAGAATCAAACAATTTGGCACCCTGCTTTGCACTCGAATGCGCTACAACTCCTTTAGTCCCGAGAATATGCGGAGCGGCTCTTTCCTGTCAATCGCGCTTCGCGCGGCCGCGCGCAACGGTCGCGCACGCGCGTCGAGGGTGTACAATCGGCACTTCGTCCCGCGGAGATAATATGCCTGGGTTCCCCGGTGTGGATTTTCTGGAAGTCGATTCTTTGTTGAATGACGAGGAGCGGCTGGCGCGCCAGACCGCGCGCGAATTCGTCGATCGCGAAGTTCTCCCCATCATCGAAAAGCACAATCGCGAAGCTACCTTCCCCTTGCACCTGGTGCCGCAAATGGCCGAGCTGGGATTTTTTGGCGCCAATCTCACCGGCTACGGCTGCGTGGGCATGTCGAACGTCGCTTACGGTCAAGTGATGCAGGAACTCGAACGCGGCGATTCGGGCCTGCGCAGCTTCGTTTCGGTGCAAAGCGCGCTGGTGATGTATCCGATTCACGCGTTCGGTTCTCCCGAGCAGAAAGAAAAATGGCTGCCGGCTCTGCGCAGCGCCAAGGCCATCGGCTGTTTTGGATTGACCGAGCCGCAATTCGGTTCGAATCCCAGCGGCATGCTAACGCGAGCCGTGCGCCGAGGCCGTTGCTACGTCCTGAACGGCGAGAAGATGTGGATCACGAATGGCTCGCTGGCCGATGTGGCTTTGGTTTGGGCCAAAGGCGAAGACGGCCGCATTCGAGGCTTTCTGGTGGAAAAGGGCACGCCCGGATTCAAGGCGTGGGACGTGCACGGCAAATTATCGCTGCGCGCCTCCATCACTTCGGGGCTTTCTCTCACAGATTGCGAAATTCCCGCTGAAAACATGCTGCCCGGCGTGGAAGGCCTGCGCGGCCCGCTCTCGTGCTTGACGCAGGCGCGTTATGGAATCGGATGGGGCACCATCGGCGCGGCTATGGCTTGCTATCAGACCGCCCTCGAATACGCCAAGACTCGCCGCCAATTTGAAAATAAGCCCATCGCCGCGCATCAGCTCGTGCAGGATAAGCTCGTGTGGATGATCACGGAAATCAGCAAGGCGCAACTGCTGGCCTTACATCTCGGCCGCCTAAAAGATGAAGACCGGGCCGCGCCGGAGCACGTCTCCATGCTGAAGATGAATAACGTGTGGATGGCTCTGGAAACCGCACGCAAGGCCCGCGACATTCTGGGCGCCAACGGGATCGTTGACGATTACTGCGTGATGCGCCATATGAACAATCTCGAATCCGTTTCCACCTACGAAGGCACGCACGACATCCATCGCCTTATTATCGGCGAGCGCATTACGGGCCTTTCCGCCTTCGTCTAGGAAAGAAGCTTTGCCATCCGCTTCGAGTTGATTATTATTAGGCCCTTTGACTATGGCCAACACAAAAGTAGCAATGCAAATTCAGCTTAGCTTGGAACTGCTGCGCGTGGTCGAGCAGGCCGCGATTGCGTCCGCCCGTACGATGGGCACCGGGGATCGCCATAAGGCCGATCAAGCCGCCACGGAAGCCATGCGCCAGGTGATGGACAATGTGCCCATGGACGGCACGGTCGTCATCGGCGAGGGCGAGCGCGATGAAGCGCCGATGCTTTTCATCGGCGAAAAAGTAGGCGCCGCAGCACACAATCAAAATGCCCACTATCCCGCTGTCGATATCGCCGTTGACCCGCTGGAAGGCACGAATCTCTGCGCCACCGGCGCTCCCAACGCCATCACCGTCCTCGCCGCCAGCGAAAAAGGCGGTCTGCTGCACGCGCCCGATTTGTATATGGACAAAATCGTGGTCGGCCCGAGTTGCAAGGGCGCCGTCGACCTCGATGCGCCGGTGGCCGACAACATTCGAGCCATCGCCCGCCGCCTCAATCGCGACAAAGAGGACCTCGTTATCATCGTCCTGGATCGCCCGCGCCACGAGAAGCTAATCGAGGAGATCCGCGCCACGGGCGCGCGGATTCGCCTGATCAGCGATGGCGATCTTTCCGCCGGTATCTCGGCTGCCGTCGTTGGCGCTGGCGTCCACGCCGTGATGGGCACCGGCGGCGCGCCCGAAGGCGTGCTCACTGCTGCCGCGTTGCGCTGCCTGAATGGGGAAATGCTTGCGCGCCTGGTGGTCAGCAAGCCCGAGCATCAGGAGCGCCTGGCCAAAATGGGCATCAGCGATCCCAAGCGCATCTACGAAACTGAAGATCTCGCTCCCGGCCGGCAGATCATCTTCGCCTGCACGGGCGTCACCGACGGCAGCCTTCTCCGCGGCGTGCGCTTTTTCGGCGACGGCATCCGCACTCATTCCCTGGTCATGACCCTCGAAGAGCGCCAAGTGCGCTTCATCGATTCCGTACACCTCGAGAAGCGCCCCGACGTTAAAGTTCGCTTCGCATAAAAAAAGCGGTGCGCCGAATCCGCATTCCCACGAATTCGGCGCACCGCTAATTTCGGTGTCGGGATGGAACTGCTACGTAGCGCCGGCCTTTAGGCCGGCATCTTGCCTTACCGGCGGCCCATCACCGCGGCCGGCTGAGGCCGACGAACCAAAGGCACCAACGGCTTCGGTGCCACTGGCGGCATCGTGCGCATCTGGCCGCTAGTGGAAACGTGGTCGCTAATGGCCTGGAGCCTCTTCAGAATGCCTTGCCACTGCTCCCAATCGAGCTGGCGAAGGAAAGGCCGCAATCCCTGGATGAACGGGTCTTCGAGCAGCGCTTCGCCGTTCGATTCGGGGATGAAGAAGCGGTTCAGGCCCACGCCCAGGGCTTCGGAGATCTTTTCCAAAGTTCCCAGGCTGGGGGTCATCTGCCCGCTTTCGATACGCGAGAGATACGACCGCGACACTCGTGATCTGGCCTGAAGCTGGCTCTGAGTCATCCCGCGCGATTCCCGCAACTGGCGAATACGGTGGCCGATGTTTTCCACTGTCTCGCGATTCGGCCACTTCTCGAATAGTTGGCGGTCGTCACCGGGGAGCTCTTGTGTCACCGGCGGTGGAATCAGAAATTCCACTTTGGGCGGCAGCAGGCGCACGCAGCGGCGGCAATTTCCTGAGTTCGTGCGGTATTGAACCAGGCCGCAGCTTTTACAACGGATTACTTCACGATCCATGTCGACATCCTTGTTGTGACCGTTACTGTTGTGACCGTTGCTATTGTTGTCCGACACCGGCGGCTCCTCATGAACGGATTCCGGCATGCGGATTTGGAGGACGTTAAGCGTCTTCAGGGGGAAGGCAGAAGCTGGCGCGTCAGGGATATTGCGGGTGTGGGCTACCTGTTGTCAAGTCTTTTCTGTACTTTTCCTAAGTAAAAGTACTATTCGGCCTTAGAAAACTACGGTTTTCTCCGAGTATTCGCCGTGTTTCTCCTCACTGCCGGTCGACCTCTCAAGCCGCTTTTTTCTAACCTATCGGGAGCGATACGAAAGTTTAATCGTCCGTTCGCCGCTGCGTCATAAAAGCCACGTATTAAGGTTCCCTCCACGCGGTCCAACCTTTAGGAGGGATCAAAGATGCATCGAGGAAGACTGTTTCGCCGAACACTTGTGTACGCGCTCGGCTGCGGCCTGCTTGCCATCGGGCTCGTGCCTTCGGCGTTCGCGCAATGCCAATTGAATTCCCCGAGCGGGAAGCTCAAGCACGTGGTTTACGTCGAATTCGATAACGTGCACTTCACCCGCGACAATCCCAACGTCCCGTCAGATCTCGAACAAATGCCGAACCTGCTCAATTTCATCAAGCAGAACGGCACGCTCGATGCCGGCGACCACACCGTGCTTATCTCCCACACAGCAAATGACATCCTGACAACTGAGATCGGACTCTACTCGGATAAGCATGGCATATTCATCGCCAACAGCTTCGGTGTATTCCAGACCGGCAACTCATCGAACATTTTCTTTCCTTCTTCGTTCTTTTATTGGACTGACAAGGTTTCCGATATCACCCCGGCTACCAATGACAACACTCCTGTACTTACCACGCCAGAGGGCAAAAACGTACCAGCGCCGTGGGTGCCGTTTACGCGCGCAGGATGCGATGTCGGCGCTTTCTCCACCGCGAACATCGTGCTGGAACGGACCCCGTTCGATGTACAAAAGGTGTTTGGTTCCGGTTCACAACAAGCAAATGACCCGAACGCCTTCGACGATTTCATTGGCGCGACGATCCATTGCGCGATTGGCAGCCCGATCTGCACGAAAGCAAACGGCGGGGTGGCAGACTTGCTGCCCGACGAGCCGGGCGGCTATAGCGGCTATCAGGCGCTTTTTGGGCTCAAGTACATGGCGCCCGCACTGGGCGGACTCACCGATTACAACAGTAATCCGATCACCGGGTTCGGCGCGATCGACTTCGATCCGGTGCCGGCTCAGACGCTCGCCGTAGTGGAGACGATGTTGAAGAAAGGCATTCCCATCGTTTTTGCCTACATCGCCGACGCTCACGACAATCATAGCGGCGCCGGGACTTTCGGGCCAGGCGAGGCCGGATACGTGCAGCAGCTCAAGGATTACAACACCGCTTTCGGCACATTTTTTGCCAACCTCAAGACTGCGGGAATCGATCAGAGCAACACGCTTTTCATCTTCACGCCCGACGAGGGTGACCATTTCTCCGGCGGCCCGCCGAGCCCGACGAACTGTGACGGTGTGACGACGCCGTGCACCTATCCCCCCAACCCTACGACTGGAGCCCCTGGCATCGGCGAACTCGATCTCTTTCTCAACAACGTAGTTGCGGCCGCCGGCGACACAACTCCGTTCTCGATCCATTTCGACGATGCGGCTACGACTTACGTACCGGGCCAGCCGCTTCCCAGCGATAGCACCGTACGCCAGCTCGAGAGGACCATGGCCGGCCTGAGCGTGGTCAATCCGCACACTGGCTTGCCTGAGAGCTTGCTCGGCAACGGTCTGGGGCCGGAGCTACAGGGCGCCATCGTGGATCCTGTAGGGCAAAAGTTGCTTCACATGAATAGCGCAGCGGACCCTACTCGTGAGCCGACCTTCACCTTCTTCGGCGATCCGAATTTCTTCTTCGAGACGTCCTCGACAAATCCCAGCACTACAGCAAGCGTCGGCACCGGCTTCGCCTGGAATCACGGCGATATTCAGCCGGAGATCGGGCGCACCTTCATCGGCATCGTGGGTCCCGGCGTGAAGAACTTAGGTGTGACCGAGCCAGACGATTTCTTTACCGACCATGTTGATGTGCGGCCAACGATGATGTTCCTGACCGGCCTCAAGGACGACTACAAGACGGACGGGAGAGTAATCCTTGAATTGCTCGATCGAAATGTCCTGCCGAGCAGCTTGCACGCCCATTCGGACACGCTGTTGCAGCTCGGGCAAATCTATAAGCAGATTAACGCGCCGTTCGGCGACCTCGCGAAAAGCACGCTGAAGATATCGACCTATGCGATCGAAAGCGATACGGCCGGTGACGCGGTTTATAACAATCTTGAAAACCAGATCGCGTCATGGACTGATGAGCGTGACGAATTGACTTCGCAGATTAAGTCGATGCTCGAGGCTGCGGAGTTCAGTGGACAGCCGATCGATGAGCAGAAAGCGTTCCACATAGTCGTCGAGGGCCAGGCGCTCCTCGGGGAAGCAAGTTTCTGCGCATCGCTTCCACAAGTTTGCGCCGTCTTTTAGAGCGCTCCCGTCAGGCTTCTTGGTGCTGGCGCCTGAGCTTGCAAAGCTTCAGGCGCCAGCGCCAAACCCGTTTCCAGCATTTCCGCATGCCTTTGCCCGGCTTGCTGATCGCCGCGCCGTGCATTCGCTTGCGGGACAAAATAGAATATCGGGCATGACGCCAAACCGAGATGAGGCTTGGACCCTGCTCTGCGAATTCACCCAGAACGAGAATCTGCGCAAACATGCCCTGGCCGTCGAGGCCTGTGTGCGCGCTTATGCCCGCAAATCCGGAGCCGATGAGGAACTCTGGGGAGTGGCCGCGCTGCTGCACGATTTCGACTACGAGCGCTGGCCCAATCAGGAGCACCACGCGAGCGAAGGCCATCCCTCTTCCGGCACCAAAATCCTGCGGGAGCGCGGGTATCCCGAGGAGATGCTACACGCGATCCTCGCGCATGCCGACTATACTGGCGTGACGCGAGAAACCCCTCTCGACCGCACGTTATTTGCGTGCGACGAGATGGCCGGCTTTCTCACCGCCTGTTCGCTCGTCAAACCCGGCAAAACCATCTTCGAAGTCGAAGCCGATTCCGTGAAGCGCAAGATGAAGGACAAGGCCTTCGCCCGCGGCGTGAGTCGCGAGGATCTCGTGCAAGGCGCTCAGGAGCTGGGCATTTCGCTCGAAGACCACATCGCCACCTGCATCGCCGCTATGCGCGAGGTCGCCCCCTCTCTCGGCCTCGAACCGAAGCGATAAGACGAACTTAGCCGTTGACAGGGAGATGCCTCTCGCAGCCGGGCGGGCAGTTCCGGCGCAATTCGCGATATAATTCTTCCTCGCATAAAGCGGGGAGCTTTCGTGACGCAGAGACAACAAACTTATGCCGTGAAGGTTGGCCGCGTGACCGTGGGCGGCGGCGCGCCTATCGTCATTCAGTCGATGACCAATACGGACACCGCCGATATTCGCCTCGACCGTTCAGCAGTGCCTCGAGCTTGCGGGCGCGGGCTCCGAACTGGTGCGCATTACCGTGAACGTCCCCGAAGCGGCTGCCGCCGTGCCTGAGATCAAAAAGCGCATGCTCGACGCCGGGTGCGATGCTCCGCTGATCGGCGATTTTCACTATAACGGCCACGTCCTGTTGACCAAATACCCCGATTGCGCCCGCGCTCTGGACAAATACCGCATCAATCCCGGCAACGTCGGCGCGGGCAAGCGGCGGGACGAACAGTTCGCCACGATCTGCAGCGTCGCCCGCGATAACGGCAAACCTGTGCGCATTGGCGTCAATGGCGGCTCGCTGAATCAAGAATTGGTCATGCGCAAGATGCAGGAGAATACCGACCGCGAGCTGGGCCGCAGCTCCGAAGAGATCATCAACGAGTGCATGGTCCTTTCCGCGGTCGAATCGACCGACCTCGCCCTGCAGTGCGGCCTGCGCGAAGACCAGATCATCATCTCCTGCAAGGTTTCGCGGCCGCTGCATCTGATTACGGTTTATCGCATGCTCGCCCAGCGCACGCACCAGCCTTTGCATCTGGGGCTTACCGAAGCCGGGATGGGCCTGAAGGGTGCCATCTGGTCGTCCACAGCGATGGGCATTCTGCTCAACGAAGGCATTGGCGATACGATTCGTATCTCGCTCACGCCGCGCGTGGGCGGCGATCGCCGCGAAGAGGTCTACGCGGCCTGCGAATTGCTACAGGCGCTCGGCCTGCGCGCGTTCGCCCCCAGCGTGACCGCTTGCCCTGGCTGCGGACGCACCACCAGCACCACGTTTCAGCAGCTTGCCGAACGCATTCAGGGCTATGTGCGCGAGAAAATGCCGGAATGGAAGCAGCAGTACGAAGGCGTCGAAACCATGACGCTCGCCGTGATGGGCTGCATCGTGAACGGGCCGGGCGAATCCCGCGCCGCCAACATCGGCATTAGTCTGCCGGGGACCGGCGAAGCGCCCAGTTGCCCGGTTTATATCGATGGCCAGCACTTCACTACAATGCGCGGCACGTATGACGATCTCGCCGCGCAGTTCCAAGCCCTCGTGGACGATTACGTGGCGAATAAATATGCGCGCCGCGAGGCTACGCCCGCCGGCGCACAGGTTTCCTGAAGGGAAAGAATGAAGATTACACGCGAAGACGTTTTGCGCGTCGCCGAACTGGCGCATCTCGAGCTGAGCGAAGCCGAAATCGAGATGTTTTCGCGCCAACTCGACTCGATCCTGACCTACGTCGAGAAACTCAACGAGCTCGACACCAGCAACGTGGAGCCGATGGCGCAGGTCGCGCCTCCGACTGCGTCGGGCCAAGGCGCAGCGGCGGGCACGCCGCTTCGCCAAGACGAGCTCGCGCCGTGCGACGTTGTCGGCGACGTGCTCGCCGGCGCGCCCGACGCCAGCCCGCCGTATTTTCGCGTTCCTCGCGTCATCGAACGGTAGCTTTACACGGCGAAGTACAGTGGCCGGCGCGCTTCATCGCGCGCCGCGCTGCTTGATTCGCGAGAGGATGGCCTCGGCGCGCGCAATCACAGGGCGATCCACCATTTTTCCGTCCACTGAAACTGCTGCTCCCCGCACCGCCTCGGCGGCCTCCACGATTCGTTTTGCCCAGCTCTCTTCTTCCGCGCTCGGCTCGAAACATTGGTTCACTAAATTCACTTGTTTCGGATGGATGCACAGCTTCGCGCCGAAACCCAAGCGCTTGGCCCGTAGGGTATCGATACGGATGCGTTCGGCATCATCAATGGCCGTTGTGACTCCATCCACCGGCGGCTCGAGACCGGCAACCCGCGAAACCAAAACGAGCTGCGAACGAAAATAGAGCAGCTCCTCTTCTTCGCCCTGGATCCCGACGTCGAGTTGAAAATCGATGGAGCCGAAGACGAAGCGCCGCACTTTGGAGCCTTGCGCAAGCACGTGCGCATTCCAAAACCCGCGTGCCGTCTCGATGAGAGCCAAAATTGGCGTCCCTGTGGCCGTATGATCGGCGAGAGTGCGAATATCTTCGACTCTTTCCGCTTTCGGCAGAAGCACGCCGGCCACGCCTGGTTTGTTGCAGACAGCGAGATCGTCACGAAACCATTGGCTCTCCGCGCCATTCACGCGGATGTGCACAGGATGTTCCGGCGAAAGCCATGCGGCTAACGCCGCGCGGGCAGACGATTTGTCCTGCGGAGGGACGGCATCTTCCAAATCCACGATAACGGCGTCTGCCCCGGCGGCAATCGCTTTGGCATATCGATCCGGGCGATTGCCGGGCACGAAGAGATAAGAACGTGGAGAGGGCGATTCCATAAGCTCTAGAACGACCGCGGCAGTCCGAGCACATGCTCAGCGACATAGGAAAGGATCAGATTTGTGGAGATGGGCGCGACCTGATAAAGCCGCGTTTCGCGGAACTTGCGTTCCACATCATACTCGGCGGCAAAACCGAATCCGCCGTGGAATTGGAGGCACGCATTGGCCGCTTCCCAGGAAGCTTCGGCGGCCAGGAGCAGCGCCATGTTGGCTTCGGCGCCACACCGCTTTTGCGTATCAAAGAGGCCGCATGCTTTATATCGCATCAGATTCGCGGCTTCGATTTTGATAAAGGCTTTCGCGATGGGAAACTGCACGCCCTGATTTTGGCCGATCGGCCGGCCGAATACGATGCGTTCCTTCGCGTACTTCGTCACTTTGTCTATGAACCAGTAGCCATCCCCGATGCACTCTGCAGCAATGAGCGCGCGTTCCGCATTGAGCCCATCCAGAATATATTTGAATCCTTTGCCTTCCTCACCGATCAGGCTTTCCACGGGAAGCTCGAGATTATCGAAAAACAATTCGTTCGTTTCGTGATTCACCATATTGGCAATCGGGCGCACCTTGAGCCGCTGCCCGATTGCTTCGCGAAGATCGACCAGAAAGAGCGACATGCCTTCGGTCTTGCGTGTGACTTCAGCAAGGGGCGTCGTGCGCGCGAGCAGGATCATCAGGTCGGAATGCTGCACGCGCGAGGTCCACACTTTCTGGCCGTTCACGACGTAGCGGCCATCCTTTTTTACTGCGGTCGTGGTGATCTTTGCCGTGTCCGTGCCGGCCGTCGGTTCGGTGACGGCCATGGATTGCAGCCGCAATTCTCCGCTGGCAATTTTAGGCAGATATGCGCGCTTCTGTTGCTCCGAACCGTGCCGCAGCAGCGTGGCCATGTTGTACATCTGTCCGTGGCACGCTCCCGAATTGCCGCCCGCGCGATTGATCTCCTCCAAAATGACGGAAGCTTCCGTTAACCCGAGCCCGGAACCGCCGTATTCTTCGGGAATCAGCGCGGCCAGCCACCCTGCCTTGGTGAGCGCTTCCACGAATTCCTGGGGATAGGCACGTTGTTCATCGATTCGGCGGAAATACTCGGCGGGAAACTCCGCGCAGAGCTCACGCACCGAGGTGCGCAGTTCCTGATATTCATCGGAAGGATTCAACACGAAAATCTCCTCAGCACGAAAATCTCCGTGGATTTCTGGATGGCTCGTTCCTGATCATGCCAAGCCGGCTGTGGCGTCCATCGCCAGCCATCCCTCCGAATCTGCGGCCCACAATTGCACAGCCTTTCCGTCCGAGGCGACTTTACCGCACACGTGAAATGGCGCGATATCGAACAGCGGCCGGATGGCCCGAAACGATAGCGATGCGATGGTGGCATCGCCAAGATTGCGCCGTAGCAGATCAAGCAGCAGCGTCGCAATCAAGGGCCCGTGCACGACCAAGCCCGGATAGCCTTCGACTTGGGTTACGTAGCGGCGATCGTAGTGAATGCGGTGCCCGTTGAAAGTCAGAGCCGAATAGCGAAACAGCAGCACATCATCCGGCCGGATTTCGCGCGTCCATGCAGCAGCGGACGGCGGCTTCTGCGGCGCTGGCGCCGCATCGTGAGGTTTGGGACTTTCGCGATAAACAATGTCGTGCTCTTCCACCACAGCGATGCCTTCGCGATCGCTGATTTCATGCCGCACCACCACAAACACCAGCGGCCCGCTGCGTCCTTGTTTAAGGTTCACGTCGAGGATTCGGGAAAGCCGGGAGATGCTCTCCCCCACGCGCAATGGACGATGAAACTCCACGCGATCACCCGCGAACATGCGGCGCGGCAGCGGTACAGGAGGGAGAAAACCGCCGCGTTTCGCGTGACCATCGGGACCCAATTCGGATTGCCGAGGAATGGGCAGGAAGTAGAGCCAATGCCAAAGCGGCGGAAGCGGGTCTCCGGGTTGCGGGTAGGGATCATCGCGGTCGAGCGTCGCCGACAGGGCGGCGATTGGGGCCGCGGTAACCTGGTCAGATCGTGATTCCGATTTGCCGCGCCATTCGCGCAGGTGATCTAAATTCAAGTCCATCGTGTCGCTGTGAAGAATTAGCGTACGCGCACGAATTAACAACGGGCGCGCCCATCAGCCGGCTCTACTTTAGCGGAATGCCGAACGAGAGGCCAATGGCGAAGACACCC
>CAWDQT010000030.1:0-117359 GCA_963804535.1 uncultured Acidobacteriota bacterium
TCAGGGCCACTTTCCCGGTAAGCCCATCATGCCGGGGGTCTTGATCATAGAAGCCATGGCCCAGACCGGCGGGTTATTACTTTTGAAAGAAGTCCCTGAGCGAGACACTAAATTGCTCTACTTTGTCGCGGTAGATGACGCGCGTTTTCGCCGCCCTGTGGTTCCAGGAGATCAGCTGCGGATTGAAGTGGAAGTGATTTCCTGGCGTGCCAATTTTTGCAAATTGCGTGGGATGGCCAGCGTCGATGGTGTGCTCGCAGCAGAGGCTACGCTGATGTGCAAAATGGTCGACCGCGATTCTGTAGAAACGCCCCCGGCAGTTCAGCCCGCTGGTGTCGCCGGACATCGAGAATGAGCGAAACGGCAGATCGAGCCACGGCCACGGTCGAAGTCGACCCACGCGCGGTCATTGCGCCAGGAGCTCGAATAGGAGCTGGAGTCAGCATCGGAGCCTACGCAGTTGTCGGCGACGACGTTCAGCTCGGCGAGGGTTGCATTCTGCACCCTCATGCTGTCGTAGACGGCCCGGCTCGCCTGGGCCGCAGCAACGTGCTTCATCCGTTTTGCAGAATTGGCGGCGAACCCCAGGATTTGAAGTACGCGGGGGAGCGTACACGGCTGGAAGTCGGCGACCGGAATGTCTTTCGCGAGTGCGTTACGGTGAGCCGGGGAACCGTCCAAGGTGGAGGAGTAACGCGCATAGGAAACGATAACCTCATTATGACTTCGGCTCATATAGCTCACGATTGCGTTGTGGGCGACCACACGATTTTCGCCAATGGCGCCACTCTGGCCGGGCACGTGACGGTCGAGGATTACTCCACGATTGGCGCATTTTCTCCTGTGCACCAATTCTGCCGCATCGGCCTCTATGCGTATATCGGTGCCTCGACTGTGATTACTCAAGACGTCCCACCCTTCTCGTTGATCGTCACCAAGCGGAATACCCGGTGTTTCGGCGTGAATAGCGTCGGATTGGAGCGCCGCGGCTTTAGCACGGAACGCATTCGCGCCATTGAAAGCGCCTATCGCCTGCTTTTGACTTCGAAGCTCAACACCAGCCAAGCCCTCGAACAAATGCGGCTTAAACTCAAGGGTTCCGCGGACGTCGCCGAGCTGATGCGCTTCATCGAATCCAGCGAGCGTGGTGTAACGAAGTAGTGGGTTATCCTTCCGAAGAAAATATGTCGTCATCAGGCGCAACCCTCCCGGGGAAATGGGGTTTGATTGCGGGAAACGGCAGGTTTCCCTTCTTAGTTCTCGAAGCAGCGCGGAGCCAGGGAATCGAAATGGCAGTGATCGCGCTGCGGGAAGAGGCTTCTCCGGAATTGGAGGGAATCGCCAAGCGGCTCCATTGGGTGAGCCTTGGCGAATTGAGCCGCGCTCTGGAGTTGCTCCATCAGGAGGGTGTCACGCGAGCTGTAATGGCCGGCCAGGTGAAGCACACAAAGATTTTCAGCTCGATTCGGCCGGACTGGAAGCTGGCGAAGCTGATCTTTTCCTTGCCGAGGAAAAATACGGATTCTTTGATCGGCGCCGTGGCTCGCGTGCTCGAAGACGAAGGTATACAGCTCGTGGATTCAACGGCCTTTCTGAAACCACTATTGCCGGAAGCCGGCGTTTTGACTCGGCGCACTCCCGATGTTCGCGAATCGGGCGATATTGCATACGGTCGCGAGATCGCCCGGCATATTGCCGGGCTGGATTTGGGCCAGACCGTGGTCATCAGCGACCGCGCTTGCGTAGCCGTCGAAGCCATGGAAGGGACCGATGAGACCATCGAACGGGCGGCACGTCTTGCGGCCGGCAAGCCCCTGGTTGTGGTAAAGGTCGCCAAGCCACGCCAGGACATGCGTTTCGATGTACCCGTCGTGGGACTGCGGACCGTCGAAACCATGAGGCGTTCCCGGGCCACCGCGCTCGCGATCGATGCCTGCCGCACTCTGCTTTTCGATCGTCCGCGGCTGATTGAGGCGGCCGACGAAGCGGGAATCGCCATACAAGCCTTTGCACCGGAAACTCAACCCAGTGCTCTGCCCAATGCCCCTAATGCTTCCCCGAACGATGCCTCTGGAGCAAAGGCCGGATGACCGAGCGACCCGTTCGCGTGGCAGTAATCGGTGTTGGCGATTTCGGGCGTAACCACGCGCGCGTCTATCGTCGCCTCGAAGGGGCGGAGCTGGTCGGCGTCGTGGACCGGAATTCTGAACGCGCCCGGAGTGTTGCCGACGAATTTGGCACGGGGATACTGCCCGATCTTGATTCTCTGACGGGGCGAGTAGACGCCGTCAGCCTCGCCGTGCCCACAAGCGAGCACGCGCGCATCGGCTGCCTCCTGCTCTCAAGAGGCATTGACGTGTTGGTGGAAAAGCCCATTGCCGCATCAGTTGCAGAAGCCGACCTGCTCATCGATGCAGCCCGGCAATACGCACGCGTATTGCAGATCGGCCACTTGGAGCGGTTCAATCCCGCGATCGTGGCGGTCTTGCCCATAATCAAGGAACCGCTATACTTTGAAGTACATCGCCTAGGAGTGTTCAGCCCGCGTAGCCTCGATATTGATGTGGTGTATGACGTGATGATCCACGACCTGGATATCCTTTTAGCACTAGCTGATTCACCGGTGGAGTCGATTCATTCCCTCGGAATTCCGGTCATTACGGACAAGGTTGATATCGCGCACGCGCGTCTCGAGTTTGCGTCGGGTGCCGTGGCCAACCTGACGGCGAGCCGCGTTTCCACCGAGCGCGTGCGGAAGCTCCGGTTTTTTCAGGAGCATGAATATATTTCGCTCGATTATACGCGACAGGATGCATTGCGCATTCGCGTCCGAAAACCCGCTCCTGAACCGGAATTCGACTTTGAGCCCATTCCCACCCGGCATGAAGAACCTCTCGAAGCAGAGCTGCGCGCGTTCGTGGACGCTGTACGCAATCGGAAGCAGCCCCTGGTTGATGCGCGCGCCGGGCGCCGCGCATTGGAACTGGCTGACAAAGTCATGGCAGGCATCCTGGAACACAATCAACGCGTCCAACTGGGTGCCTTCGCACCCCCTCGAGCAAATTAAATGATTCCGAGAAGTCTCGTTCCGCGTGACGTACGGCCCGCGGCCGAAACACCGGCTGCGGCGCCTCCGCGTCGTCTGACGACGCTTCTCGATGAACGCACTGTTGTCGCCGCAAATCTGCCTCGCGCGGAACTGCAAACGCACAGCACCATCCCTACGCATCTGCCTCTCGATGTGCTGGCCTCTCGCGTCGTTGTCCCCCGCGATACTCCGGCGACGCCCTTCGATCCTGCGATGGTCCATCCCGATTACGCGCCGCTTACCGTGCTCGATCAGCGGTTCACCGTGCCGGTGGCTTTGCCGGTGGTGGAACTCCAACCGAAAGGACCCGTCTCCGCGTACGAGCTGCCTGACGTTCTCAAACCCGACGTTCTCACCACCGGTGACGTCAACCTCATGGTGGCGCCGGTGGAAACGCCGCCGAGAGATTGGAACTGGCTCGGGCGTTCGGGGTCGATCGCTTTTCACGTCCTGTTCATTACTTTTCTTTTGCTGCAGACCAAGCTCTTTCCTTATCGTCCTCCTACGCAGTCGCAGATCGATCTCGCGCGTCAGCAGCTCAATTTCATCTATATGCCGCCGGACGTGCGCGGCCTGCCGCCGACGCCGCCAGCGCCGCGCAGCCCGCAAATGCGCATCGATCCGAAGATATTGCGCCAAATGGCTCCGCCTGTTGTTCCGCAACCGTTGCCTGGACTAAAGGAGCCGGAGCACGTGGTGCGCGACACGCCCACGGAAGCGGCACCGGAATTACCTGCAGCTCCCAAGCCGCAACCGCAAGCGCAGTCACCGATCGATACTCCGAAGCCCCAGCCTCAAACTGAAGCGCAAAATCGTTTGATCTTGCCACGCATGAGTTCTCCGGGGCGCGCGCTCGAGCAATCAGCGCAGCAGTCCCGGCAAAGCGGGGGCAGCACCGTTAAAGGGTTCGGCGGACGGCTCCCCGGCGGTGGTGCGCCGAGTTATGGCGGCGGCGCGGGAGGCGGCGAGGCCTACGGTGGGGTGGAGCTGCTCACGCCGACGGAAGGCGTGGACTTTAACGATTATCTGGCACGCGTGGTGGCTAGGGTGAAGTTGAACTGGGAATCAGTAATGCCAGAGTCGGTGTACTTAGGCGAAAAAGGCCGCGTCATCCTGCAATTCAAAATTATGAGCAAGGGCGACGTCCCGGATGCCGAGCCCCAGTTGATGTCCTCCTCCGGCAAGGAACCGCTCGATCGTGCCGCATACTCTTCCATCCGCAGCTCTTCTCCCTTTGAGCCCCTGCCGTCCGCCTTCAGCGGCCCATTTATCGAATTGCGCTTCATTTTTCTATACAATTTGCCGTTGAGCGCTCAGTGAAGCCCCGCGGAGCTCAGGCTCTGGGGTCGCTTCTTATCGCCGCGCTATTTTTGGTTTATCTGCTGATTCGCTACTGGAAGCTGATTTGACCAGTTCGGTAATTCCCGCGGACTCTTCGGCAGTGCTCCCCAAAGCGCCTGTGCAGCCAGCCACATTGCCTCTGGTGGCGATTTTCGGACCAACGGCTTCGGGGAAATCGTCGCTGGCGGTCGCCATAGCCGAAAAATTGGGTGGAGAGGTTATCGCCTGCGATTCGACGCAGGTGTATCGCGGTTTTGATATCGGTACGGCGAAGCCGTCCGCCGCCGAGCGCCGCGAGATTTGCCACCACATGATCGATCTGGTCTCGGCCGCAGAAGTCTTCACCGCGGGTGAATATCGCCAGCGCGCGCTCGAAGTGCTCGCGGATTTACGCCTTCGTCACGGTCTACCGATTTTTACGGTTGGAACCGGACTCTATTTCCGTGCCCTCATGGAGGGCTTAGCCGATGCGCCAACCCGCTCGGAGCGGCTGCGCGCAAGACTCGATGCAACTGCTATAAGGCACGGCGGCGCGCACTTGCACAAAATTCTTCGCCGGCTTGATCCCATCGCAGCCCAACGCATTTCGCTAAATGACCGGCAAAAGCTCATTCGGGCGCTAGAAGTGTGCCTGCTGGCGGGACGCCCTTTGACGGAATTGCATCGAGAGGGCCGTCGAGGCTTGCAGGGTTACGCCGCCTTGAAAGTTGGTCTCAATCCTCCCCGCCAAGCGCTTTATGAGCGCATCGAAAAGCGCGTCCATCTCATGCTCGATCGTGGCTGGAGCGAGGAAGTGGCAGCAATGCTCGCGGAGGGTGCGACGCAGAATGCGAGAGCCTTCGAATTCATCGGCTACCGAGAGCTTCGAGCGCATCTTGAAACGTGCGAGTCGCTATCCAATACGGTCGAGGCCATCGCGCAAGCGACTCGTCGCTACGCAAAACGTCAGCTCACGTGGTTTCGCCGCGAAACGGGCGTCCAATGGTTCGCCGGTTTCGGGGATGCGCCAGAAACGCTCTCAGCAGCTCTGAATTATCTCGGACCTCTGCTGACGCAATCTCAAGAGTAGCGCCGCGCAGACGAGTGGGCGCGAGCGGTATAATCAGGCCAGTGGCTACTTACGGGGGAAACTGGGTGCTTTCTCTTCTGTCGGCCTCTGCTGCATCCAATCCGGGCATATCTCTTTTCAACGCATGAAGACTCCAAGGACAACAGATGTTCGGGAGCGCGCGCTTCTGGTCGGATTGGGTTTGAAGCGCGCCCCTCACGTACCCGGCCATTCCTCTGACGAGACAGCCCGCGAATCGCTTGAGGAACTTGCTGAATTGGCGCGGAGCGCGGGCGCCGTTGTGACCGGCAGCGTTCTCCAAATGCGTGACGCCATTGATCCCGCTAGCGTAGTCGGACGAGGCAAACTCGAGGAGATCCGGGCCGAAGCTCAAGCGCGGCAAGCGCCGCTGATTATCTTCGACCGCGAGCTGACGCCCGGGCAGCAGCGCAATCTGGAAAGAGGCATCGAGGGGCGCGTGATCGATCGCACGCAATTAATTTTGGATATCTTCGCTCGCCACGCGCGCAGCCGCGAGGGGCAACTGCAAGTCGAATTGGCTCAGCTGAACTATCTTCTGCCGAGGTTGGCCGGGGCGAGTTCCGAGCTTTCTCGCCTCGGCGGCGGCATTGGCACGCGAGGTCCCGGCGAACAAAAGCTCGAAACGGACCGGCGCCGCATTCGCGAACGCGTTCGGCGCATCGGGGCTGCAATCGAAACCCTGAGGCGGCAGCGCGCTCTGCGACGCAACGCGCGAGAGTCGGTCCCCCTGGGAACGGTCGCGCTGGTCGGTTATACCAACGCCGGGAAATCGACGCTCTTTAATGCACTCAGCCGCGCCGACGTGGTGGTTTCCTCCAAAATGTTCGCGACACTCGATCCTACGGTCCGTGCCGTGCGCCTTCCCTCGAATCGCAAGGTTTTATTTTCCGACACGGTTGGCTTCATTCGCGATTTGCCGAAGGGGTTGCTGGCGGCTTTTCGGGCGACGCTGGAGGAAGTGCAGCAGGCGGCCGTGGTTCTCCATGTCACGGATATATCTAACCCACATCATGCGGAACAGGATGCCGAAGTCGAGAAGGTGCTGGCGCAGCTTGGAATGAGCGAGCATGCACGCCTGCACGTGTTCAACAAAGTTGATCGCTTGGATACGGATGCTCGGCGAGCCCTGTCCGCGAGCAATGGCAATGTCTACGTGTCCGCACTCGAGGGTGTCGGCCTCGATGACCTGCTTCGCCGCGTCGACGAATCAATGGCGGTTGATCCGATAAGGAGGCTGCGCTTTTCGGTGCCTCTCGCCGATGGCCGCACCCTGGCTTTGGTGCATGGCCTGGGGCGCGTCTTGCATAGCGAGCTCAGAGATTCAAGGATGTTCATTGATGCCGAGGTGCCTGAATCACTGGTCCGGCGCCTAGGTCTCGCGCTCGCTGGAGAACCATAAATTGGGGCTGTGACCCTCCCGTGGCTTTGTTTCGCTGTTGTTACAGGCCCAAAAGCTGCCTCGGGGAAGTGCTGTACTTCTGTGCAAATCGGCAATGCGCCTCTGACGGTAATTCCTATGCTGAAGGTCGCCCGCATGGAGCCGCTGGCCATAGGTAAGTCCCGTAAGATCTGTATATTACGAGCTATTCAGGCTGGCGCGATACACCCATCGAGCCGTGACTCTTGACGCCATTAACTCTAGAGTAAACTGCGATTTCCACACAAAAATCCACAGATTTTGAGGCAATTTCTATGCGCGCGATGCGTTTACAAGTGCGTAATAGTACGATTTTGGCGCATTTCGTGGCTTTATGGACCTCCACCTATTAACAATTTAAGTACAAGTGAAGACCCGAAACCATGGTCACGTGTGATCTCTCATAAGGACGGGGGTCCCGCACTGCTAATCGGCTTCGATGGCCGTCGTTGACTGCCGGAGTGATGGCAGACTATAGTGAAGTGGCATTCAGACTGGGTTGACGCGTCCACCGGATGTGCTTGGCCTGGGTGCTCCATGAACCTTCCAAACAGCCTCACGATCCTTCGCATCTTTTTTATACCGCTTTTGGTTGTAGTGCTGCTTACGCGCCAGCCAAACGTCGTTTTCCTAAGTGTTCCCATGAACTTTGCGGTCTGGGGCGTTTTGATCTTGCTCCTCGCGGCAGCAACCGATTGGGCCGATGGATTCTACGCGCGCCGCAGGGAACAGGTGACAACCCTGGGGATTCTGCTCGACCCAATTGCAGACAAGCTTCTGATCTCGGCCGCCTTTATTTCCCTCGTAGAGATGCATCTCGTCCCGGGCTGGATGGTGGTCATCATCATTGGCAGAGAGATCACGGTCCTCGGCCTGCGGAATATCGCCTCCGCCGAAGGTTTCACGATTCCCGCCTCGGCATTGGGAAAGACAAAGATGGTGCTGCAGGTGATCGCCGTTTGCGCGGTGATTTTGGGAGCCAAACACACCGAGGTCCGTCCTCTCGGCACGATTCTCGTTTGGCTGGTGGTGATGAGCGCAGTTGCGTCAGCGGTTCAATATTTTTCAAAGTTCTGGAGTCACGTGGACGACCGCGTCAAGCAACGGCGGCACCTGCGCCTGCTTGAACGCCGCAGAAAAGCCCAGGATGCACCAACGCTCTGACCTTCTGCTTTCGGAGGAGGATCGGCGCGCGCTGCTCGCACGGGCCCGCCAAGCCATCCTCGAGACTGTCTCTTCCTCGAGTTTTCCCGATCTGTTGCGGGCTGCAGGGCGCTTAGCTGAACCCCGGGGGGCGTTTGTAACCCTCCGCTGGAATGGCAAGCTGCGCGGGTGTATCGGTCAACCTGATGCCGCGCATGGGCTGGCAGAGACTGTTGTGCAATGCGCAATCACGGCAGCTTTGCGGGATCCGCGTTTCAGGCCTCTCCAGGCGGAAGAGACGGACGAGTTGGAAATTGAGATTTCGGTTCTTTCCGAGCTTATACCCGGTACGGCCGGAAGAGATCGAACTGGGAATCCACGGAATCGTCGTGACTGACGGAGGCAGACGCGGCCTCTTGTTGCCGCAAGTGGCCCGCGAACGTAATTGGTCCGTAACCCAACTTCTTGAGGCAGCCTGCCGAAAAGCGGACCTAGAAGCGGGCGCATGGCGCGAACCAGAAACGAAGCTGTTTGCATTTACGGCCGAAGTGTTTTCGGATGCCGGCGCCTTCACTACCGAACAGCCGACCGGGAGATAAATTCAACCTCCCGCCTAATCTCGCGGACACTCGGAGAACCAAGAGGTAGGATTGGGCTGACTATTCGATCTCGACGTAATCGCCTGGGTACATTTGCTTCTTGCTCAGCGTGATCATTACCGTCGAGGCGTTCTTGGCCACTCGCAGCACGATGCCTTCGCCCAGCACGTCACGTGGCAATTCCTCGGGGTCGTAAGGCCGCGGAGTCGAGCCCAAGCCATAAATCTGATAGGCGACACGAGGCGTCTGATATACGTATTCGCTGCTATTGCCTTGAAAGCGAAAGACCCGGAAGTAGTCGCCGACCTTGACGCCTTGGGCGCTACCCAGATTCACGTAAACGATCCTTCCGTTGCCGACCAATTCCCCAAAGTACCTGGTAGTGACAATCATGGCCTTGGATTTACCGCTAGGGGGCGCAAAGATATCGAAATTCTCATCGGATTTCAGCATGGGAGCGGGCCGGGGTGCAAACGGCAGCGCTATGTCTCCTCTTTGCACATAGCCGCAGGAGAAAACTACTTGTGCAGTCGAAGTGTCCCGCTGCACGTTAACAACCGTCAGACGCGCCTCGTCTTCATAGGTCGTTCCCATCGCCTTTAGAAGTAGATTCTGCGACTTAAACCATTCATGGGGGACTAGGTCAGTTGGCACGGAACGTACCACTTCGAACTGGTCGCCCACCTTCACGCCTTGCGATGCTCCCTTGTTTAGAAAGACAAAGTTACCGTCGCTGTAGATGATGTTAAAGTAAGACTCTTCCCCCGTGATGACGTAAGTGTCTGTGGGGACAGGATCCGAAGTCACGATTCCGCTGCAATATATCTGGTTTTCAAGGGGCGTGAAGGATGCTGTTTGGGCATGTGCCAGGGAAGCGGTAAGCCCCACTAAACCAAGTAAAAAGGCAAGTCTGCGTATCATGTTTCTGCTCCTGTCCAATTGGTCCCAAGTCGGAGAAGGTGCGTCGAGTCGAAATTAGCAGCCGGTACTAGGACTGGTCAAGCACTCCGGCAGCTTGCTTTACACTTTCGATACTGCATGATAGAAGCGGTCGACTTTCGCCAACACCAAGCATCGGCACACTAAACGCGCGGAGGCGTATATTACTGCTAGTCTTGAGGTTAACACGCTTCGTTCCCGTCACATTGAATCTCGGGTGGTGAGGCAGCCGCCCCATGCTAGTGTCTTCGGAAACGACCGGATTTGCGCCGTAGTTGCCGCTCGAACTGCCGCCGAGGCTATAGGCCAAATAAAGGCCATAACACCCGCACCGGTAAGAGCTCATCTTGTCGAATTGCGCCTCGACTTTCTGTCAAGCCGGGCCGAAATCGCCCGTTTAGTCCGCTGGGTAGGCCGTCAACATGAAATGCCGATCCTTATCGCCACATGTCGCCGCCGCCAGGCCGGGGGGCACTTCACAGGCACCGCGGGTGATGAAATAGGCGTCCTTAAGCAAGCCGTGGGAGCTGGCTGCCGTTGGTGCGACGTCGAGATCGAAACTGCCGAAAAGATTGGCGCAGGTGAACTGAAGAATGCGCTCGCTCCGGCCCGGCTATTGATCTCCGCGCACGACTTTAAGCGGCTGCCGCAAAACCTGCCCACGTTAGTGAGACGACTCGACGCCTTTGACGGAGACGCGATAAAGATAGCCGCCGCGTCGCGCTCGTTGGCCGATGTCCGCCGGCTTTTGGAACTCGTGCGCGGCCGACTCGACGTTGTGGCTGTTCCAATGGGCGACGGCATGCCGGCCGCACGCATCCTCGCCCTTCGTCAGGGCAGTGCGCTCGCTTATGCCCCTGTGGCCCGGAGCACGGCGCCGGGCCAAATCGCTTTTGACGAAATCGAACCCGTCTACCGTCTCAGGCGTCGTTTCGGCAGATCGAAGGCTGGTGTTAATCCGCGGACCCATCTTTACGGCGTAATTGGTGACCCTATTGCCCATTCCCTTTCGCCACTGATGCACAATGCCGCCTTCGCGGAGGGCCAAATAGACGCTATCTATGTGCCTTTTCACGTGCGCGACTTGGCCGACTTTATCGCAACGATCAAGCCCTTCCAGATCGCCGGATTCAGCGTGACGCTACCGCACAAGGAACGCATTCTGCCGTATCTTGAACGCTGCGATCCCCTCGCGGCGGAGATCGGTGCAGTGAATACGGTGGTTGTGCGCGCCGGTAAGCTATACGGTTACAATACCGATTTCACGGGTGTCCTGCGGGCAATAGAGCGGCGCCTGCCGCCGGCCTCGAGTTCTGTATTGCTGATCGGTGCAGGCGGATCGGCACGCGCAGCCGCCTTCGCGCTGGCGCGCGCGGGCGCCGCGGTGAGTATCTGGGCGCGCCGTCCGCGGCGGGCTCGCGCTTTGGCGCGCGCGGTTGGCGGCGAGGCTGTGGAACGCCGGGAAATTGCCCGGCGATCTTTCGATACCATAGTGAACTGCACGCCAGTAGGGATGTATCCCTATGGTGGTTCACCACTCGAAAGTCGCGAGCTGAATTGCCGGCTGGTGATGGACTTGATCTATCGCCCGCTCAAAACGGAATTAATGCGCCGCGCGGAACGCCGGGGAATCGAAACGATCTCGGGAGTGGACATGTTTGTCGCTCAAGGCGTTGCTCAATGGGAGCTGTGGATGGGCGAATGCGCCCCGGAGCCGGTCATGCGCCGAGTGGTTTTGGCTGCGCTGCAAAAGGAAGAGAGATTTATTCGCCGCCGATGATCGAGCCGGACTTTCAGAATTTTTCCAGATTGGCTCGCCAAGGCAATCTGGTTCCCGTCTACGAAACCTTCACGGCCGACCTTCTGACGCCGGTAGGCGCATATCTGCGCCTCGCGCGCAAGGCCCGCTACGCGTGTCTGCTCGAAAGCGTCGAGGGCGGCGAAAAAATTGCGCGCTACACGTTCGTTGGCGCCAATCCCGCCGAAGTCTTTCGCCACGTTAATGGCGCCTGCGTGTTGGAATCGGAGGGCCACCTGTCCCCGGTGCAGTCTAATCCTCTCGATTTCCTTCGCAAGCGTATTCAGCGCTATCGTCCGGTTCGTGTGCCGGGGCTGCCGCCCTTAGTGGCGGGAGCCATCGGCTACTTCGCGTACGATATGGTGCGGCTCTTCGAACGCATCCCGGACCGGTCGAAAAACGATCTGGGGACAGACGACGCCGTGATGATGTTTTTTCTTGGCCTTGTCGTCTTCGACCACGTCCGCCATCGCGTATGGATTGTGCGCAACGTCTTCACCGAAGGCGAGGGCAACCTGCGCTCGAAATATCGGGCCGCTGTGCGCGAAATTTCCGAGACGCGCCGTTTACTCGAGCTTCCCATCAAAGACAAATGGTGGCAAGTCGAAGCGCCGCGCCACGCCACTACGCGTGGAGTCGAATTTCACGCGTCCGCAGTTTCTGGCTGCGGTTCGGAAATCGAAAGAGTACGTCCGCGCCGGAGACGTCTTTCAGGTGGTGATCAGCCAAAGATTCTCCGCGCGCACAGATGCTGATCCATTCGAAATTTATCGCGCTCTGCGTGTCCTGAATCCTTCGCCATATATGTATTTCCTCAAGCTGGGCGACACGGCGATCGTCGGCAGCTCACCCGAATTGCTCCTCAAGGTTCAAGGCCGCGAGGCTTTCTATCGCCCCATCGCCGGTACGCGACCACGTGGCAAGGACGAAGCCGAGGACCAGCTTTTAGCTGAGGAGCTCGCCGCGGACCCCAAAGAACGCGCCGAACACATCATGCTCGTGGATCTGGGCCGCAATGATCTTGGCCGCGTCTCGGAATACGGTTCAGTCCGCGTAGAGCGGCTGGAGTTCGTCGAATACTATTCCCACGTTATGCATTTGGTCTCCACGCTCCGCAGCCGCCTTCGGCCTGACGTGGATTGCCTTGAAGCCCTCGCCGCCTGTTTCCCCGCGGGCACTGTCTCGGGTGCGCCCAAGATTCGCGCCATGGAAATCATCGACGAGCTCGAGCCCACTCGCCGCGGCATCTACGCGGGCGCCATTCTGTATCTCGACTTTTCGGGCAATCTCGACTCCTGCATCGCCATTCGGACGATGGTGGTGAGGAAAGGGCTGGCCAGTGTGCAAGCGGGAGCTGGGCTTGTTGCTGATTCTGTCCCCGAGCGCGAGTATCAGGAAACGGTGAATAAGGCGAGAGCTTTGATCGCCGCACTGGAAGTGGCACATGGCGGTGGGGCTGGCATTCCCCGACCCCGCGGAAGCGACCGCCCGCGCCAGCGCCGGCGCTCGCCCAAGCTTGCGCGCGTGAAATAGCGCGTCTTCCGCAAATGCCTTAAAGTAAAACCAATGATCCTGCTGATCGATAACTACGATTCGTTTACCTATAATTTGGCGCAGTTTCTCGGCCAGCTAGGCGAGAAACTCGAAGTTCGGCGCAATGACCAGATCACCATCGACGAAATCGCCGACAGAAAACCGCAGCGGATCGTGATCTCTCCCGGCCCCGGCGAACCACAAAATGCGGGCATTTGCATCGACGTCATCCGCCAGTTCACGGGGAAAATCCCGATCCTTGGAGTTTGCCTTGGCCATCAAGCCATTGGCTACGCGTTCGGAGGTAATGTGGTACGCGCTCCGACGTTGATGCACGGCAAAACCAGCCGAATCCATCACGATAGCAAAACCATTTTTCGCGAACTGCCGCAGGATTTCGTAGCCACGCGTTACCATTCGCTGATCGTGGAAAAGAAAGGGTTCCCCAACGAGCTCGAGATTTCCGCCGAAACCGACGGCCTTATCATGGGCCTGCGCCATCGTAAGCTGCCGCTCGAAGGCGTCCAGTTCCATCCCGAATCCGTGCTTACCGAAGTCGGCATGCAGATGCTGCGCAATTTCCTCTTACTTTAGATCAGTCGGTTCTCATTCAGAGCGGACTTCACGCGGTAAGGCCGGAGAATCTCTGTGGCAAATCGGAGACCTACGAGCGCGAAAATTCGATCAGCGCCTGTAGCTTCGCGCGCGCCAGACCAGAATCAATTGCTTTTGCCGCGAGGCCGGCGCCCTTCCTGAAATTCGGGGCGCGTCCCGCCGCAACCAATGCTGCTGCTGCATTCATACACACAAAATCCCTCTGCGGCCCGCGCTCGCCTTCCAAAACGCCACGAATAATCTTCGCGTTCATGGCTGCATCGCCTCCGGCCAGCTCTTCGCGGTTTACCGGCAAAAACCCGAAATCCTGCGGCTTCACGCGATACCGCTGCACTGAATGCGGGCGCACCTCCGCGATTTCAGTCTCGTCGCTCAACGAAACTTCGTCGATTCCATCGACGCCATGCACAACAAACGCGTGCTGTGCCCCGAGTTCCGCCAACGCATGCCCCAGTTTCTCCACAAGCGCTGCCGCTGGAACACCGATCACCTGCGCTGTGGCACCGGCGGGGTTTGTGAGCGGCCCCAGCAGGTTGAAGACAGTCCGGCCGCCTGCCTCCCTCCGAGCCGCCGCTGCATGACGCATCGCGGTATGCATCGTCGGAGCAAAAAGAAATCCGATGCCGACCTGCTCAATGGCAGGCGAGCGCACGCTGAGGGCGTGATATCAATTTTCACTCCCAGCGCCTCGAGAACGTCAGCGGAGCCGCAGCGCGAGCTGAAAGAGCGGTTCCCGTGCTTGGCAACGCGAACGCCGGCGCCCGCGACCACCAGCGCCGCCGCCGTGGACACATTGAAAGTGCCGCCGCCATCGCCTCCTGTACCGCAGGTATCCACCAGCGGCGAGATTTGCGCTTGAGCGCCTTGATGATTTGCGCGGCGGCGCATGGCCCGCGCGAATCCCACCAGCTCGTCCACCGCTTCGCCTTTGGCACGCAGTGAAACCAGAAGCCCGACGATCTGCTGCTGGGCCAAATGGCCTTCGAGCAGCTCGTCCATTACCTCCTCCGCCTCTTGCGCGGAAAGATCGCCTCCAGCTTCAATTTTGTGCAATGAGTCGGCAATCATTTCTAGATCGAATTCAATTCTGGCGCGGCCTTGCTCGTGCCGCCGCCTCGGAGTAAACTGGCCCACTTTGGGCGAGCCCAAATTTTAGCATCGTGCGACACGCATCGCTTCCGAAGGACAAGGAAACCGCAGTCGGCTTAACAACAGAAATCAACGACCCAACGGATGATCCATGAAAATTCACGAATATCAGGCTAAGGAGATTCTTCGCCGTTTCGGCGTGCCCACCCCGCGTGGCGAGATGGTGACGAACGCAGAGGACGCGCGGAAAGTCGCGCAGAAGCTCGGCGTGCCCGTGGTGGTGGTGAAGGCGCAAATCCATGCCGGCGGGCGCGGCAAAGGGGGAGGCGTCAAACTGGCTCGCTCGGCGGACGAAGCGGCGCAGCTGGCTTCGAAAATTTTGGGCATGAACCTGATCACGCCGCAGACGGGCCCCGGCGGCCGCATCGTGCGCCGTCTTTTGATCGAAGAAGGACTCGACATCAAGCGCGAACTCTATCTGAGTATTCTCGTGGATCGCGCCGTCGAGGCTCCGGTGGTCATGGCCAGCGCAGCGGGCGGCATGGAAATCGAGGAAGTCGCTAAAGAAAATCCCGCGGCCATCCTGCGCGAAACGATTCGGCCGGCCGTCGGCTTGCAACCATACGTCGCGCGCAAGCTCGCCTTCGGGCTTGGGCTCAGTGCCGAACAGGCGCAAGCCGCCGTGCCTTTTCTGCAGTCGCTCTATCGCGCGTTCATCGAAACCGATGCCTCGCTCGCGGAAATTAATCCGCTCGTGGTCACCGGCGATGGCCGGTTGATCGCCCTCGACGCCAAGATGAACTTCGACGACAACGCGCTTTACCGCCATAAGGATCTTATGGAATTGCGCGACCTCGACGAAGAAGACCCGCTCGAAGTGGAAGCTTCGAATTACAAGCTGAACTACATCAAACTTGACGGCACGGTCGGCTGCATGGTGAATGGCGCGGGCCTAGCGATGGCCACGATGGATATCATCAAGCTCGCCGGCGGCGCTCCAGCGAACTTTCTGGATGTGGGCGGCGGCGCTTCCGCCGACCAGGTGAAAAACGCCTTCAAGATTCTGACCAGCGACAAAGCGGTTCGCAGCGTCTTCATCAACATTTTCGGAGGCATCCTGCGCTGCGACGTGCTCGCTACGGGCGTAGTCGCCGCTACGCGCGAGCTGCAACTCAAGCTTCCCGTCATCGTGCGCATGGAGGGCACCAACGTCGAGCAAGGCCGCCAGATTCTGCGCGATTCCGGACTGAATTTCACGATTGGTGAAAACATGAAAGACGGCGCGGAAAAAGCCGTGCGCCTCGCGGGAGGTGCGCGGTGAGCATTCTGGTCAACGAACAAACCCGCGTGATCGTGCAGGGTCTCACTGGGCGCGAAGGCGGCTTCCACGCCGGCCAGATGATCGCCTACGGCACCAAAGTGGTCGCCGGCGTCACTCCGGGCAAAGGCGGCACGCTGCACGATGACGTCGGCGTTTTTAATACCGTTGCCGAAGCCGCGCGCGAGACGCATGCCAATGCCGCCGCGATTTTCGTGCCTCCGCCCTTCGCCGCCGACGCCATGCTTGAGGCCATTGACGCCGGGCTGCCGCTCGTCGTCTGCATCACCGAAGGCGTTCCCACGCTGGACATGGTGCGCGTGGCCGCCGCGTTGCGCGGCAGCCAGACTCGACTGATCGGCCCCAATTGCCCGGGCATCATCTCGCCCGGCAAATGCAAAATCGGCATCATGCCCGGACAGATTCATCGCGAAGGCCACGTCGGCGTGGTTAGCCGCAGCGGCACATTGACTTACGAGGCGGTCGGCCAGCTCACGCACCTGGGCATCGGACAATCGACGTGCATCGGCATCGGTGGCGACCCCATCATCGGCACATCGTTCCTCGATGCTATTCGCCTTTTCAACGACGATCCCGATACCCACGCCATCATCATGATCGGCGAAATTGGCGGCAATGCCGAGCAGCAGGCCGCGGAATTCATTCGTGGACACGTGCGCAAGCCCGTGGTCGGCTTCATCGCCGGACAAACTGCGCCGCCCGGCCGCCGCATGGGTCACGCCGGTGCGATCATCAGCGGAGGCACGGGCACGGCGAAGGAAAAATACGAAGTCATGGGCGCAGCAGGAATTCATTGCGTTCAGAGTCCCGCCGATATCGGCCAGACTCTGGCCGGAGTGCTCGGCAAATCCGTCGCCCGATAGTCGTTATTCCGAGCGGAACGAAAGAAGGAGAATCGATTGCCCGAACCCAAGCAGGAACGCACGCTCGCCATCATCAAGCCCGACGCGATGAGCCGAGGTGTCGCCGGCGACATACTGTCGCGCATTCATCGCGCCGGCTTTTCCATCGTGGCAATAAAGTCCTTGCGTCTCACTCCATTCCAAGCCGAAGGCTTTTACGCGGTGCATCGCGGCAAGGGATTTTTCGGCGAGCTGACTTCGTTTATGAGCTCCGGCAAAATCATCGTGATGGTGCTCGAAGCCGAAGGAGCCATCGCGCGCTGGCGGAATACGATGGGCGCTACCGATCCGGCCAAGGCCGCGCCGGGCTCGATCCGGCGCGACCTCGGTACGTCAATTCAGAACAACTGCACCCACGGCTCCGACGCCGCCGACACCGCCGCCTTCGAAATCTCCTATTTCTTCGCCGCCTACGAACTGTTGTAGCGCGCCTTAATGGCCGCGAGCGGCTTACTTCAAACGATGTTCAGCCGTTTCGTCGCGGTGCTTTTTCAGGTACTCCATGAATGGCGTCCCGCCAGTTCCGACGGCATGCGGATTCTTGGCATCCGTCTGAGCCTGCCGGAAAATGTAGGCCGCAGCATATTCAAGGTGCAGTGAACGGAAGGCCTCGAGAGCTTCCACACACGCATTGAACACCGCAGTCAGTGGTCGATGGCCGGCACGTTGGACAAATGACCGCACCGAAGCCCGCGATTCGAGCGACCCAATGAAGGAACGATGCGCCGGGGGCATGTACGTACGCATCTCGCGGAGGTAGGAGCTGAGCATGTCTTCTTTGTGTCCTATGCCGAGCATCGCATCGAGGGCCGGGACAATCGCGCTTTGGGCGCCCGTTTCCCCTCGGAATTGCTGAGGACGTCCCCCGTACGTTTCAACTCCCTCGTACATGACACCTTCCGGAATATCCGGGTGGTTCTTCCATCCGTGAATGTAAGGGCGAACACGGTGGTAATAGATGAAAGGTTCGCAGTGCTCCGGCATTCTGCGGAGAGTCGCGTACATCGAATTCACCGAGGATTCAACTTGGGAGAGAAGAGTCTCCAGTTGCTCGCCGTGGCGCGCTTCCGCGGCATCGAGACAATCGTGCAGAACGGCCATTGCCGGAGCAGCCTTCCGCTCGATCTCCACGTGAATCAGAATGAACCATTCCTCGTCGATGCCCCCGAGAAAATTCTGGATCAGGCCGATATTGCCGCATTCGATCTCGCGCGACGGATCGAAGCGGAAAAAATTGTGAAGAGCATAGCTGCTATAGCTGAGTACCGGTGGACGGCCCAGGCTCTCTGCAATCTGATACCAGGGCACAGCAAGCCGCGCCGGCAAGATCAATTCGGGCCGCGATCCTCCCCAGACGTAGGCGTGCCCGAGATAGCTTAGGAGGAGCATGGCTCGCTCGCGTTCGCGAGAATCGTTTATTGCTTCGATGGGGAATGGGGGAAGATTTGTGATCGTGCGGTGAAGCTGATCAGAAACCAGGAGTTTCGGTAAACCCAGTGCTACGCTTTCCCACGCGTCAAACGCTTTAGGGAGGCGTTTCAGAGGATCGTGAAGGGGAAGAAAGCCGCGCTCGTGACTAATCTCGAATGCGGCGATAGAGGTCGACATTCATGGCGTTCCTTTATCCCGCTTGGTGGCCGGGCGCTCTTAAGAAGCGCCAGACTCTTGGGTAATTCCAGAATAAGCGATTTATGGAAGGCGGGCAATACGGGCGAGGGTGGAGGTGCCGTGCCAAGCAATAATTTCAGCCGAAAGTAGGGACGGATCAGGAGAATCGGCGAACGTGAAAAAGAGTGCCCCTGAGGAACGGAAACTTCTAGCAGATTTGCGTCGAAAAAATCTCATTGACGCCCCGGCAGGCGCGGAGTAAAGGTACGCCTGCGTCTTGTTAGCCTGCGCGTTGTTAGAAAGGAGCGCCCTATGGTCGACGACGGCGTGATGCGTCATAGATTGGCCCGAAGGTCGGCGCTGGTAGTTGTGTCACTTTGTGCTCTGGCGATCATCGGCTGTGCGCGAAGTCGCGTGATCGTCGTCGATGACGCTGCGCTTAAGGCAGCAGACGCGGACGCCGCCAATTGGATCACCTACGGCCACACATACTCCGAACAACGTTTCAGTTCGCTCAAACAGGTCGACGAGCAGAGCGTAAGCCGCCTGGGGCTCTCCTGGTCTTTCGATCTCGGAACTCTGCGCGGGCTCGAAGCGACGCCTCTGGTAAGCGATGGCGTCCTTTACACGACGAGTGCTTGGAGCCTGGTATACGCGCTTGATGCGCGAACAGGCCACCTGCTATGGCAATACGATCCGCACGTTCCGAAGGACCACGCGAAGTTCGTATGCTGCGATGTGGTCAACCGCGGGGTCGCGCTTTATCGTGGACGCGTCTATGTCGGCACACTCGATGGCCGTCTCATAGCGCTCGACGCAAAAACAGGCGCCCCGGTGTGGGATGTTCAGACAACGCCCAAAGATGGCCCGTACGCCATTACCGGCGCGCCTCGAATCGCCAAAGGGCGCGTGATCATTGGGAACGCCGGCGCTGAGTACGCCGTCCGTGGGTTCGTCTCCGCCTATGACGCGGAGACCGGCAACTTGGTCTGGCGGACCTACACGGTGCCAGGTGATCCGTCGAAGCCGTTCGAATCCGAGGCCATGCGCCGCGCCGCGGCCACGTGGTCCGGCGAATGGTGGAAGGCTGGAGGTGGTGGGACCGCGTGGGACCCAATTGTGTACGATCCGGATACAGATTTCGTGTTCTTCGGCACCGGTAATGGCTCGCCTTGGTACGACCGGCTGCGCAGCAAGGGCGACAATCTCTACATTGCTTCCATCGTGGCGGTCCGTGCCGAAACAGGCGAACAGGTCTGGGCTTATCAGACCACGCCAGGAGATAACTGGGATTACGACGCCACACAGCCGTTGATGCTGGCCACGCTGACCATCGACGGACAGCAACGCCGCGTTTTGATGCAAGCCAACAAGAATGGATTTTTCTATGAACTCGATCCGGCAACCGGCAAGCTGATTTCGGCAAAGCCCTTTGCGGAGATCAATTGGGCTACGGGCATTGACGCCAATGGGCGGCCCATTGAGAACGCTGCGGTCCGCGCCCTCAAGGATGCCACGATCGTAAAGCCCTCGAGTGCAGGCGCGCACAATTGGCATCCGTTGTCTTTTAATCCCAGCACAGGCCTTGTGTATATGGCTGTGCTCGACGCCACCTCCCTTCAGGCCGTGACCGCCAACTGGAAGATTAATATGCACGACCAAACCACGGGGCTCGACAGGGGCTACGTGGGCCCGGTGCGCAAGCAGTGGCTTGGTCTCAAGCCAAGCGGAAAGCTTGTTGCTTGGGATCCGGCGGCGCAGCGCGAAGCGTGGCACGTCGATCTTCCTGATCCGGGTAGCGGCGGGAACTCTTTCCACCGCGGGCAACCTCGTTTTTCAGGGGAGAGCTGACGGAAAGCTGCTGGCGTATCGGGCGACGGATGGCAAACAGCTTTGGGAATTCGGCACCGGAATCGGAATCATGGCGCCACCCATGACGTACCAGGTCGATGGAACGCAGTACATTGCGGTGCTTGCCGGATGGGGAGGACCTGAAGTGCTTGGCAATCGCGCCACCGGCAAGGGAAAAGTTGCGCCGGGAAAGCTTTTGTCGTTCGCGCTTGACGGTAAGGCCACGCTGGCTCCTTACGAGCGAGTGGTTCAGCCGGTTCCCATGCCGACTTTCCAGTTGGCGGCTTCCGCTGCCGAGATTGATAAGGGCCGTGTGCTGTTCGCCACGTTTTGCGCGCGCTGCCATGGCGCAGAAGTAGCGAGCAGCGGGTTGACGCCGGATTTGCGTTATTCGGCAACAGGAATCCACGAGAAATTCGAAGAGATCGTGCGCGGAGGCGCCCTGCGGGAGGTCGGAATGCCTTCGTTCTCGGAGGACCTGACAACCGCGCAGGTTCGGCTCATTCACGCATACGTTCTCGACCGTGCGCGTCAGTCAGCGCGTTTAGAGACTTCATCTCGTTAGCATCGGTCACGTTTTCTGCATTCGATCAAGCGGGAGGACACAAATGGATAGCAATCCCAAATTCAAATGGGGCCGGGTCGCGCTGACAGCAAGCTTCCTGACGGTTGCATTCGGCGCAGCGATTGCCGTTTGGTCGCAATCGCCTAATTTCGAAATTACGCTGGCGGGACAATCGATGATTCGTTCGGATTTTCGTCGTACAACGCCCAGCGAACTTGCGACTATATCTCCGTTGCTGAAGGGCGACGTGATCTTTACGAATTTCGAAGCGACGGTGATCGAAAATGAATCGACTCATGACGGCAGATTCCTTTCGCCGCCCGGAGCGCTCGACGCGCTGCAGGCCTTAGGCTTTAACCTATTGGCTCTTTCAGATAATCATTCGTTCGATCTGAAGGTCGCGGGAGTTCAGAACACACTGCGCGAGGTAAAAAGCCGCAATATCGCTCATGCTGGGATCGGAAACAATTCGGAGGAGGCTACGGCGCCCGGCTATCTGAAGACACCGAAAGGTACGGTTGCTCTCGTAGCTATGGCATCCGGCCTCATCGCGGAGGGAGGATCGGCCACGGCGACTCGGCCGGGCGTGAATGAGCTGCGTATCGAAGCCGGTGGCAAGCCGAACGAATCTACGAGTGAACTCCCGGCTCAACCGGGAAACGAGCCGAATGCGGAGGACAAACAACGCATTCTTCAGAGCATCCGCGACGCTCACCAACACGCCGATCTCGTCGTCGTGTATGAACACAACCACGTTTTTCTGAACAGGCCGTTTGGGGCGCTCTTCAGTGAAGAGCTGCCGGAACGGTTAGCTCCAGCGGATTGGCTCAAGAAATGGACCCACGAAGAGGTCGATGCAGGCGCGGACATCATCGTGATGCATGGCGCGCCGCTGCTGCACGGCGTGGAGATCTATCGGGGACGGCCGATCTTTTACGATCTGGGAAATTTCATTTTTAATGTGCCCCCCACGGATATACAGCTCGACGAACCGATCATCTGGGAAAGCGCCGTCGCGCATGTCGCGTTCCAAGGGAAAAAACCTGCAATCGATCACGTTTCAGCCGGTCATTATGAATAAGATTGGCGAAGGCGAACCTGACCTTCACGACGAGCACACTAATAATCTCTTCCTCCAAACTCGCGGTTTGCCAAAACTCGCAACTGGGGATCAAGCTCGTTACATCCTGCAGCGGCTCGCGGATGCGTCGCGCCCCTTCGGGACGAAAGTATTGGTGAAAGGCGATACCGCAGAGATCAATCTAAAAAGCGGAAGTTAAATCTAAACTGACAGCGTCGCGTACGAGTACTTCAACGGATTAAGGATTACCCCTACGACTTTGCTCTTGGTTTCTTTGCCCCGCTGAGTTTGTTCTCCGCCCAGCGCTCCATTGCCTTTTTTCTGCCATGGAGCTGGAGTTGCTTTTCAACGCTCTTTGCCTCCATACGTTTGTGCATTGGGGCAGCTGATCGGTCCGATTTGGATTGCCTCGGCATTTCCGCGCCGGGGCCTTGTGGCAAAGGCGATCGAAAATGAAGCGGGTCTCTGAGGTTTTGTAATTCGCGGTAATAGTAGAGCGGAGTGGGCCGTTTTCCGTTGAACCTCAGTCTCTTCAGGAACGTAATTTCCTCCTCGGTAGCATCACCGCTCAGAACGCGGTCCCGAAGGAACCGCTTGAACCCAGGCTCTTCTTCCGACCATTCGGCCTCCCTTTCCACAAACTCGAATTTCCTCGGGTGGCCCGGAGCGAGTCTTCTGTTTAAGACGACTTTCATAGCAAAGGTTGCGAGGTCGATGTCCCAGGATTCGATCAGCGGGTCGAGAAAAGAGTCGCAGTCTTGCACGGACACGTTAAACACATCCGTGTCCAGGAATTCCAGTACGATGACCCGCATGTGTTCATAGCTCCGTCCGACCAGCTGCGCCACTAACCGAAGCCAATTTTCGCTTTCCAGTTCTTCCTTGGCGACGCTCTTTACGACGTCCAGAAGCTTTTGCACGACCAGGCGTTCGAGTTCACCGAAGGGCTGCTTCTCAAAAATCGCCCCCACCTGTTTCTCTTTGTCCGGCGCACATTTGCGAAGGATTAATTCTCGAACCTCTTTCAGCAAGGGCGTTGGCGGCCCTCCGAGGTTTTTCTTCAGTTCCTCCTTGCGTTCATGGTCCGCCAGCTTCGATATCCTGCCACTCGGAAGTTTTAGGAACTTCTCGATCCGGACATAGATATCCGTGCGGTCAGACGCGGGGGGTAATTTCTTCCGCGTCAGCAATTGGGAAATATAAGATTCCGTAACCTTAGCGGCTGCCGCCAGATCTCTCTGCTCGAGATGTAACTCTTCCAGGCGCTGCCTGATCACCAAACAAACGTCCACCAATAACCTCCGTTGATTAACTACATTTAATTAATACATATATGAAGAGTCTCAGATAGAGCTTGACACCGTCAAGTTAATTCACCTATGGTGGTTAAGTACTGAGGGAGCCTTCAGGTCATCCTGACCGAAAGCGGTTATCTGAAATCCCCTTGGGCATAAGAACCAAGGAGAGTGAACCATGTTTGCACGCCGAGTGTACATGCATCTAAAACCGAATACTGTTGCCGATTTTACCCAGAAGCTGGAGAGGGAAATCATTCCCCTGCTTCGAAAACAAAAGGGCTTCCAGGACGAGATCTCGTTCATCGGCCACGGAGGGACGGAAGCGTTCGGAATCAGTTTGTGGGATAAAGCCGAGAACGCGGAGGCTTACAACCGCGGAGCTTACCCAGAAGTGACCAAGGTCCTTGCCACGGTGGTTGAGGGACCTGCTCAGGTGGAAACCTTTGAAGTTTCCAACTCCACCTTCCACAAGATCGCCGCTGCAGTAACGGCCTGAAGTTTGACTTGTCCTCGCGTTCATTTGGGGCGGTGCAAACCGCCCCAGCGAGAACGTGGGGGATTTCCAATGAGCACAGCAATTACAGAATCCGTGGAATACGTGCCGTCTGGAGGCCGGTCCTTCCGAGAGAGCGCGAGAAGCTTCCGCACGCGTATTCGAGACGATCGCGTCGGCGACGTCACAAGCCGCTTCTGCCAGAGCTAGTCGCTAGCGCGGATGCCGCTACCTAGTGCCGACCAGACGCAAGCTTGGTTCTGAGCGTGGCAGTCCGGGAACGCCCCATGAAAAAGCAAGGAGAAGCGCCATGTTAGAGAGAACCAAAACCAATAGCAGTCTTTTGGAATTAGACAAAGCTTTTCAGTATGCAGTGACTCTCGCCTGGGAAGACTTGATGACGCCCATCGAGCCACGCGCAATACGGGTTGAATACTTATGTGAACCTGGAAGCCCGTTGGATCACCTAAGCGTGTGGTCGGTTCGGGCCGGAGGTTATCAGGACTTGGTGTGCGACTTCTGGGCATCTGCTTCTCTGGCTCATCCAAGCGGGGCACGCTTCGGGAATAGACACTCCTCTGACAAGTTAGCTGCGACCCTCGACTTTGTCATGAAGAACGCAGGCCAGTTCACGCGTCCCGCCGATGCTGGCCGTCATGGCTTGGTTCTCCTTTACCCACCCGATGCAAAGGATCGTGCCGAAGCCGCCACCTGGATGAAGCGGGCCCAGGCTCTGAGAGTTGAAGCGAGCCCGGAAGGAGCCCATCTCCACGAGCGCAACGCGACCGTATCCGATGAACCAGTCGAAGCACCGGCAAAAACCTACGCGGAGAATTATTTTGAATTGCGCTATGCCTGGCCCGAGTGAAGGTATGCGAAGGCTGTGGTCCGGATCTGTCAGTGTCGGCGCAGAGGAAAGCTAAGTGCTAAACGCAATTGAAGCTGGAAGAATCTTCGTCAGGGAGGGCACAGCGCTGCCGAAAACCCTGCAAATCGAAAGCGAGCTCTACATACCCGGCTGGAGAGCTGTCAAGAATCTTGACGGATACGGATTGGATCGAAAAATCCACGACGCGGGATGGACCTTCTTCTGCCTGGCTTATGAAACGAAAGCTACTGTCTTTGGTATTGACGCAGAAAAGATGGTGCGCCGTGCGATCGAGCGGATCTTGGTAAACCGGGAGGCGGAGGCAGAGAAATTCAATTCCTTGGAAATTGCGCGAGTGGGCTGGTGGGCCTCGAGGTACTTCTTGGGGATCCGCCATGTAACTGTCTCAGCCCAATCGCGGCATATCCAGGAGAGCCCGGTTATCTTCCAGGTCAAAGACAAAGACTTTGAAGTGCCGGCTCAAAGTGGAATTGGTTTGCGCCTTGACCAAAGCGTTGGGCTGTCACCAAGCGAGAAAGTACCTTTGGACGATATCAAAAAGCCAAATCGTGAATCCGTACGCGTTTGAAGGAGCTTTTCGATGAAAACAATGATGCGCAATCTAGTGGTTTCCCTCTTCGTGATCGTCGTGATCCTGCTTTCAATTCATCAGGTTCACGCGCAGGATCTCTCCAAGTACCGGAACTTTTCGTTCGGAATGACTGTGGCCGATGTTTCCAAGCAGATTGATCAAAAGCCAGCCAATGCCGCGGTGCTGCACGAACATCCAGGCCTGATCCAAGAACTCACGTGGTGGCCGCCACAACCTTATAGCTCTTTGCGCCCTGCGGAGCCGGTTGATCAGATTCTCTTTTCCTTCTACAACGGGGCGCTTTACAGAATGCTGGTGACCTATGAGAATTCGGCAACTAAAGGGCTAAACGACGAAGATATGATACGCGCCGTTTCCGCAAAGTACGGCGTTGCGACGAGGCCCCTCGCAACCGTGGTCAGTTTCCCCACGAACTCGTCCTACCACGCGACCGAAAAGGTGATCGCACGGTGGGAAGATTCCCAATATTCGCTCAGCCTTTTTCGATCTTCCGGGGATACCTTTGCAGTTGTTATGTTTACAAAAGAATTGGATGCTCAAGCGGGGATCTCCATTGCCGAATCCGTGAAGCTGGAACAAGAAGAGGCTCCCCAGAAGGAAGCCGCACGCGCCAAGAAAGATGCAGTGGATCTAGAACTAGAGCGAGAGAAAAACATCAAGACGCTTCGCCCCTAAGATCCGCGCGTCGCAGGCGCGTCATTCCCCTGCAGAATGCACACGAGGAAGGACATGAAAAAGAGAGAAACGAATCGAGAATTTGGAGTGGGCGCGCACGTCATCGTCAACAGAAAACCTCTCGGCGCATACAACGGGCGGATTGGAACGGTCGTGGAGATTGTCTTTGATTCGCGCTACGGCGTCAGGTTCGATAACTCAAAGGAACCAATGGTCTATTTGGATTCTGCATGCCTTAGCAATTATTCGGCAGCGGTTCAAGGGCGCATCGAAGGTAGAGGGAAAATCGACCGCCAATCCGACTGAAGCTACAGCACTAAAAATGGTGGAGGCGGGGGGAGTCGAACCCCCGTCCGAAAAGCGCTACGGCTCGAAGACTACATGCTTATCGCATTCGATTTGGTTCGCCAGCCGCGCTTGGAACGCGCAAGACGCGCTGCCGGCTAGTCCGATTAATCTCGCCGGAAAACCACGGACCGAGGCCCGCCGGCCAGCCTACAGTGTGACGCCTCGATCCCAGCCCGTAGGCGAAGCTGGGGGAAACGGGCTACGCTAGGTTTTTCTAGGCAGCCAGAGCCAACTCATTGTTGGCAGTTCTGTTTTTCCACCCGATTGCGGGCAGGTGGCGCCCGGCATGCCTTCGAGTCGCCACAGCTTCCGTCGAAACCGTGTCGCCCCCGTTGGATTCTTTAATTATACCACCTGGGCATCAAGGCTTCGGGCCGGACAAAGCCTTTGATTCGCCCATGCCAAGCCAATCCGAGTAGCGCCTACCTCGATACGTCCTCCCGCTCTCGCTGTTGACAACGGTTTTCCAGCCTCACAATAATGCACTTATGGAAGTATGCCGACGAGGGCAGCTGTGACTCGGGGTTCCCAGGACGTTGAAAAAGCCGTTTCTCGAACCCTGCGCGAAATGCTGAATACGCTTCAGCGGACCGCCGAGGACCTGAACCAAGCCCTCAACGACCTGGTTGCGGCCTGCGGTAGTACGCGTTCGACCAACGCGCTCCCCCCCATCTTACGGGCTCACACCGCCGCTGCATCGTTGGCCGCATCCCTGGACGTGCTTTCCCGATTCGTGGCTTCTTCTGCAAGCAACTCGGCCGTCGGCGGGTTATCGGAAGAGGACGAGGCCTCAGCCACCCCTGCTGGTGCTTCTTCGAGGCAGGAAATACCGGCAGCTCGTGCCAAGCGAGGCCGCACGGCGGCGCCGCCGGTGTCTGCAGCGCCCGACGTAGATGACGTCGACATAGTGGCGGATATGGGCGAAGAGCTATCGCCGGTTCAGGAACCTGCGATTGAAGATTTGGCTACCGCTGAAGTCGAACCGCAGATAGACTCCACTTCGGCGCAAACGTTCGGACGGGGTCGTGCATCTGACTTGGCGGAGCAGCACTCGGCGTCGTTTAGGGAGTTTTCTCAGGAAATTTCGGCTGGACCCGCGGGGCAAGCGGCGATCAATCCCATCGAGGAGTTGCCGGCCGCGTCGGCGTCTTTTGATATTTCGACGCTGCAACCGGAGGAACAGGACCTGCACCGCCGGGCGAATCGCGTCGCCAAAGTTTCGATGCAAGATATTAAAATGCTCCGTCCCAATGACGTCCGTTTGGGGCGAGAACATAAAGACATTTGTCTGCGTTTGCGAGATGATATTGAGAAAGCGCATAAAGAATATGACCGGCGTTTTCAGTCGATCCTGGTCCATCCCGTCGATTACTTCTATGACTGGATGGTTGAAATCCTGGGCGAAGGTGACCCAGCCGCACTCGGCGAATATCCATATCCCTCTCCAGTGGCGCGGCGCTAATTCGCTGACCTCCGGCACGCGTAGTAGAAATATGTCTGCCTCTCTGCCCGCCCCGCTGGAAATATTCCGTGACTTTTTCGCGCTGCGGATCCTTTTGTCCAGCGCGCTGTTTTTCTGCTTCTCAAGTGTGAGCATCGCCAGGCCGCGCGCGCAGCAAGCGACGACCCAGAAGCGCACGGCTGTCAGGAAGAAGAAGTCTTCGGCAACTCCAACCAAGCCGCCCGTCGGTAGCTCGCTTGCAGCGACGCAACTGGAGCGACTGGCGCGCGATCTGCACGAGCACCCCATTGGAATGGCCTACGAGCGGCTGGTGCAATTCGCGGAACGAGAAAAAGGGACCGCGATCGGCGCTCGAGCCGCGCTGGCTTTGGGTTATTACGATTACAGTCGCGCACACTTCACGGAGGCGAGGAGCTGGCTGGAAAAGGCTGCCGCTGATCCGCTGCTTCCCGATTACGCGATGTTTTGGGAGGCTCAGAACGATCGGGCGGCCGGGGCCGTGGATATCGCTCTCGTGGAATTGAAGCGCTACCGGGAACGTTATCCCGACACAGCGATGAGCGATTCGGCCGTCGAAGCTCTGGCGCAAGCGGCGATTGCCGCGGGCCAGCCTGCCGACGCAGTGGCCGCGCTGCAGGCGTATCCGAAGACAACCGCGAAAGCGTCGCTTCTTCTTTTGCGCGCGCAAGCGAATGAAAAAGCCGCTGTGGCCAAAGGCGAGAAACCGATTGCCGCGGCGAACGATTACCTCGAGGTAATTTACCGTTTTCCGATAAACGACGAGGCGAAAATCGCAGTCGAGCGTATTCCTTACCTGCAGGCAATGCTCGGCGAGCAGTTTCCGGGCACGCCGGTGGAAACGGAGATCACCCGCGCTGAAGCCCTGTATGACGCGCGCCGCTGGAAAGATGTTCGTAAAGCCTACGACGATCTGCTGCCCAAGCTTTCCGGCGTAGCGCACGATCGCGCTGCGCTGCGGCTCGCCCAGGTTCAGATTCAACTAGGCGGCAGCCCTGACGCGCTGGGATCTCTGAAGCTCAACGATCCTGAACTCGATGCGGAACGCGTCTTTTCGCTTTCGCAGGTGCAGCGGTCGGCGAAGTTAGAAGCGGAGATGCTTGCCGCGATCGAGCAGGTGGTTTCGACATACCCGCAAAGCCCCTGGGCGGAAGAGGCGCTCTTCGCGGCCGGCAATTATTACTGGTTAAGTTTGGATCGCAGCCACGCAGAGGAGTATTACCAGAGAATTGTTTCCTCCTTCCCGATGGGGAAAGTATGCGTCGCATCGCACAGTGGCGCATCGCGTGGACCTCATACATGCTGCGCCAGCCCGAGGCGGCCAGCCTTTTCGAAAAGTATCTGACGAAGTATCCGACGACACCGCAGGTCGTGAATGCGCTTTACTGGTTGGGCCGGAGCTACGAGCATTCCGGCAATGTCCCGCATGCACGCAGTTTTTATTTAGCTGCCGTGGAGCGCTTCCCGCAAACATATTTTGGCGAGAAGGCCGCGCAGCGCCTGCATGAAATCGGCACGCAGCCTACGAATCCCGCTGAAGTCCTCTCTGTCATTCCGCCGGCGGCGCCTCTGCCTCCGCTCGATGGTCCTCTGCCGGCAGCCGCGACACAGCGGTGGGCCCGCGCGCAGGCGCTGCAAAGCATTGCCTTCGACAGCTCCGCCGAATTGGAATTGCGTTCGGCATATGCGGATACGCATGCCTCAGCCCTGCTGCTGGCAATCGCTAAAGCCGCTGAACAAGCAGGACATTACGGCGCTGGAATCGTTACGACGCGCCAGGTTGTCACGCAATTCGAAGCGCGGCGCCTCGATCAAATTCCCGACGAAGCTCTTCGAACTGCCTATCCATTGCCCTTCCGTGAATTGATCGAACGTGAATCGCTGCACTATCACCTCGATCCCATGCTGGTTGCCGGCCTGATCCGGCAGGAATCGGCTTTTGCGACGGACGCCGTCTCTTATGCCAATGCAGTCGGCCTGATGCAGCTCTGGCCGCCTACCGCGACGAAACTGGCACGCAGCCTGAAATTCAGATATGCGCGAGGTCGCCTCTTCGATCCAGAGTACAATGTCAAGCTCGGCACGCTCTACTTGTCCGATCTGCTGATGGCCTTCGGCACCCCGGAAGCAGCGCTGGCTGCATACAACGCCGGCGAGAATCATGTTGGGGAGTGGAGCGCCGGCCAAAATTACCAGGAAACGGCGGAATTCGTTGAATCCATACCCATCACCCAGACCCGCGAATACGTTCAGATCGTGGCGCGCAATGCCGAGCTTTACCGTCAAATCTATAAGCGCGGACCTGCGACGCTTGCCAAGGCTTCTTCGCCCACGCCATCCGATACGGCTCCCGCGGCGGCTTTGCCGGACGGTGTTCACCCGTAAACTTCTTCGCGCTCTCTAAAATCAAAATGACAAGTCCCGCTGAAGCAAAGCCCACTCCCGACAAGATCGCTAAAACTGCGAGATTGATGCTTTCCGAAAAGGCCGAATACTTTACCGAGTCGGTCATTCGCGAAATGACTCGCCTGGCGTTGCAGTACGACGCCGTCAATCTGGCGCAAGGATTTCCGGATTTTCCCGCCCCGCCGGAAGTCAAGGAGGCGGCCCGCGCTGCCATCGCCGCGGACGACAATCAGTACGCGATTACCTGGGGAGCGAAACCCCTGCGCGATGCGATTGTCGAGAAGTTCGCACGAACGCAGGGCGTTACCGTCGATCCGGAACGCGAGATCACCGTCTGCTGCGGTTCCACCGAGGCGATGATTTCGTCCTTGATGGCCATTATCAATCCGGGCGACGAAGTGGTCGTGTTCGAACCTTTCTACGAAAACTACGGCCCGGACGCTATTCTTTCCGGCGCCAAACCCCGCTTTGTGCGCCTGCATCCGCCGAATTGGGAATTCGATCGTCAGGAACTTGCGCGCGCCTTTGGTCCTCGGACCAAGGCAATCATTGTGAATACTCCGAACAATCCGACCGGTAAGGTTTTCACTCGCGAGGAATTGGAATTTATTCGCGAACTTTGCATACGCTGGAACGCCTTTGCGATCACCGACGAGATTTACGAGCACATCATCTATGACGGCACCCGCCATATCTCTATGGCGTCCCTCGAAGGCATGCGCGAGCGTTCCATAACTATCAACGGAATGTCGAAAACCTATGGCGTTACGGGATGGAGAGTGGGATGGGCCATCGCTCCTCCGGGCCCAACGGAAGCCATCCGTAAGGTGCACGATTTTCTAACCGTCGGGGCTGCGGCGCCGCTACAAGCAGCCGGCGCATTCGCACTCAAACTGCCGGAATCTTATTACCAGCGCCTCGCCGAAAGCTATCGCGCCAAGCGCGATCGAATGCTGAAAATCCTGGAAGACGCCG
Organism: uncultured Acidobacteriota bacterium; assembly: GCA_963804535.1. Lineage (GTDB taxonomy): Bacteria > Acidobacteriota > Terriglobia > Acidiferrales > UBA7541 > Palsa-189. The sequence goes on from CAWDQT010000030.1 coordinate 31,155, forward strand.
GGTTCGAATGCTTTCGTCCGCGCGGCGCCTACTACATCATGACGGACATCACGCGCTTCGGTGCGGCCGATGATGTATCGTTCGCGCGCGATTTGGTGCAAAAAATCGGAATTGCCGTGGTTCCTGGCTCGAGCTTCTACAATGATGCCGCCGATGGCGCGCGCCAGGTGCGCTTCACGTTTTGCAAAAAAGAAGAGACGCTCTCTGCGGCCGCAGAGCGTCTTGCGCGTCTACGCGCCTCCTAACCGAGGTGGCGTAATGGATGTGCTAGAATCCGACACTTCTCAAGAGGAGAAGACCTTATATGGCGATGGAGTTCGATCTGATTCCCTTCGGCACCAGAGTCGAAGAGAACGGTGCAGGAGACAAGATTGACGTCAGCGCGAGCTCCACGCGCACATTTTTTTGCGTCATGATCATCAGCGATCAGATCGAGCAAGAGTCCATCGACGTTTCGATCTGGGGCTCGGCGGATGGCGAGAATTGGGGCGCGCATCCCATCCTCAAGTTGCCGCAGTGCTTCTACCGCGGCGAAACGCGCGCCGTCCTCGAACTGGTTTTAGTCCCGGAAGTGAAATTCATCCGCGCTCGCTGGGAGCTGAACCGGTGGGGGCGCGTTGCGCCTTTGCCTATGTTCCGAGTTGGTCTTCACTTGGAGGAAGTTCCCGCCATGCCTCAGCAGGTCAGTCCCGCCAGCGTTTCCGCTGCAAGATAAACCGACTTCTCGCTGAGAAGCGCGGTGTGGCAGAGGTCAGGCGCGTCGCGAGCCTTCGTCAGAGAGATCAGGGCCTACGAGTTAAGATCGAAACTCTGGAGATAATTCGGCAAGGTCACAGGCCAGTGCAACTCTGATTGCACCGCTGAACCCAGCGCCTGGGCTGCGGCGGGCTCCCCATGCACCAGAAAAAGTTGGCGTGGCGGCGCCGGAATTCCCTTAAGCCAGCGCATCAATTCGCTGCGTCCCGCGTGCGCCGAAAATTGCCGCAGGTTTACGACTTCGGCCCGTACCGGCACACTTTGCCCGTGAATTTGGATCGACTTCGCTCCGTCCTCGAGCGCGCGGCCACGGGTTCCCTGCGCCTGAAAGCCGGCCAGCAGTACGCAATTGCGCGAATCGGGCAGGCGCTGTTCCAGGTGATGCAAGACGCGTCCGCCAGTCGCCATGCCGCTCGCCGAAATAATGATCGCCGGCGTGTTCACGCTATTGATCTGCTTGGATTGCTCCGGGCTGCGCATCACATGCACTGCCGGTATTGAGAACGAATCTGCTTGAAGTTCCTGCGTGCCAATCTTCAAGTCCTCACGATGCCGGCGATAGATCTCGGTAACATCGATGGCCATTGGGCTGTCCATATATATCGGCAGCACAGGAATGCGCTTCGATCGTTCCAGCTGCCGGATGTCATAGATCAGCAGTTGCGTCCGATCCACGGCGAATGCCGGTACGACAATCACTCCGCCGCGGCGCGCGACGCGGTTGATCACTTCCGCCAAAGCCTCATCAGGTGGTGGCGTCGTAGGATGATCGCGGTCGCCATAAGTCGATTCGCAAAGCACGAAATCGGCCCGAGGCGGCGTCTCTGGATCTTTTAATAGCGGCTGATCGTAACGGCCTACGTCCCCGGAAAAAAGTATCGTCGTATTCTTGCCGCTTTCCGTGATGACCAATTCAAGACTCGACGAGCCTAGAATGTGGCCGGCATCATGCGAGCGGATAAGAAACTCCGGGCTGATCCGGCATTCTCCGAGCCTCGGCATAGATGTAAATCGCTTGAGTGTCGCCAGGGCTTGTTCTTGCGTGTATAGCGGCAGAGCGGGCTTATGCGAACTGTAACCGTGAGTTGTGGCGTGTTCAGCATCTTCTTCCATCAGGTGCGCCGAATCTGGAAGCAGCAGCGAGCAGAGTTCCTGCGTCGCTGCATTGGCGAAGATCGGCCCGCGAAAACCGTCACTCACCAGCCTGGGCAGATAGCCGGTGTGATCCAAGTGCGCGTGCGTGAGCACGACAAAGTCGATCGTGGCGGGATCTTGAGGACACCGCTGCCAATTGCGCTGGGTTAGCTCGTCAGTGCCTTGAAACAAACCGCAATCGATGAGCAAACGTTTGCCATTAGCTTCGACCAAGTACTTGGAGCCTGTGACCGTCCCAGCGGCACCCAGAAATGTAATTCGTGGCATGAGCCGCCTATTGTAATCGCCCGCAGCCCTGTGGCAATGCCGCATCCGAGAGAGGTTGTGCGTTGATTCAATAGGAGGGTTCCCGAAGAATTTGGTGGAGCCGAAGGGATTCGAACCCTCGACCTCCTCGATGCCATCGAGGCGCGCTTCCAACTGCGCCACGGCCCCACCGGGAATGATGAATTTTTATAACACCCGCACCGCATAAGGTCAAACGCGCCCTGCGGGAAGCGTTCGGCCTTTCGGATTGACTCAAGAGAATCACGGGCGTATGTTTTGCCTCAAAACAGCATCCCACAGCAGCCTGGAGACTAAGGATGAGCAAACACGATTCCACCCGCCGTTCATTTCTGGTGCGTGCAGCCGTAGGCGCCGGAGCCGTAGCGGGCTCGGGCCTCGTGCCGGACGTCTACACCCAGACGCTCGACGAGCATAAAAACGAGGTAGCCACCCCCGGACAGCCGCATCCTACCTCGGTTCAGCATGGCGCGTTCTTTAATTACGATCAGGCCACGATGATTGCCGCCTTCACCGAACGCCTCATGCCCGGTGCGCCCGGCAAGCCTGGAGCGCGCGACGCGGGGGTGCTCAACTACATTGACCTGGCCCTGGCCGGCGCGTACGCCGATCTGCAGGATCTCTACAGGCGCGGGCTTGCTCAGCTCGATGCGTATAGCCGCACTACTTACAAAAAGCCGTTCGTCCAACTCGAAGCTACCCAGCAAGACGAAGTCATTGCGGCGCTCGAACAGGGTAAAGCATCCGGCTTTAGTTGGCCCACGGCGCAGGAGTTCTTCAACGTCGTTCGGACGCACACTATGGAAGGCATGTTCGCGGACCCCATTTATGGTGGTAACCGCGACTTCTCGGGTTGGCGTCTGGTAGGCTTCCCCGGCGCTCAAGGCAATTTCTCGCCGGTGGACTTGCAAAACAAACAAATCTTCACACGCGCGCCCATGACCGGGTTACAAGCGCAGGCAGGGTTGCAAGCTCAGGCCAAATCTTCCGGACGAACGGAGTAAGCCATGGCCACCGAAAAAACAGATGTCGTCATCGTGGGTGTAGGAGCAGTGGGCGGAATACTCGCCGCCGAACTCGGCAAAGCCGGGATGAAAGTCATCGGGCTCGAACGAGGTCCGCGCCTTACAACCCAGGATTTCAGCTCGCTCGATGAATTGCGCTATTTCCAGCGCCAGGAGCTGCGCCCCAATTCCAAACGGCAGCCCGTCACTTGGCGGCCCAACGCAAAAACCAATGCCAAGCCGATGCCGATTCTGAATTACGGCAATCAAGCCGGAGGCGGCACGGTCCACTACGGCGCGCTTTCCTGGCGCTTTCACGAAGACGACTTTCGCGCGCGCTCCCATACGATCGAGCGTTACGGAGCGTCAGCGATTCCGGCGGACTCTTCGATCGTTGACTGGCCTTTGACTTACGCGGATCTCGAGCCCTTCTACGATCGTGCCGAATACGAGCTCGGCGTCTCAGGCAAGGCCGGCAATCTGCAGGGACGCAAAATGGATGCCGGCAATCCCTACGAAGCGCCACGGCGCCGCGAATATCCTCTTCCCGCGTTGCTGGCCGACCAATCCGGCGTTATCTTCGCCGCCGCAGCACAGAAGCTCGGCTATCACCCGTTTTCCTCACCGCGCGCGATCCTGTCGCAGCCTTACCAGAACCGTCCTGGCTGCACCTACTGCGGGTTCTGCCAGTCATTCGGCTGTCATATGGCAGCGAAATCCAGCATTCTCGTGACCAAGCTTCCAGAAGCCGACGCCACCGGCAACTTCAAGCTGTTGACCGGGACGATGTGTTATCGGGTGAATACCGATAATGCTGGCCGCGCTACGGGCGTCTCTTATTACGGTGCGGACGGCTCCGACAACACGATCGAAGCCGACCTGGTCATCCTCGCGACTTTCATCTACGACAATACGCGTCTGCTTTTAGTTTCCAAGACGGCCAAATTCCCGGACGGCCTGGCCAACTCCAGCGGCCAGCTGGGCAAACACCTGATGGCCCACATCGGCGCGCGTGTTTTCGTTGCGTTCGACGACCGCTACGTGAATATCTATATGGGACCGAGCGCCCAGAAGCACAGCCTGGACGATTTCAACGCCGACAATTTTGACCACAGCGGCTTGGAATTCATGCGCGGCGCGCAGATTTCCGTGACTCCGGCGGACCTCGAAGCCGGTCCCATCGGCGCGGCAACCAGCATGAATCCCCCGCCAGGAGTGCCGCGATGGGGTGCGGCTTATCGCGATTTTCTCGCCAAATATTTCGCGCGCTACGCTGCGTTTATCGCGCAGACAGAAAACCTGCCATACGCGGATCAGATGATCGATCTCGACCCGCACGTGCGCGATCAATACGGCATGCCTGCGCCGCGGCTTACATACGACTGGCGCCGGCCCAACGAAGTCGCGCGAGTTAATTTTCTGCTGAACAAGCTGGAGGAGCTTGGTCGCGCATCGGGGGCGCAGCACGTCTGGCGTTCGCCGACGGGCTCTGGAGCGCCCGGCGCCCACCACGAAGGCGGCACGCGCATGGGCGGCGATCCGAAGACGTCGGTCGTGAACCGTTACGGCCAGAGTTGGGACATCCCCAATCTCTTCATCATCGGGAGCTCGACTTTCCCGACCATGAGCGGCTTCAATCCTACGCTCACCATCCAGGCGCTCGCGTATTCGAGTGCGGATGCCATCGTCAATCGCTACAAGAAAAATCCCGGCGCGCTTGCGTAAGCGCCTCAAACTGCCACTAGCAAAGCTATGCTCCTTGTCCGTTTGGCGGTTGTGTATACAGTTTTCCCTTACGAGATAAACCCTACAGGCAAAGCTGGTCCTTTCCGTTATAGTTCACGGCTCAGTCCCAGGGGGAATAGCATGAAAAAGCCAAAGACCGTTAAACCAGGCTGGGTTCGGAAAATTATTAAACCAATTCACCCCAGCCTGCCGGAAAAGGCGGAGATCGAAGTCAGGGACGCCGATCACCTCTACAAAGAGATTCGCATCGACAATGCATTGGAAGATGAGAACGGCAAGAAAGTGAAGTTGAAAGAGCACGCGGAAGTTGATGTAGTTGTCGAAGCCGATCCCCAGGCCACTACACCCGATCCCTGATCCAGCTCAGCGGAATTTCATTCCGACCGCAAGCGAGGCCGCCCCTCACCGGGAAGAGTTTAAAGGTCCTCCCAAACCGATGTTCAACTAAACACAGAATCAATGATGTGAGGGACCGTCACTGCTCGAGATGCCGGAAAATGATGGGCGTCGTTCGCGTGAGGGAGCCGGAATGAAACGAGTCCTGATCATCGATGACGACGAAGCGGTTCGCAGGATGCTTCGTTTTCGCCTCAAAGATAGCTACGAAATTATTGATACGGCCTCTCCGGAAGAGGGATTGCTCCTGGCGCTCCAACGCAAACCTGATGCGGTTCTCGTTGACCTTATGATGCCTGCGCACACCGGCTTTGAAGTCTGTCAGACCCTCGCGGGATTGAGTTTCACCCAGCTGATTCCTGTTTTCGTCGTCTCGGGTGCCCCGAAAGCAATCTACAAGGATTTCTGCGATGCACTCGGCGCGCGCGGTTATTTTGAAAAGCCAGTCGATTTTAATCTGTTGCAAGAACGTCTGGCCGCTGTTCTAAGTAGGGATCGCGAAAATCGCCGGAGAGAAGCCCGAATCAGGCTGAGAGTAGGCTTAAAGCTGCGCGGAAGGGATACGAAGGAGACTCCCTTTGAGATTCTCACGTTTACTGAGAACGTCAGTGGCCGCGGTTTTTCTTGCGGCCTCAACGTTGCCTTGAGCCGGAATGCAGTAGTGGAAGTCTTTTTGTGGATAACGGTGGCGCACCGGTTTACGGGAGAGGCACGGCTCGCCTGGGTCAAATTTCCTAACACACCAGAACAGATGTGCGGCTTCGAATTTCTGGGAGATCCTCGCGAGTGGATCTTCTGACAGCTAAATCCCACAGACGAAAGTGCAAACTACAAAGAGACGCTGGCGGACTTCTGGCCGCGCTTGGAAAGGTATGCGTGCCAGAAAAGCCGGGCGGCAACGGCACGCCAGGGTTTCCAAGGCGCGCTGAGCACTTCTAGTCTTTCCGGCGAAGGACGCTGCCGAAGGCGCTTTACCTCTTGGACAGCAGTAGCCAGAGCCAGATCTCCGGTGGGCCAGATGTCCGGGCGGCGGAGGGCGCTCAGAAGATAAATGTCGGCCGTCCAGCGGCCAATGCCCTTGAAGGCAATGAGCATTTTGCGCGCCGAATCGTCGTGAAGCTCGTGAAGGTCACGCAGATTAAAATAGCGGTAAGCAAGAGACTCGGCGAGGAGACGCGTGTAGAGAGTTTTTTGGCGGCTGAAACCGATGCGAAGCAATTCAAGGTCGGTGAGTTTCAGGAAGCGCCTGGGAGTAAGCGGATTTGCCGCTGCCTTCAGGCGCCCGAATGTAGCTCGCGCGGAGGCAAGAGAGACTTGCTGCTCGAGAATGATGTACACGAGCGTGGGAAAACCCGGCTCGCGCACCCATAACGGTGGTTGGCCGTAAGTTTTCACCACGGCTGCCAGGTGCTCATCCTGGCTTGCCAGGAACTGCACGCCTTGGGCGAAAGCCGTTTCGTTCAGAATCGTTTGCGGAGTAAGCATGCAACGACTACGCAAACTCTACACTAAAATTACGCGGTGCCGGTAAAACCGGTCACGAAGCTTTTTTCGGCCAGACTACGCCTTGATCTTTCTTTGTGACCGGCGCCATACCTTTGTAGGCGAATTTCTGCACGCGCTGCCCACGGTAAGTTTCTGTGGTGAAGATATTGCCCTTCGAATCCGTGGCGATGCTATGCACGGCGTAGAATTCCCCCGGTTGACGTCCGCCGTCGCCAAAGCTGGTCAGGATTTCCAAGGTATCGCGCAGGATAATGTAGACCTTCTCGTTCGAACCATCGGCGAGAAAGATGTATTTCTGCTGCGGATCTTTGGAAAAAGCAATATCCCACACGGAGCCGTCGCCTAGCGTGCGCTTGGCGATGATCGTTTCTTTGACGAATGTGCCGTCTTTCTTGAAAACTTGAATCCGGTCGTTTACGCGATCGCAGACATATAAAAGGCCATCGTTAGCGATCTCTGCACAGTGGACCGGGATTACGGAACTGCGGCGCCGGTGGCGCATCGGGATTGTACGGGCCAAGACTGGTGTCGTCAGGTTTATGGCCATACGCTCCCCAATAGCGCTTGGCTTTTCCTGTGTCCGCATCGAAAACGATCACTCGATGATTGCCATAGCCATCCGCGACGTAAAGTTCATTTGCATCCTTGTCGACAAACATCTTTGCGGGGCCTTTGAGGTTCTCGAGGTCGTTGCTCCCTTTGCTCTGGCCCGGATGGCCGATTTGCATCAGGAATTTTCCGTCCTGCGTGAACTTCAAGACCATGTTGTCGTTGAATGGCCCGCCGCCGGGCTGCGACTCATTTAGGGCGGCGGCCTGCGTTGGCGGCGCGACGGCGGCCCCGCGACCATTGCCGCCGATCCAGACGTTGCCTTTGTAATCGACGGTAATTCCGTGGTTCGAGACCGGCCAATCGTAACCCTGGCCCGGTCCGCCCCAGTGCCCGATGAGATTGCCCTCTTCGTCGAACTCAAGAACAGGCGGCGCCGCCATGCAACACTCCGACGCGGGCGGATTCGCGGCGAGATAATTTTCCATTCTCTCAAGTGAGCCGCCGCGGTGAATGATCCAGATGTGATCCTGAGCGTCGACTGAAACACCGATGGTCATGCCGAGGAGCCAATGATTCGGAAGCGGCTTCGGCCACATGGGATCCACCTCAAAGCGCGGCGCTTGTACTCCCGCGGCTTCCACGGCGGCGCGTTTTTCGAGCACGGTGGAAGCGACTCCGAGCGCGACGAGAAGAGTGCAGAAAAAGCGAGCCCGATGTAGAGATTGCGTTTCATATTTCTCCTCCCGTTTCAGTCTCTAAACCCTGCGGTACGGAGTGAACTTGAGCTGTGCTGATCGCCAGCGGATCGCGTGAAGACGCCTGGCCGAGCGGGAATTTCAGCGGCCAACGCTTCGCCACATACCACATCAAGGCCGCGACAATCAGCATCGCCATCAGCCAGTGCATCGCCGTGGCCAACATGGCGGCGGTGAGCACCGGCCAGGCGAAGCGGAACTGCGCCAATCGCGCGCCGCGGTCAAGCATCCAGTGCCACCCTGTGTGGGCCACGAGCGCCGAAAGGATGATCGTGCCCATTCGCTCGGCAACGGCATACCGGAAGAACACGTGCAGCAAGGGAATGAGCAGCACGAGCACCAGCAATTGGCCGAGTTCGACTCCGATGTTGAAGGAGAGCAGCGAAGTCAGCAGGTGTGATCCGGCGAATTGCAGCGTCTGCCGAAGCGCGAAGGAGAAACCGAAGCCGTGGACCAGTCCGAATCCGAACGTGATCATCCAGCGGCGCTGCACTCCAATACCGCCCACAATATTTTCGAGCGCCATGTAAACAATGGACATGGCGATCAGAGTTTCGATCAAAGGCGGGAACCACAAAAAGTCCGGCGCCAGGTTGTAAGCGCTGGCAATCAGCGTGATCGAGTGCGCCACGGTGAAGGACGTGACTACCGGGATCAATTTGCGCAAGCTGCGGAACGGAATCACCAGACAGAAAAGGAAGAGCAGATGATCGGTGCCATCCAAAATGTGAAAGAAACCGAGCTTCACGAAATTCAGGGCAGCCTGATACCACTGCGGATCGAGGCGGACTAAACCCGGATCGCCGACGAATTCGAAAGCGCGGACGGCCCCATCGGGCGGCAGAAAGCGAAGCGCGATGATCACCTGTAGACCAAGCCGCGCGAGCCCAGGGTGAATCGAGAATCGGGAACGGTCCGAGTGAATTGGATACTCGAACAAGACGTCGAGCATGACCTGATTCCAATAGACCTGCACGTCATTCGACAAGCTTTGCCCGGTAACATGGGCGTATGCCTCGTCGTAAGAGGCGAAGGATTTGTCGGAGGGGAACGAGGCGCGAACGTCAAGGATTTGCGGATTGGGCAGGCGGGCATCATTCTCATAGATTTCGACCGCATCTGCGATCCAAACCATTGCCGCCTCGCGCAGCGACGCATCTACTCGCGCTAAATCCAGATATCCGGCGCCGCGCTCGGGAAATTCCGTATCCCGCATGGCGTTGAGCGGGACGCGCAACAGCAGGTGGAGTTTTTGGCCTTCGGGCTTCACGAACGCCTGCACCGTAACGTCATTGGGAATATCATGCGCCAATAGCGCGTGTGGCAAGGCGACAAGCGCTGCAATGAAAATCAAAATCCAAAGATGCCGCGCGCCTTTGCTGCACGCTGCCGAAGAGAAATTGAATGCGGGAGACTTCATAAACTCCCTCCTTCGACCGATTTGCCGCCGACTCTAACACAATTCGTCCCAACTGCTTACTCGTGCGATAGTTTTCAACGATGATTGTTAGCTCGGGTCGTTTGCCCTTTGTAGCGCCCCACACTCAAATATTCAGCCTCTCAGGCGATAATTTGGCAGACTTCTCGGGACGGCGGCAGGTTGCCTGATCGAGGCGGATTATGGTATAGGCCCTTAGTAGGGATCGTGTGACGGGAGGTTCATGTGAAAACTAAGTTCGTAGCATTTTTTGCGATTGTCGGCTGTCTTCTGGCCGTATCCAGTCCGCTCTCCGCGCACCACGGCAGCGCGGCATACGAAAACAGCAAGGAAGTAGTATTGAAGAACGCCACTGTGACGAAAGTCAATTGGGGCAATCCGCACACCTTGGTCCTCTTCGATGTAAAGGACGACAAAGGCAACGTCGTGCATTGGGTTGCCGAAGGTGGAGCCGCCTCCGCTGTTAGCACCACCGGCTGGACTAAGAACGCAGTGCAGCCTGGCGACGTAGTTACCGTTTACCTGTATCAAGCCAAAAATGGCCAGCCCATCGGGCGTGCAAGTAAGGTGGTGCTCGCGGACGGCACTAGCCTAGGCTCTGGGTACCTGGAAGGCGATCGGCCGTCCCAATGCGATAAGGACTTCGGCCCAGGCGGAGATGAATCGTCGGCCTGCCGTCCCGGCGGACGTAAAACCACCAATAAGGAATAAATCTCCGCCAACCGGAGTGTTGAAATGCGATATCTCCTGAAGTACTCGGTGTTTGGTCTGCTCGCATTCTTGGCGTTTTCATCCGTGCTCGCGGCTCAGGAGCCACAAAATCAAAACCAGCCGCGCAAAGCAAATGAAGAGACAGGGGGGCCGGCGCCAGTTCACGATCTCAACGGAACTTGGTTAGGACCCGGCGAACCGGCGCTGAATAACCGTATTCCTCCGTTGACGGCTGAGGGCCAAGCGAAGCTGAAGCTCAATATTCCCGATCCCTTCAGCGCAACTTCCAATGATCCTTGGAAGACCTGCGATCCATTCGGTATGCCCCGCATCGTCAATAACGAAATAAGAGAGATCGGTTTTGCCGCCATGCCTGACCGGATTGTGATTCTGGAAAATTACGCTAAGGTCTGGCGCGAAGTATGGATGGATGGCCGCACGCTGCCCAAAAACGTGGGCCACAAGGGCGGACCTTCGACGATGTACTTCGGATATTCGGTAGGGCACTGGGAAGGGGACAACACCCTGGTTGTGGATACCGTCGGCATGGACGACAAAACCTGGGTCGACCGGCGTGGTTATCCGCATAGCATTGATGCCCACGTGATCGAGCGCTACACGCGCGTGGACCACAATCACATGAGCATGGCCGAAACGATCGATGATCCGGTTTATTACACCGCGCCTTTTGTCATCGCGAAGGCCGACTACAGGTGGATTGCCGGACAGGACGACCCGAAAGTTGCGGTTCCCTTTTCCAACGAGTACATGTGTATCCCGTCCGAGGCCATCGAATATATGAAGCTCGTCGGCAATCCCGCCGATGAGGACACCGCGACTGGCGTTAAGAAGGAAACAAAGTAAAGAGGAACTGGGAACGCCTGCAAACCCCGACGAATCGCCGGGCAGTGACTTGTTTCTGTCCACCGCTCAGTGAGCCGGCTCCAGTCTGGCCGCTTTGTAGGCCGCTTCGGCCTCGGGGCTTGCGAGATACTGCAGAAAGAGCTTTCGCGGCTTTGGGATCTTTCGCTTTCGAGGAAACGTACCCGACAACGTCAATCGGAGTCGAAGCTCCCCGCGGTAGCGCCCCTACGAGATCAACTCCCTCACGTAACCTATCGCTCACTTCGGGGCCTATAAAAAGCTCGGTCTCGCCTTTGGCAACCATCGCCTCTGCCTCCTGGCTGCCTTCCACCGTCTTCAGCTTCGGTTTCACTTGTTCGACGAGACCGAGCTTTTTGAGCGAGTCCATGGCCTGGCCTCCGAGCGTACCTGTAGATGGATCCACGATGACGATGGATTTGGCCGCGAGCAGCGTCCGTTTCACTGCGGCGGTTGTGGAGATGTCCGGTTTGGGCGCGCCTTTTTGCACGGTCAGTCCCAGCACAATTCTCGCTAACGGAGTGGCGCTTTTAGGCTCAACATTGCCCGACGCGACCGCCGGCGGATACGGCGCAAATATGATGGACACATCCAGAGCCTGGCCGCGCGCCACCAACTGCCTGGTTCCATAAGGTGGGGTATCCCGGCTGCCCTGCCCGTACGTCACCTTGACCTTGTCGCCGGTTTTGCTCTCGAAGCCCGCTATCAACTCATCCATCGTTTCCCTACCCATGGGCCCCGGTACCAGGAGAGTAATCTCCGTCTGGGCGCGCGCTAAATATGCATTGCCGAGCAAAAGCGCGGCGAACACAAGTGACGAAACCAAAAATTTCACGCTTCCGTACCTCCAATCGCATGAACAATACGTCTTAAACAGACGCAACCGATTTCGGTCCCGTGTCTGCGGAGAGACCATACGCCGGGCCCCTAACCTGGTCAACTCCCAAACCCTCAATGGGCATTGACAAAACAAGCGCGCCAATGGAATAGTCGCGTCCAATTGGAGGTTCTCTTCCATGAATGTCAGAGTCGCGACGCGTTTCGCTTTGGCTGCCGTTGTTTTGCTAGTTTCCGGTCTGGCGTTCGCACACCATGGTGCGGCGGGCTATGAGTCGAACAAGGTAACGACCCTGAAGGGAACCGTAACCGAATTCCGCTTCCAGAATCCTCATGCGCAAATCTTCCTTGATGTGAAGGACTCCACGGGCAAGGTGCAAAACTGGATTCTCGAAGCGGTGGGCATAGCCACTCTGTCGAGGAGCGGCTGGACCAAGAGCATAATGAAACCGGGTGACGAGATTACGGTTACGGGTAATCCCGCCAAGAATGGGTCTCCGTCAATGCGTCTGACCAAGGTGGTGTTGGCCAGCGGCAAAGAGCTTGGACTCGAGCGCGGCGAGGATTATACAGGGCAATGAGCGTTCCCTCTGGAGAACTGCAATGCGCAATTGGTTGACGGTCATCGCGCTGCTGGCGGTACTCGGCTTTGCATGCGTCCTGCGCGGCCAAACTGGTGGTTCGGCAGCTGGCCCAGCCGCAGCGACGAAGGTCACGGCGGGAAACAAAGTTACTTCGGGCGCGACGCCAGACCTTTCGGGCGTTTGGAGGCGTTCGCGGCGCCCTCCCGACAATAAGCGCAAGTACACGCTTTACGAGATCGCCTTGTCCCTGACGAACGAGGAGCCACCCATGACGCCATGGGGACTCGAGAAGTTCAAAACCGCCAAGCCTAATGTCGGGCCTCATGGAGTCACTTTGGCCAAGACGAATGATCCGGTCGCCCAATGCTTTCCTCCGGGAGTGCCTAAAATTTACCTCGTCCGAGGCGCTCCGTTGGAGATTCTGCAGTCACCCGGCCGGGTGATGATGTACTTTGAGTACGATCACTTTGTGCGTGAAATCTTCACCGATGGAAGGCAGCATACGCCGGATTTGAATCCCACGTGGATGGGGGAGTCGATCGGCAAGTGGGAAGGGGATACGCTGGTAGTGGATACCATCGGTTTCAACGATAAGACCTGGCTCGATTACGAGGGCCACCCACACAGCGATCAGCTGCACCTGGTCGAGCGCATACACCGCACGAGTCACGACACGTTGGTGAACGACATCACCATCGAGGACCCGAAGGCTTATACCAAACCGTGGGTCTCGCACATGGTCTTCGACCTTAAGCCGGACTGGAAGATCGAAGAGACGATCTGCGAAGACAATGTCAACTTTTCGAATGTGCAGAAAATTTCCGAATCGAGCAAGTAGCTAACCCGAACTGCTCGCGCCTGCATAGCTCCGGGAAAAAGTGCCCACGAGCGCTTTGCAAATAAAATTCCTGATCGATTCTTAGTGGGCGCGCGCTTGTTCGAGGCGAACCTGAGCTTTCAGCGACTCCAACTCTTTTTCAGTACGCAAGGTCATGCGCGCGACTTTCCTGGCCCTGGAATACGGAAGAATGACCTGCAGCGCGCCGTCTTTCTCCAGCAAAGAGACGTAGCGCGTTTCGGCGCCGAGCGTCGGGAAGGGGTATTCGACCCACTTGGAAGTCTTGGGATCGAATTTGATTACTTCGTCGGCGTTCATCAAGTTGATCCAGACATTGTGGTTTGAGTCCACCTGCGCCTGATAAGGCTGCTGGGCGTCCGGACGGGGAAGCGGAACCATCGTCACCTTGAGGCTGCGGGTATCGATCTTGGCGAGATTGCCTCCCCACCAGTCGCAAACCCAAATCAGATGGGCATTTTTATCTGCGCCCAGCCGGCGAGGTCCCTCCCTTATGTAGTAGGCCTATCGCAGAGAGAATCTAGATAGCAACCACTCGGTTTAGTTACAAATATACATAGTGTAATGTATATCGGATGTAATACATCCTGGTACCAGAAACAATCTTGATAACAGTAAATACCCGCAACTTTAATTACTTGCATAGTAATGATTAAGCGAAAGTCTGTCGGAACTCCTGCTCCAGTGGCCAGACCGGCCACACCCAATAGCTTCGGACACAACCACACCTCTTATTCGACTAAGCGGGTGGCGAAAAAGTGGGTGCGCGATAATGATACCAGAAGGGGGGTTTTGAAGCACAACGGTACAGGTTTGTGGGATGGTAGAGGAGGACAGATTAACGTCAGCAAGACCAAGCGCCGCAGACACCAAGCAACTCTCGACGTAGTTGATGAAGCGATGCTCAGTGATGTCTCTTACGGAGAGCTAGCTGAGACTGAACCTTTGACTGGCCCGGCCCTCGCAGCAGAAGTGCGTGGCCGCCGTCAAAGAGGTAAGCAGCAGCCCGTGGAGGTGCAGTGGAACGCGACGGAGTTGACCGCTACATCAACCGGAGACGAGATGGAGATCGAGGAAGACTCTCAGCAACCAGAGGTTGAAAGTAGTCGTCCAGCAGCAGCAGTCGCCTGCGCTGTGACACCGTGTAGGCAGAGCGCTGCAACGCCGTACGCTGTCAACACGCAGAATTCAACTGGTAGAGATGGAGTCCAAGATCAGCAGAGTACCTCAGGTAGAGACACCTGTAGACACTGCTGGTAGTCCTTGTAACACTTACACTGATAGATGTATGTGTAGGAATGCTGTTAAGCTTCCTAACTATGATGGTGTATCATCAGATTGTAGAGCATATTTGAATATGTTTAATACTGTGTGAGAGTACCAAGCTTGGTCACCGCGCGAAGCAGCGGTGCAGTTGCGCACTCACCTTCGTGGTGATGCGCTGGAATCTTGATGGACCTGGAGAGCTGTTCGTGGACGTTAGAGCGACTGGTCGAACGAACTCCGACAGAGGTTTGCATCAAGTACGCTTGTGGACAAGTACCGGTATCAGATCAAGACGCGCAGGAGACAGCCTGGAGAACCGCTGGGTCAGCTGTACCGCGATCTCTGGCGTCTGGGAGTGTTAGCGCATCCGATGGATCAACACTCCGTGATCTTCAACAAGTTCATGGTGGACTGTTTCATCGACAGCATCGAGACAGCCGAGTCCGACCTGGGAGAGAAGGTACGAGACCGCTTTCCCAAGACACTACGCGAGGCCTATGAGATCAGTGAACTTCTCGAGTGCAAGGCTCTTTACTACACATGTTACGCTGAGACAGGTATACCTAGGCCTGGTAATACTAACTCTGTTTGTGTGGTGCCTAGTGATTGTGCAGAGGCAGACCGCAGACTGGAACGTCTGTGCCTCGCCGTGAGTCGCTTAGAGAAGAAAGAGCGATTAGATGTCCTATGGGATGCGATTTGTCAGGAGAGTACGCCGCTACGCCGACGACGCCGCAGAGCAGTTCGACGGTCGAGAGCAGTGCGTATGGTTCGAATGATGAGAGCGAGTGCTACAGTGATGACGGAGATGGAACGAGACGAGTGGAGTCGACGGAAGCAGAGGTTCGCACGCGACAGACACCGTGAGTCGTTTCAACCGCATGACATCACAGTCACTCCGCGTTCTGCTGTGACGCCGGAGCTGACGCCGCATCGCCGTGAAAAGTCAGACGGAGATCTGACTGAAGACCTGTCTACGTCACAGAAGGTCAAGGGTGTGTTACGCAACGAGCTGGCACCGCTCCAGCGTCGCGTCAGTCGTATCAGACAGTCACGTGATTTTCAGCGTTGTTTTCCCGACAACAAGGACCGGCCTAGCGCTTTGTTCAGCGACAATCAGCTGCAGGCTACGGATGGTGACTCATCGACTGTGCGCTACAGCCCGAGTCAGAGAGTGACGCTGGCGAAATCAGATTACAGATTTGGGGGTGAAACAACCCGACGAAGCGAACGTACTGTGCACGCCGCACGTATATGTTTGCTGACCGCAACGCGCGACGAGAAGTCGCTGCGAAGAGGGACTCACTCTTGGGTTCACTCAACGGGTCCGCGCCGACCGCTTTTCTCTTAGACAGTGGAGGAGGTGCATGCCTCTGCCCCAGCTCTTTGGTGACAGGCATGACGCTATTGCTGAGTGACGCCGATCTCGTGGCGTGCAATAACAGTTCATTGTCTGTAAGTGGTTCTGTGCGTGTGGATGTTATGTTTTCGAGTGGCCGGAAAGAGGTAAGCAAGTCCGTGGATTTCTTAGTATGTCCTGACATTGACATGCCTGTGCTTGGTATGACATTTATTGCTGCTAACATTTCCAGTTGGAATTACGTAGAAGGATTTGTGATAATGAGCGGTGTTCGGCTGTCTACAGTAGTCCGCAGCAGTGATTGCGCGAAACCTGTCGCCGACCGCGTGATGTCAATTAACACAATCTCTACGGTCGCCGCAGCAGAGAGTCCGTTCTGTGATAGAGACAGACTCGAGCGAGAACAGCGTGAAGACCCGGAGTTGGCTCCGCTGTACGAGATGATTGAGAAGCGCCGACGCGTGCCTATCTCTCTTGTGACTGATACGCGATCAAGTGTGACGCGTGGTTTGGCTCGACAGTGCAATCATTTAGTAATACGAGACGGCGTCTTGTGTAGACGCTGGCTGAGTGATGACAAGCAGAGTGAGGAGTTGTTAGCTGTGATGCCGCGGAGACGGCAGTCTAACATTGTACGCGACGCGCATGTTGCAGCGTCAGGTCGTCACCTCTCTGCTAGTGATACGTATTTACGTATTAGGTCTGAGTATTACTGGTACGAACTGCAGTCTTCTGTAGATGCTTACGTACATTCTTGCAAACTGTGTCAGCTGAAGGTTCAGATTGAGAAGGATGGTGGTATGGAGAGTTGACTAGTGAAAGAAGAGTGTAGACTGCTTCTGTTGATTAATTCAGCTCGAATTAATGAGAGTGTAGATTACTGTGACGTTTCCTGTGTACTGCTAGTACGCCGGTGTGAGTGCTGTGAGAGTACTGTTTACGCGTTAGTGCTTAACGTGTGTGTGTTTTGTTTTGTAGAGCTGTTGTTTGCTGAACTGTTGTGTACATTGGTCGAGATGCCGAGAACTGTGGACCTTGAGTGCCCGTCGTGTCACCATACCTTTGGCGACATCACCAAACTGCGCCGCCATACCATGGCGATGTATGGATGTTGGCCCAGACTGAAGGAGGGCGCGACAGATACCAGCTGACCATTCCGTCTGACGCTGAGCACCGCTGGTTCCAGGAGAGGACGACCAGAGAGCGTCAGACTCGTGAGGAGCATAAAGAGCGTAAGGCCCGACACCACGGTAAGAAGACGACAAACTGCAACCGCCAGCAGAGTGCCGACTATTGGAGCCAGTTGTGGGAAGCGCCGACCAGTCTGCATCACGAGAACGCTCGCCGCCGGCCAAAGGAGGACGCTCAGCTGAGGGAGCTCGAGGACACTCGCCTAATAGAGGACGATCGCCTCCAGTGAAAGAACTCGTAGGACGAGTTCCACGCCGCGAGATCGCTCGCCGGCTAGGAGGATTCACCTGTTCGTGAACTGTCGCCATTGGAAGGGCCAGTGCATCAGCATGCCAGAGTTGGAGGCCGAGTCAGTCTAGCTTCATCAGCTACTATCGACCTCGACACACTCGCTCCAAGAGCTGAGTGCGTGAGGGAACTCATTGCGCTCTCCTCTTACCCTTGATCGTCGTGACGCCGCCAAAGTCTTCGAAGGCCGGAAGGAGTACTTCTGCCAGCCGCTTCGAAGACCAGCTGCAGACAGAGAACCGCATCGTCTACAGCAGACAGCTGATGTCATCGTCGTGAGCGACGATGCGCCGCAGAAGGAGTCGACCGCAGCAGCTGCAGAGTCGACCGTGACTTTCAGCAGCTCCGCCGCTGGTAGTGTGATGTCGCTGACAACTGTCAGCTCGACACCTGAAGTCTACTGCAGCCGCTCCGCTGATTGCGATGTCCGCTAGTCTTGTGACTGGTACGCCGTTGCTAACTATGAGAACAGTTTGAAGCGCTGAAGATAGCTGTGCAGCAGACACCGAAGTCGTCTACTGCTGAGACTCATGACTGAACGCCGTCAGTCATGACCCCTGACTGTTGTTGTTGAAGAAACAGAGATTGGTACTCGCGCTGCAGGGCCGGTGTCCGCGCCGAGTGAAATGTGCAGTGAAGCTGCACTGAAGGCTGCAGAACTGCTGAGCCTTCGAGGAGTGCGCCCTGATGGCACGAAGGCAGCTGTGGTCAACCTGCCTCGTGTAGACGCGCCTCCTAGGAAGTCGCCGCGTACACCGCCGTGTATGCCGCCGTCTGACTTCCTGATGTCGCTACGTCGGTCAGCCACGACTGGTTCACCTCGTGATGACGTGCAGCTGACTGGACCGCTGCGTACCTCGACTAGTACGCCGCCGCGCACGCCGACCAGTACCTTGACCGGGTATATGATGCTGCTGCGCCAACAGTCTGATCCAGATGCAGGAGGAGATAGAAGCCGCAGCAGCACACCGTCAACGGTGGACAACCGCGCGCAATCCCTGACGACTGATCAACTGGTAGACCTGTCTACGGATGCAGTGACGATGGCCACGCTGCTGTTCAGCAGCACCGACTCGCCGTCGCCGACCATCTTCACTGTCCGTCAGAGGAAGTCGTTCCCCGATTGGTACACTGACGAGATGGAGACCACAGCTGTCGGCATCATTGCTGCCTGGAGAGTCTTGCCTCTAGTCGTGAGGCAGTTCTACATGCCTGTCGAACAGTCTGAGGACGGACCATTCGATGACGTCTGGTGTTTGGACAACACTTTTCTGGACCGCGCCGCTGCGTGGTCAGTGAATACGATGACTGACTTCGCAGACTATCCCGCCGGACTGGCGATGGCTGCTATCGCACAGCAGCTAGTCTACTTGATGTCGCGCGAACCGCAGCTGCACATCAACGAGACTGTGAGGAAGTACCGTGAGCACTTCCTGATGTTCGAGCACGCCGTGTTGCAGCGTCTCGCGTTTGGAGCTTGGGCAGGCGTTCGCCTGGCTCTGGGGATGTTGAGGAGATCGGTGACAGGTGATCCGATGGAGGTGGTGCTGCATCGTAGCACGTGGAGGAGGGTGATGGGAAAGCCATACCTCGTGTGAGTCGCGATGCGACTGTGTGAGACCGTTCGGTCTGAAGTGTTGAGATGAGACTTGAGTTCGAGACTGTGTAGTGTTAGCCGTCTGGCTTGGAGATGTTTGGATTTGTTGAGACTGAATTGTTGTGAAGACTGTTTAGTTGCTGTGTCTACAGTGACTGATGCTCTGTTTTGAGTATGTTTTGAGTTAAGGTGCCTAACCTTGTTGTGTTCGTTTTGACTGTTTTACATGCTATGTTTTGTGCTTTCGTATGTCGCGCCGTTAGACGGAGCGCGCCGTTACGCCGTTCCGCCGCGCGCCGTTCCGCCGTATGTTATTACGTCGTTACGTCGTCACTTAGTGAATCTCGCGAATTTTAACGCTAGAGTATTATGTGCATATTGTGAGGCCTTAGAGTGTTTTAAATCTCTACCTGCAGCCCTTTTGCGCAGTGATTGTAAGTAGTCCGATTTTAGATGTGCTCAGACTATGACATCTGCTGTTTTATTGCAGTATTTTGATACTCAGGCTTAGCTTTTGTAATGGATATTACAGTGTATCATGTGGACTAGTCGTGATATGTAGCTTGCCAGTATTGTTGTGTTAAAGACCGGTATGTGTTTAACTGCATTTATTGCTTTTATACTGTGTTTTGATACTGCATGTACAGTGTTGATTCGTGCTGTGTTTTTGTACGGATTATGTGAATTTTGGACTGCGGAGAGAGATATGTGTTAGAGAGAGTATCGTTGGATTGTTGATGGAGATGCTGCCTGATCAACAGTGTTTTCGTTGTGGTTCTGTGATGATGTTACGTTGATATGTTAGTGATGGAACGCTTGTGTGTACAGTGATGTGTTTGTTAAGTGAAAACTTGAAAATCTGGGATAGTTGCTGGTGTGGTACGCCGTATCATACGTGAGGTGATTGTGTGATGCGCCCGCTTCATACTTCGTTTTGTGTTGAGAGACTGGTGATGATGTGTTGTTGATTTGTGAGTTGTGATGTGATTTGTGTGTGTTGTGTTACGCCGCGCTGTGATTGCTGCCGCGTGTTGTGAGATTTGGGAATAAAGTGAACTGGTATGACGGTAGAGAAACCTGTGCTTGGGCAAAGGATTTCTCCACCTAATCTCTTGGGAGGAGAGGGTGTGACGTTTGGGGGTCTGTTTAAGGTCGACCCCCTGCTCTAAATTAAAGGTACTTACCTTTTATAACTACCTGTTCACTCGATTCCGTCAAATCTCACGTTTCCGCAATGTTTCGCGATATCGGAACATTGCGGTATTTTACGCCGTTCCGCCGTACGCCGTGATGTTGTTGGTTCAGCCACCAGATGGCGATGGTGTTAGGTCCAATTAGACTTCTAGGGAAGTTAGCCCTTTTCTGGCCCCCGTGATAATGGACCAAGTGTGTAAAATGGTGTAGAATGTATGTGTTATGGTCGTGTACGTCGCTCCATAGTTGGTATGTCGAAGCCGCGTCGATCGAGGTGGATTCAAGGAAGTGTGTGACCACTTCCATTGGAACTACCTGTTTAAAGCGCGATCTCGTCTAATAAGTGGAAAGTCTTAGAGATTGTGCTGTCGCTCGTGATGCTGGCAGCTGTGACGGGGCACTTCACTGTGCTATCTCCGGAGCTGAAGCGCGACGGTCTTATGAGCCTGCCGAGAAGACTAGAAGACTCGAGGTGGACGGGAAGTTCGAGGAGGAGTCACGTGACGACCGCCGTCAAGTGCTGTGACGCCGTGTAGGCAGAGTAGCACTCGCCCAAGTACGCCGCAGAGTCACGCCGTAGAGTGACGCCGGTCGCCGTCAAGGTCGCCGTCAAGGTCGCCGTCAAGGTCACGCCGCAGGGTGACGCCGAACTCCGTCAAGGTCACGCCGAACACCGTCGATGTGACGCCGTACTCCGCAGAGTTACGCCGCACTCCGCACGCCGTCTAGAACGTTCTTAGAGTGAGCATGTTGCCTTTTGTTTTGTGATGTAGATTGAGACTGATGTTGCCCACGGAACGCCAATCACCCACGTAGATCCCGCGCGAGCATAGACGTTGCGCTCTTCATTGGTAACCAAATCCGTCTCCATTGAGACCGGAGCGAGCTTAACTTGCGTTACTTTGCCGGACTTGATGTCGCTCTTGGACAAGGTGTCCATATTCATTTGCGCCCACCAGGCATTGCCATCGGCATCTGCAGTCAGGCCGTAGGTGCTTCCGATGCCATCTGAGTTTTCGTAGACCGGAGATTTGAACTCCGTAAATTGTTTTGATTGAGGATCGAAACGCACCGCGCCGGGGCCCGTGGTCGCCCAAATTTTGCCTTTGCCATCCACATCAACGGTTCCGGCCGCCGTGGTTGGGCCGGTCATCCCCTGGGGCGGCGTAAAGACTTCGATTTTTTCCGTGATCGGATCAACCTTGGCGAGGCGGCCCGGGCCACCTTCCACTCCGGCGCTTACATTGAACCAGAGGTTTCCTTGCTGGTCCCGGGTGAGGCCGTGACCATTGGCCGCGAAACCGTGCAAGCCGGGCACCTTGAACGTCTTCAGCGCGCCGGTCTTCGCATCGACTCGTCCCAAGCTGATGTCGTGGTTGGACACGTTATACGAAAACCATATGTTGCCGTTCAGATCGGCTTGCGCGTCGTGTATGCCATGAGCGCCACTCAGACTTGACGGCGTACCAAGCGACCAATCGCTTCCATCGTTGGTGATGTATTCAGTCCCCGACTTCTCGTCTGGAGCAATGGGAACCTCATACTCGGTAAAGACGGCGCGTGCCGCCTCTCCCGTTGGACGCGGACGCAGCTTGAAATTCATAGCGCTTGGCTGCGGCCCGCTGACGCGCGCGAGATAGGCGGCCAATTCCTTCTCATGGAAATCGATGATTGGGGCGGGCTCGCTTTTGTCGCCGAGATAACCGCCGGCGACGTTCACTCGCTTCATGAGATCGAGAATTGCCGTCCAACCGGCGACGTCAAAGCGTTCCTGAAGAATGTAGTTGGGCTGATGACAGCTGGTGCAGCTATTTCGGAATACCCGCTTCAAGCGGCGATCGTCCGGCGTGCCGTCGGGCAAGGAAGCGAGCAGTTGGTCGCCGGTCAGTTGCCTTTGAAAATCCTTGATCGGCTTTAAGACAAAATCCTGATGTCGCGTCGAGGTCAATTTGATGTTTGCACGAGCTGTGGCAAACGTATCCGCTTGGGCCCAGACTTCGTACTCTCCCGCCGGCATCGGAGGGAAATAGTAATCACCCTGCTGGTCGGTGAAAACACTTGTGGTAATGGTTTTTCCTTCCGCTTTCGCCGAGACCGTTACACCGCGCATTTTTTCCCCGGAATCCGATTTGACGGTGCCCGCGAGCAAGGCTCCATTCTCGTCGGTTCCATATGCACGTGCCGAAGCAGAGAGCACCAAGGCAGTGGCCATTGCTGCAAAAATCAGGGCGGCCGTGAGTTTTTGGAATGAAGTTCGCTCAGTGCTCATGGCTGTTGCTCCTTATCGCCAACCTCTCCTGCGCTAATCGACAGGGCCTTCACCTTTGGTTTGCGGTCCGCGTTGCGCCGGCTTTGGCACAGTTTTCAGGTACTCGATGATGGCGTTGATATCAGAGGCTTTCAATCCATACCTAAAGCCCGGCATCTTGCTCGAACCTTTATCAATGAAATCACGCACAGCGTCTTCTTTGCCGGTCACCAAGTCCCGGTATAAAGAAGGGCCATACATCGGGTTGGTGAGGGTTGGTTGCGTGTGGCAGACAGAGCAGTGTTGCTGGAAAAGGCGGCGGCCAGAGGTCACACCGTCATTGGCCGAGGCTGGCGCGTTATTGCCGTTTTGAGCCGGAAGTGTAATTGGAAATAACAAGAGCGCGAACAACAGAAGCTTCGAGCCGTATGTCATCACTCCACCCCCGCCAAACGGACGATCACAGATGCCGGGTTACCCGCACCGGGGCTCGCTATTGAGAGTAGGGATAGCAGATTTCGCGGCGAACCGCAATGGAAGCCATCAGCAGAGACCCGCGCCTAAACTCCTCGGGGCAAAGCGATCGCTACAAGCGAACAGATAGATGCGGTTCCCACGATCGGGAATCCGGCTCCGACAAGCATGAACCAAGAAATACCAACGGGTGAACGCGAACCAGAGAAAGCGCTTCCACCAGCAATCCGAGTACGATCAATGTTCCTGAAGTGCGAAGCCGGCGTTCCATCAGAGCGGACATGATCACTTTGGCTCCCAGAACTTCAATTCGGAAAGATGCGCAACGGCGTGAACCTGGTCATGGCAGCCGCTCGTTAAACACGAGAGCTGATTGGACTTGATGGACGCCATGATGGAGGGATCGGCACTATGGACCGCGCCTTCCTCAAAGGAACGAGCGCTGGCGTGGCAATGCAGGCATTCGCGGTTGTTATAGGGGTTGTACAGCTGGATGGTTTTCGGAACGGCTCCAAGGTACTGGACGTAAACGTGACGGAGGCCGCGAAGCTTCGCGAGAATCGAGCCATACATGACGTAGTCGGTATGGCAGGTGTAGCAAGCCTCGTCGCGGGGGATGCGGGCGTTCTGAAAATGCGCAGCGGGCACGTACGTTGGGTCATCAATATGAAGGCTCCTGCCGTAAGGGTTCATCACGTGGCAAGAGAGACAGAATTGCGTCTGCTTGGAACGCTCCATATGCTCCGAGGCGCCCATGGATGCCACGACTACAGGAAGCAAAAAGTAAACAATAAACGCCAGCTGCTTGCCTCCGCGTGTAGCTGTTAGTGATGGGCGAAAAACGATCGTGGCAATCAGCACGATCGTCACGCCAATAAGCACATAGAGCAGCGCGGTGGGGCCCGGAACCGTCAACATTTGCATGGGAGAGGAACCTTAGAAACGCTTCACAGCAATTTTTACGGCAGGTGATCGATTCTATTTCTTTTCCAGGCCGCGTACGTAGGCCACTAGACCCTTGATGTCGTCGGGCTTCAATGACTTCTCGTAAGCCGGCATTTTGTTTTTGCCCTTCGCAATGATTTGGCCGAGGTCGGCGTCGGTCTCACCCTGCACGTCGCTGGAATGGAAATCGTGCGCGCCCAGTTTCTTTCCGACTTCACTGCCACTGCCATCTGCCGCATGGCAAGCTACACATTTAGTTTTGTATGTCTTCTCAGCCTCGCTTTGTGCGATCGCGTGCGACGTAACGACCAAAAGCGCAAATGCCGTGACAAATATT
Organism: uncultured Acidobacteriota bacterium; assembly: GCA_963804535.1. Lineage (GTDB taxonomy): Bacteria > Acidobacteriota > Terriglobia > Acidiferrales > UBA7541 > Palsa-189. The sequence goes on from CAWDQT010000030.1 coordinate 55,518, forward strand.
GCTGAAATTTTGTACATAAACACGCGCTTCATAGATTCTCCTTGGATAGACCATGGGAATCGGCTGCTCGTTCCTCTAAAAGGCATATCTCAGGACAAAGGTAACATTGTTCCCATTGAAATTCTGCGAAGGTAGCGGGACGAGTCCGGGCGGGTTGGCGATTCCGTGGTCCTGATACCCATAATAGTTCCACGCCGTTCGATAGCTGACGCCCTTATAGATATCGAACGTAATGCTCGCGTACGGCGTGAAGTAATCGAAGTCGAGCGTGCCCGTTGGGCGAGCGGATTAGAGTGGTGCTGCGCGAACGATGCTGATGTAGCCACAGAAACGTGACTCGCTTCTGGGGCTTCGCCATGACATCGGCGTAAGCATAGTTATCTCTGCTCTCATAGAACGATAGCGTGCCGAGCGGCGAAGACGCGCCGGCTACGGGACAGGGCTGGGTGAACAGAGCCGAGCTATCGGGCAAGCAAATCTCCGTTTGCGTGTAAACGTCCATGTAGCTGTAACCGAAGTCGATCGTAAAATCGCTGCGTGGAGAAAGCGCGGCGCTCAGACTGTAAGTTCGCCCATGCTCGATATTATTTACCGTAAATACGTTGTCGCGGTTCTGCTGAATATCCACTGCCGCACCGATATTTGCCCACGGCTTGGGCTCGTAGGTGGCATGGACCTTATAACTTTGTAGTTGTCGCGGACTGATTCGGGTGAAGGAATTGTCGTTGTATCCCACCATCACATCGCCGTTGACTCGCACTTTATCGGTAGGACGGGCCGACAGTCCAAATTCCGCGGCGTTCTCGTGAATGTAGTAATGATTGCGATCGGTATCGTTTGCCGACTCAGGACCAATTTCCGTGATGACGCCGGTCGCGGAATTTACCGAGCATTCGGATGGGAGCGCGCCAGCTGAAAGCGCGCAATCGGCGCGTGCCGCCAGAAAGTCATTGGCCGCTGTGCCTGTTGCGCCGCCTGGGAAGTAGATTTCGCTCGTATCGAAAGTCGCGGCAAAATCGTCAATCGTCCGCGCTTGGTAGAAGTAGCCGAGATACGCGCTTACATGTTCTGTGAACGCGTATTTCACTTCAATGAGGTTGCTCTTGAGATCTTGCCCGAGGAATTGGCTGACGGCTTCATTCAGGACGTCAGGGCCCGAGCTCGCACTGTGCTGTGGGCAACTCGCGCCCGTGAATGGCGGCGGGCACAGAGCAGCGAAGTTCGCGGGAGTAGCCGGTGAAATTGGCAGTGTCAACCCAACTTGCCCAGGACCAGGCGGAGTTGCGAATAGGCTGGTTTGAGAAGTCGCCCAACCCGAAGGGATACGCCAATTGTGGTAGTAGAATTCGTCGCGCAGGCTCAGCTTATCTGTGATGTGATAATCTCCGGCCCAATTTGCATCGGCGACCACTCGCTTTGCTTCTGCAGGCCCTGCCGTAGTGCTTACGCGCGTGACGGTGCGGCTGACCCAGCCGTTGAAAAGTTCATTCAGATCCATCATCACGTTGCTGGAGTTGCTGTAAGCGGCCGATCCGGACATCTCGAAATTCTTGAAATAATCCGACTGAAAGCTGAATTTCTCGACAGGGAACCTAGCTCGCGGCGCGTCCAGCAGGCTATAGGACAGGATTCCGCTGCAATTCGGCGTTACGGTGGGTGCCACGGTCACTGGATTGATGACCGGCCTTGCGCAGGGCGTGGTGCCCTGAAAGACCACTCCTAAGTCCACCGGCGTGCCATTGGCAACCTGGAAAGGAAAATTCTGATCCGCCACGAAAGTGTTCACCCTGGTATAGCTGAGCAGCTCGTCGAAGGAAAGTGTAGTTCGAGGCAATCCGCGATAATCCAGGCCTAGCCGGTATTCGTTCGTGATCGACTGCACGTTGCTTCCCGGCGCCGCATCAGTTGGCTCGTATCCGGCCCCTCCCGGGCCACCCGTGGACACTCGCGAATAACCGAGCCGAAAACGCAGGCGTGATTCCGGTAGCAGGAAGAGATCGTAATCCTGCATGTGGCCGTCGTAATTGAGGGCATGCGGAGAATTCGCGATCGCCACCGGGGTAGGAAAACTCGTGGTGTTCAGCGGATTGGCAAGCAAGTTGCAGTTAAAGAAGTATTCGTCGCGCCGGTACGTCGCGCGGAAGTCATACCACTTGTTCTTGTCAACGCGCAGGCGAGAGACACTATTGGGGTCGCCGCCATAGCCGAAGTTATTGAAGCTCAAATCATCGAAGAGCAGGCCGTGGTGATGAGTCGAATGCATGTCGAGGTTGTAGTCAAAAAGCCGCCAGCCGCTGCCATAATTGAGGAACGTGTCATAGTTGCCCAGATTGCCGTGGATCAGGCTGTCGCGGTAGCCAAACTCGATATTCTGTTGCGTGTTGTAATTGCCGCTGGTCTTTCCCGGCGTTTCATTCGTCTGCTGCATTGGCCCCTGATCGGGCAGCTGGGGATTTTGAGCCTTCGCGGCCGTCGCGAAAATAAGAGCCAGCATGAATATGAATGCAAGGCTTGCGCGATGTAGCCAGGGGGACTTTGCGCAAACCAGCTGCATAACGCCGAAATACTGTCGTCTGCTTTGCGCGGCGCGTGCGGATCGGGTAAAGGCCATCGGTATCCTCGTCATTTGAAAAGCACGAAGCTGGTATTCGAACCGTGAACCTGGGTATGGCACAGCGTGCAAGCCTGGAATTGCGCGGCTTGATTATGAAAAGAAGGGGCGCCGGGCGCGTTTGCAAATGAAGTCGTGTGGCACGAGAGGCAGAGCAAATTCACATTGCTCATCTTGAGCAAATGGACGTTGGGAGAGCCGTGAGGCATGTGGCATGACTGGCAGCCCTCAGTTCTTACGGGTTCATGTTCGTATACGAATGGCCCACGCTTATCGACGTGGCAGTTATAGCAGACCTGGTCTTCAGTGACAGACGTGCGCACTTGATGCGGCCGCTCAGTGCCGTGCGGGTTATGGCAATCGGAGCACTGGATGAGCCCTTCGTTCACGCGATGGCGAAACGGCATCGCGAATTGCGCCCGCTGTTGCTGATGGCACCCATAGCAGAGCTCCGGTTGCGCCCTCACCAGCAGGAATTCCCGCGTTTCCGAATGGCGTGCCGAATGGCACGAAGTGCAGGAGATATCGTTCCTGGAATGCAGCGAATTGATGATGTGCAATTGTTGGGTGCGACTCGCATGGCGGCTCAGTCATGGGCGTTGACCGCTTTCGGTCTTGCCTTTGTGAAAAGGAACAGCTTTGAGGTGTCCGCTGGATTTGCCACGTGCTCGGCGCCTGGCCCGTGACAAGCTTCACAGCCTTGCTTCGCCGGCCCTCCGCGCGCGTTGTTCGAGGTCGCCCAGTGGCGTGACTTCGACCAGCTATCGTATTCGCTCCGCGTGGCAGTCCTTGCAGGCCTCCGCGCCGACGTAACCCGCGGCGGTGGGCGCCTGGGTGGCGGCGTTTTGCTGTGCTTGGACCGGAACTATACAAAACCAGAAGAACGAAAATAAGATCGTCAGTGCCGGCGCTTTTCGAAAATTCACTCAGCTCACCCTTTTGTGCGTCGTCTGCGGACAGGCCTGTTGAAACTGTAAGGACAAATTGGAAGGGGTTGTGATTTCGAACTGCAGCTACGTTTTGAAAAAACAGCAGTACTTTAACCGGGGACGATATCGAATACTGTCCAAAACTAGACACTTTCATCAGGCAAACAACTAGCCTAAACCGCTGTGGTATTTGGAGAGGCAGAACCCACCCTCTTGAAGAATTCCAGTTCACGGACGCCAATTCTGGACGTCTCGTAGGACCCGGTCTGTGATCTATATCACCCAAGACCCAATATGCACGTGTCAGGAAATGGCAAAACGGCAGGCTGAATCGAGGGGAAGGGAGACTGGCGCAACGACTTGACACAGCCGCTCGTGAGCCATTTCATGATCAGTTACGGTGGTTGTCAATGAAAGTGATGCAGAGAAGTTGTCTAATCAGACAGCAATTTTGGACGACGGGTCTCTCCAAAATGATGCTGCGTAAGACAGGGGAAACTAGCCAAAAAGGACCGATTGCGGACTGTTTGCGGAATATTAACGCGAGATGAATCTTACAGTTGCCTGTATGTTCTTGGAGAGTAGCATTGGAAATCATTCCGACGAGCTCGCCAGTCCCCCTGTCCGAGGTGGAGCATCAGATTCGTCAGCGGTCGCATTAAAAAACTTTCGAGGCTAAAGTACACGGAGCCTCACAGGCGTTCGGGTAATCCCCGGCCGCTGCTAGGCCTTTCCCTGGCTGCTGGCACCGTGCTTTGCCTGGCAGGATGTGGGGATTCCGCTCGGAACGTTGCCAGCTATCATCCCCCTGTCATTCAAGCTGCCACGGTCCAACAGGCCAATCCGCCAGCCAAGAGTCAGTCCAATCCCCAGGCGAAGTCTCAGTCTAATCTGCAACCAAAGGCAGCGCCCAAGATAGGCTCTTTGCCCCTGACCGCCACACGTGGACGCACAGCATTCTTAGCCCTGTTGCGGCCGGATGCTGTGGATCGACTGGCCGCGCAGGTGAGGGCGGCCTTCGCTGCCGGCGAACAAGAGGCCAAGTCAAACCGGAACGAAACCGCCCGGCAGGACTATGATCGGGCGCTCGATCTGCTTCTGGCCAGCGGTTTCGATGTCCGCAAACAGCCTGAGCTCTCGGAATTATTCAACCAGATCATGTCATCCTTATCGACCGTACAGACCACGACGCAGAACGCGGAAGCGACTGGGCCGCCCGAAGTACCGGTCGAGCAGCAGAACAAACCCTCTCCGCTGGATGAAATAAACGCCATTACCTCATTATCGGAGGAGGAAATTCCGGCGGCTCCCGCCGATGCCGGGCTGAAGACAAATGCGGAGCGCGAATTGCAGGCCGTGCCACACGATATTCCGCTGACGCTCACCGATCCCGTGCTTTCCTTCCTGAATTTCTTCCAAACCGCCAAGGGCCGCACCATCGTGGAGAATGGATTGCGCCGCGCGGGACGTTACAGCGAAATGATTCGCCGTGTGCTGGCCGAAGAGGGCATGCCGAGCGACTTGATCTACCTGGCGCAGGCGGAGAGCGCATTCGAGCCGCAAGCGCTCTCCCGAGCCGGCGCGCGTGGCCTTTGGCAGTTCATGTCCTACCGCGGGAAACAGTACGGTCTCGAACATAGTTGGTGGCTGGATGAACGGCAGGATCCGGAGAAGGCCACGCGGGCAGCGGCACACCATCTTCGGGATTTGTACGAGATGTTCGGCGATTGGTATCTGGTGATGGCCGCTTACAACTCCGGGCCGGGAACCGTACAGCACGCTGTCGAGCGCACAGGTTACGCCGATTTCTGGGAGTTATACAAGGCGAACGTGCTGCCGCAGGAAACGCGCAACTATGTGCCCATTATCCTTGCGCTCACTTTGATCTCCAAAGATCCGGCGCGCTACGGCCTTGAGTTCGTTCCCGACGAGCCTTTGCAAGTCGACCGCGTGCAGCCGGGGCATGCTGTGGACCTGCGGCTGGTTTCGGAAACGATCGACGTCGATGTGGATACGTTGAAGCTGCTCAATCCGCAGCTTTTGCGTCTGGTCACGCCCAATGATCCTCGCTTCGTGCTGCAGATTCCCGCGGGCAGGGCGGAGGAGTTCGAGAAGGGCATGGCTCAGATTCCGCCGGAAAATTGGGTGAGCTGGCGTCGCCATCGCGTTGAGGAAGGCGAGACGCTGTCCAGCATCGCCAGGCGATATCGGATTTCTGTCGCATCGCTGGCCGAAGTAAACGAACTGGATGCACAGGCGCGCCCCGAAGTGAATGCGAAATTGATCATTCCCACAACGGTCCAGCCGCCACCCACACTGGGGACGTTGGTGCGTTATCGCGCGCGCCGCGGTGACACGGTCGAGAGCGTGGCGGATCAGTTCAACATAACGGTCGCGGAATTAAAGAAGTGGAACGGTATGCGCAGCAATCGCCTGGTGGCTGGCATGCGCCTGAAGATCTATCCAGGCGTGACCGGACCGATGCCAGTAAAAGGCTCGGTCACCGCTGCACGAGCGGAGGTTCCAGCAAAGCCGGGCCAGTCCGTGACGCACCGTGTACAGCAGGGCGAGACCCTGTGGTCCATCGCCCAAGCTTATCAGACAACGATCGAAGCTCTGCGCAGCGGGAATCGTTTTCTCTTCAGCAGGCCTCTGCAAGCTGGCGACATTCTGACCATCGTTCAGTCTCACTAATCGACGAGCGCAGCCCCGCCATTCCTCCGCCGCTGTTTCTTCTCTTGCCTCCTGCCAAACGAATTCCTGACTGTAACGGTCATTTACTGACGCGATTCACGTGAAAGGATGCTACTCTGGCCGGATTGTTCCGGCCGAACGGATGGCTTGACAAAAGGTTCACATTCCGTTTATAAGCCGCCGATGCCGCGGCGGCGAGGTCGGCCGGAACTCAAAGCGGCTGACCTACGGAGGAATGATGGCCTGGCTACACGATAACGGCGACGAGAACGAATACTCCCAGTTCGAAGAAGATGAGGGCGGCGAAAAAGACGAGGGCGTATTAGAAGAAACGGAAGAGGAAGTCACCATAACCGAGCGTCCGGGAATGCCCGAGGCGCCGCCATCCATGCCCAAACCCAAGCCACGCAGACCGAGCGCCGCGAAAAGCAGGCGCAAGCCGGCGCGAGCCAAGGCGAAGCCCAAGAAGAAGGCCGCGGCCAAGAAGAGCTCGAAGAAAAGCTCCGCCCGCAAGAGCTCAAAATCTCGTAAGAAGCGCTGAATTTAGGTCCACAACCACTACACCTTACTCAGGGCGAAGGCCACTTCGCCACGAGTTCAATTCGACAAGCTATCTCCGCAGGCACCAGGGACGTTAATTGCTGCCGTTGCAATTTGCTGCCGGACGAGAGCAGCAAGGGTGTAATCGCGTCCCCATGCTTGCACAATCGAGCGCAGAACTTCGATTAGGGCGAGGAATATCTCCTTGCCGTCCAATAGGGACGCTCGATAGCATGCCTCGCCATGGTGCTTGCCATAGAGCACATCCGAAGAATGCGCGGAGGTGCGCAATCACACCTGATGCGCTGCGACGACGGGGGTTATTACATCGTCAAATTTCAAAATAACCCCCAACATACTCGCGTTCTGGCCAACGAAATGCTAGGGACCAAGATAGCCGCCTATTTGGGCTTACGGGTCCCGCAGATCGAGGTGGTGGAGGTCCGGCCTGAACTTATCGAGCTTACCGCAGAGCTGGTGATCCAATTGGGAATGGGCCGCACGCCATGCCGGGCGGGAAAGCAGTTCGGTTCGCGCTACCCGGGTGATCCAGCGCAAACTCACGTGTTCGATTTTCTGCCGGACGAACAACTTAGCCAGGTGGAGAATCTCGCTGATTTCGCAGGCATGCTGGTGTTCGACAAATGGACATGCAATACCAATGGGCGGCAGGCCGTTTTTTTTCTGGAGCCCGGCCGTTCTCGCTATCAGGCGATGATCATCGATCAGGGCTTCTGCTTCAATGCGGGCGAATGGAATTTCCCCGACGCGCCGTTGCGCGGGCTCTATAATCGTCACAGCGTTTATCGGCACGTCACGGGCATCGATTCGTTCGAACCTTGGCTCAATCGCGTGGAAGAGCGATTGAGCTGCGCGCAACTCGGCGAAATTGCCGGGAGCATTCCGCCGGAATGGTACAACGACGAATACGCCAAGCTCGACGAGCTGATCCGAAAACTCGACCAGCGCCGGAGACTGGTGCGCGAACTGATCGTCTCGGCACGTGACTCCGGGCGACAGCCTTTCCCAAATTGGAAGTGAGCGGCCTCTCAAAGAGGGATGACTATGTCAGAAACACACACACGCCAGGCCCTGCGGCCATGCGCTTATCACGTTGTACGCTACACGCCCAATCTGGTTCGAGACGAGTGGGTGAATATCGGAATTCTCCTCTTCGATCCGGCCACCGGACGCCTGTTGCAGCGCCTGGTGGAAGAACCCGCGGAGTTTGCGCGCATTCGCCGGTTGCACCCTGCCGCTGATGAAGAACTTTTGCGGCGGCTCTCAGACGACTTTGCTTTGCAATCGGCGGCAGCGGACAATAACGCACAGAGTTACATCGCGCGGCTGGAACAAACCCTCTCGAATACCTTACAGCTCAGCCCTCAAAAGGGATTGCTGGCCGAGGAAATGGAAGCCGAGCTGGACCGTCTTTATCACGATCATGTCGAAATCCCACGTTCGGGGCGCATAGCGGAGTTGGCCACGAGAAACGGAATCCGTTCCCGCGCGAACCAGGTCTTTCGCGGAACGGGAATCTGGCCGCGCCTGCAACGCCGCCTGCGCGTGGATGAATTCACTTACGCGGGCGATCCGCTGCGCCTGGATTACGGCTACCGGCGCAATGGCACGCGCGGATTCGTTCAAGCGCTCTCGCTTTCTCGCGATCCTGGCCAGGCCAAAGTTCTGGCGTTTACGGCCGATGCTATCCGCCAGAAGCTCGACCACTCGGAATTTGTTGCTGTCACGGAAACGGAGCCACGGCCCGCGGAAAACGCCCGGCATCGCTTCATTCTGGGCCTGCTCGAGGCCCGTGAAATCGGCGTTGTGCCGCTGTCGCGTCTGGCCGAATGGTCCTATCGCTTGCGTCCCACTTTGCTCGGGGGCAGCAATAATTAGGCAGTTCGGAATGACTTCGAAAGCCGACTAGAGCACGTCTTCAGTCCAGTTTTCCAGGCGCTCTTTCACCCGCCGCATGAATTGGTGCGCCGTGGCGCCGTCCACCACGCGATGATCGTAGCTGAGGGTCAGATAGACCATGGAGCGGATGGCGATGGCATCGTCAATGATTACCGGCCTTTTCTGAATCGCGCCGATGCCCAAAATCGCCACGTTCGGCTGATTGATGATGGGCAGGCCCATCAGGCCTCCGAATGTGCCGGGGTTGGTGATGGAAAAGGTGCTCTCCTGAACGTCCTCCGGTTTGAGTTTTTTCGCGCGGGCGCGTTCGGCCAGATCATTAATTCCGCGCTGCAGTCCCAGAAAATTCTTTTCCTCCGCATGCTTGAGCACGGGAACGATCAGTCCCCAATCAAGAGCCACGGCAATGCCAATGTTGATCTCGCCGTGAAGCACCACGTTTGTGCCGTCCACGGAAGCGTTGACCGTGGGGAAGTCGCGCAGGGCGTCCACGCAGGCGCGCACAAAGAACGGCATGAAGGTGAGCTTCATCTGGTGCTTCTGCTCGAATTCGGAGCGCGCCGCTTCGCGCACATGCGCAATGCGGGTCATATCCGCCTCGTCGATGGAATAGACGTGGGGCGAGACTCGCTTGGAGAGCACCATGTGCTCGGCGATGCGCTGCCGCATCGCGCTCATGGGCTGCACTTCGTAGCGGCCAAAATAAATGCGTTCCCGGGGCACAGCGGCTTCCAGAGAGACATGCGCCGGCGAAGCTTGCGCGGGCGGCGCGCCGGATGCCGCTGTGGGCCTGGCAGCAGGCTCCGCAGCAGGCCGCTCCGGGCCACTCGAGATCGCGGCGAGGACGTCTTTTTTGCTGACACGCCCTCCGGCGCCAGTGCCAGTTATCGTTCCGAGATCGATCCCATTTTCTCGTGCCAAGCGGCGTACTAACGGGGAGCTTCGAATCCGCTTTCCATCGTCGGTAACGGTCTCCTCTTCGTCTTCTCCTGCCGCAGCAGCTTCAGGCGGAGCTGTTTCGGAAACAGGGGCCGAGGAAGACGGCGGAGGGGCTGGTGCAGGGCGCTGTTCGGCTTTTTGTGAAGCCTGAGGCGGTGGCGCCTGCGCTTTCGTAGGCGCGGGAGGCTTGGCAGGGGCCTCGGATTGGCGTGTCGCGGCGGGTTTGGCCGCCGCAACCTGAGTTCCGGGCGCGTCGATCACCGCTACAACAGTCTGAATGGGAACGGTCTTGCCTTCTTCGACGCGGATTTCCTTCAGCACGCCGGCCGCCGGCGAGGGTATCTCGGCGTCGACTTTGTCGGTTGAGATTTCAAAAAGCGGCTCATCCCGATCGATGGAATCGCCCGGCTTTTTCAGCCATTTGGTAATGGTTCCTTCGAAGATGCTTTCGCCCATCTGGGGCATGATTACTTCGACGGCCATAGCCCTCTCCTGTCCTTACTTTCGCGGCAGTTCCCGCCGGAAACCTCTTGCCGGGCAGCGAAGCAGGCGCACTAAAGAATGCGCTCGGCAAACCGAAAAACTCAATAGCGGGCCAGATCGCGAGCCGCCTCTGCGATGCGCGCGGCGTTGGGCAAAAAATGCTCTTCGAGCGGCGGCGAAAACGGCACCGGCGTATCGAGCGAAGTGACACGGCGAATCGGCCCATCCAGGTCGTCGAACGCAGACTCGGTTACCAGCGCAGCGATCTCCCCAGCGATCCCGCCCGTGCGTGTGTCTTCGTGCACCACCAGCAGCTTGTTCGTGCGCTTCACCGATTCGACGATCGTTTGCCGATCGAGTGGCAGAAGCGTTCGCAAATCCACGACCTCAGCTTCGATGCCCTCTTTCGCCAGCAGTTCGGCCGCTTCCAGCGAGGCGTGCACCATGGCCGCATAGGTTACGATGCTCAAATCACGGCCGGGCCTGCGCACAATAGCTTGGCCAATCGGCACAGTGTAATCGTCTTCCGGCAGCTCTTCTTTGATCCGCCGGTACAGAAATTTATGCTCAAAAAAGAGAACAGGATTGTTGTCGCGAATGGCTGACTTAAGCAGCCCCTTGGCATCATAGGCTGTGGCGGGGTAAATCACCTTCAGGCCCGGCGTATGCACGAAGTACATCTCCGGATTCGCGGAATGAAAAGCGCTGCCGTGTACTCCTCCGCCGGCCGGCCCGCGAATGACGAGGGGCACCGGAGCGCCCCAGCGGTAGTGCGACTTGGCCACGAAATTGGTGATCTGGTTAAAGGCGCACGCAATAAAGTCGATGAACTGCATCTCCGCGATCGGCCGTAAACCCAGATAGCTCATGCCCACTGCGGCGCCCACAATAGCAGTCTCGCTGATCGGGGTATCGATCACGCGTTCCCAGCCGAAGCGCTCCAGCAGGCCCGCCGAAGCTTTGAATGCGCCGCCGTAAACGCCAACGTCTTCACCCATTAACAAGACCGCCGGATCGCGGTCCATTTCCTCGATCATCGCCTGGCGAATGGCGTCGAGATAGGTTACCTGGGCCATCGCTATCTCCGTGCCCTTCGTGCGGGCGCCGTAAGTTTTCGTTTGTGATCTGTCTGCGGTGGGCGTGCAACCGAGGGTTCTATCACCGAATCCTGTTGCTCCGCCCGGTCCGCCGCAAAGACCGCTTCGGTCTCCAATCCGCCAAAATTCTTGATCGTCCACTCCGGCTTGACGCTGGATTTCGGCGGCATCAGCTCGCGTTTGTCGCGGCGCCAATCCGCCTCGATAGCGTGGCAACCGTTACAATAGACGCCCTGCTCGGCGAGTTCGGCGGGAGGAAACGGGGAATTCTCCGCGAACTCGAGATCCGCAGCCAATTCTCGCTCGATGCGTGCGTGGATAGCGGCCTTTTCTTTTTCGTTCCAGAGCTTGTGCTGGTCGAGGTACTTCTCATAACGGGTCAAAGGGTCCCGCGCCTTCCAGTACTCGAACATCTCGCGCGGCACATACTCCGCGGGATCGTGCTGCGCGTGGCCCAGCATGCGCATCGTCTTTGCCTCGATCAGCACCGGGCCATCGCCTTGACGCGCCCGCCCCACTGCCTCACGCGCGATCCTCAGTACCGCAACCAGATCATTGCCATCCACCGTGTAGCTGGTGACCCCGTACGCACGGGCGCGATCGGCAAGATCACGCAGGGGCACCTGCCGGTTGACCGGCGTGGAATACGCCCACTGATTATTCTCGAGGACCACGACCAGCGGCGCCCGCTGCACCGCCGCCAGATTCATACCCTCATGAAAAGCCCCAGTGGATGTGCCGCCGTCGCCGATCCAGGTCATGGCCACGATCTTCTGTCCCAGATATCGTCCCGCCATGGCTACGCCGGTCATTACCGGGATGAGATCGCCCAGCATGGAAATCGGCGAGATCACGTGGCGTGTCTTCAAATCGCCAAAATGGCAGGTGCCGTCCTTGCCCTGTGTCGGCGAGGTGGCGCGAGCCATGTACTGCGTCATGATGTCTCGGGGTTTGAATCCGCGTACAAGGAGCGAACCCACATTGCGAATCAGCGGCGCGATCCAATCGCCTTTCGCCAAGGCATAGGCTGTGCCTATCGAAGTAGCTTCCTGTCCCAAGCTTCCGTAGAGGCCACCGACGATTTTGTTTTGGCGGAAAAGACGAACCAGGAGTTCATCGAGCGAGCGATTGAGCCGCATAAAGTAGTAGAGCTCGAGCGCTTCCTCGCGTTTCAGTTCCGGGCGCGCAGAGTCGGATTTCATGAGCTCTCCTCGTATTGCCGCATCCTCAAAGTTGCGGCCCGCACTCATCATCGGGCCGAGACGAGATCACCCGTGGATATTGCTGCCGGCTCGGGTTCGCCTAACCACCGACGCAATTCCGAGAGATCCGCAGGCACCAGTTCCAACCCAAAGGTATTGCTGAATCCTTGGCTCAGGCGCGCGATAGCGTCGGCTCGCGTGACAGAAGTCCCAAGCAGCTTTTCCAGCGATGTCGCGCGGCAACCAGCGATGCCGCACGGTGTAATCAGGTCGAAAAGACTCAAATCCGTGGACACGTTGTAAGCAAACCCGTGAGAAGTCACCCAGCGGCTGATGTGTACCCCGATAGACGCAAGCTTTTCATGTCCACCCGAATTGGCGTCTCCACCAGCGTTCCCATCCGCCCAAACGCCTGTGCATCCGGGAATGCGAAAAGCCCGAACGCCGAAAGCGGCTGTTGCCTCGATCATCGATTGTTCTAGCTGCCGCACGTACCACACCACGTCACGCCGGATCCCGTTCAGGTCGAGAATTGGATACGCTACGACTTGGCCGGGTCCATGATAAGTGATATCGCCGCCACGATTGGTGTGATGGAATTCCACACCTTTCTCACGCAGAAAATCTTCGGAAACATGCAAGTTCTCACGTTTGCCGTTGCGGCCCAGAGTAATGACGTGAGGATGTTCGCAGAAGAGTAGCAGATCGGGAATTGTCCCGTTTTTGCGAGCGGCAACCAGACACTGCTGGAGCGCAACGGCTTCGCCGTAAGCGATTCTGCCAAGATCAATCGTGCGGCAATTTTTCACAGGCGCGTGCACTCCCTTATCACACGTTAAAGGAAATGATTTGGCGCGGCAATCTCTCCGACGCTAATAGTGAATCGCCAGACCTCGCACCGAGGCAAATGCGTCTCCCATTGCCTCCCAAACCGTCGGATGCGCGTGCACCGTGAACAGCATGTCATCGATGGTGGCTTCCAGTTGCAGTGCAGCAACCGGCTCGGCCAGAATCTCCGTCGCCAGCGGTCCGATGGCGTGCACACCCAAAACCTCGCTCGTCTGCTCGTCCGCCACTACTTTCACAAATCCATCGTGATGATTGAGTATGGAAGCCTTGGCGTTTCCCAGGAACGGAAACTTGCCCGTCTTTACGGCATAACCGGCCTCCCGTGCCTGTTTTTCCGTAAGCCCGATGGACCCGATCTGCGGCTCGCAATAAGTAGCATTGGGAATGCGACTCCTTTCGAGCGTCGGCACCTGCTTCCCCGCTATCTTGCCGACGGCGATGATGCCTTCCATCGACGCGGCGTGCGCTAGTTGAGGCATTCCCGCAACAATATCTCCGATCGCATACACCTGCGGCTCGGCAGTTTCCATGTATCGCCCGACGTGCACGAATCCGCGCTCGACTTTGGCGCGCGTTTTCTCCAGGCCGATGTTTTGGGTCAACGGCGCTCTTCCCACTGCAATCAGGACATGCTCTGCGGCGAGATTTTGCGCCTGGCCGGCTTTGTCGCGGAAAACGACGGTAGCTCCGCTCGCGTCTTTCTTTACAGATTCGACCTTTGCTTCGGTGAAAATACGAATGCCCCTTTTCCGAAAGGCCTTCTCCAGTTCTGCGGAAATTTCCTCGTCTTCCAGCGGCACAACGCGCGGAAGCATTTCGAGAATCGTTACTTCGGTGCCGAAGGACCGGAAAATCGAAGCGAATTCCACGCCCACAGCGCCCGCCCCCACTATTACCAGCGTTTTGGGAACCTGCGGCAGCTGTAGGATGTCACGATTGCCGACAATTACTTTGCCGTCAAAGTCGACACCTGGCAGCGAGCGCGCTTCAGAACCTGTAGCAAACATGATATGGGTGGCTTCGACGTCTGTAACTTTGCCGGCGTTCTCGACCTGGACATGGTGCGGGGCCGTCCACCGTCCCCATCCTTGCATCGTTTCGACTTTGTTTTTGCGGAAAAGGAACTCGATGCCCTTGGCGTGTTTATTGACGATGCGTTCTTTCCGCGCCAGCATCGCCGGCCAGTTGACCTTGACATCGGAAACCTCGAGGCCAAATTCAGCGGCGTGCTTCAGAGTGTCGTAGAGTTCGGCGTGGTACAGCAGGACCTTTGTCGGAATGCAACCCACGTGCAGGCAGGTACCGCCCAGAAATCCGTCCTTTTCGATGACAAGAGTCTTTAAGCCCCATTGGGACGCGCGAATGGCGGTCACGTAGCCGCCCGGCCCGCTCCCGATAATCGCCAAATCGTATGCAGGCAAGCTGACCTCCGCCCATTTGACGTAAAGCTGCCTTGCGCGCAGTTTCGCCTAATGCGGGATTTGACCGGAATAGAGGGCCACGCTGAGGAACGCGACCGTGCCGGGCGAATACCCGTGACAACCGACTCCACAACCGCCAGACAAACTTCAGATTCTAACAATGGCGGGGAAGGCTCGCAACTTGGGCCGAGAACCTTGCAGGCTGCGCCCCCTGGGTCATTTAGGCGTAGAACTGTAGCGCCTGCAAAAAAAACTACGGAGGCGGGAATCCAAAACGCTCCGAGTGAATCTTAGTAACGGAGTCGATAAAGGCCCACGGGCCTTTTCTTGACACCCGGAAAGGTGGTACGTAGAATGACCGTTTTGAATACTGTCGAAAAAATGCGCAGCGGCACTCCAACTATGGATAAGAAGCGTCTCGACTATTACAAGAAAAAACTGCAAGCCAAGCGGGAAGAGCTCGCGCGGAGCATTGCGCGTACGGAAGAGGAAGGGCGTTCCGCAGACGATGATCCGACCGTGGATCTGGCGGACAAGGCGGCCAATTCCTACACCAAGGAATTTTTGTTCGGGCAGAACAATACCGACCGATCAACGCTGCAGCAAATTGACGAAGCACTCAACCGTATTCGCAACAACACGTTTGGCACTTGCTTGAACTGCGAGACCGAACTGCAGCAGAAGCGGCTGGAGGCCGTTCCTTGGGCCAGCCATTGCACGGTCTGCCAGGAAAAACACGAGCAGGGCCTTCTATAGCCTTTCCCAAAGAACCGACCCTCGCGCGGGACGCTTTGCCTGTTAACCGGTATGGGCTAATCTGGGCCTCGCGTGAGGGTGCCTTGCAAACGTTTCGAGCATCCCTGCAGGAACTGCGCCAAGCGCTTGTTTCGGTCCTTTTCCCCGCGCCTTGCCGGCTGTGCGGAAAGCTACTGGATACTGCGAGTCGAATCCCCCTCTGCTGCTCCTGCGTGACATCGTTTCGGCCGCTCACGGGCCCCTGCTGCGCCCGTTGCGGACGGCCGTTTGTCTCGGCCGTCGTCCTTGATCGGGAAACCGCGCCCCTCTGTCACATATGTCAGCGCGGCCTTTACGATTTCGATTTCGCCCGGAGCTATACGGCCTATACCGAAACCGTGGCAGGGGCCATTATTCTTTTGAAGTACCAGCAAGTAACGCCTTTGGCGGGCTGGTTCGCCTCCAGCCTGCGAAAGACTTTCGATGCCAATAGCGAAGCGTGCCGAGCCGACTTGGTTGTGCCCGTGCCCGCTCACGCTCAGCGGCTTCGGGAGCGCGGTTATAACCAAGCGGAACTTATCGCGAAGCCGCTGGCACGGTCTTTAGGATTGCCTTGCCGTTCTTACCTGCTGCTTCGTAGCCGTCCTCGTCCCGATAAGCTGCGGCTTACCCTCAGGGAGCGGTGGCGCAGTGTTCGCGGCGTGTATACGACTCGCCAAGGCCTGCGGGTTGACAACCTTCGGGTTTTGCTGGTAGATGATGTATTAACCACTGGAGCGACGCTGGATGCGTGCTCGAGGGCCTTGCGAAAGGCCGGAGCGGCTAAGGTGGTAGCTCTGACGGTGGCTCGGGCAATTCCGTGGCGGGAACAGGCCGCTATTGAGCCGCCGAGCAGGGAGCCGAACGGATGAACTCGGACCCATCGGACGAAGGTGTAAGTCGGCAGGAAAAACCTGCCCTGCCTGTTTCCAATCGCGAACATCAACGCTTAGTTCCCCCGCCGCTCACGCATCGGAAGCCTGCAGTCATGCAGGAGCCAGTCTTGGTATTGAATGCCACCTTCGAGCCGATCAATGTTACCGCGGTCCGGCGGGCTATGGTCTTGCTGCTCAAGGGTGTAGCTCAAGCGGAAGAGCTGAATCACCACGTCGTCCATTCCACTTCCCGAACCATGAAAGTGCCGTCTGTCATCCGATTGCTGGCCTATCGTCATATTCCGCAGCAAACTCGTGCATTGTCGCGCAAGAACATCCTGCTGCGAGACCGCAATACCTGCCAGTTTTGCGGGGGCGTGTTTCCGGCCTCCGAATTGACGCTTGACCACGTGGTCCCGCGCTCGCGCGGGGGTAGGTCTTCCTGGGAAAATCTGGTGGCCTGCTGCTATCAATGCAACAACCGGAAAGGCGACCGCACTCCCGAGGAAGCGGGTATAAAACTAGCTAGGCGCCCGCGCCCATTCACGCTTTACACTTCTCGCCAACTGATGCGGCTCATTGGTCATCGTGATGAGAAGTGGCGTAAGTATCTGTTTTACTGATATTTAATCGCCGGCTTTGCTCTCGCTCACTTCCCATAAGTAAACATGCAACTTTGCCCGCAATGAGGGCATCGAAGTTGTTAAGACCACTTCTAGGACACACCCCGGGAAGCAGCTACGGCTCAGGCCAAGGCTGCTTCCATTTTTTTTTACTCAAACCAGGAAGAGTCTGCCGAAGCACGACGCGCAAGCCCCGACGCCAGTTTTCGTTGAGCCCTACTCGGCAGATCTCGATATCTCGGACCAGGTAGCGCGCCAGGACATCCCCTGCAGGGTGAAATTGAAGCGAAGGCGCCACCACAAACAGCAGTGGCGGCTGGGAGCCGATGTTCAACCCTGGGAAATAACCATAGCGCGGGAAATCGCCCAGCTCCTGGTGGTGTCGAACCCGCAGCCAGTAGTCAATTGCCTGCATCAAGAGCTGCACGTCTTCGCTGGCTTTGAGCTCGATCACAACAAGCCGACCCTCCCGCGTTATGCCCAAGAGGTCCATGATGCCCCGGTCGCCAGCCGAAAACGCCGGCACTTGACCGTAGAGGAAACGCGCATCGATGCGTGGATCGATCCGCGCCGGGTCCGCAATCACCAGTGACCCCAGCCAGCGTTCCGGCTGCGCGCGGTAAAGCGGCTCCCGCCGCGAACTGGCGAAGGGTGACCGATGCGCGTCCAGCCTACGAAGCAGACGCTCCAATTCCGGTCGGGTAGCGGGCGTCAGCGCCTGTTCAGAACCGATCCCGAAGAACGTACCTCCCGGCCCGCAGCGCCCAAAGAGAAGCCCTCGGAAGCGTAGCGCGACCTCCGCACTTCCTGGCACCGGTTCCGCTGTGACCGCCTCCGGGTTGAGCCGCCGAATCGGATCGATCGCTTCTCGAGCCTGAGCCAGGGCACCCTCGATTTCCCGGCGGGGCACTAGCCACGATTTAACGTTGCCCGTATCTTGAGGATCCCGACGGCGGATTTGGCGGGTGGCAGGGTCGTATTCGTGTAGCTCCACAGTTACAGATCCGGATATAGCCTTTAGCCGATGCGCCACGACGCTGCCGCAGCCGACAGGGAAAAAGAGGCGCAAAGCACCGATCGGCTGTGATGATTTCCGATACCGCGAGCGATCGAGCCAAAGCAGGCCAAACGTAAGCAGGGCATCATAGGTCGCCGCGCTCTCTCCGGGAGCTGCGGCCATCACCGCCGCAGCTCGATTTCGGGCGACTGTAATTCCCCGAACGTAGTTGCCCGAGAGGGAATGTTCGAGATCAGGCGCCGAAGTCAAGGACGAAATAGTTTCATCCGGGAATTGTTGGGCCAGCATTTCACTAAAACGCGCGCGAAATTGCTCACGTCTTAGCGGCCCAGTCTCCGGCTCTCGTTCCCTGCACACAAACTCGAGATGATCTGGCCGGGTGCGGCCAAAACGTTTCACCTGAAGCGCCAGGCGGTCGTCGTCATTAGCATCGATAGCAATTACGCGACGCACCAATGTGCCTTCTTGAGTCCACAAATGCAGAACCGTCGCGCCCGCCTTTTCGCGCACTTCGTACTGGAAATTTTCAAGCGGCGCGAGCCACGAGCCATTTTCTTGCACCTTCACGGGGCCGCCCTCCAGCAGCCTTCTGAGCGCTTCTTTGAGGGCCTGGCTTAGTTCCACGGAGGCAAAGTATAGGGGAGAAAAACTCTGCCGCGAAGGCCGGTCGAAAGGTGGGCCCTACTGGAGCTGTAGGCCGGTTATCGTAATGGTCGGATAAGCCTGATTCCATTGCACGGGAAGTGTTTCGTAGCCGAGCTGAAAGTCGCGCCGATCATGAGGGGCGAGAGGAATTGCAGTGGGGCTGAACAGCCGCTGCTTATCTCTCAAGACCACCTGATTGAAAGGATCGTGGAATTCCAAAGTGACCTCGATCTGGCGAATCGGACGAGGACCGTTATTTAGCACGGTGCCAAAAACGAAGGTCACCTCTTGATTGAGGAAGTTTGCCGCTCGGGCCACCTTGGGCTCGAGGAATTGAATCTGCGGCACATACGCTTGCTCCGCCGGACCCATTGGCAGCGGCTGTTCTACCGCTTTTGTAGGCGCTGGGGTCAGGCGTCCGACCACATAGAACACGCCGATCAACAGCAACGCTGCAACCACGCCGACGAGCAAAACGATTGGAGCTCTGCTCTTTTCCTCTTCCATGATGTGCTCTCTCTGGGCATCCATGATGTGCTCTCTCGGCGCGGCTCATCGTCCGAACGCGAGCCGCAAAACCAATGCTTCCGGCGCACCAGCCTGTTCCATGCGACCCTGCACAGCAGAAATATCGTACGGCGTCCGCCAGAATTCCACCCGTCGTTTCTCGAGATCCGCGATAGCAAACGCAGCTCGCGGATCCCCATCGCGCGGCTGACCGACGGAACCCGGATTCAGCAGATAGCGCGTCTTCGGCTCCAGGCTGACGACGGAAAAGTTCGTTCCCGCTTTCGGCGATAACTCAACAGTCCCGACCCTCGCGCCATCATACGAGAAACCACCTTGAATGTGCGTATGTCCAAAAAATGTGATCGACTGCGGCGACGCAAGAAGACCGGCGAGCGCTTGATTGGCAGCGAAAACGTATTCGTCTTCATCTTCCACGGCGCCATGAACGCAAGCCGCCCCGTCTATCTCGATCGGCCCCGCGGGAAGACTCCGCAGATAACGTAAATTCTCCGGAAGAAGCCGGCTGCGCGTCCATTCAATTGCCGCGCGCGCCACAGGATTGAAATCCTCGAGATTGGAAATGCCGCTAACGGCTTTATCGTGATTCCCACGAACGATACCGCTCACAAGAGAGCGAACTCGCTCCACAACTTCATTCGGATCGGGGCCATAGCCAACCACGTCCCCGAGACATACCGCGCGCTCCCAACGTCCCGCGCAGGCTTCGAACGCCGCTTCAAGAGCGGTCGCGTTCGCGTGCACGTCGCTAAATACCAGCAGGCGCATGGGACCGCCGAAACGGCAGCGGAAGAATATGAATTATAGACGAGGGCTAAGGCTTCCGCGATGTCAACTCTGCGGCGCTTATAGGTCTAATTCAGATGGAAAGAGATGGTGACCTTGATGTGAATGGGAATGGGCTCGCCATTTAACTTCGCCGGCTGGTATTTCCAGAGCCTCAGCGCGTCGACGGCAGCTTTCAGCAGGAGCGGGTTGCCAGTGAGGACATTGGTGGCCGACACTTTGCCGTTCACATCGATCAGCGCATCGATGGTCACGTCGCCTTGCGCACCCTGAGCGCGAGCCAGCGGTGGATAGACTGCCGCTGCCGATGAGAGCAGCTTAGGTTGCTGCAACTCACCACCTTTTCGTAGCGCAGGAAGTGCCGGCGCTGGCAAGACGCTAGCTTGAGGCGTGGTGCTGCTCAAGCTCTGACCGATTATGTTGGGCGATGCGTTTGCATCGGCCGACAAAACTGGAGGAGGCTCGCTCGAATTCAATTGCGCGGGTCTCTTAATTTTAGGCGCCGAGATCTTGCCCAGGTTTAGAGCAGGCCGCACAATGCGCTGCGGCTTTACTTCCGTTTTGGGAACCTCCACCGGAGGCTGGATTGGTTCTGATTGCACGGTGGGCGTCTCAGCGGGCGGATTCTTGGCAGACGCCCTCGCAGAGGGCTCTACTGGGTTTGCGTCCCCGGAGGTTTTGACGATCGGCGCTTTAGTGTCGGACGCGACAGCGTCGGACGGGACAGCGAAGGGCGCCAGATTCGCTGCCGCAGGTGGGTTCTGTACACCCGGAATAACGCCGCGGTAGCGTTGCCATACTTTCGGCCCGGCCACGCTGCCCATCGCCACCAGAACAGCTGCGGCCATAGCGAACAAAATAATGGATCTCGATTTCGTCGCCTTTTGCGGAACCCCGGTCTCGAAAGGCTGAAAGCGCGGAGAGGCAGGAGGCACGACGGCCGGCTGCTTGTGAAGAACAGTGGGAGCCGGCGTGACCTCAGAAGCTTGTGGTGGTGTGGCCGGAGCCTTCGCTGATATCTCGGGCGAGCCGGGGGTAGGCGCGTCCGCGAGAGGCGTGATTTTTGGCAATGCTGCGGGGACCGGCTTGACATCCACAGTCGCCGCCGGACTTGCTGCTGGCTGTGCTTGCTGTATCGGGGAGTCCGCTGTCTTACTCCCCAAAGTAACAGGCTTACGAACTGGCGGCGCAGGGGACGGTGCTGTGACCGCCGCAGGTTTTCGTATGGACGCGCCAGGTTCCGCTGAGGAAGTCGCCTCCCAAAAGTCCAAGGCCCGTTGCGTGAATTCCAGATGCACATAGTTCTGAATGCCTGGCTGAGTCTTCACGCTCGTAACGCGGCAGATCACGTCTGCCCCGGTCCGAGTGTTGGTGAGTACAACTAGTTCACCCAACGTAACCGTTGCGGACAGACGCACAACCGCACCCTGCGGGAAAATGATTACCGTGCGCGTGTCCTCATGAACTGGCGGGAGTTTCCCGGCGCCCTTTGAAGCGGACGAGTATCGCGAGGCGTGCACGGTAACTGGAATTTCGGCGCCAGAAGCGCTGCTTGCCTGGGATCCTTGCGCCTCAATTGTTGCAGCGTCGCCGCTGATGCCTGCTTCGGAAAAGACGTCCTTCGCAGTACCCGGCATATCGAAGTCCTTACAGCGCCTCCAGACGGGCGCCTGACCAAACTCAGCGAGAAACATGACAATTTTGCGACTTCCATCTAAACTAGCGTAATAGTACTTCGGTACTGGACGCAGCCAATATTGCACTGGGCCGGAGCTTTGCCTCGGATATTTCGGGAACGTGTAATCCAGGAGTTCTTGCTTACCACGAAGTTCGGTAGCTAGCGTATCAGCATGCAATCGCCATAACTGTAGAAGCGATATCCGGAAGATACGGCATGTCGATAAGCAGCCAACACGCGGTCACGCCCCGCAAACGCGCAAACCAGGACAAGCAGCGTCGACCGTGGTAGATGAAAATTCGTTAGGAGCTGATCGACCAGGGCGAACCGATGTCCCGGCCGAATAAAGATTTCCGCACATGTTCTTCCAGCAGCGATATCTTCGGGAGGCCGGCCCTCCCGAAGCGATCTCTGCGCTGCGTCCTCGAGCGTGCGAACAACCGTCGTCCCCACCGCCAAAATCGGCCGCCCCTGGCGCCGTGCAGCGGCAATCGCTCCCGCCGTATTTTGCGAGATTTCGTAAGCTTCGCTGTGCATTTCGTGGTCTTCCAGATGCTCGGTCCGGATGGGCTGAAAAGTTCCCAGACCGACCTCGAGCGTTATCTCGGCGATTTCGACCCCTTTCCGGCGTAGTTGGTCGAGGATTTCAGGAGTGAAATGCAGGCCGGCAGTGGGAGCCGCCACGGCCACCGGCTGTTTTGCAAATATGGTCTGATAACGCTCCCGGTCCGCAGCTCTATCTGATCGCCGGATATAAGGCGGCAACGGCACATGGCCGATTCTGCCGATGACTTCAGATATCTCGGTGCTCGAACCAGCGTGGAATCGAAGTTGACGAACCCCGTACGGCCCTCTTCCGACAACCTCGGCTTCGAGATCAGATTGCTCGAAAAATAGTCGCTCGCCGCTCCTGACCTTTCTGCCAGGACGTACCAGCGCTTCCCAGACTTCGGAGTCTATGCGCCGGGTCAGAAGCACCTCAAGGCGCGAGGTCAAGAATCCCTTTTGCGCTGGACTGTGCTTTCCGGGAAGCTCCGCGTGAGTCCCTGCACGATGAGCGTAGAGTCTGGCCGGAATGACTCGCGCGTTGTTCACCACCACAAGCTCATTGCCCTTTACCAGCGAAGGCAGCGCACGGAAAAGACTGTCTTCGATTCGTCCTGAGCTTCGCTCCAGCAGAAGCATCCTCGCTCCTGCGCGGTCTTGCAGCGGCTGCTGGGCAATTGCCTTGGCCGGGAGGTCATAATCGAATTCCGCTAGTCGCATTTCGGCACTATGATAACACGCTATTATTTTCGTAACATGCTGTTAAATATGGCTATTACTACTTACTATTGAGGAGTCTTACTTGTACTTGACATACATACGCTCATATTATATGCTCTCTGTGCGATCATCACTACATTTCAGGAGGAGCTACACATGAGCATGACGCGTTGGGAACCCTTCCGTGGTTTGAACACTTTGCAGGAGCAGGTCAATCGGCTGTTCGAGGATAGCGTCACCCGCACCCGTTCCGGTCAGGCGGAGCTCGCAAGCTGGGCGCCGGCGGTCGATATCTTCGAAACCGAGAATGAGCTGGTGGTCAAGGCCGATCTTCCGGACGTGCAGGAGAAGGACATTGACGTCCGCGTGGAAAATAATACCCTCACCATCCGCGGCGAACGTAAGTTCAATAACGAAGTCCATGAAGACAACTATCTGCGCGTTGAGCGCGCCTACGGCACCTTTACGCGGAGCTTCTCGCTGCCCAACACCGTGAATACTGAAGGCATTCACGCTGAGTACCGCAACGGCGTGTTGAGCGTGCGTTTGCCCAAGCGGGAGGAGACCAAGCCGAAACAAATCAAGATAAGCGTTTCGGAAAACGGCAAGAAGTAATCTAATAAGCGTCGGTGAAAAAGGGGCCGGCCTGTCCGGCCCCTTTTTGGTCTAATCTTGAACGAGAAACGAGCTAGGAAAGAAGAAACAACATGCTGCGATTCGACAAACTAACCGTGAAGGCTCAAGAGGCCCTGCAGGAAGCGCAGGATATTGCCGCGAAGGCGGGGCAGCAGCAAATTGAGCCTCTACACCTGTTGGCCGCCTTGGTAGGGCAGCAGGACGGCATTGTGCCGCCGCTTCTAAACCGCCTTGGTGTGCGCCCGGAAACCCTGGAAGGGGAAATCAGCACGCAAATTTCGCGGCTCCCAAAGGTGAGCGGAGTTTCGCAGCAACATCTGAGTAATGCAGCAAATGAGGTTCTCGAGGCTGCATTCGATGAAGCGGAGCAATTCAAGGATGAATATGTTTCCGCCGAACACATTTTACTGGCGATCGCAGCGCGTACAAAAGATCCAGCGGGCCAACTGCTGGCTCGCCATGGAGCTTCGCGCGAAGCCCTTTTGCAGGCGCTCGCCGCGGTGCGCGGGAGCCATCGCGTAACCTCACAGACTCCGGAATCGACTTTTCGCGCGTTGGAGCAGTACGCGCGCGATCTCACCGAATTGGCACGTCGCGGGAAACTCGATCCCGTTATTGGGCGCGACGTGGAAATCCGCCGTGTGATGCAGATTCTGGCCCGGCGCACCAAGAACAATCCGGTACTGATCGGAGAGCCCGGCGTAGGCAAAACGGCCGTCGTTGAGGGCCTGGCGCAGCGAATTGTTGCGGGTGATGTACCCGAGGTTCTCAAGCCCAAGCGCATCGTGGCACTCGATCTGGCCGCGTTGGTCGCAGGCACGAAATATCGCGGCGAGTTCGAGGACCGCCTGAAAGCAGTTCTCAAGGAGATCACCGAAGCCGAGGGCCAGATCATTCTGTTCATCGACGAACTGCACACGCTCGTTGGCGCGGGCGCTGCCGAAGGATCGATGGATGCTTCGAACATGCTGAAGCCGGCGCTCGCTCGAGGCGAATTGCGCGCCATCGGCGCCACGACCATCAACGAATATCGCAAGCACATCGAAAAGGATCCTGCCCTCGAACGGCGCTTCCAACCTGTAATGATCGCGGAGCCTTCTGTCGAGGATACGATCGCGATTCTGCGCGGCCTCAAGGAACGCTACGAAGTCCATCACGGCGTGCGCATCAAAGACGCCGCGATTATTGCCGCGGCGACACTTTCCAACCGCTATATCACCGATCGCTTTCTGCCGGACAAGGCCATCGACTTGATCGATGAAGCGGCCGCCTCCTTTCGCATGCAACTTGACTCTCTTCCCCTCGAAATCGACGAAATCGAGAGGCGCATTCTGCAGCTCGAAATCGAGCGACAAGCCCTCCTCAAGGAAAGCGATAAGCACTCGCGCGAGCGATTGGCGCAGCTCGATCAGCAGCTCGCGGAACTTCGCGAGCAGTCCAATGCCAGCAAGGCCCGCTGGCAGGTGGAGAAAGATGCCATCGCAAAAATTCGCAAGCAGAAAGAGCAAATCGACGCGCTGAAAGCGGAGGAGCAACGCTACGAGCGCGCCGGGGAATTGGCCAAAGTGGCCGAAATTCGTTACAGCAAGCTATCGCAGGCAGAACGCGAACTGGAAGAGGCACAGAAGCGCCTGGCCGAAATCCAGAAAAGTGGCCGGATGCTGAAGGAGGAGGTCGACGAAGAAGACATCGCCGCGCTGGTCAGCAAATGGACGGGCATTCCCGTCGGCCGCCTGCTCGAAGGCGAGGCCAGAAAGCTGGTCACCATGGAGGAGCGGCTGCGCCAACGCGTCGTCGGACAAGAAGACGCCCTCAAGCGCGTCTCCAACGCGATTCGCCGCAATCGCGCGGGCCTCTCCGATCCCAATCGGCCCATCGGCTCCTTCATCTTTATGGGCCCCACGGGCGTCGGCAAGACCGAATTGGCGCGTGCTCTCGCCGAATTCTTGTTTGACGACGAACGCGCCATGATTCGGCTGGACATGTCCGAATACATGGAAAAGCACTCCGTTTCGCGCATGATCGGTGCGCCTCCAGGCTATGTTGGTTATGAAGAGGGCGGCCAATTGACTGAACAAGTGCGGCGCCGTCCCTATTCAGTGGTTTTGTTCGACGAAATCGAAAAGGCGCATCCGGACGTCTTCAACGTTCTCTTGCAGATTCTCGAGGACGGTCGGCTGACCGACGGCAAGGGACGCAAGGTCGATTTTCGCAATACGGTGCTGGTGATGACCAGCAACGTGGGTTCGGCGGCTCTCTTCGAGCTTGCGGGCACCGATGCCGAGCGCGCTCGCAAAGAAGCCATGGAAGCATTGCGTGCCACGTTCCGGCCCGAGTTCCTGAACCGCATCGACGATATCGTCATCTTTAATCCGCTCGGCCGTGAGCAACTGGAGAAGATCGTCGATCTGCAGCTCACCTCCGTATCGAAGCTGCTCGCCGAGCGCCAGGTGCGAATCGAACTAACGCCCACTGCCCGAGCGTTAATACTGGCCGAAGGCTACGATCCCGCCTACGGTGCACGGCCACTCCGGCGCACCGTACAGCGCCTTATCCAGGACCCCTTGGCACTGGAGATCCTTGACGGCCGGGTTTTGCCTGGAGACGTGATCCGCGTCGATGCGTCAGGCGGAGAGATGAAATTCGAGCGCGTCGAACCGAAACTAGCTCCGGCGGCGGATGAGTCCGCCGCAGCTGTGGCAGGACGGGGTTCTTCGCGTAAACGATAACGCCAGCGATGTGCAGGAGGAGGCCGTTGACAGCTGCGTCAGATTGACGCGCCGTGCTCTCGCCTCTAGACTTTAAAAGAAGAGTCGTTTCAGGGGCGGCTGCGAAGCTGCAGAGGCTAAACAATCATGAGGACACTTAAAACTGGCTTTTTACTCACGTTGCTTACTCTGCTGCTGGTATTCGGGGGCGACGCCCTGGCGGGACGCCAGGGAATGACCTTCGGGCTCATTATCGCCGTTGCTATGAACGGCATCGCCTACTTTTTCTCTGACAAGATCGCTTTGGCCTCCAGCGGCGCGCGGCCGGTTTCACGCGAGGAGGCGCCGCGTTTATATGCTGTAATGGAGCGACTTGCGGCCAAAGGCAATCTGCCGATGCCCAAGCTCTATGTCATTCCGCAAGCTGCGCCGAATGCCTTCGCTACTGGCCGAAACCCGTCGCACGCTTCCGTAGCCGTCACCGAAGGTCTTCTGGAGTTAATGAACGACGATGAGCTCGAGGGCGTAATCGCCCACGAACTCTCGCACGTGCGCAATTACGACATTCTAACTACTTCTATCGCCGCTACTTTGGCTGGCGTCATTAGCTGGATCGGGTACGGTGCGCGTTGGGCCATGATTTTCGGCGGCTACGGAGGCGATCGTGACCGCCGTGGTGGCGGTGGCCTAGAAGTCCTGTTGATGGCGGTGGTTGCGCCGTTCGCGGCTATGCTGCTCCAGTTGGGAATCTCCCGGCAACGGGAATACGCCGCAGATGCCGCGGGGGCGCGTCTGGTCGGCCACCCCTACGGGCTGATCAGTGCGCTGGAAAAACTTGGCGCGTACAATAAGCGCATTCCCATGACCAATGTCTCTCCCGCAACCTCCTCTCTCTATATCGTTAGACCCTTGAGCACCGGACAGGTCTTTACGGGGCTTTTCAGCACCCACCCGCCGCTCCCTGACCGCATTGAAGCCCTGCGGCGCATGACCGTTACCCGCTAGGCCGCTTCTTCCGGAGTGGCTATGCTGAAATGAAACAGTCCGGCAAAAACTTCCCACTTCGAACCACTGATTCTGGATTTCCACGACCCCTCACGTTTTCGTAACTAGTTGATTTTGTAGGGTAATCGTGAAAGCGAGTGCGTATCTGCAGATTGGAGCGATTCGTGCTCACAAACTCAACGGGGAAAAGTATTTCGGGGGGCTGCCATGACGTGCAGAGAGACTGTCCGTTTGATCTGTGAATACCTCGAAGGTCGTCTCTCTCCCAGTGTCGCTGCTGTTGTTACCGGCCACATTGACCGCTGTTCTAATTGCCATCTGGTCCTCGAAGCTGCCCAGCAAACCCTTGACGCATACTTTGACGGACACCCGGAAACGTCAAAGGTCCGGGTCGCCTAACTCACTGTTTTTCTCTCGCTTGCCATTTCCATATTAACTGTTGATTATAAGGTATTTACAGTAAATCCTGCCTCGATTTGCCGGACCTAAGGTAAATATTACAGAATTTTAGCCTTCCACCCAAGCACGCCTGGACCTATTTCCGCCTATAACTTACGTGAATCCAGTTAGATCAACAGTAAATACCGGTGCGGACTGTTTGGCTCGGGACGTGCATTATTCAACCTTGAGTGGAGGGAGACCTTCGATGAGCGAGGCTAACGAAAGACTGTTCGACAGCCGTGAAGACATGCAGCCAAAGGAGTCCCGTAGCGACCGGGATGGGGCACCTCGGTGGGTTTGGTTTGCCGTAATAGTTCTCGCGACAGTCTCTGTTTTGGGCTTGGGTGTAGGCTGGAATGCCACGACGCAGGCGAAAAGAGCGGAGCAGGCCCTCGCCACCCAGACCGGGCAGAATAAGCTCGTGGGGCAGGATCTCCAGGCCTTGAACCAGCGCCTGACGCAGACCGAAGCGATCAACACCCAGCTCCAAAATCAATTGGTCGCCGTAACGGACAAGATGAAGATGACTCAAGGCGAGGTTACAACCGCGCGCCGCCAGAATAGCCAGATTCGGGACGACTATTCCAACAAACTAACCAGCGTGCAGTCGGAGCTCGCCACCAAGGCGAATGTTGATGACGTCAGGTCCTTGGGCGGCGATATCAATGGCGTAAAGGGCGAACTGGAATCGACGAAGAACAATCTCGATATGACGCGCACCGAATTCGGCACCCTGATCGCTCGCAACCACGATGAAATCGATCAGCTCCGTCGCGTTGGCGAGCGCGATTATTTCGAGTTCACGCTCAACGGCAAGGGCAACCGTTCGAAGGTTGGCGACCTGATGGTGGAGCTCCGCGGTACGAATGTTAAGAAGAATCAGTTCACCGTGGCGCTCTATGTCAACGACATGCGTCTCGAGAAAAAGAACCGCGCGATTGACGAGCCCATCTACTTCTATACGCACGGAACCCGATCGCCTCTGGAACTTGTAATCAATCAGATCGGCAAAGACAAAGTCGTCGGTTACATGAGCGTGCCCAAGGCACAGCCAACGCAGGCCTCGGCAGCCCTGACGGCCAACTGAACACTTGGGGGGGCCGCCATCAGAAAACGGCTTCCCGCTAACTTAAATTGAAAGCGATACAAAGGAGGGCCGCCGTTCGGGCCCTCCTTTTGTTTTTTGCTTGCGAAATCCCGCCGCCCCTCCCTATCACGTCGTGAATCACGGCTAAACCTGAGGCCACCGGCTGCGCGGAAGGGCCTCCCTTACTGGCGCGCGGCGCACTATCTCCAGTACGATGACTCGCCATGGCCCTACAAGCCATTTTCGCCCGCCGTGTTTTCACGCCTCAGGAGGAAATCGCCGACGCCGTTATCCTAACCGATGGCGAAAAGATTACCGCTGTGGGCCGCCGGGACGAAGTTAGCGTTCCAGCATCCGCGCATCGGCACGACAAGCGCGATTTCTCGGCTGTCCCGGGCTTTATCGACGTGCATATCCACGGCGCGGCTGGATATGACGTGATGGATTCGAGCGCTGAAGCGTTCGCTGCCATCTGCGCGAGGGTGGCGGCTCGGGGTACCACTTCGCTTCTGGCCACCACGGTAACCGCGAGCGAGGGGGCAACATGCCGAGCCGTCGAATCGGTAGCTGCGTGGATGGAACGCGCGAAGGCGCAACCCCCGGGGAGCAGGCCTTCAGCCGAGATCCTCGGTGTGCATTTCGAAGGTCCATTCATCAGCCACGCCCGTCGAGGAGTTCATCCCGAGGAATGGATTCAAGCGCCGTCGATTCCGCTCTTCCGGCGTTTGCTGGCCTCGGCCAAGGGCTCAGCCCGCATCCTCACACTGGCCCCCGAACTGCCCGGAGCAGCAGAGCTAATTCCCGAAGCGCTGCGTGCCGGCCTCGTCGTTTCCTTGGGACACACGGACGCAAGCTATGCGGAAGCCATAGCTGCAATTTCCCGCGGAGCCCGGCATGCCGCCCACGTTTTTAACGCCATGCGCCCCTTTGCGCATCGTGAAACTGGCGTGCTGGGCGCAATCCTGACCTCGCCTGGCGTTACAGCCGAATTGATTGCGGATGGAGTGCACGTCGATGATGCAGCGATCCGCATTCTCCTTGCCGCCAAAGGAACTCAGGGCGTAATCCTGGTGAGCGACGGCATCTCCGCCACTGGGATGCCTGAAGGCCGATACAGGCTGGGCACATTCGAAGTAAACGTCGCGGGCGGCGTCGCGCGCAATTCCGATGGAAAGCTGGCAGGCAGCACGCTCACTCTTGACCGCGCCCTGCGCCACATGGTGGCGCTGGGTATTTCCTTACGCGAGGCTCTGCCGATGCTTACCGCGAATCCGGCTCGCTTGCTCGGTCTTGAGCAAAGGAAAGGCAATCTGGTTCCAGGCGCTGATGCCGATCTGGTCCTCCTCGACGATCAACTCAACGTGACCGGCGTAATGACGCGCGGCGTCGGATTAGATTAGTTTTGAACTAAGGATTGAGCGGAATTTTCAGTTCTTCGGCGAGCTGCTCAGGATCGAAGGGACTGCACGCAAAATATCGGCCGGCAACTTCAATGGTGGGAATCTTCCGGCGCCCTTCATTCACGCGAAGAATGAGTTCTTCGGCGTCCGGATCTTCGTCGACATCGACTTCCTCGTATTGGACTCCGCGCTCTTTCAGAAATTGTTTCGCTCGCCAGCAATCGGCGCACCAGCGCGTTGTGTAAAGGCGAATCGATTCCACCTTCAGCTATGTCTCCCTGTTTCCACCGGTGCGCCATGGGCTGCCGCCTCGACCCGTGCGCGTGCACTGGCGACCGATTTCAGCACCGCATCCCAGTCCGTCTTTGGGTCGGCGCTGCCCGAATACAATCTCTTTTCGGCTTCATCCAAATCCGCCCGCGCCCGCGCCGCGTCAATTTCTTCGGAACGCTCGGCTGATTCCGCCAGGACGGTCACGCGTTCCGGAAGCACTTCGGCAAAGCCGCCGATTACGGCAACGTATCCGGTTTCCGCGCCCTTTTTGTAGCTCAACGGGCCTATTCCTAACTCCGTAAGCAATGGCGTGTGTCCTGGAAGTATTCCCAAATATCCGGAGAGCCCCGGCAACTGCACTTCGGCCACGGACTCGCGGACGATCTCGCGTTCCGGCGTTACCACTTCGAGCATCAGGCCTTCTGCCACTGGTATGAGGTCGCTTTCTTTGCCGTGTCTTGCGGAACAGCCTAGGCTGTCGCCGCCATCTTTCTCGGACTTCGCGCGCACTTCTTCGATGGTTCCCACCATGTAGAAGGCCTGCTCCGGAACGTCGTCGTGTTTGCCCTGCACGATTTCGCGGAAGCCGCGAATGGTGTCTTCGATCTTGACGTACTTGCCTTCGAGCCCGGTAAATTGCGCCGCGACGTACATCGGCTGCGAAAAAAACTTCTCGATCTTGCGGGCGCGCGCGACGGTGAGCTTATCTTCGTCGGAAAGCTCTTCTATGCCCAAAATGGCGATGATGTCTTGCAGGTCTTTGTACCGCTGCAGCACGCCTTTCACCGAACGCGCCACATCGTAGTGTTCATGCCCGACGATGCGCGCATCGAGAATGCGCGAGAAGCTCGCCAGCGGATCGACAGCGGGGTAAATGCCGCGCTCCACGATCTGCCGGCTGAGGTTCGTGGTCGCGTCCAGGTGCGTAAACGTGGCCGCCGGAGCTGGATCCGTATAATCATCTGCAGGCACATAGATGGCCTGTACAGAGGTGATCGAGCCCTTCTTCGTGGAAGTGATGCGCTCCTGCAATTCGCCGATCTCCGTATTCAAGTTCGGTTGGTAACCGACGGCGGATGGCATGCGGCCGAGCAAAGCTGAAACTTCCGATCCCGCCTGTACGAAGCGGAAAATATTGTCAATGAACAGGAGCACGTCGAGTCCTTCTTCATCGCGGAAATATTCCGCAACGGTCAGACCGGTCAGCCCCACGCGCAGGCGTGCCCCGGGGGGTTCCGTCATCTGGCCGTAAATCAGCGCCGCTCGCGATTTTTCTGAATCGCCGGCCACCACTACTTTGGACTCCTGCATTTCGAGCCACAGGTCGTTGCCCTCGCGTGTGCGCTCCCCCACGCCCGCAAACACCGAAACACCACCGTGCTGCATGGCCACGTTGTGAATGAGTTCCTGAATGAGCACCGTCTTGCCCACGCCGGCGCCGCCGAAGAGCCCGATTTTCCCGCCCTTCAGATAAGGCTCCATCAGATCCACGACCTTGATGCCCGTTTCGAACATTTCCAATTGCGTCGACTGGTCTTCCAGCGAAGGCGCCGCCCGGTGGATCGGATAGCGCAACTTGGCAGGCACGGGCCCTAAATTATCGACCGGTTCCCCGAGCACGTTGAGCACGCGCCCGAGCGTTGCGCGTCCGACCGGCACGGTTATGGGCCCCTCCGTATCGATCGCCTTCATGCCGCGCACAATGCCTTCCGTAGGCTTCATGGCCACGGTGCGAACGCGCCCTTCGCCCAGATGCTGCTGCACCTCCGCGACGATGTCGATCGGCTCTGGAACGTCGAATCCTTCACTGGTGATGCGCACTGCATTGTAAATTTCGGGCAGATGATGTTCCTGAAACTCCACGTCAAGCACGGGGCCGATCACCTGCACAACGCGCCCGATGTTATGTGCATCACCAGCCATGTTTACTCCTTCCAAATCTTACTTGTATTTTCCGCGCTAGGCGGCTGATGCCGCGCCGCTCACGACTTCGATAATTTCCTTGGTGATCGCGGCTTGCCGGACTTTATTCATGTACAGCGTCAGCTTATCGATCAGCTCGCCCGCGTTATTCGTCGCCGAATCCATGGCCGTCATGCGCGCAGCGTGCTCCGAAGCCGCCGATTCCGCCAACGCACGGAAGATCTGCACTTGCACGTAGCGCGGCAACAAATGCCCCAGGATTTCGCCGGGCGGCTGCTCGTAAAGATAATCGATCGGCGCTTCTTTCGATTTTTCTTGGGACTCTTCGCCCGCCAAAGCCCGATCGGGTTCGATAGGCAGCAGCTTCTCGAGCCTCAGAATTTGCGCCAGCACGGATTTGAACTCGTTAAACACAATATAGACAGCATCGATTTCGCCGCTTTCATAAAGCGAAATCACGTCTTTACTTATTTCCCCAGCCGCGCCCAGGCTGGGTCGCGCCGTAACATCCACATGTTCGGCAATGATTTTCCAGCGCTGCTTGCGCATGGCGTCCCGGATCTTCCGGCCCAGAACGATCAGCGACGGATTCTGTGCCGAATGCTCACGCGCAAATTCCAGCGTGCGGCGGATCACGTTGGCATTGAAGGCGCCACACAACCCGCGTTCGCCGCTCACCGCGAGCAGCAGAATTCTTTTCTCTTCGCGCCGCTCGAGCAAAGTATGCGTGCTTTGTGGCACGCGAAGCGCCACAGAATGAACCAGGCGCGAAACCGCGCGCGCATACGGCCGCGCCGCAAAAGCTCTCTCCTGCGCCCGCCGCAGCCGCGCCGCGGCCACGAACTTCATGGCCCGCGTAATCTGCTGCGTGTTTTTAACTGAGCGAATGCGGCGCTTGATATCGAGTTGCGTTGGCATAAGAGTTTACGTCTACCCGAACCGCCGGTTAGCGCGCGGCTGCCGCCCCCGCCGTGAAGCGCTCCTTGAATTCCGAGAGGAGTTTCTTCAGGCCTTCGCGGGTCTCGTCGTCAATCGCTTTCTTTGTGGCGATCTTGTTCAGCAGCGCGCCTGCGTGTGTCTCGGCAAATGCCAGCAAATCGCGCTCAAAGCGTTCCACTTCTGAAACTTCGATATCGTCGAGATACCCGTTTGTTCCCGCAAAAATCACAAGTACCTGCTTTTCAACCGGCAAGGGCGTGAACTGGTCCTGTTTGAGCAACTGCACAAGCCGCTGGCCGCGCGCCAGCTGCGCTTGGGTGGCTTTGTCCAGTTCGGAACCAAACTGGGCGAAGGCGGCCAATTCTCGATATTGCGCCAGGTCCAGTCGCAGCGTTCCGGCTACTTGCCGCATCGCTTTAATCTGCGCGTTGCCACCCACGCGGCTCACCGATAATCCCACGTTGATGGCGGGGCGGATGCCGCTGTTGAAAAGATCGGCTTCCAGGTAAATCTGGCCGTCGGTAATCGAGATTACGTTGGTCGGAATGTAAGCCGATACGTCGCCCGCCTGCGTTTCGATCACCGGCAATGCCGTAAGCGAACCGCCGCCTTTCTTATCGTTCAGTTTGGCGGCGCGTTCCAGCAGACGCGAATGCAGATAAAAAACATCCCCTGGAAAAGCTTCGCGCCCCGGCGGCCGTCGCAGCAGCAGCGAGATTTCACGATACGCCTGCGCGTGCTTCGAGAGATCGTCGTAGAAACACACGGCGTGCCGGCCGTCATCCCGGAAGAATTCGCCGATGGCGCAGGCCGCATAGGGAGCGATGTACTGCATGGTTGCGGGTTCAGTGGCGGAAGCGGCCACAACGATGGAGTAATCCATGGCGCCGGCGTCGGTTAGGATCTTTACGACCTGCGCGATGGTCGAGCGCTTTTGTCCGATCGCGCAGTAGATGCAGATCATGTCGCCGCCCTTCTGGTTAATGATCGTGTCCAGAATGATGGCGGTCTTGCCCGTCTGCCGGTCGCCGATAATCAATTCGCGCTGGCCGCGGCCGATGGGAATCATGGCGTCGATGGCTTTGATACCAGTCTGTAGCGGCTCCCGAACGGGCTGGCGGTCCACAACGCCGGGCGCGATGCGTTCGATAGGAATGCGCTGGTCGGTGACGATAGGCCCTTTGCCGTCGAGCGGCACGCCCAGAGGATTGACCACGCGCCCGACGAGCGCGTCTCCAACCGGTGCAGACATGATCGAGCGCGTGCGCTTGACTGTGTCGCCCTCTTCGATGGCCGTGTATTCGCCCAGCAGCACCGTGCCGACCTGATCTTCCTCGAGGTTGAGCGCAATGCCGAATACGTCGTGCGGGAACTCCAGCATCTCGCCGGCCATCACCTTTTCCAGGCCGTGCACGCGCGCGATGCCGTCGCCGACGGAAATGACCGTGCCTACTTCATCCACCGCAACGGATTGGTCGTAGTTCGCGATTTGTGCGCGAAGAATCTTGGTAATTTCGTCCGCTCTAATCGATGCCATGCCTGCTTTGCTCCTGACTTCTCATTGAGACTCGAGCTTGATCCGCAGCCGTTCGAGCTGCATACGCACGGAACCATCATAGATGGTTGACCCGACGCGCACCACCGCTCCGGCAATCAACGCGGGGTCAAGTTCATAATTCGCTTCCACGCGCCGGCCGCTCAGTCGCTCGAGGACGGTTCGGAGTTGCTTTCTTTCACGTTCGTTTAACTCGCGCGCGGATGTGACATCGGCGCGCGCCACACCTTCCATTTCGTCGAGCCGCGCCTCGAAAGCTTGCTGAATTTCCGGAAGCAGCCCCATACGGCGCTGGTCGATCACCACAAACAGCAAATTTCGTAGCGTGCGGCTGGCGCCCATGCGCTCGACGAGCGCTTGTGCTACCGCGTGCTTATTCGCGCGCGAGACAGCCGGGCTGCCAAGCAGGACTCCCAGTTGCGCCGATTCCCGTAACAGCGCAAGAAAATCGCGCAACTCGCGCCTCACCTTGTCGGCGGATTTTTGCGAAATGGCCACTTCCGCGAGCGCGTCAGCGTAGTGTTGCGCGATGGTCCTCATGACGCGGCCCTCTCCAGTTCGCCCACGAAAGAGCCAAACAGTGCCGCCTCCGCCGCTGTATTCATCTGCTCCCGAATGAGCACCGCTGCTCGCTCCGTGGCGAGTTTCGCGGCGATGGCTCGTATCTCCTGAGCTCCGGCGCGTTCGGACGCGGCGATCTCCGCGCGCCCGGCCTGCTGAATCTTCTCCACTTCAGATTTTGTGAGCTCTCGAATTCGCTCCCGATCCGCGGCCGATTCGCGCTGCCCGGCGCGCCGTTCTTCCTCGATTTCCCGATCGACGGAGGAGAGCTTTTGCAACGTTTCCCGCAGTTCGCGCTCCGCTGCGGCGCGGTTCTGAGCTGCCTCTTCGATTGACTTGGCAATGGATTGCGCGCGGCTACGAAAATAAGGCGCGCCGTACTTAACGATCACATAAGCGAGAGCGCCAAAAACCAGGAGAAAATTCAGCCAGCGGAAAACCGTGCCGATAGGTGTGTTGGCCGCGTCGGCCGCGCCTTCCTGGGCCAGAGCCGGGAGCGAAACCATATCCAGCAAAACAGCGCCAAGCAATGCTGATCCGATGGCTCGTAGACCGGCGCGTCCCAAAGACCACCTGCCCGCCAAACGCGTCATCAAACCTCGCCTGCCGGGCGGGGATGCATCTGCCGTTGAGGTTGCAGAATGGTGCGAGCGATCTCTTCTGCCAGGTGAGTGCTGCTGATTTCCAATTCCGCGCGTGCTGCTTCGATCTCCACGCGAATACGTTTCTTGGCGCTTTGGACCTCTTCGTTAGCCAGTTGCCGCGCTTGCTGGATGGCCTTGCCGCGCTCGTCAAGCGCCACCCGGCGCGCCGCTTCTTGTTCCCGAAAGAGTTCCGCGCGGGCGTTGCGCAACGCCTCCTGATAGGCGCGGTTCTTTTCGTGGGCGGTCTTCCGCAATTCCTCGGCCTCGCGCCGCGCGCCTTCTATGCGCCTGCCCCGTTCCGCCACCACACGCTCGATGGGGCCAAAAAATGACCACCGGAGGAAGAGATAGAAGAGAAAAACAATGATGGCCGTGGGTACTGCGGCGAGGAACAGATCACCAAGCTGTTTCAGAATTTCCATCAGAGCGTTCGGACCCTCAACCCGCTTTCCCTGCCGGCATATTTTCCGTACACGAAAAACCGGGCAGACATCCGCCCCGGCCAACCTGGACACACGCGGACAAGGAAAAAATTTATAGCATCCACACTCGGTTCCGTCAACGCCCCTCGCATTCTTATGGCATTTCGATGCTTCCAATTCCAAGCGGCCTGTTTGACCGTGCTTTGCAGCGGCGGCTATAATTCAGAACGGCGCCGAAAATGTCTGGGCCTCGGGCGAGTCCCAAAATGCCCGGCCCGATCGCCGTCTTCGACGGAAAGCGATGGGGCGCCGATTCTGCCTGCCGCCACCCAAGCCACTCGAACGTGCAGTGACCTAGAAACTCGGGGCGCGGGCCCTCAGGAGTGACAGATGCTGAAAGCGACGCAACTGCGTCCAGGAATGATTATCGTCCACGATGGGGACCTCTATTCGGTGCATAGCGTGGACCATCGCACGCCCGGCAACAAACGCGGAGCCATGGCTACCCGCATGCGCAACCTGCGCAGCGGATCGACCATCGATTACCGCTTCCGCGCCGAGGATTTTGTCGAGCGCGCCGTGCTTGATGAAATTGAATTCCAGTATCTCTATAGCGATGCCAACGGCTACAACTTCATGAATACGGAGACATTCGAGCAAATTCACGTCAGTGGAGACGTGCTCGGCGACGCAGTCTATTACTTCATCCCGAACCTGGTCCTGAAGCTCGAATTCCACGACGGGAAACCCATCGGGGCTCTTGTTCCCGATACCGTGGACATGACCGTGGTTGATACCGAGCCTACCGTGCAGAAAGCCACCGCCAGCGCGGTAATGAAGCCTGCAAAGCTGGAAACTGGCTTGACCATTCAGGTGCCGCCATTCATCAATAATGGCGATAAAGTGAAGGTAAACACGGCGGAAGCCACCTATATCCAGCGTGCACAATAACTTGGGGACTTCGCCGCACCTGCCGAACTAGCTCGTAATCACCGCTTCCTTAGGTTTTCTGGAGACTCTGCGATCATTTCCACCGCGCGCAGAATCATACGGAAATCCCAGAGTCGGTACGACCGGCTTGCCCGTCCAACCTTCCGGTGAGTCCTTCAGCAGTTTTTCAAACTCATCCACCAAGGTTCCGTCCCACCACCCCCGCCGCACTTCATCGTGCAGGATGGCGAAGGCACGTTCGGAAGAGAGCGCTTTGCGATAAGGCCGGTCGGTGGTCAGTGCGTCATAGATATCTACCGTCTGCAAAACGCGCGCAATGAGTGGAATCTGGCCGCCTTTCAGGTGATCGGGATAGCCGCTGCCGTCCTGGCGCTCATGATGCCAACGGATGATCGGCAGAACCTGCCCGAACGATTTCAGGGGTGCGCAAATGCGCTCGCCAATCACCGTATGCGTCTCCATGAGTTTGCGCTCGTGCGCGTCCAGCGGCCCGGGCTTGAGCAGTACACGCTCTGGCACCGCGACCTTGCCGATGTCGTGAACCACGCCGCCGCGACGCAAGGCGATGAGATCCTCCTGCGGCAATTCCAGCCGCTCTCCCAGCGCCACAGAGTACCGAGACAGCCGGTCGCAGTGTCCTTCCGTGTAAGGATCCTTGGCCTCAATGCTGGCCGTCAAAGTGAAGACAACGGTTTCCGCGCTCCCCAGTTCGTCGGTGAAGCGCTTGATGCGCACCAGCGACTTTACCCGTGCCAGCAGCTCTTCTTTGCGCACTGGCTTGATGAGAAAGTCGTCCGCTCCGGCCTCAATTCCCTGGATACGATCCTCCACGCGGCCGAGGCCGGTGATCAGAACGATGGGTGTCAGGCGAGTCTCCGGCCGGTCCTTCGCCGCGCGGCAGACGGCAAAGCCGGTTTGGTCGGGCATGACCACATCGATGAGGGCAAGGTCGATGGCCTCCTGCTGCAAGAGCTGCAGCGCTTGCTGGCCATCCGACACCGCGAACACGCGGTAGCCATGCGAGCGCAGCATCATCTCCAGCACTTCGCGGGCGGATTGGTTATCGTCGGCGATGAGGATGGTTCCTAGAGCGATAGTATTTGCAGACACGGCTTCCTCCCTTGGTGCGTCTTTGAGCTGCTCGAAGTCCCGCAGAGGGCTGGGATTGGGACTTTCGGCGCGCGGGCGGGCGGAAGGGGAGAGCACACACAAGTCCCCGCTCGACGGAAAATCAAGACTAAGAACTGCAGGAAGGGGGAAGGCAATTGTCTCTGCACTCGCGGCGCACTGTCAAGCAAAGCGTGACAGAAGTTGCGCAGCTAATTCCCGACTTGGGAAAAGACGCGGCGGAAGATGGCGTCGACCTGATGGAGTTGGCGGTCGAGATCGAAAGCGCGGGCGAGCGCGGCGGCATCGAGAAATTTCGTGATGCGCGTATCGCGCGCCACCCTTTCGCGAAAACTGCTATCCGATTCCCAAGCAGCCATGGCGTTTTCCTGCACCCACTGGTAAGCGGCATCGCGCGGAGCGCCCGCTTCCACCAGATCCAGCAGAAGCTGACCGGAAAATACCAGGCCTTGCGTGAGATCCAGGTTGCGCCGCATGCGTTCGGGAAAAACGCGCAGGCCGGTGAGGATATCGGTCATGCGCGCGAGCATGTAGTCGATCAGGATCGTGGAATCCGGCAGGATGATGCGTTCCACGGAACTATGCGAGATATCGCGCTCGTGCCAGAGCGCGACATTTTCGAGCGCCGCCTGCGCATTGGCGCGCACCACGCGCGCCAGGCCTGAAATCTGCTCGCAGCTTACCGGATTGCGCTTGTGCGGCATGGCCGAACTGCCGCGCTGCCCCGCCGCGAAAGGTTCTTCGGCTTCCCGCACTTCCGTGCGCTGGAGATGGCGAATCTCCACCGCGATTTTCTCTAGAGTGGCGGCAACGATCGCCAGCGCGGAAAGAAATTCGGCATGGCGGTCGCGCTGGATCACCTGCGAAGCGACCGGCGCAGGCTCGAGGCCCAGGCGGCGGCAGATCGCCTCTTCTACTTCGACTCCGAGGTGCGCGGCATTGCCCACCGCGCCCGAGATCTTCCCCACGGCCATTTGCCGCGCGGCGTGGCAGAAGCGCTCCTGATTGCGGCGATTTTCGGCGAACCAATTGGCAATCTTGAGGCCGAAGGTAATCGGCTCGGCATGAATGCCGTGGGTGCGCCCGATCTGGGGAGTATGTTGAAATTCGTGCGCCCGCTTTTCGAGCACTTCGCCGAGCCGCTTGAGGCCCGCGTCTATAAGGCGGGAGGCTTCACGCACCTGTAGCGCCTGCGCCGTATCCACTACGTCGTTCGACGTCAGGCCGTAATGCAGCCACCGCGCCGCTTCCGGGTCGCCGATCGCTTCGCCGACAGCCAAAGTGAAGGCGATCACGTCATGGCGCACGCGCGCTTCAATTTCCAGCACGCGCGCCGCATCTACGCGGGCGCGCTCGCGGATTCGCGCCGCCGCTTCGCGCGGCACTACGCCGCGTTCGGCCAGCACGTCGGTAGCGGCCAGTTCGACTTCCAGCCAGCGTTCGAGCCGGCCTTGATCGGTCCAGATCGCGCCCATTTGGGGGCGCGTGTAGCGCGCAATCATGCCGGCCCCCCCACCCCCCTTTTTATGCAAGTGTTCATAATACGGGACTTAGGCTGACAGCATATATCTGAAACAGCGACACATGGCAGAGGGATTAGGGACCAACACTTTTAGGAGAGAAGCCCGAGCTCTCGGTGATCTCACCTGGGTAGACCCTTACCGTAAAAGGCTCGCCTTGCCAGGCAAGACGGTGTTTGCACTTTGTTCGAAACAAATGATTCTGTCTGCCCCGATAGGTCTGGGTGGTGAATTTTTTGCCAAGGGGCATAGATTTTAGGAGAGATCCCTCGCTTGCACCCAGCGCACGCAAGAGCGGCGCGCGCTGGGACCCCGCCGGTCCGGTTCGTCGCTCAGGATGACCATCCTAGTCGGATGGTCAGTTCTTCGCGAGCGGTGCATCTATTTTACCGCGAGGATCAAGTTGCTGCCTCTATAACTGAATGGGGGCGAGAGGTTCGTGCTGAGATGCAATCAGCAGTTCGCCGCGAAAGGCGGCTTCGCTGGGGCGGCGGCTCAGCGCTTGTTTGGCGCAGATTTCAGCCACCCAGGGGTTGTTGTTGATTTCCGACAGATGGGCCAGCACCAGATAGCGCGGGCGCCCGTCGAAGGCTTCGGGATCAGCGAGAAAGTCGCCAACCGTCTCATTGGAGAGGTGCCCCGTTCGACTCATGACGCGCTGTTTCACGTGCCACGGATAGGGGCCGACCTTCAGTGTCTCCACATCGTGATTCGATTCGAGCACCAGGCCATCGCAATCGCGGAGATGCTGTTTCACCAGTTCGGGCATATAGCCGAGATCGGTCACCACTGCGAGTTTCAAGCCTTCGGCGCGAAAGGTGAAGCCAAGCGGATCGATGGCGTCGTGGGGAATGCGGAAGGGCGCGACTTCGATATCGCCGACGCAGAATCCGTGGCCGGCTTCGATGAATTCAACGCGTTCGAAGCGGCTCGCGTGACGTTCGGGAAGAAAGCGCACTGTTTCGGCATGAGTCTCGGCGGTGACGATAAACCGCGGTGCGCCAGGTGCCCAAGAGCGCGGCCAGGCCGCCTATGTGATCAGTGTGTTCGTGGGAGATGACAATGCCGTCGAGGCGATCAACCGAATGGGCAAGGGCGGCAAGGCGCCGCAGCGTTTCGCGCTTCCCCAGGCCCGCGTCCACCAGCAGGCGCGTCCGGGAAGTTTCAAGCAAAGTGCAATTGCCCGAACTGCCCGACGCGAGAATGCTCACGCGAAGGCTGATGGATTCTCCCCCAGAATCTTGCACCCCAGCACGCGCACTTTTTTTACAGCGTGGCGCTTCGCGCCCGGGGAGCCCGCAGTCTCCCGACGCCGACATTGGAATCCGCGCGGGAGGCAAAAGCGAAAAAATATCGCGACCGCACGCATCATCGCAAAAGCGCAGGGCACACGTCAACGGATTCGAGGAGTTTTGCGATCGGAAATTTCAGCAGGCGAGCAGCTCGCGTTTCAGCTGGAAGCCGTTGAGGGGACCAACCACCGTGGCGGCAATTTTGTGAGGCTGGAAAAACTCGAGAGCCGTCTGTTGTACATCCTCCGCCGTGACGGCTTCGATCGAGGCGTGCAATTCTTCCACGCTGAAGAATCGGCCGAAGTAGATTTCCTGGCGCGCCAGGTTGGACATGCGCGCCCCCGGCGATTCGAGCGAAAGCACCAGGGAACCTTTCAGCTGGTCCTTGGCGCGACGGAGTTCTTCGGGAGCGACGGGTTCTTTTTTCAGGCGCGCAAATTCTCCGGCAATCGACCGCAGCACGCGCCCAGTGGTGCTACGGCTGGTTCCGGCATAGACCGAAAGCATGCCCGCGTCGGAATAAGGATTGAGCTCGCTGAAAACGGCGTAGGCCAATCCTTGGCGTTCGCGAATGTTTTGAAACAGGCGCGAAGACATGCTGCCGCCGAGAATATTGTTCAGCACCGAAGCGGCGTAACGGCCGGGATGCGCGAGAGGGTACGACGGCACGGCCAGCGTGATGTGCGCCTGCTCGAGCGCGGGCTTATTGCGCGCAATCAGGCGTGCGTGCGTATGCGGGGCCGTTCGGCTGTTTGGCGTCGCCTGTGGTCTCCTTTTGATGCCGCCGAAGAATTTATCCACGAGTTTCCGGAGAACGTCGACGTGAATATTGCCGGCGGCGGTGATTACGGTATTGGCGGGCGTATACCAGCGCTCAAAGCAGTGCACAACGGATTTACGCGTAAATCCCCGCACCGTCCGGCGGGTGCCCAGGATGGGCGCACCCAGAGGGTGTCCGCGCCAAAAGCTCTGCGTGAGCACCTCGTGCGCCAACGATTCGGGATTGTCATCCTCCATGCGAATCTCTTCCAGGATGACGTGCTTTTCCTTGACTATGTCTTCTTCGGCAAAAATTGGGCTCAGCACCAGGTCCGACAGCACGTCAAACGCGACGGGCAGATTTTCATCCAGGACCTTGGCGTTGAAGCTGACCATCTCTTTCGAGGTGAAGGCATCGAGCAATCCGCCGACCGAATCCATCTCGCGCGCAATCTGTTCGGCGCTCCGGCGGGAAGTGCCTTTGAAGACCATGTGCTCGATGAAATGAGCGATGCCATTCAGCCCCGAGGGTTCCCCGCGCGAACCGGCGCGCACCCAGATGCCGATGCGCGACCGAACGCATGTGTGGCATGTGCTCAGCCACAAGCACCAGGCCATTCGGCAGCACTTCTCTTTCGATGGAAATTGCGGCTTGCGTCATCGTTCTTGAGTCATCTTTCTAGAAATGATCGCACAGTCATGCGCGAAAACCTATTCCGCTTTGGTTGATTGTGTGAAAAGCTGTGACGATTTGTCATCGAGCGATCCCCGCATTCCCACATGCTATGATGAAATTCAGAAACGTAACTCCCATGTCTCGCCTGACAGAAAAGCCGCTCATGGGTTTTATCATTGATCTCGAGCGATCCGCACGTCCGAAGCGCGATCTGCTTGGACTATCGCGCGAGGAATTGCGCGCGATTCTGGCGGAAATCGGCGAACCGGCTTATCGCGGCGCCCAGCTCTATCACGCGCTTTATGTGGAGCGACGTTTCGATTTTTCCGCGATGAGCAACTTGCCCGCTGAACTTCAGGAGCGCCTGGCGCGTGAATTCCACATCAGCATTCCGGAAGTCGCGCAACGCTTTCATTCGAACGATGGCTCGGTGCGCTACCTGCTGAATCTCGCCGATCCAATCGGCGCAGAGCAAGCGAAGAGATCCGCAGCGCGGGTAGAGGCTGTCTTTATGCCTTCGGAGGGCCGCCAAACAATTTGCATTTCGACGCAGGCAGGATGCGCGGTGGATTGCCACTTCTGCCTCACGGCACAACTTGGGCTGGTGCGCAATCTCACTGCCGGCGAAATGCTGGCCCAGGTGCTTATCGCGCTCGAGGATCATCGGGAATCTCCTGCTCCGCGGACCAACGTTGTGCTCATGGGACAGGGTGAGCCGCTGCTCAACTACGAACCTGTAATGACGGCGCTGCGCATCATGCTTGACCCTAATGGAATGGGACTTGCCGCGCGGCACGTAACGCTTTCAACGAGCGGCATTGTGCCGGGGATCGAACGGCTGGCGCAGGAGAAAATTCGGCCGAAGCTGGCGATTTCGCTGAATGCGTCAACAGATGAAGAGCGCGACGCCATTATGCCCATAAACCGCAAATATCCGCTGGAGGCGCTGATCGCAGCGTGCAGGAAATATCCCTTGCGGCCGCGGGAACAGCTGACGTTTGAATACGTGCTGCTGGGCGGCTTCAATGATTCGCCGGAAGACGCCCGCCGAGTGGCCAGGCTAATCGCAGGAATTCGGGCCAAGGTGAATGTGATTCCGTGGAATCCCGGCGAACTGCCGTACCGTCCGCCCACCGCCGAGCGCATTAGAGAATTTCGCGATGTACTCGCCGCGAAGGATGTTCCGGTGTTTGTGCGTTATTCTCGCGGCCAGGACGTCTCGGCCGCCTGCGGGCAGCTCGCACTCCGTGAAGCCGGTCCTGTGGTTTCGACAATTGCCTCGGCTCCGCCGGCCGCGCCGCCTGCTTAGCGCGAATCGGCGCGCATTCCGATTACGCTCATCATCCGACCGGTCGCGGCGCCTTCCTTGCGGTAGCTGAAGAACAAATCGCTGCGACAGCCGGTGCAGAGCGTGCTCACGGCAATATTCCGAAGACGGACACCCGCATCGACGAGCTGCCAGCGATTCGCGGCGCGCAAATCGAGCTGCACGCGTTCCGGCGGCGGCTCATGCCCCGGAGGCATCATGGTGAGCCAGGGCAGCGGATTAGGCTCCTCGCCGGTCGCCAACCGATCGAAAGGGCCCTCGAACCATTCCTTAGCTCCGGAAAATTGGCCGGAGAAAGCCTGCGCGACTTCGGGACCAACTTCATAGCAGCACGGGCCAATGGCGGGACCGAGCGCCGCAATCACGTCTCCGGGTTTGGTTCCAAACTCCGCGCGCATTCTGCCCAGCGTTTTCATGACAATGCGCGCCAGCGTGCCGCGCCAGCCAGCATGTACCGCGGCCACAGTGCGCCTTCGCACATCCGCCAATAAGATGGGAACGCAGTCGGCGGTCTGAATGGCGAGGAGCAAGCCGGCCCTCTGAGATATTGCGGCGTCTGCTTGTGCCACCTTCACTGGAGCCCTTGAAAAGACACGCACAATATCGGAATGGATCTGCCGCAGAGATACAAGGCGCTGTACGCTGGCGCCATTTGCATTCGTTTTGGCCGCTAATTTGGTGGCGGTGATTGCGCGCAAGAAGGCGCTGCGATTGCGCTCAACGGTTTCGCGCGAGTCCCAATCTGTGAAGCCCAGATTGAGCGCGGCGACACCATTGATGCGGCTCTCCCC
Organism: uncultured Acidobacteriota bacterium; assembly: GCA_963804535.1. Lineage (GTDB taxonomy): Bacteria > Acidobacteriota > Terriglobia > Acidiferrales > UBA7541 > Palsa-189. Next base: position 100,434 of record CAWDQT010000030.1, read on the forward strand.
GGCCCTTCGAGTGCTGAAGCCGTGCAAGATCCATGGAACTGAATCGAAAAGCTTAGCGGTCAGGATTTCGAGCCCGGAAATGCTGCGCAGACTCCAACCATCGTCGATAAGGTTTGGAGCCGGGAGAGTCCCTGGCTGACGGCGGATTGAACGCGGGTTCGGCATATTTGCGTGACGACCGGGGCGGGTCACCTCTATTGTTCCTGACTTTAAAGCGTGAAGCTAGCATGCCGGAAGCGCCTCACTCGATCGGTACGCAGTCCATTCGCTAACCAGTCTATTCGCTAACAAAGATGGAGCGGGGCGGTATAATCCGCTTCCGCTGCGGATATCTTAAACTTGCCGCCGAGGAGGCAGGCCAAGTGATTATCGGCTTGGGTGTAGACATGGAGGAGATTAGCCGGATAGACGAAGCAATTAAACGGCACGGCCAGACCTTCCTCCAACGAATTTATACTCCAGCCGAGATCGCATATTGCGAACGGCACCGGGATAAAGCGGAGCGCTATACGGGGCGCTTCGCGGCCAAGGAAGCCACGATGAAAGCTCTGGGTACCGGCTGGGGCAAGGGCGTGCGCTGGCGGGATATTGAAGTGGCGCGCATGCCCGGCGGCCGGCCGACGATCGTTCTCCATGGCGCGGCGCGCGAACACGCAGAACGTATGGGAGCGCGGCACATCAGCTTGAGCATCACGCATACTGGCAATTTTGCGTTGGCCGAAGTAATTCTGGAAAGCTGAATGACGCCCCGCTTTCGGTGAATGCACGACCTACACGCCGCAGTGAGCGAGGATTTGCGTTTTAAAAAGGCAAAGAGACGGGATGACTATGTCTTTTTCTTTTCTTTATCGAGCTTGAGGGAAATCACGATATCTTTGCGGCTATCAAAGCTGGAAACGGTGCGCGTGTTGGAGGTCATGTTTTCGCTTTCGGCGTGAACCTCGTAATCCACGTTGGGATCGAGGCCACTGAAGCGATACTCGCCAGACCTATCGGAAATATAAGTCTTTACCGCAAGCGTACGGACGTTTTTGAGATATACAACCGCAGAGGCAACCGGATTTTCGGCTTTATCCAGAACCGCTCCGCGAACGGTCCGCAATTCAGACTGAGCCCATGCCGAAAGGGCCAGCACCGCGAGAAGAAAGAGCGCTCCGAAAGGGGTAAGATTCCTCTTCCGATGTGGGCCGGATTCCGCCCCCCTGCCTGATCTCATTGAGGTCCTTTCCGCCTAGACCACCAATCACGCACTGATTGGCGAAATCGGAAACCGGTCGCGAGATCACTCTCACGGCTGACTGTAAGATGGCATGGATAAGGGGCCGGGATGTAGAGGGCGAAGCCAAAACGTTACTCCTCTTCCTCCTCTTCATCCACGACTTCGTCCTGCACATCACCGTCATTTCAGTTTCCGCTTCTTCCTCTTCGTCGTCGTCCTCGTCGTCGTCTTCGTCATCATCGTCGTCTTCAGAGATGACGTTCAAATGCACAGGATGAATCTGCACCACTTCGAGCTCGGCTTCACATTCCGGGCAATTCAGAATTTCGCCCTCTTCGACCTCATCCTCATCGAGATCAATCTCGACGGCGCATTCCGGGCAGTGCACCACAGCCGAACCTCCTGGCCAAGCATGGCCCTTACGCAAGCGTATTATATAACGCGGGGCAGTCAAGGGGGGGCCAACCGATTCATGGGCACACGTGAGTTTCCCGAGTGGCCGCTGGTGGGCGTCGGCGGCGTCGTAATCGATCAGGGTCGCGCGCTGCTTGTGCGGCGGGCAAGGGAACCGGCGCTGGGCGAATGGACCATCCCTGGGGGATTGCTCGAAGTCGGCGAAACACTTGCGGCCGCGGTGGAGCGCGAACTCCGGGAAGAGACCGGGCTGATTGTGCGCGTGGTCGAGCTGATCGAAGCGCTGGAGCGCATTTTTTCGGATTCCGAAGAAATCACTCCCGGGACGAATGGCGCACGCGTCCGCGGCTCACAGGAAGTTACGCGAACTCTCGGAGAGCGACTACGGCCGAGGTATCACTACGTGATCCTCGATTATTTGTGCGAACGCGTTTCCGGCGAGCCAGCGATCAGCGCAGAAATCAGCGATCTGGCGTTTGTACGGGAAGAAGAGCTGGGGAGCTACGCGCTCACTCCTGCTGCAACACGAGTGCTACACAAGGCGTTCGCGATGGCGCGCGCTCGAGCGAGCCTGAAGTAGTACGCGCGGTGCAGATGATGGCGGTCACTTCTCGCGGGCGGCGCGAATGAGAGATTCCATATGGTCGAGATAGCGTTCGAAGGCGCGCCGGCCCGCCGCCGTGAGGCGATACTTTGTTTTGGGAAGCCGGCCGTCAAACATTTTGGTGCAATTGATGTAAGCGGCTTCCTCGAGCTTGCGGGCGTGTACGGAGAGATTTCCGTCGGTGGTTCTGAGCAGGGCTTTCAATTCGTTGAAGGTGAGCGAGGGATTGATCGCTAGAGCGCTGACGATTCCCAGCCGCATGCGCTCATGGATCAAGCGATCGAGGCCGGGCGCCACCGGCTCAGGACTGTGGCCACGCAGTGCGGCGAAGCGCGGCTCCTGAGAATGGGACTTGGAAATGCGTTCCGCGGTCGCGGTTCCGAGCTTGGTCCTCACATAGCCTCCTAAAACAGGCACACTTTTCAACTGCACTCAGCCGCCGTACTTCTGAGCGATGATCAATCCGAACAGAATTTGCAAGCCGCCAAAACCCGCCATCATGTAGGCATTACCCCAGGCGGCCGGCGAAACAGCAGCCGCCGCGCCAAGGGCGATAAAGCAGATGCCCATCATCGGAACTACCCGCACAGAAAAAGAACCGCCGCTGACCACGGCCGTGCCATAAAGCAACAACCACATTCCCGGCAATAGGCGAAGATCGCCATCGCGATAAAGCGCAGCGGTCAAGAGCGCGCCAACAATCATGGGCGGGGCGAAACCGAGCGCGAACTTGCGGCCTGGTCCGGAGAAGAGCGGCAGGCGGGCTGCACGGGCTTTGCGAGCGACGGCAAGTACTGCAAGAACCATAGCCAGGGCGGCTTCCGCGAGCCATACGAAAATCCAGCGAGCCGCAGTAGGTTGATGCGAGGCAATTGCGGCCGCAGCAAGTGCGGTGAATCCGATCGCGGCGCCACCCCAACCCGGAACGGCGGTGAAGGAGCCGGCGCGCTCCATCGTTTCGCGAATAAAACGAAGATTGTCGGCGGCGCGGTCCTCGAGAGGCACCAGCACCGGGCGCGAGGAACGGGCAGGTCCTGCGGGTGTCATGGGGTCGAGGATACGCGCGGGCGCGAGGTTGTCAAGTTCTTTGCGTTACAGAGTCGAGCGCCGGCGATCAAGTGCCTTTGGGTTTCCAGCCATACTGGCCAACGAGAGGAACGAAGCGACAATGGTAAAGCTCGCGCTCGGTGAGCGCATCACCGTGCTTAACCACTCGTAAGAGCCGCTGCTCGTCCGGCGTTCCGACAGGAATAATCAGACGTCCGCCTTCGGCGAGCTGCGCCGCGAGGGGCGGCGGAATACCGGGCGCTGCCGCGGTGACCACAATGGCCTCGAAGGGAGCCGCGTCGGGCCAGCCCAGAGTCCCATCGCCGATATGCACGTGTACGTTGTCGTACCCCAGGCGCCGGAGCCGCTCGGCGGTGTCAGAGGCAAGATCCTCGTGCATCTCGACGGTGTGCACTTCGCGCGCCAGCAGCGATAGCACGGCGGCTTGATAACCGGAGCCGGCGCCGATTTCGAGCACACGCTCTCCGCCCAAAAGCTCGAGCGCCGCCGTCATCGCCGCGACCATGAAGGGCTGCGATATCGTTTGTTCATGGCCGATGGGCAGAGGCCGATCGGTGTAGGCTTCAGCGGCCAACGCCGGCGGCACAAACTCGTGACGCGCCACGTTAAGCATGGAAGCGAGGACGCGCTCATCGCGGATGCCTCGCTTGCGAAGCTGGCGTTCGACCATTTCCCGGCGGAGCAGCTCTGCATCCGTTTGCGTAAGGGCGGCTGTCGCGGGGTGAAAGCCGTTGCCACCGGCGGAGGAGTCCTGCGAATCAGACACGGGTACCTCGGTGCTACTTGAAACGCTGTCTGCGGACGACGTCGATACCGAAGGTGCCGTTTTCATCGCGCAAGGCGACGACGGAAACATCGGGGCGCAAGGTATATTCGATCTGGATCACCTGCTGCTGCGTGGAAGTAACGTCTGTACTGTACGTAATGACGAGATTGCGGGAGAACTGCTCGGCGATGGTGACGCGCGCTCCGGGATTCTGTGTGGCGCTCGTCGCGGCGATGTAGTCGGGATCGACGCTGAAATGCCGCACGCCAAATAGCCGCTGCACGCGGCCGCCCAACTGAGACGAGATCGCTTCCGAAAGCAACGTCGTGGCGCCGAGTTGCGGAGTCTGTACCGCTGCCGCACCACCCCTGAGGCTGCTCTCCTCGCCGGGTTGTCCGAGGGCCAGCAGCGTGATGATATCGCTCGAAGGCAGCGGTGGATCGGAGCGGTACGACATTGTGAGATGACTAGCCGGGCCGTTGAAATCCACGGTGACCTCGTATTGCTGGATGGTCGTGGCGACTTCAACGTTGAGGACAGGATCAACGCGAAAAGGATTGACGAAATTGATATCGCCACGAGTGAGATGGTAGTCGTTGCCGCGCATAGTCATCTGTCCGGCCAGCAAGTGAACGCTTCCAAGGAGGATGGGGTGGTCCCAAGTGCCGCGCACGCGCACATTAGCTTCGGTCTGAAATCTACCGCTGGACCATTCCAGCCCTGCGCCGGGAGTGGCATCGGCCTGCACGTCAAACTGCAAGTTGCGCAGGAAAGGCGACGTGGCCCGAGGCCCGTTTGTGGTCTCGGTGGAAGAACCTAACAATGAAGTGATATCAAAACCGGGCGACATCAGGAGGCGATCGAAAGTGACGTGGCCGGAAAGAGTCGCCGCCTGGGGCGTACCGACAAGATGCAGTTCGCCGCCAGCAAGCCAACTCATCCCGACCGGGTAGCGCACACGCACCTGTTCGGTACGCTGCGTGAGATCGTACGTAATGGGCCCATTGCCGTAGGTCAACGAACCTGAAAGAAGCAGGCGGCCGCCTCCGGTTTCCGATGTGACATTGTTAAAGGTGATTCGGCTGGTATCAAAAATGAAATCACCGGCAAGCTGGCTTAGTCCGGCGGGAAAGTCTCCGTAGCGCATCGAGGCGTCATGCACACGAACTCGTCCCGTAATGCGCGGGTTCGAAAGAGTACCGGCGATCGTTGCATCGATGTCCGCCGGTCCGCGGACATCCAAGTTGGGCACGAATCCACTGAATAGCCTCAGATTAGCGGCTCCCGCGACGCGCATATCCATCGCGCGATCCCCGGCAAATCGCGCGGACCCGCTAATGTGGAAATCCGTATCAACGCCACGCAGGTTGGCCTGACGCACCTGCACTTCGTGATTGCCGTACTGCAACTCTACGGGGCCCTGGTTCTGTAACTTGACGTACTGGTAGTCCAGCGAGACCTGCGACAAATTCGCGTCCACCGAAATCGTGTCTGGCTGCAAAAGGGCGCCGGAGATGCCAAATCGGCCCACGATCTGACTGTGACCGGTCAATCCGCTCAAATGCAGCGCACTGACGATCAGGGGATCGAGATCGATCTGCGAAACATTTACCTGCCCTGAGAGGGGATAGACGCCGGCGAGCGAGACGTCCAGGTTGCCATGCAACTCTCCCGTCGGAATGGCCGAATCGACTTGTAAGGCGAGCTTAGAGCCGTCGGACTGAACCTTGGCGTCGAAGCTGCCGATCACCTCATTGTTGAGTTTGAAATCGACTAAGCGCAGGGAACCATCCAACCTGGGAGCAAACAGCGGACCTTGCCCGCTCAAATGAAAGCTGATGTTGCCTCCGAGTGGAAGGCGCGGCGTCTGTATGCGGGTGACGCCCTCAAGCGGCAGCCCGGCGCCGGTGAGGTCGAAAACGGCCTGACCGTCGGTGGTATGGTAGGTGAAATTTCCGGTCAGCAGGCCGGGTGGCGGCGGATTCGCATTCGTGGCCGCTGGCGGCAGCAAACGCAACTCGGCATTGGCAATGCGCACTTCGCCGTGATGCAGGGTGATTTCACCCCGCGCTCTATCGAAACGCCAGCCCCAGGCTTGAGGATCGACTATATCGAAAAGGCCGGTCAGCTGCGGGTCGGCGTGCGTTCCGCGGCCATGGAACGTGCCGCTCAGCAAGCCGTGCGCTGGGTAGGAATATCCGAGCAGCGCCTGTAAGCCGTCCGCGTCCGTGCGAACGAGGGTAGCATCCAACTGCCACGAATTTTCCGGGCGGAAACTCCAATTATCCAGCATCAACGATAGCTCGAGCTGAGCCGAAGAGCGATCGCGACGCACATTTGCCCGAGTGAAGTTGAATTCCTCGGGAGAGTAGGACATATCGCCGTCGATTTCATCCCAATAGAGCTTGTCGTAACGCGCGTTTGTCCCCATCACGTGCCCGCTGAAGGTTGGCCGCACTAACGGACCGGTCACGTGGCCCTGCCAATGAAAACGTCCGGCAATGATTTTCGGCTCCGCGTCCTTGCCTCTGATGCGATTGATGAAATCATCCCAGGGCATGAGGTCCTGGGAATCGAACGTCGCGTCGAGCTTGGAGGTCTGCGCCGCCAGAGTTCCGCTAAACTGCACGTTACTCGAAGGAGTGTCTATGTGACTGGCGCTTAGAACTACCTGACGTCCGGCCATGCTGTAGTGATAGTCGAGGCTTGCCGTGACAGGAATCTGGCCCGCCGGCAATTGGCGCCGCGGAGCCCAAAGGGAAATGCCGCGTGAATCCAAATTCTTGAAATCCGCAGTCCACGTCGTGACCGCTTGCACGTCGGCAGTACCACCCCAATGCAACGGAACGATCGGGAGATTGTTATTGTCGACCGCGGCCAGCAGCGTGGCGAGATCCATATCGTGCGCATGGGCATCGACACGAAAGCGCAGCCCGCGAAAATCGAGATGAACCTGGCCGTCGATCGCGCCGCCAAGCGCTTGGACCGAGAAATCGGGAACTTCAAGGGCGACGCGGTCCGCTCGGTAGCTGCCACGGGAGCTTATTCCAGAGCTGTGGAACCAGTCGTAAGGCATATCGATATCCGCGGCCGAGTACTTGCCAGTCAGAGCTAATTTGCCATCGGAAAAATGGCCGTCGCCGGAGAAATCCACGTAACCCTGGGGGCTATTGGGTTTGCGCAGGATGGTGCGAATATCTTCGAAATCGAAGTGGCCGCGATAGCGAAATGCCCAATTCGCCTGCGCGAGATTGGTATTCGAGAGCTGCGCATCGATATTGGTATGCGGAGATTGCCAAAGCAGCTGCGTGATCGAAAACGCGTTCGGCTCGAGAGCAAAACGCACGGATAGATCGGAATTAAATGGAAGATAACGGCGCGCCACGAGTTCCATTTGTTGCCAGCGGAATTGACCCAAGTACATGGGCTTCGCATCGAGCTCGGCGTAATCAACCGAAAACTCAAAACGCCCGCCTTCCGCTACCAGCGGGATGCGCACATCGTTAAATAACAGCTCACCTTCTTCCAGCCTCAGCCGGCGCACCACGACCTCAAAAATGCGCTCCCGCAGCGGTTTTGCCTGCGGGGCGCGGCGCGCGATGGGGACGTTGATAGAGCCGTCGCGCTCGACACGAACGTGCAAAACGGGGTGGCTTAATTCAACATCACCGACGGAAAACTTGCGTCCCCATACGGAGTCGATGCGGAGGCCAACGATCAGCCGGTCAGCATGGAAGAATGGCGGCGTGCCCGCAGGTTCGTGGCCGTGAATGGTGAAGTCGGTCAGCGTGACCCGCAGCCGCCAAGGGTTAAAGTGAAAAGAGCCCAGTTCGGCGCGGCCCGAAGTTAATTTCTGAATCTGCTCGACTACAGTGTGCCGAATGTCGTTATCCAGGGCGCCGCTCGAGAGAACCAGCAGTAAGGTTACGGGCAGAGCCAGAATCAAAAGGGCGAAACCGAAGACCCAGCGCTTCCATTTCCGTCTGGTTCTCGGCTCGTTCATGGCTTACCTGCTGCGCCGACGGAATATGCATCCATTGGCTCGAGCTCAATCTTCAGACGTGGCTTGGTTTCGTCGAACCAAGCCGCGGTGCGTTCGTTGACGCCCTGCTCAATCAACACTTCCCGAATCTGCTCCGTAACGTCAGTTAACGGCGGCGCTTGCTGGCCTTTTGCGTGTAGTTCAGGGACCAAGTGATCCCGGTAATAATCCGCGAGGGCAGCGTCATCTACTTGAATCGAGGAACGGAATTTGTAATCGAGGTAACGCGCGAGGTAAATCTGGCGCGTGATGATGCGGCGCACGGCTGCCGCAGTGAGGCCGACCGCCTCCAGGCGTTGCTGATACACAGCAGGGCTCGAGAAGCTAGTCTCGACGCGGCTGAGTTCGCGATCCACCTCAGTTTGGGCCGGCAAAGGGAAACCCGTGGTCGTGGCTTCATTGTTGACGACCCACTGCTCGATCAACTCCGAGCGGATTTCTTCATTGCTTTGGGAACGGCCATCCAGAAACTGTTGGTATGCAGCCAATTCACGAAGCTCGCTCAGCGTAATGATGTCGTCTTCGATGCGAACAACAATGGCGTCGACGATCTGCGCCTGTTGGGCGGACTGGGGCATAGCGATCGCCGGTGAGGCGAGCACGATCGCTAATCCGAAAATGAACGCAATGCGCATCAGAAAGTGGACCCCAGATTCACGAAAAATTGGAATGCGGGAAGCCGCGAGATGGTCACGCCGGTATTAGCCGGAACCACGAATTTTGCGGGATTGAGCTGATAGGCCAGATCGATGCTCACAGGCCCGACCGGAGTGTGGTAGCGAATCTCGAACCCCAGAGTGTGCGAAAAATAATTGAGATCATTCGTGCAGTTCGTCAGACAGGCTGTGGGCTGGGCCAGATTTAACGTGGGCGGCGGCGGAGCCCAACGAAGGCTGATATGGGAAAAGTCGCTGAAAATATTTCCGGCGTCATAAAAAAACCCGCCGCTGGCACGGTTACCGATTAGCGGAAGGCGCATGGGGAATTCCAGTTGCTGATTGAAGATGAGCATGCCGAGTCCGCCTACCGGGAAACCGGTTACGGGATCACGCGGGCCGGCCTGATTGAGGCCAAAGCCGCGCAGTGTGGTACCGCCTCCGGCGAAGAAGCGCTCCGGTAATGGAATAACCGATTGCTGCACTAATGGAATAGCCGCTCCGGTTGAGCCGGCGAAGGGTTCCTCTATGCCAATGCGTGCCGACCGGGCAAAGACCAACCGGGGGCCCAAGTGTGTATAGGTAGAGTTTTGATACGTTGCACGGACGAAAGAGGCGGCGGAGGCAATGGCCGTGCTCGCAAGGTCGATATCAAAAGTATTGAAACTTCCCGCGGCGGGGTCGGCGGCATTGTCGCGGCGGTCCCGCACCCAGGCGAAGCTGAAGAACGAGACCTGCGTAGGCTGATTGAACAAGGGGATCTCTTCCGGCGCGACTCGCAAATCGGTGGCCTGTACACGGCGATAGACATAGCGATAAAGCAGGGTCGTAATGAGGGAACGGTGATCAGTCAACTGCGCTGAACCCTCTTCGCGCGTCGACGTGAAGGTCTGGACATCGCGCGCTTTCACGTAAGTGCCCGTAAGCTGAGCACTGAGCGTGGGAAGAAGAAAATGATTCGAGGAGCTATAGGTGAGCAGCGCTCGGCCTTGCAGGGTACTGGCTCGGGCTTTGAAGGATAGAGAGTCAGCGCGCCCGGTCAGGTCCAGCTTGGTGAATTCGACAGTGCCACGCGGACTGAAATTCAGCGGCTGGGCGACGGGGCCGTTGCTGGCAGTACCGAGCCGTTGAGCTTCGAACCCTAAACCGTAGCCGATGGTATATCGGCGAGCCTCATCCACTAGTACATCTATGGTCTTCGACGTCTCACTACCTTCAGGATTCTGAGGGGCGATGGCCACACGGCTGAATATTCCCAAATTGTAGAGGCGACGTTGCGTTTCGACGATAGCGCTTTCACTTAAAGGACCACCAGCGCGCAATTGGATCTCGCGAACGACGACGCTGCGATGCGCATGTTCGTATCCGCCAACGAGTACCTGGGCCACACGAATTTGCTGACCCTCTTCAATTTGATACGTGAGATTCACCCGTGGTCCCTCTCCGGGTTGGGCGGGCAGATTATCGACGGTGGCATGAAATTGGGCATTTGGAAAGCCCTGGTCGTAATAGAGGGCCAGCACGTTGTCACGATCGCTGGCGACGTTGAGATCGGAAAAAGGCTGGCCAGCCGTGGACCCAATCACGCGCGAAAGCTCGTCATTGCTCAGCTCGTGGTTGCCTTGGAGCGTGAGATTGGCGATACGAGTCTGCAAGCCCTCCTGAATGCGAAACGTAACGAAGAGATCGCCGGTGTGACCTTTGTAATTGTCCATCAAATCGCTGTTCACCTTTACATCGCGAAAACCGTTGGATTGATAAAGCTCGATAAGCGACGCCACGTCATTGGCTAGCTGTCCGGAACTGAAGCGTCCTGGAGAAGCAAAAGCGGCGGGTTGAATTCGGATGCGACTTCGAAGCAAATCATCGGGGAAGTAGTGATTCCCCGAAAAGCCTACTCCCACCAGCCGGTGGTGCGAACCCAATTCGGCGCGATAGGTGATTACTTCCGTGTTGACTTGCTGGCCTTCGGCTGGATCTTCTGACGTGGCATAATCGACTGCTGTGTCGAAATAACCCTGCCGTTGTAGATAGTCCCGCAAATTGCGGCGTCCCTCCTGCAGCAGATCTTCGTCGACCGCGCCTTCCTCATAGATGGGGAGCAGCGAGCGCAACGTGCTGTCGGAAATCTTGGCCCCAAGCACTTGTACACGGACTTGGAGCTGCGCCAAAACCGATGCCTGAAGCGCGACCTGGTTTGTATCGGGTTCATACGTTCCGCGTACGAGCGAAACTCGTGCACCCAGGTACCCGCGCGCAATCAGCCATTTGCGGCTGTTTTCAATGCCGCGTTCGAGCGCTTCTGATGTAACTTTTGTTTTGGGCTTGAGTTTCAGACGCTCTCGAATCTCCAAGTCAGAGAAAGGTGATTGGTTGATCAGATTGATCATGCCGACCGACGCGCGCATGCCCGGCACAACATCGACGATAATGTCCATTTGCTGGGTCTGCGGATGCGGAACGAGATGGTACGTGATTTTTGCCTGATACAAGCCCTCGTCTTCCAGGGTACTTTTCAAGCGGTCCAATGCAGCAGGCATGTCGGATTCACGGAAAGGCTCACCGAGCCCCAGGCGCATGGAGGAGACTGCCACGGAATCGCTGGGAGGCTCGTGAAGTCCGTTAACTTTGACAACGTTGATGAAGTAATTTCGCCGGACAACAAAGTCCACCCGCAAACCCCCGGGCTCGTTCGCGACTTGGGCTTGGATGTCCGCATATCGGCCGGTGCGGTAGAGCTGACGCAGGCTTTCGCGTTCGGCGTCGAGCGTAAAAGGCTGGTTTGGGCGAAGTGGAAGACCGCTAACGTTTTCGTCTAGAACTTCGCCGGACTGGTCCACAATTCGAATGGCAGTAACCTGACGGCCTTCGACCTGCGCTGGCGTTGTTTGCGCCTGGGCCACACCAGCGGCAGCCCAGTGCAGCCCGATACCAACGAGCAAGAAGAGAACCGCCCACGGACGATTCGGAATCATTCGCCACTATAAGAGCAAAGGTTAGCACAAGCGCCTTGCCTGTCAGAAACTTCCGCACAATAACGTGCTTAGAGGCGGCGGCGAAAAATCGGCGCTATTATGATGACGTAAAGGACCCTGGACGAGGTTGCCAAGAGGAACGCGCAAACTCACAAATATGGACGCCCGACTTCGCGAACGCTACTCCCGGCAAATCCTCTTCGGGCCGATCGGCCAGGAAGGACAAGAGCGCCTGCGCCATGCTTCCGCAGCCATTGTTGGGTGCGGGGCGTTAGGGTCGGCTCTTGCAAGTCTACTCGTCCGAGCGGGCATCGGCCGGCTTCGAATCATCGATCGCGATTTCGTGGAGCCCTCTAACCTGCAACGGCAAACGCTTTTCGAAGAGGCCGACGCGCAGGAGTTGCTGCCCAAGGCAGTGGCCGCCGAGCGCCGGCTCCGCTCGATTAATTCGGATGTGGAAGTGCAGGGCGTGGTCGGAGATCTCACTCCGGGCAATGCGGAAGAGCTTCTGCGCGATTCGGCGGTGCTGCTGGATGGCACCGACAATTTCGAAACGCGTCTCCTGATCAATGACTTTGCGGTGAAGAAATCCGTGCCCTGGATTTATGCAGCCGTCGTCTCAAGCCATGGTTTGACTATGCCGATCCATCCTGGAGAGAGTGCCTGCCTGGCGTGCCTAATTGAAGATGGTGATGCCAATGAGGATGGCGCTACCAGGCGAGCGAATGAGCCTACCTGCGATACGGTGGGCGTACTGGGCCCCGCAGCAGGCGCCATTGCTTCGATGGAAGCCGCCCTTGCAATCAAAATATTGGTCGGGAAGTCGGAAGCGCGGGACGCACGACTTATTGCGCTCGACGTCTGGACCGCGCGTTTTCAATCGCTCCGAGTACCGCGGCGCGAAGACTGTCGCGCCTGCGGCGAGCGTCGATTCTCTTACCTTGAAGGAGAAGCACAGCCGCGCCTTACAATGTGCGGACGCGATTCCGTGCAAATTCACGAACGCCGGCGCCGCCTGGATTTGACTGCGCTGGGACGAAATCTGGGGGCGGCAGGCAGCCAGGTACGGCAGAACGATTTTCTGCTGCGTTTGGAAGTGCCGCCATACGAATTAACCGTATTTGCGGACGGCCGCGCGATTATAAAAGGCACGCGCGATCCGTCCGTAGCGCGCTCAATATACGCGCGTTACGTAGGGGCGTGAGCAGCAACCGGCAGAGACTGAAGGTCACCTGTTTAGAGGAAAATTCAGCGGCTTTCGGTGCGGCCGATGGGATGCCGGAGGGCAGCGCGATCGAGATTTTCGCGCAGGTTCATGAGTGTAAGGAAAGTATTGAGAATGCGCGCCTTCAATTCGTCTGGAAGGTGGAGTCCGCTGGTTGCAGTGCGAGCCAATAGCTCCCCTCGCCCTCCGATGTAGGTGATAATTTCCACTTGGCGATCGCGAGCCGTGCGGCCAATCGCTGTCTCACGACGCATCTCCGCACAGCGCCGCTCGATTTCCATAGTAAAGTGCAAAATGCAGAGTTTTTCGTTTTCCAGGGCCGCCGGCACCGACATTTTGCAACCGGGTGCGCTGCAGGAGCTCATCGCGTAAGAACCTCGAAAACCGATTTTTGCATCCCATCTATACAAAATCCAGTGGCACGTTGTTGCTTACAGCGAATCCGCCATTGCCGTTTGCGCCTTCTGCCCAAGCCCAAGCAGGATCTCTACTAATACGGGACTCGGGCTGATGCAGCGGGCCATAGGTATGCTAGACTAGCGAAGCAAGAGTAGGTTCGGCGGTCTCTAAAATCATTTCCCGAAGGCCGTAAGTGCGGTAACTTCTCTAGACTCAATGCGAGGCACGATATGTCTGGGCATTCCAAGTGGGCAACGATCAAGCACAAGAAGGCGGCTACCGACGCCAAACGTGGACGCATCTTTACCAAGCTGATCCGCGAAATCACTATTGCCGCCCGCGTCGGCGGTGGGGATCCCGACTCGAATCCGAGGTTGCGCACGGCGATTTTGGCGGCTAAGAACGAGAACATGCCCAACGAAAATATCGAGCGAGCACTACAGCGCGGGACGGGCCAGCTCGAAGGGGAGCAGTATGAAGAAGTGAATTTTGAGGGCTACGGTCCGGGCGGAGTGGGAATGATTTTGCAGGTGGTCACGACCAATCGGAATCGCGTAGTCAGCGAAATTCGGCACATGATGAGCCGCCACGGCGGGAATTTGGCGGAGACGGGCGCCGTCGGCTGGATGTTCAGCCGCAAAGGCCAGATCGTAGTTTCGAAGGAACAGGCCGGCGAAGACAAAATGCTGTCGATCGTTCTCGACGCCGGGGCGGAGGACCTGCGGGACGACGGCTCCGCGTGGGAAGTACTCACCCCTCCCGAAGCATTCGAGGCTGTGCGCGAGGCTCTGACGAAAGCGGGCGTTAAGGCCGAATCAGCGGAAATCGCCTGGGTTCCGCAGAATTATATTAAGCTTACCGGTCCGGCGGCGCAGCAAATGCTCAAGCTCGTGGAAGCGCTCGAAGAGCACGACGACGTACAACACGTATTCGCTAACTTCGACATCGACGAAAAAGAGATGGCCGTGATGGCCGGCTAGCCGTACCCCCCAGTATTGAGCTTTAGCCCCGGCGCGATAGAAAATTCTAGCCAGACTTCCCCCGCTGCCATAAACTCTGTGGCTACTCCTCACTCGCGTGAATGCCGAGCCATATTGCGTATTGGGAATCGACCCGGCCGCTGCTGGTGCGACCGGCTTCGGCGTCGTGGAACGGGAAGGGAATCGCTGCCGAATGCTACGCCTGGGCGCAGTGCGGCCTTCCAACCGGCTCTCCGTTGCGTCGAATACCCATTTGTGCCGTATCCATCGTGAGATCAGCGAATTAATTCAGGAATTTCAGCCTCGGGCCGTGGCGCTCGAATCGGTATTCGCCGCACTCAATGTAAAGGCGGCTTTGCGTCTTGCGGAAGTTCGTGGCGTGGTTCTTCTCGCCGCAGCGCAGGCTGGGATTCCGGCCTTCAGTTATTCTCCGCGAGAAGTCAAGGCAACAGTCGCGGGCTACGGCCATGCGGGAAAAGAACAAGTGCAACAGATGGTCCGTGCGTTGCTGAGCATGACAGAGACGCCCGAACCGGTGGATGCGGCAGACGCTTTGGCCTTGGCTCTTTGCCACATTCAGATTGCCGAAGCTAAAGAGCGCATCACAGGAAGCTTTGCTAGCGCGTCTGCCTCGGCCATTCTTTTGAAGACGAAGCGGCGGTCAACTTCCGTATCCAAAGACAACCTGACTTGAAGCCGGCACAACCGAAATGCGCCATGCGTTCCGATGGCGCTTCCTGACGGTTGCGCCATCGGCCGCTACTACCCAGCTCAGATCGCGGAAACTTCCCAAGATCCTCTAGAAAAGAAGCTTCAGACCCAACTGCATCTCGCGGGCGCCTCCGGTTCCGAGCAACGGGTTCTGTCCAGCGCTGTCGGGCGTTGTGGCTGAATCGCCGATACTCCCTAACTTAAGATTGCCGCTGCCCGGATTCGCCAGAATCGAGTGATTCAGGATGTTGAAGACTTCCACGCGGAACTGAGCCGTAAGCCTTTCTTTTACCGTAAAGTTCTTGAACAAGGAAAAATCCCAGTCGCGGAAGCCATCGTCGCGGAAGATATTCCGCCCGGCGGTTCCATACGTGCCGGTTGGCGGCGCGATAAAGCACCGAATTGCCCTGCGCAAAACAACCGAACGTCCCCAAATTAGCTAGATCTCCGATCGCCGTAGCCTCTTGCGTGCACATAGCAGGCATATTGGCGCTACCGCCGGCATAGAAAGGAATCGGGTTTTTACCCGCGGTGAAATCGCTCGGATTTCCAAAGAAGTCCCACCGGTCCGACTTCTTGTCTCCAGATTTGCTGATGTCACTGGTATCGACCGGATACCACGGCAACCCGCTCTGGATCAACACGGCCGAGTTAACCACCCATCCCTCGAGCATCTGGCCGTACCCTTTTCTTCCGGGAATGGCATAATTCAGCGTGAAAGAGAAGTGATGCCGCTGGTCGAAATCCGAATTGCCATAGTCTAGATTCGGCTGCAGATTGTTCATCGGAGTATGGATGCCGCGAGCTGTGGAGTAGTCGTCCAGGGAATGGCTATAGGTGTAAGCGCCCAAAAAGCTGAGCCCGTGATAAGCGCGCCCGGTGAATGTTGTTTGCAGCGCGTTGTAACTGGACCGGTCAATGTTCGACAGCCAGTTTATATAACTGCAGGTAAGGAAACTGGGCGTAATACGGGCGGTGTGTGATGCATTCGTCATGAATAGCAGTCTTGCAAGGTTTCGTTCCGACCACGTTTTCCAGCGGGTTTGCCGGATCGATGGCATTGATGTCCTGAACACCGATCAGATTGTTGCTGTGATCGCCGATATAGTTCACTTCCAACGTAAAGTTGTTGGTTAGCGTGCGCTGAATGCCCAGGGTCCAAGTCTCCACCCGGGGCGGAACGACATTCCTGGCGATGGCGGTGACGTTGCATGGGCTCGGGTGCTTGACGCCAGCGACCTTGAGTCCATCGCCGCATGAAAACCCGGACGACGAACCGATTTGGCCTGCAGGAAAGATTGGACCGGCCGTAGACCAGTTGAGAGCGGAACCGGCCCCGAAAGACTAAGAGAAGCTGTTCCAATTCCACCGCTTGTCAGAGGGTTAAGCGGCGCTGCCGTCCCATTGGCCCCGGTGCTGTAGGCCGTGGGAATCGCAGTGAGGCCCGAAGATTTGCCTGGAATTTGAGTTTGATCCACCAGCGCGGCGGCAACCAGGTCTACGTAATAGACGCCTCCGCCAGCCCGCACCACGGTCTTTCCCTTTCCGCCGACATCCCAGGCTACCCCAAGTCGCGGAGAGAAGTCCTTGTGATAACCGTTGTAAGCCGAGTTGACGTTCACCCCAACCTGCTCGAAGCCCACGGTCGGATCCCAGTTGCCAATCAAATTATTGGCATCTCGCATAACCGTAAAGTATTCATACCGCAGGCCGTAGTTCAGGGTCACATGCGGCAGTAGATGCCAACTGTCCTCAAAGAAACCGGAGTAATCCTCCTGCCTCAGGTGGCGAAGCGGGTTGCCATTGAGTACGGTTCCGCCGCCGCCCGAGCTGTCGGGGATCCCGGCGAGAAAATCCTCCAAGGCGC